>DATJIS010000023.1:0-28688 GCA_035493035.1 Casimicrobiaceae bacterium | reverse complement strand
GATGACGGTCTGCGTGCACCTGTGCCGCGGCAACTTCAAGAGCGCGTGGGCCGCAGAAGGCGGCTACGAGCCGGTCGCCGAGGTGCTGTTCAACGAGCTCGCGGTGGACGGCTACTTCCTCGAATACGACGACGCGCGCTCGGGCGACTTCCGGCCGCTGCGTCACGTGCCGAAGGGCAAGACCGTCGTCCTGGGTTTGGTGAGCACCAAAGTGGGATCGCTGGAAAGCAAGGACGACCTGAAGCGCCGCATCGACGAGGCCGCGAAGTTCGCGCCGCTCGCGCAGATGTGCCTGTCGCCGCAATGCGGCTTCTCGAGCACCGTCCACGGCAACGAGATCGCGATGGAGTCGCAGGAGGCGAAGCTTCGCCTCGTCGTCGACACTGCCCGCGACGTATGGGGCGGCGTCTAGTGCGGTTGCGCGGCGGGCCACCCGCACCGGGGAGCCCGCAAACGGCATCGCATCGCCCGTATCTCGGGCGCGCACTCGCGTTACCTCCCCCGGCGGAGCGGGCGCCGTGATCATCGACATCCACGGCCATTACACCACCGCACCCAAGGCGCTGGAGACATGGCGCAACCGGCAGGTCGCCGCCATCGGCGATCGCCGCCAGATGCCCGCCGCATCCGAGCTGCGCATCAGCGACGACGAGCTGCGCGAGTCGATCGAGGCCAACCAGCTGCGCCTGATGCGCGAGCGCGGGGTCGACCTCACGATCTTCAGCCCACGCGCGAGCTTTATGGCGCATCACATCGGCGACTTCGAGGTGTCCAGCGCATGGGCAGGCATCTGCAACGAGCTGTGTCATCGCGTGAGCCGACTTTATCCGGACCACTTCGTGCCCGCCGCCATGCTGCCGCAAAGCCCGGGCGTGGATCCGGCGACGTGCATTCCCGAGCTCGTGCGGTGCGTCGAGTCGTACGCCAACGTGGCGATCAATCTCAATCCCGATCCCTCGGGCGGGCACTGGGATTCGCCGCCACTCTCCGACCGCCACTGGTATCCGATCTACGAGAAGATGGTCGAGTACGACATACCGGCCATGATCCATGTCAGCACGAGCTGCAATCCGAGCTTCCACACCACCGGCGCACACTATCTCAACGCGGATACCACCGCGTTCATGCAGTGCCTCACGTCCGAGCTGTTCCGCGAGTTCCCGACGCTCAGGTTCGTGATTCCGCACGGCGGTGGCGCGGTGCCCTATCACTGGGGACGCTTTCGCGGCCTCGCGCAGGAGATGAAGAAGCCGCTGCTGAACGAGCATCTGCTGAAGAACGTGTTCTTCGACACGTGCGTGTATCACCAGGCCGGCATCGATCTTCTGACCCGGGTCATACCCGTGGACAACATCCTGTTCGCGAGCGAGATGATCGGCGCGGTTCGCGGCATCGATGCGGAAACGGGGCACCATTACGACGACACGAAGCGCTACATCGACGCGGCGGCGATCGCGCCGCCGGACCGCCACCGCATCTACGAAGCCAACGCACGGCGCGTATATCCAAGGCTCGACGCGGCGCTGAAGGCGAAAGGACACTGAGCATGCAGCACCTCGGGGTGGTTCATCGCAACATCCGGCGCATCGACGCCGGCATCGCGGCGAAGCTCGGCGACCTCGGCACGGCGACGGTGCACGAGGCCCTGGGGCGGCTCGGGCTGATGAAGCCGTACATGCGCCCGATCTACGCCGGCGGGCAGGCGCACGGCAGCGCGGTCACGGTGCTGATGCATCCGGGCGACAACTGGATGCTGCACGTCGCGGCCGAGCAGATCCGCCCGGGCGATGTCGTCGTGGCCGCTGTGACGGCCGATTGCACCGACGGCTACTTCGGCGATCTGCTCGCGACCAGCTTCAAGGCGCGTGGCGCGCATGCGCTCGTCATCGATGCCGGCGTGCGCGACGTGCGCGTTCTCACGCACATGCGATTCCCCGTGTGGAGCAAGGCCATCTGCGCCAAGGGCACCGTCAAGTCGACGCTGGGCTCGGTCAACGTTCCCGTGGTGTGCGCGGGCGCCTTGGTGAACCCCGGTGACGTGATCGTCGCCGACGACGACGGCGTCGTCGTGGTTCCGTTCGATGCCGCGCAGAAGACCCTCGAGGCCGCGACGGCGCGCGAAGCGGGCGAAGCGGCGAAGCGTGCGAAGCTCGCGGCAGGCGCGCTGGGGCTCGACATGTACGGCATGCGCGAGCCGCTGCAGAAGGCCGGATTGCGCTACGTCGACTGACGCGTGCACGTCCTGCGAGGCATCTCGTCCATGGCGACGCGCCATGCGCTCGCGGAGCTGGCGCGCGACTACGAGTCGCAATTCGGCCGATCGATCGAGCTCGTTTCGATCGGCGGGGTCGATGCGGTTCGCCGCGTCCGGTCAGGCGAGTCGTTCGACTTCGCGGTGCTCGCGGCTGCGGCCATCGATGCGCTGGCGGCATCCGGTCATGTCGACGCCGCGGGCCGCGTCGACGTCGCGCGGTCGGAGGTCGCGCTGGCGGTGATGGCCGGCGCGCCGCGTCCCGACGTCACGAGCGAGCGCTCGATTCGCGCTTCGGTCGAGACGGCCCGCACCATCGGCTGCTCGACGGGTCCGAGCGGGGCGCACGTCGTGCGGCTGCTCGAGCGCTGGGGACTGCGCGACGCGGCGGCGCCGCGCATCGTGCAGGCGCCACCCGGCGTGCCCGTGGCAACGCTGGTGGCGCGCGGCGAGGCGGACATGGGGTTTCAGCAATTGAGCGAGCTGATGGACGCGCCGGGCATCGATGTCGTTGGCGTCCTGCCACCCGAGATCCAGGACATCACCATCTTCGCCGGCGCGATCTGCGTCTCCGCGCGGGATCGCGAAGAGGCACGCGGGTTCTTGCGCTTCCTCGCTTCGCCGCGGGCAGAGAAATCGAAGCGGCGTCACGGTCTCGCACCCGCGACCTGATGGTGCTTTGCGCAGCCTCCCAAGGCGGCAACGCGAGTCTTGCGGGCGCACCGGCGCGGTAGAGTACGCTACCGGGCGCCACCATGCGTCGCGTGCCGCCACGCTCGCGGCCCGGTGAGCCAGGATGATATCCGGAGAAACCTCGATGTCCGCAACGCAACCGAACGCCTTCGGCATCGCGGGCCTGCTCGGCTGGCCGGTCGCGCATTCGCGCTCGCCGGTCATCCACAACCACTGGCTCGCGCGCTACGGCATCCCGGGCCGCTATGTGCTGTTCCCGGTTCCGCCGGAAAAGCTCGAGGCCGCGGTGCGCGGGATCGCGTCGCTCGGCCTGCGCGGCTGCAACGTCACGACCCCGCACAAGCAGGCCATCTTCCCGCTGCTCGATCGCGTCGACGACCTCGCGCGCCGCATCGGCGCGGTCAACACGGTCGTCGTCGATCAGGACGGCGCGCTCAGCGGGTTCAACAACGACGGCAACGGATTCATCCAGAGCCTGCGCGACGCCGACGCCCGCTGGCGTCCCGACAGCGGACCGATCCTCGTGCTGGGCGCAGGCGGCGCCGCGCGGGCGGTGGTCGCGAGCCTCGCCGCGCAAGGCGCGAAGCAGATCCGTGTGGCCAACCGCACGCGCGACAAGGCGCAGGACATCGCGGATGCCGTGGGCAGCGTGGTCGAGGTCGTGGCGTGGGACGAGCGTCAGGATGCGCTCGACGGCGTTGCGCTGCTCGCCAATGCCACGAGCCTCGGGAGCGCAGGCAAGCCGCCGCTCGAGATCGCGCTCGATCGCCTGCCGCGACACGCCCTGGTGGGCGACCTGATCTACGTGCCGCGCGAGACGCCGCTCCTCGCCGCGGCCCGCCAGCGGGGCAACATCACCGTCAACGGGCTCGGGTTGCTCCTCAACCAGGCGCGGCCCGCATTCAACGCCTGGTTCGGCGTCATGCCCGAGATCACGCCCGAGCTCATCCGCGCGATCGAAGCGACGTTCTAGTGGACGCCGCGATTCTCTCCGAGCCGAAGGTCGACTGCCACGTGCACGTGCTCGACCCGGCACGCTTTCCGTACCAGCCGAACACCCACTACGCGCCTGCCGGCCAGGAGATGGGCACGCCGGCACAGCTTCGCAACGTGATGGCGACGTACGGAACGCGACACGCACTCCTGGTGGGGCCGAACTCCGGATACGGACTCGACAATGCGTGCATGCTCGACACGATCGAGCATGGGGAAGGGCGCTTCAAGGGTATCGCCGTCGTCTCCAACGACGTATCGCTGGATGAGCTGCGAACGCTGCAGCGACGCGGCGTCGTCGGCGTGGCGTGGAACGTCACGTACTACGGCGTGGACCACTATCGCGACGCGGGCCCCCTGCTCGAAAAGCTGGCCGCGCTCGACATGTTCGTCGACATCCAGGTCGAGGACGAGCAGCTCGTCGCCATGATGCCGGTTCTCGCGCGCTCGGACGCGCGCGTGCTCGTCGATCACTGCGGGCGCCCGACGATCGAGCGTGGGCTCGACCCGCCGGGCTTTCGCGCGCTGCTCGAGCTCGGCGGCACACGACGTGCGTTCGTGAAGCTTTCCGGCCTCGTCAAATTCTCGCGCACGCCCTCGCCGCACCGCGACGCCTGGCCGTTCGTCACCGCGCTCATGGACGCGTTCGGCGTCGAGCGCTGCCTGTGGGCATCGGACTGGCCGTACCTGCGCGCACCGACGCGCGTCGACTACGGCGTGCAGCTCGATCTCGCATGCGCGCTGTTTCCCGATGCGTCGCAGCGCCGCGCGGTGATGTGGGACACGCCCCGGGCACTCTTCGGCTTCGGCGAGCGCGCCGCCGAACGATAGTTCGCTAATCGCCCCCTTTTTGGGGCATCGGATTGACGCTTCAAATTTGGCCCGCTTATAGTCGGCCGCCAAACGACCGACCAACAACGAGGAGGAAGGAATGCTCAAGACATGGCTCGCTCGCTGCGCGCTGCTGCTGGTCGTCGCGGCCGGGCCCGCGGCGGCGCAGGACACCGTTCGCATCGGCCTGATCCTGCCCATGACCGGTCCGTTCGCGTCCACGGGCCGGCAGATCGACGGTGCCGTCAAGCTATGGATGCAGGAGCACGGCAGCACGGTGGCCGGCAAGAAGATCGAGGTCATCGTGAAGGACGACGCGGGCACCCCCGATACGACGCGCCGCCTCGCGCAGGAGCTGGTGAACGACAAGGTCAATGTGCTCGCCGGCTTCGGGCTCACGCCGCTCGCGCTCGCGACGGCGCCCATCGCGACGCAGGCCAAGGTGCCGATGATCGTGATGGCCGCGGCGACGTCGTCCATCACCGAGCAGTCGCCGATGATCGTGCGCTCGGGCTTCACGCTGCCGCAGATCACGACGCCGATGGCCGATTGGGCGGCGAAGAACAACATCAAGAAGGTGATCACGCTGGTCAGCGACTATGGTCCCGGCATCGACGCCGAGAATGCCTTCAAGGCCAAGTTCTCCGCCGAAGGCGGCCAGGTGACGGACAGCCTGCGCGTGCCGCTTCGGAACCCGGACTTCGCGCCGTTCCTGCAGAAGGTGAAGGACGAGCAGCCCAACGCGGTGTTCGTATTCGTGCCCTCCGGCGTAGGGTCGATCTTCGCCAAGCAGTTCGTCGAGCGCGGCTTCGACAAGAGCGGCGTGCGCCTCATCGCCACCGGCGACCTGACCGACGACGACATCCTGAACGACATGGGTGACGTCACGCTCGGCGTCATCACCTCGATGCACTACTCGGCGGCACATCCGTCCGCGGCGAACAAGGCCTACGTCGAAGGCTTCAAGAAGCTCAACGGCATCCGTCCCAATTTCCATTCCGTCGGAGGCTACGACGGCATGCGGCTCATCTACATGGCGCTCGAGAAGACCAAGGGCAATACCGACGGCGAAGCGCTGGTGAACGCGATGAAGGGACTGCAGTTCGAGAGCCCGCGCGGGCCCGTGACGATCGACCCCGCAACGCGCGATCCGATTCAGAACGTCTACCTGCGCAAGGTCGAGAAGCAGAACGGGGAGCTGTGGAACGTCGAGTTCTCCACCGTTCCCGCGGTCAAGGACCCGATGCACAAGTAGCGCGCGGGGCGCGCCGGGCAGCCGCATGCTGACGATCCTCTTCGACGGCATTGCCTATGGCATGCTGCTGTTCCTGATCGCGAGCGGACTCGCCGTGACGCTCGGGTTGATGAACTTCATCAACCTCGCGCACGGCGCGTTCGCGATGGCGGGCGGCTATCTTGCCGCCGTCCTCTCGAGTCGCTACAACGTCCCCTTCCTCGCGACGCTCCCGCTCGCATTCCTGTTCGCGGCGGCGCTCGGCGCTATCCTCGAGCCGACGCTCTATCGACGGCTCTACCGTCGGCCGCACCTCGATCAGGTGCTGTTCTCGATCGGGCTCGTGTTCATGGCGGTCGCCGCGGTCGATTATCTGTTCGGCGCGACGCAGCAGTTCGTCAAGCTGCCGTCGTTCCTGCGGGGCCGCTTCGAGGTCGCGGGTGTCGGCGTCGGCACGTATCGCCTGTTCATCATCGTTGTATGCGGCGTGCTGACGTTCGCGCTCGAGTGGGTGATGGCGCATACGCGTTTCGGGAGCCAGCTTCGTGCCGCGGTCGACGACCCGCGCGTGGCCTCGGGGCTGGGCATCAACGTGAACGTCGTGTTCCTGGCGACGTTCGCGTTCGGCTCGGGACTCGCGGGGCTCGGCGGCGCGCTCGGGGCGGAGCTTCTGGGCCTCGACCCCACCTTTCCGCTGAAGTACATGATCTACTTTCTCGTCGTCGTCGCAGTCGGCGGCACGACCACGATCACGGGCCCGCTCCTCGCGTCGCTGCTGCTCGGCGTAGCCGACGTCGCAGGCAAGTATTACGTGCCCAAGCTGGGCGCGTTCATCATCTACTGCGTGATGATTCTCGTGCTGCTCGTGCGGCCGCAGGGATTGTTCGCGCGCGCCACCGGCAAGTGATGGCCGACCGCCTTGCGACATTGCCGCTGGTGCGCGGCGCACGCATCCGGCCCTTCGAGGTCGTCGTGTGGGCGGTTGCGCTCGGTGCGGGGCTGTTCTTCCCGCGCTATGCGCCGCTGTGGAACGAGATCGCGATCCTCGGCTTGTTCGCGGTGTCGCTCGACCTCATCCTCGGCTATGCCGGCATCGTGTCGCTCGGCCATGCCGCATTCTTCGGCGTCGGCGCCTATGCGGCCGGGCTGTTCGCCAAATTCGTGACCGGCGAGCCCATTCCCGGCCTGCTCGTGGCCGCAGCGGTCGCAGCGCTCGTGGGCCTGGTCACGAGCCCGCTCGTGCTGCGCGGCACGGACCTGACGCGCCTCATGGTCACGCTCGGCGTGGCCTTGATCCTGTTCGAGCTGGCCAACCGTTTCGACAGCATCACGGGCGGTGCGGATGGGCTTCAGGGGGTGGTCATGAAGCCGCTCTTCGGGCGTTTCGCGTTCGGTCTCTCAGGCCGCACCGCCTACGCCTACAGCCTCGCCGTGCTGTTCGTGCTCTTCGTCATCGCGCGGCGCGTGGTGCACTCGCCGTTCGGCTATGCGCTGAAGGCGATCCGCGACAATCGCATGCGAGCCACCGCGATCGGTATCCCGGTGAACCGACGGCTCGCGGCCGCCTACACGCTGGCGGCCGCGTACGCCGGCGTCGCCGGCGCCTTGCTCGCGCAGACCACCGGGTTCGTCTCGCTCGACGTCCTGGACTTCCACCGCTCCGCGGATGTCATGCTGCTCGTCGTCATCGGCGGCACCGGCTACCTGTATGGCGGACTGATCGGCGCGGTCGTGTTTCGCGTGATGTACGACGTGCTGTCGAACCTCACGACGCAGTACTGGCAATTCTGGCTGGGCCTCGTGCTCGTGGTCATCATCCTCGTGGGCCATGACCGCCTGTCGCGTCCGTTTCGCGCGCTGGAGCGATTGCTTTCGCGGCGCGCGCCGGTGCGCCAGCCCGTGCGATGACCGTCGAACCTCGCGTGTCCGACAGCACGCTCGCGCTGCGAACGGAGCATCTGCGCAAGTCGTTCGGTGGCATCCACGCCACGCAGGACGTGTCGCTGTCGGTATCGAAGGGTGCGCGCCATGCGCTGATCGGCCCCAACGGCGCCGGCAAGACGACGCTCGTCAATCTGCTGACCGGGGTGCTCGAGCCGTCCGGCGGAACGGTCGAGCTGCACGGCGAGGACATCACCCGGCTGCCCGCGCACATGCGCGTGCGCCGCGGCCTCGTGCGCACATTCCAGATCAACCAGCTCTTCGCGGACATGACGCCGCTCGAGACGCTCACGTTGGTGGTCGCGCAGCGCGAGGGGCTGGGCGCGCGCGCCTGGGCACCGCTCGGTCGTCACCTGAAGCAGGTCGACGAAGCCGCCGCACTCGCCGAGCGCTTCCATCTCGGCGACGCGTTGCATCGCAGGACGCGCGTCCTGCCGTACGGCAAGCGTCGCCTGCTCGAGATCGCCATCGCGGTGGCGGCGAACCCCCGGGTCCTGTTGCTCGACGAGCCGGTCGCGGGCGTTCCGGCCGGCGAGTCGCGCGAGATCCTCGACACGCTGGCGGCGCTGCCGGGCGATGTGACCGTCGTGCTGATCGAGCACGACATGGACCTCGTGTTCCGGTTCGCGACGTTCATGTCGGTGCTGGTCAACGGCGCGCTGTTCGCGCAAGGCGTGCCGGCGGACATCGCGCGCGATCCACGCGTGAAGGCCGTGTATCTCGGCGAAGCGACCCATGCCTGAGCTCCTGCGGGTCGAGGCCCTCCGGGCCGGGTATGCCGAAGCGGTGGTGATCGACGACGTTCACTTCACGCTCGGCGAGGGGCAATCGCTCGCGCTTCTGGGTCGCAACGGCACGGGCAAGACCACGCTGCTCTGCACGCTGGTCGGCGTGACGCGCCGGCGGGCCGGACGCATCGTGCTCGCCGGCGCGGACGTCACGCACCTGCGGCCCGACCAGCGCGCGGCGGCGGGCATCGGCTGGGTGCCGCAGGAGCGGAACATCTTCAAGTCGCTGAGCGTCGAAGAGAACCTGACGGCGATCGCGCGGCGCGGCCCTTACACGCCCGAGCGCGTGTTCTCGATGTTTCCTCGCCTGGCGGAGCGGAGGCGCAACTTCGGCACACAGCTTTCCGGCGGCGAGCAGCAGATGCTCGCCATCGGACGGGCGCTCGTGCTGAACCCGCGCGTGTTGCTTCTCGACGAGCCGCTCGAAGGACTCGCCCCGCTCATCGTCGAGGAGTTGCTTGGCGCGCTGCGTCGCATCGTTCGAGAGGAGGGCTTCTCGGCCATCTTCGTGGAGCAGAACCCGGCGCGTATCCTGCCGATCACCGATGCGGCCATCGTGCTCGAGCGCGGCACCGTGGTCCATGCCGCAGCGAGCGCGGCGCTGCTCGCCGATCGCGCCACGCTCGACCGCTATCTCGCGGTCGGTGGCGCACAGCACTAGGAAGGACGTCATGGCAATCATCATCGGCGGCATCGGTACCTCGCATGTTCCGACCATCGGCGTCGCATACGACAAGCGCAAGCAGCAGGATCCGGCCTGGGCGCCGCTTTTCGCGGGCTACGAGCCGGTCGCGAGATGGCTCGAGGCGGAGAAGCCCGACGTGCTCGTGTTCTTCTACAACGATCACGCAACAAGCTTCTTCTTCGACCTGTACCCGACCTTCGCCCTTGGCGTGAGCGGCGCGTTCGACTTGCCCGACGAAGGCGCCGGGCGGCGACCGTTGCCGCGCATCAAGGGTCATCCGGGGCTCGCGATCCACATGGCCGAGTCGCTCGTGAACGACGAGTTCGACCTCGCCGTGTTCCAGGAGCGCGCGCTCGATCACGGGTGCAACTCGCCGCTGTCGCTGCTGTGGCCGCACGAGCCCGATTGGCCTGGGGCCATCGTGCCCATCGCGATCAACGTGCTGCAGTATCCGCTGCCGACCGCCATGCGCTGCTACAAGCTCGGGCAAGCGGTGCGCCGCGCCATCCTGTCATACCCCGAGGATGTGCGCGTGGTGGTAGTCGGGACGGGGGGTCTGTCACACCAGATCCACGGCGAGCGCACGGGCTTCAACAACACCGAATGGGACATGCGCTTCCTGGACCTCATCCACAAGGACCCTCTCCAGCTCGCGCGCATGCGGCACGCGGAGTACGTGGAGCTCGGCGGCGCGGAGGGCGTGGAGGTGATCATGTGGCTCGCGATGCGCGGTGCGCTGTCCGAAGACATCCGCAAGGTGCACGAGAGCTACTACCTGCCCATGACTACGGCGATGGCGGTGGCGCTGTACGAGGAGCCGCGGGCGACGGCGCTCGATACGGAGCGGCGCGACACGCTCGCGCGCGCGGCATGAACCCGCAGCTCGCCGGCATCGACCGCATCGCCGGCACCTACGTGTTCGACCTCGCGGCCAGCGTGCGGACGCTGCACCTCAACCGGTTCTTCTGGCACATGACGCGGCCCGAGCATCGCGCGCGCTTCCTCGAGGACGAGGAAGCGTTGTACGAGAGCGAGGGCCTCGGCGCCGTAGAGCGCGATCTGGTGCGGCGCCGCGACTGGCTCGGGCTCGTGCGGTACGGCGTGAACTTCTTCGTCCTGGAGAAGTTCGCGCGTGTGCTGAGGCTGTCGAATCCGGACGTCTACGCGTCGATGCGCGGCGAGACGCTCGAGGAGTTCCTGCGCACGCGCAACGTGCCCGACGCGCGCTGATCGACGGGCGCGCATGTTAGCCTTCGGCTGACATGCCGAAGACGGACCTCCTGCTGTTGCCGGGACTGCTGTGCGACCGCGCGGTGTTCGAGCCCGTCCTGCCCGCGCTCGAGGAACACGCGCGGTGCCTCGTCCCCGAGTACCACGACGAGCGGTCGCTCGCGGCCATGGCGCAGCGTGTATTGCGCGACGCGCCCGAGCGGTTCGCGCTGCTCGGACACTCCATGGGCGGACGGGTGGCGCTCGAAGTGATGCGTGCCGCGCCGCAACGCGTCGCGCGCATCGCGTTGCTCGACACCGGCTACCGGCCGCGCCCCGACGACGAGTCGGGGGCGCACGAGCGCGCCGAACGGCTCGCGCTCCTCGACGTCGCGCGCACGCAAGGCATGCGTAGCATGGGCCAGCGCTGGGTGCAGCGCATGGTGCACCCGGATCGTCTGGCGGACGCTCCGCTCATCGACGCCATTCTCGACATGATCGCGCGGCGCAGTACCGTCGAGCTTGCTGCGCAGATTCAGGCGCTTCTCGCGCGGCCCGACGCGTCCGACGTGCTGGCGGCGATCGACGTGCCGACGCTCGTGCTGTGCGGCCGCGACGATGCGTGGAGCCCGCTCGCGCGGCATCAGGACATGGCCGCGCGCATCGTGCATTCCACGCTCGCGGTGATCGAGCAGTGTGGACACATGTGCACGATGGAACAACCGCATCCGGTTGCCGCCGCAGTCGTCGGCTGGCTCAACGCGGGTCCCGCGTAATCGCGGCGCTTCGCAACCATGGCTACGGTCCGACTTCAGCGTTCGCGTGCCACCGAGGAACCGCTCGACGTCGTCGCGCTGGCGGGCCTCGCCATGACGCGCGCCGCCGGCGCGCCGGCGATCGAGGGCAATTCGGTGACGCTGCTGCGCGACGCAGCGGAGAATTTCCCGGCTTGGAAGAGCGCGATCGCGAACGCACAGCGCACGATCCTCTTCGAGTGCTACATCGTCGCCGACGACGCGGTCGGGCGGGAATTCGCCGGCATTCTCGCGGAACGTGCGCGAGCCGGCGTGAAAGTCGCGGTGGTGGTCGACTGGCTGGGCTGCTGGTCGTCGCTCAAGATCTGGCACGACGTGCGCGCCGCGGGCGGCGAGGTGCGCGTATTCAACCCGCCGCGGCTCTCGAGCCCGCTTGGATGGCTCTCGCGCGATCACCGCAAGACCATCGTGGTCGACGGTACCGTCGGATTCGTGAGCGGCCTGTGCGTGAGCCAGCGCTGGCTGGGCGACCCCGCGCGCGAGCTCGAGCCGTGGCGTGACACCGGCATCGAGATCCGCGGACCGGCGATCGCCGCGCTGGAAGTCGCATTCGCCGACGTGTTCGGAAGCTGCGCTGGTGCTCCTCTGGCCGAGGCGCTCATCACGCAGACGAAAGCGATCCCGCGCGCGGGCGACGTGCGCATGCACGTCATCGCGAACGAGCCGAACGTCGCCGGCACGTTCCGCATGGATCTCATCGTCGCGTCCATCGCGCGGCGTAACCTGTGGCTCACCGATGCCTACTTCGTCGGCACGACGCCGTACGTGCAGGCGCTGCGATCCGCCGCGCGTGATGGCGTCGACGTCCGGCTGCTCGTGCCGGGCTCGAGCGACATTCCTGCCTTGTCGCCGCTCTCCCGGTCGCAGTACCGGCCGCTCCTCGAGGCGGGCGTGCGCGTGTTCGAATGGAATGGCACGATGCTGCATGCCAAGACCGCGGTGGCCGACGGCCTGTGGGCGCGGGTCGGCTCGACGAACCTCAATCTGGCGAGCTGGCTGTCGAACTTCGAGCTCGACGTGGCCATCGAGGACCGCGGCTTCGCCGAGCGGCTCGCCGCGCAATACGAGGAGGACCTGACGCGCTCCACCGAGATCGTGCTCACGCCGCGCAATCGGGTGCGCCGCGCGAATGCGCCGAGTCCGCCGTCACCGAGCGCGGCCCGTGCGCAAGCACGCCGCGCCATGTCGGGCAGCGCAGGGCGCGCCGCGGCCGGCGCGGTGAGCGTCGGCAGCGCGCTCGGCGCGGCGCTGACCAACCGGCGTACGCTGGGACCCGCCGAGGCCGGCTTGCTGTTCATCATGGCGGTAACCGCTGCGGTCATCGGCATCGTGGCCGCGCTGTGGCCACGCATCGTGGCCTGGCCGCTTGCCGTCATCGCGATCTGGTTCGGCGCTGCGTGGGCGGTCAAGGCCTACGCCGTGCGCCACGGCCGGGCGGAAGCGCCGTGTCCCGAGCCATTGCGCGACGTGGACGATTCACGGGCATGACGGACCAGCCATCCGCGATACGGGAATGGCGAGGCGTCGACGCTGCGACGTTTCGCGAAGAGATCGCGCCCGCCTACGAGCCCGCGATCCTGCGCGGCGTCGTCTCGCAATGGCCCGCCGTCGCGCATGCGCGGTCGTCCATGGAATCGGCGGCCGGCTACCTCGACCGCTTCGACAACGGCGCTAAAGTCCACATCGTCGTGATGCCGCCCCATGTGCGGGGACGCATGTTCTACAACGACGACATGAGCGGCTTCAATTTCTCGCGCAGCACGGCGTCGATCCGCGAGGTGAACGAGCGGCTGCTGCGCCATGCGAAATTCGAACGGCCGACGGCGCTCGCCGCGCAGCATGCGCTGTTGTCGGAGTGCCTACCGGGCTTCGCGGACGAGAACGTCCTGTCGATCCTCGATGCGTCGGTGCAGCCGCGCCTGTGGCTCGGCAGCGCGATGACTACGCCGGCGCACTTCGACGAATCCAACAACGTCGCCTGCGTGGTCGCCGGCCGGCGCCGCTTCACGCTGTTCCCGCCGGAGCAGACGCCGAACCTCTACGTCGGCCCGCTCGGGCACGCGCCTACGGGAACACCTATCAGCCTCGTGACGGTGGCCGAGCCGGACTTCGAGCGCTTCCCGCGCTTCCGGGACGCCCTGGCGCAGGCACGGGTCGCCGAGCTCGATCCCGGTGACGCGCTCTACATTCCAATGTTGTGGTGGCACCACGTCGAGTCGCTCGACAAGTACAACGCGATGGTCAACTACTGGTGGAAGGGCGCGGTCGGATCGAATGCGCGTGCGGACTCGGCGCTCAATTGCCTGCTGCATGCGCTGCTCGTGCTGCGGCACCTGCCGCCCGAGCATCGCCAGGTGTGGAAGCGCCTCTTCGCCTACTACATCTTCGACGCCGACGAGACGACGTTCGCGCACATTCCGGCCGAAGTGCGTGGCATCCTGGGCGATATCCCGCCCGACGTCGCGCGCAACCTCAAGGCGTTCCTGGTGCAGCAGCTTCAGCGCTGAGCGCGCGTCGCGGGCGTCAGAACGAGCTGCACTGGAAGAAGCCGCGGCTGCCGATGCAGTTCGTCGTCATGACCTCGCGTCGCTCGAGCGACGTCTTGGTCGCGAGCCGCAGGATGCAGTCGCGCCACGGGTCCGTGTCGGACTTGAAGCCGAGCTTCTCGCAGCCGGGGCCGTAGACCCGCACCATGTCGTCGACTTCGGCCGAAATCTGTGCGGCGCGCTGCTCCGGCGTGGCGCAGCCCGTGATGAACAGCGTGGCGAGCAGGAAGATCAGGATGCGCATGTCGGTCTCCAGCACTGGACGAGCATCTTACGCCCGCTCAGCGCAATGCATCGCGGAAGGCCCCCGTATACGCGAGCGGCTGCGTACCGGGCATGCCGTTGCACTTCGAGGACACCACGCGCGCATCGCCCGGGCAAGCCGTGTCGCGGTCGAGCGACCAGAAATGCAGGCCGCCGAGGGCGCCACGGCGCACGTCCTGCGCGATGGTCCGGGCATCCTCGAGCGACAGCACGTTCGTCGTCACGTCGTTGACTCCGATCATCGGGGTCAGTTCGATGCGATTGAGCGGGATGCCGAAGCGCGCGTGCACGTTCCGGGCGGCCCGCAGGGCGGAGCGTCCCATGTCGCAAACACCGCCGACGACGACGCAATTCCGCGCCGTCGCCGCGCCGTAGTCCATGACCATGAGATTGACGTAGTAGCCGGTCACGCCGGCTGCCCGCAATGCCGACAGAACGCGCGTGCCGTCGGCGTTGAGGCTCGCCGCGGCGTCGTCGCTGCCGGCCCAGGTGGCGAGCGTGAAGCTCAGGCGCAAGCGGGGATGGCGAAGCTGCGCGCTGCGAAGCGTCTGCGCCAGCGCGCCGAGCACGGCGTCGGATTGCCCGCGCTCGATGTCGAAATCGAAGCCGACGAGCCGGGGCGACGCGTAGCGTGCGATGAACGTCTCCATGCCCCGATCGCTGTCGCAGGTGAACGTGCCCGCTTCGCCGCCGGTCGAGACGATGAAGTCGACGCCGGCGCGCTCCAGCTCGCGCAGCGTCCGCCCGGCCACCACGTCGGCGTCGATGCCGTCCCAGCTCTCCGCGCCGCACTCCCCGGTGGCGAACGCGAGCGTCACCGCATGCACGCCCGGCGGCAGCACCGTGCGACCGTCGCTCGCGAGCGCCGACCAGGGTCCGGTCACCGCCGTTCCCGCGAGCGCGATCTCCGCACGCCACGCGATGGCGACGTGCTTGTACGGGCTGTAGATGAAGCGGTGGGCGCCTCCATCCGATGCGCCGGCCGCGTGCGGGCTGCCGGCGATGGCGAGCCCGGCGGCGACGATGATGCAAGCCGCGAGGAAGAGCACGAGCGAGGCAACGGCGTCGCGATAGCGCCTCACGCCGAAGGTCCCGCGAAAAGAAAACGGCGGGGCGGTGTACCGCCCCGCCGGGTGACCGGGATCTCTGGGGTCGCGCCGGCCACGAGGGAGGAGACTCTAGTGCCTCAGAACTTCACGCGTATCCCGGCATAGTACTGCCGCCCGTTCTTGTAGAACGCGCGCGGCTGGTCGGTGTTCGCAGCGTAGTACTTGAGCGTCGGATCGTTCAGGTTCAGCGCGTCGAACGTGATGGCGAAGTTGTCGTTGAACGCGTAGCTCACCGACGCGGCGAGATTGTCGGTGTCGTCTTGGAACTCCGGCGTGCTGCGATCGAGGCCGACGAAGAAGTGCGACCTGAACGTGTACGCGAGGCGCGCGCTCCAGCCGTAGCGCTCCCAGTATCCGATGATGTTGTAGGTGTTCTCGGACGCGCCCACCAGCGGATGACCGCCCGTTTCCTTGGCATCGGCGTAGGTGTAGTTCGCCTGGATTCCGAAACCGAGCGGCAGCTCCTGCTGCCAGGCGAGCTCGAAGCCCTTGACCTTGCCGCTGCTGTTCACCGGCGACGAGATCGTATAGGTCGCGAACTGCCCCGTGCGGATGTTGAGCAGGTCCTGCGGGTGCGTGCCGAAGCCGACGTAGTTCGTGAGATCCATGTAGAACACGTTCGCCGACAACAGCGCGCGCGGCTGGTAATACCATTCTAGTGTCGCGTCGACGTTGGTCGAGCGAATGGGCTTCAGGTTCGGATTGCCGCCGTTGCCGGTGAGCGTGATGTCGTCGGCGGTGATGGATCCCCCGAGCGCGCTGTAGTCCGGCCGCGCCATCGTGCGCGCAACTGCGAACCGTCCCACGAGGTCCTTGCTCAGGTCCCAGCGCAGATTCATGCTCGGCAGCAGGTCGTTGTAGGTATGCTCGACCGGCGACTGGTAGAACGAGCCGAATGCGGAGGTCGTTATCGCGCCCGGCACTTGCGGGCAAGGCTGCTGAACCGGGCACTCGCTCCCCGGGATGGCGACGTTGACCAGCACGCGCTCCTTCGTCTGCACATAGCGCAGGCCGATGTTGCCGCTCCAGTTGGTGCCGTCCATGTTGGCCATGAGGTACACCGCCGGCGTGCGTTCCTTGATCTCGAACTCGCCGGGCCAGAAGCGGCGCGTCACCGGGTCGCGATTCGAGTAGGTGTCGCCCCATGCCTGGAGCACGCCTGGATCGAGCATCCACGGCTGGCGCGGGAAGTTGCCGCCGATGCCGCTGCCGAAGTTTCCGGGGTACGTCTGTCCGTTCCACGCGGGAAGGTTCGCGGGATCGAACGGGTTGAGCGCGCCGTTCGGTCCCTGGGCAACCTGCTGCGTGTTGCGCTGGTGCTCGGCGTATCGGATGCCGCCCTTGAGCGTGGTGAACGGCCCCATCCCGAGCAGGTAGCTGGCATCGAGCCGGCCGTAGGTCTCCTTGTCCTCGGTGCTCGCAGGGCTTGCACCGAAGATGAAGTCGAGCGTCGTGCCCGCGAAGTTGGACGGATTGCCGCTTGGAAATGCCACGTCGGTGCCCGACCCGATGCCGTGCATGGCGTACGAGGCGCCGGTGTTGAACACGTCGCCTTCGAACACGTCCTGCTTCGGCGTCTTTCCATTGCCTTTGGTGTAGCCGACCTGCCCGCTGAACGTGAGCCGGTCGCTCGCGCGGTACGACGCGTCGAAGTTGTACCAGGACGTGTCCGAGTACGCGTTGGGACGCAGGATCTGGTCGACGATGGCGTATTGATGGTTGTTGCCCGGCGACCCGAGATTCGGAAACACGGCGGACGTCAGCGTGCCGTTGTTGACCGTGTACGAGGTCGGCATCTCGCCGGCGCCGCCGTTGATCACGTGCGAGCCCCAGAACATCCAGTTGCGGTTGTAGTTCGAGGCCTTCAGCTTGGAATAGAAGGCGTTGAAGTCGAGCGTGAGGTCGGTCGTCGGCTTCGCCTGGAAGTCGATCAAGCCGCCCTGGCGCTCGCGCTCCTGCTCGAAGAACGCAGAGCCGATCAGCGTCGGATACGCGGCGTTCGCGACGTCGGGATGCGCGGTGGCGAACGGGCTGGTGGGCGAGATGGTCGAGTAGCCCAGGATCTCCTGGCCGTCGCGGCGCAGGTGGCGCTTCTCGTAGAAGCCCTGGATCATGACGCCGAAGGTGTTCGCGTCGTTCTTGAAGTTGAGGGTGGCGTTGAACTGCGGGTCGGTCTTGTCCGGCAGGTCCGCGTACACGGCCTGGATGGCCGCTTCGCCGGTCACCTGCTTGCGAAAGTCGAGCGGCTTGCGCGTGATGATGTCCACCGCGCCGGCTACGCCGCCCTCGACCAGATCCGCGGTTGCGGTCTTGCGCACGATCACCTGGCTCACGATCTCGGAGGGCAGCAGCGTGAAGCTCACGCTACGGCCCACGAGCTGGACCTGATCGAGCACGAACCAGTCGCCGCTCGCCACCGAGTGGCCGTTGATCAGCGTCTGCGTGAGGCTCGGGCTCGTGCCGCGAAGGCTCACGCGGTCGTTCTCGTCGAAGCCGCCTTCGCCGCCGGCCGACGAGCTGATCGTCACGCCGGGCAGGCGCTGCAAGGCGTCAGCGACGTTCTTGTCGGGGAGCTTGCCGATGTCCTCCGCGGTGATGACTTCGACGACGTTGTCGGAATTGCGCTTGGTCTCGAGCGAGCGCTCGACCGATTGACGGATACCCGTCACGTTGACGCTGCCGAGCGATTCCGCGTTCTGCGGAGGAGGCGAGGTTGGCGCGGGCGCCGGCGTGGCCTGCGCCACGACCATGCGTCCGCCGGCCTGCGACGGCGCTTCGGTAGACTGTGGCTTGGCGTTGCCCGCCTGCGTCGCGCTCGCAGCAGTCGCTCCGGTCTCCTTCTTCGCGCTCTTCGCCGTGCTCTTCTGCGACTGCCCCGTTTCGGACGCCGGCGCTTTCTCGGTGGTGACGGATGTGTCGGTCTGCTGCGCGTGCGCCGGGTACACGGCGCTCATCACGGCAAGTGCTACGGCGGATGCAATCGGCGTCTTCCTGAGATTCATGACTCCCCCATGAATGGATGTGACCCTCGGGCAGCGATGGACGGGTTCTGGCGTGCGCGGCGTCGGCTCCTGGTTCCTGTTCTCAACGCCAGTATAGTACCACTTACGGCCAATACAGTACCAATTTTCGAGAACTCTGCTACCATGCGCGCCGCCGCCGTTGCGTTTTCGCCTCACTCCGAGGACGCCGCGCTGAGCGGGGCGGCCCAAAGCGCGGCCGCAGTGGTATGTCACTGGTATTCTATGGACGGCGCTGGAGGCTCGCTTTTCAACGCGTTAGGGGCATGATGTTCATGCGATTCCTGAAGGTCCGCGAGCCGGTGGCGACGGGGGTGGCGACATGACGTCGCTGGCGCAGATCCTGGGCAGCCTCGACCCGAACGACAGCCTGCCCCTGTACCAGCAGCTGCAGCGCGGGCTGCGCGAGGCGATCGAGAAGCGCATCCTCGGTCCCGACGATGCGCTGCCGTCCGAGCGTCAGCTGGCGGAGGACCTCGGCGTGTCGCGCATCACCGTGCGCAAGGCGATCGACGGTCTCGCCGCCGAGGGCTTGCTCGTGAGCCGCCAGGGCTCCGGCAATTTCGTGAGCCGTCGCATCGAGAAGAACTTCGCCAAGCTCACCTCGTTCTCCGAGGACATGCGCGCGCGGGGCCGCACGCCGCGCAGCGCCTGGCTGAAGCGCTCGGAAGGCACCGTGACGCCGGAGGAATCGCTCAAGCTCGCGCTGTCGCCCGGCACACTGGTGTATCGCTTTCATCGGCTGCGCTTCGCCGACGACGAGCCGATGTCCATCGAGATGGCGACGATCGTAGCGTCGAGCCTGCCCTCGATCGACGCCGTCGAGGATTCGCTGTACGACGCGCTCGAGCGCGCGGGCAATCGCCCGGTGCGCGCGCTGCAGCGATTGCACTCCATGCTGCTCGCTCCCGACCAGGCGAAGCTGCTCAAGGCGAGGCCGGGCGACGCAGGACTGTTCGTCGAGCGGCTCGGCTATCTTCGCGACGGGCGCGCGATCGAGCTCTCGCAATCGTTCTATCGAGGCGACACGTACGACTTCGTCGCCGAGCTCAGCGCCTTCTAATCGAGCGGCACGGGCGGATGGCCGGGCGCGGTCGCGCGTCCCTCGAGCCACGCGCGCAAGGCGTCGAGCGCGCCGTCGGCGTAGCCGTACGTGACGACCGTCGGGACGGCGAGGTCGAGCGCCTGGAACGGATTCCAGAGCACGAGATGAAGGTCCGGCGCCGCGGGTTGAACCCCATAGCGTGCGCGCATGTTGGATGCGAGCACGGTGGCGCGGCCGTCGCTCGGCAAGCGCGCGAGGTCGAAGCCCGCGAGATCGTGCACGCGCACCAGCTCGACGTCCGCGAAGTCGTCGAAAAGTCGCGCCACGGCCGCGCTCGAGGGACCCGCCTCGGCCACGCCATCGCCCGGCACATCGCGTTGCGTCACCACGCGAAGCGGCGCCTCGCGTGGCGGCGGCGCGGCGCCGCGCACGACCGTGAGCGCGCGTGCCCACGCTCGGCGCATGAGCGCGTCGTCTGCGGCGCGCATCGCGTCGGGATAGGGTGACGCCTGCGCCGGGAAACGCGACGCCAGCGCGTCGAGGCGCGCATTGGAGCGCTGCACCGACGCCGCGTCGAGCTCGCCGCGGGCGATCGCGCTTTGAATGGCGTCGATGGCCGCCGCCTGCTCGTCGAGCGTGCCGAGCGCCATCACCATGTCCGCGCCGGCGCGCAGCGCGAGCACGCTGGCGCGCGCATGACCGTACCGGTCGCGGATGGCGTTCATCACCAGCGAATCGGTGATCACGACGCCGTCGTAGCGCCACGTCTTGCGCAGCATGTCGCCGAGGATGCGCCGCGAGAGCGTGGCGGGGTGATCGGGATCGATCCTGGGATAGACGATGTGCGCAGTCATGATCGCGGGCGCACGGTCGCGCAGCGCGCGGAAGGGAACGAGCTCGAGCGCGTCGAGCCCCGCCTGCGTCTTGTCGACTACCGGCAAGTCGAGATGCGAGTCGACGTGCGTGTCGCCATGCCCGGGGAAATGCTTGACGCAGCAGGCTACACCCTCGTCGAGCGAACCTCGCATCCATGCGCCGGCGAGCTTTGCGACCGCGCGCGGATCCGCCCCGAAGCTGCGCTCGGCGATCACCGGGTTGGCCGGATTGTTGTTGACGTCGAGGACGGGCGCGAAATTCCAGTTGAAACCCAGGCTTCGCAATCCCCGTGCAACCGCGGCACCGACCGCGTGCGCCAGCGCTTCATCGCGAGTGGCGCCGAGCGCCATCGCCGCGGGCGGTTGCGGCAGGAACGTGGCGCGCACGACCGCGCCGCCTTCCTGGTCGATGGCGATAAGCGCACGCTCACCGAGGGTCGCCCGCAGATCGGCGACGAGATTCCGCACCTCGGCCTCGGTGCCGAGGTTCTCGCGGAAGAGCACCACCGCGCGCAGGTCGTGGCGCTGCAGGAAGGCCCGTTGGTCCCCGTCGAGCGCCTTGCCGCGCACGTTGACCATGACAAGGCGACCTGCGGTCATTTCACCGCCCCCTCCATTCCGCGCATGAAGTGACGCTGCGCGAAGAAGAACACGAGCAGCGCGGGTGCGATCGTGAGCACCGCCCCGGCCGCAATGACGCGGGTCGAGCTTCCGAACGTGCCCGAGAGCTCCAGGATACCGACAGACAACGGCATCAGCTCGCTCTTGGTGAGCACGACGCTCGGCCACAGGAACTGGTTCCACGCCGTCACCGCCGTGAGGATGACGAGCGCCGCGATCTGCGGCCTCGCCAGCGGCAACATGACCCGCAGGAAGATGAACGGCTCCGAGGCGCCGTCGACGCGCGCGGCGTCGATGAGGTCCTGCGGGACTTCCTCGAACGCGGTCTTCATGATGAAGATGCCGATCGCACCGGCGAGCGTGGGCAGGATCACGGCGAGATGCGTGTTCACGAGGTGCAGGTGCGCGGCGGTGATGAAGTTCACGAGGAAGTTCACTTCTGTGGGCAGCATCATGGTCGCCAGGATGATTCCGAACACCAGGCGGCGCCCGCGGAATCGATAGCGCGCGAGCGGAAAGGCGGCGAGGGCGCACACGATGACGGTCCAGGCGACCGTCCAGAACGTGATCCAGATCGAGTTCCAGTAATACCGGACGATGTCGATGACGCGGAAGACCTCGACGAAGTTGGCGAGCGAGGGGCGCCGGGGCACGAACGAGGCGGGGAACGCGAACACGTTGCCTTCGGTGCCGACCGCCGTGGCCAGCGTCCACAGGAAGGGGAACGCGCACACGAGCGCGATCGCCACCAGCAGCGCATAGTGAAGCATCGTGCTGACAAGGGTCCGCGGCACGGGCATCTCAGCGGTGGCGCGGCCGAAGGACGCGGAACGCCAGCGTCGCGACCGCGATGCAGAACACGCTCACGACCAGGCTCGCGGCGAGCGCGCGTGGAAAGTTGAATGCGCGGATGCCTTGATCGTACGCGTAATACAAACCCGTGTAGGTCGAGCTCACCGGGCCGCCCTTGGTCATGATCAGCACTTCCTCGAGCACCTTCATGGCCGAGAGGGTCGACAGCACGGTGCACAGGAGAATCGTCGGCACGATCATCGGCACGGTGATGCGCCAGAAGCGCTGGACGCGCGTCGCGCCGTCGAGCTTGGCCGCCTCCTCGAGGTCCTTCGGTATCGACTGCAGCGCGGCGAGATAGAGGACCATGTACCAGCCGAGGCCGCGCCACAGCGTGACGATCATGATGGAGAACAATGCGATCCGGTCGTCCGTGAGCCAGCCGATCGGCGTGCTGATGACGTGCAGCGCCTGCAGCACGGCATTGACGAGGCCCTGCTCGTTGTACATCCAGCTCCACATGATGCCGACCACCGACACCGAGGTGACGACTGGCATGTAGAACGCCGCACGAAAGAGACGGATTCCGGGAAGACTGTTGTTGACCAGCACGGCGAGCACGATCGCGCCGACCTGAATCGCGGGGACGATGAGCAGATACAGCAGCGAGTTGCGCATGCTGATCCAGAACACGGGGTCGGCCGCGAGGTCCTCGAAATTGGCGAGCCCCGTCCATTTCGGCGGCGCGAGGAAGTTGTATTCGGTGAACGCGAGGAGCGTTCCCGCGAGCACGGGCCAGAAGGTGAACAGGGCGAGCAGTGCGAGCGCAGGCGTCAGAAACAGCCAGGGACGCGCCGCTTGGCGCATGCCTCGTCGGCGCGCGGTCGACGCTCGATCCACGCCGTCGTGCGCGGTCGCTGGAAGCTCGGCAACGGTCATGGCGCGAGCTTGCTGTTCCAGAATGCGACGGCGTCGTCCAGCACTTCCTGAATGTCGCGCCGGCCGATCACCGCGGCTTCGACGGCATCCTGAAGCCGCTTGTTGAGGCGCTCGAAACCGGGTCCGCCGGCCGCGTAGAGCGTGCGCACCTTGTCGAGGCGCGATGCGCCGAGGGCCATGGCTTTTTCGTACGCGCCTGCGTTGCGCGGCAATTGCCCGAAGTACGGATCCGCTGCCGCGCCGCGTGCGGTGGGAAAGGCGCCCGCCAGCTTCGCGAATGTCAGCTCGTTCTCGTCATCGGTGAGGAACTTCGCGAAGCGTGCGGCTTCCTCGGCCACGTCGTCGCGGGTTCCCTTCGGCATCGCGAAATGGAACAGCCATCCGCCGGCCACAACCCCGGGTGCGCCGATCGGGACGGGCGCGACGTCCGTGACGGCGTAGATGTCCGGCGCATCGTCGCGCACGCGGGTGAGAGCGCTGGGCGGCGCTTCGAGCATCGCCATGCGGCCCGATTTGTACGCGTCGATGGACGCCGGATAGTTGTCTTCCGAAAAGAGCTTGTCCTTGAGCAGTCCGCCCGCCTGATAGGCGTCGCGAAGCTTGGCGATCAGCGCGACGTGCGCCGGCGAGTTGAATACGGCGCGACCGTTCTGCACCAGCGGCAAGCCCTCCTCGAGGAAGACGCCGGCGATCTTGCCGAGCGCAGGCGAGAATCCATACTGCCCCGTGCGCGCCTTGATGGTTTTCGCGACCGCCAACTGCTCGTCGCGCGTGGCCGGAATACGCGTGACACCGGCCTGCTGGAACAGGGCGCGGTTGTACGCCATCACGTTGACGCTGCTGTAGTGCGGGAAGCCGTAGAGACGACCGTTGAACGTGACGTCGGCGATCGCGCCTGCGGTATAGCGGTTGCGGTCGTCGCCCATGAGGTCGTCGATCGGCCGCAGCGCGCCGTACAGCGCGTAGTCGTAGGCCCATGGCACGTTGAGCTGCACGAGCGCGGGCGCGGAGCCCGCGACGATGGCGGCGGTCAGCTTGGTCTGCAGCGCATCCCAGGGCACGTCGACCCACTCGAGCTCGACGTGCGGATGTGCCGCCTGGTATTGCGCGATGCGCGCCTCGAAGTACGCGATGAACTTGGGCTTGAGGCTCATCGTCCAGAACTCGACGTGCACCTTGCCCGACCGGCGCGTGTCGTCGCAGCCGCCGACGACGCCGATCATCGCGAGCGCGCTCGCGCCGGCCACGCACCGCAGTAGAGCTCGCCGCCTCACTGAGTGAGCGTGACCTTGGTGAGATGACGCGGCGCGTCCGGATCGAGGCCGCGTGCGCGCGCGAGCGCCTCGACCATGGGATAGAAGCTCTGCAACGCCGCGATGGGATCGAGATCTTCGTCCGCGCACGTCGCAAGGGGCAGTTCGGCCCCGTCGGATGCCGCGAGGAGAACGCGCGCGCCACGCGCCCGCATGTCGTCTGCCAGCGCCACCAGGCCCGCGTGCGCGGGACCGCGCGGAGCGAAGATGAGAAGCGGATAGTCGGCCTCGACCAGCGCCAGCGGACCGTGTCGCACTTCGGCGCCCGAGAACGCCTCGGCCTGGATGCCGCAGACTTCCTTCAGCTTGAGCGCGGCTTCGAGCGCAATCGGCAAGCCGAGTCCGCGGCTGATCACGAACAGGCGGTCCACGTGCACGAGCGCGTCGACTGCCGGCCGCCAATCCATGCATGCGGCTTCGCGCAGCTGCGCGGGCAGGTCGTGCAACGCGTCGCGCAGGCCCGCATGGTCCTGCCATTCGGCCACGAGCCGCGCGCCGGCGACGAGCTGGGCGATGCAGCTCTTCGTCGCCGCCACGCTGGTCTCGGGGCCCGCGGCGAGGTCGAACACCCACTGCGCGGCTTCAGCCAACGGTGAGCGCACGTCGTTCACGAACGCAACCGTACGCGCACCGCCCTCGCGAAAGAATCGCGTCGGCACGACGAGATCCTTGCTCTGGCCGGATTGCGACAGCGCGATGGAAACCAGGCCTTCCGTGCGGAGCTGCGACTGATACAGGGTCACGAGCGACATGGGTAACGAGGTCACCAGAAGGCCGAGGCGCGCCATGATCAGGTACGCGACATAGTGCGCGGCGTGGTCCGAGCTGCCGCGCGCGATCGTGAGCAAGCCCCGCGGCGGATTGCGCCGCAGGTCGGCGCCGAGCTCGGCGTACGACGCCGCGCCGCTGGCGAGGAGGCGCTCCGCCGCCGCGGGAGCCTCCAGCGCCTCAGCGAGCATCCGCGAGGTCAATCGCCTCTCCCTCCACGAGCACGCGCTGCAGCGCGAGGTCGCGGTCGAGCACGACGAGGTCGGCGTGACACCCAACCTCGATGCGGCCACGATCGGAAACACCGAGATAGTCCGCGGCGTACGTCGACACGCGAAGCGAAGCTTCGCGCAGCGGCAGGCCGAGCTGCACGAGGTTGCGCAGCGCCTGGTCCATCGTGAGCGTGCTTCCCGCCAACGTCCCGTCCGCGAGGCGGACGCCGCCCATGCACTTTCGTACGCGATGCGAACCGAGCTGGTACTCCCCGTCCGGCATGCCGGCCCCGGCGGTGGAATCGGTGACGCAGAAAAGGCGCGGAATCGACCGCAGCGCGACGTGGAGCGCGCCGGGATGCACGTGCAGCAGATCGGGAATGACTTCGGCGTATTGCGCGTGCGCGAGCGCCGCACCGACGACGCCGGGCGCACGGTGGTGCATTCCCGACATCGCGTTGAAGAGGTGCGTGAAGCCAGCTGCGCCTTGCTCCAGCGCGGCGACGCCTTCTTCATACGTGGCGAGCGTGTGACCGATCTGGATGCGGAAGCCCGCGGCGCGCAGTGCCGGGATGATGTCCAGATTGCCGGGAAGCTCGGGCGCCAGGGTGATCAGCACGATCGGCGCAAGCGCATGCAGGGCCTTGATCTCCTCGACCGACGCGGGACGCACGAAGTCGGGTTGTGCGCCGAGCTTGTCCGGATTGATGTACGGCCCCTCGAGGTGCACGCCGACGACGCGCGCGGCGCCGCGCGCGCGTGTGCGGCACGCGGCGCCGAGATCGCGCAGCGCACGCTCGACTTCCGCCAGCGGCGCCGTCATGGTGGTCGCGACGAGAGCCGTGGTGCCGTGACCCGCGTGCATCCGCGCGATGCGATCGATGGCGTCGCCGCCTTGCATCGTGTCCGCGCCGCCGCCGCCGTGAACGTGCGAGTCGATGAAGCCCGGCAGCACGAACGTTTGCGCACATTCGCGCGCGCGATCGTCGGCGAGCGCATCGCCTTCCACGCGCGTGATGCGCCCGTCGACGTGCGTGACCCGGCCTGCCACGAAGCCGTTCGAGGTGAGGATGCAGCCTTCGACGATCATGCGGGTATGCGACGATCGAGCGCGGCGCGTACCAGGCGCAACGCACCGTCGACCGCATCGCCGGCGGGCTCGACCAGGCGCGCTCTCATTTCGGCTGACATGCGCGCGACAAGACGAGTTCCGACGCTGCCGGACACGACGAGCGGCAATGTGCCGTCGCGGTCGAGCGCGCGAGCGATGTCGTCGAGCGCGCGCGCCGCGTCGTCGAGCAACCGTGATGCAGCCGGATCGGTGGCCGCGGCATCGAACACGAGCGGCGCCAGCGCGGCGTACGCGTGCTGACCGGCCCGTCTGGACCAGGCGAGGACGGCATCGCGGTTGTCACCGATCGCCTTGTGAACGGCACGGGCGAGGGGCCCATGCGGCGCACGCCCGTCGATCGCGTTTTGCGCTTCACGCACCGCGCGCATGCCGATCCACGCGCCGCTTCCTTCGTCGTCGACGGGGAAGCCCCAGCCGCCGATGACGACGTGTAGACCGTCCGCCTGCAGTGCCTCGCCGATGCTGCCGGTGCCGGACGCGACGACGGCGCCCGGGCTGCCGGCATGCGCGCCGAGCAGCATCGTGTAGCCATCGCTCGCGAGCTCCACGTGCCGGAAGCCCTCGGCTCGCGCGAGGAACTCGCGACGCTGCGCCGGGACGATGGCGCCGGCGAGCCCGAGGCCCAGCGCGCACTGCGCGCGCTGCCATCGCGCGATGTCGGCCGCACGGAAAGCGCCGTCGAGCGCGGCCAGAACGTTGCGCCAGGCCTGGTCCACGCCCTGGCCGAGGGCCGACGGCCCCGCGGTCGCGAAGCCCAGCTGCTCGCCGGCGCAGGACACGAGGCACGCACGCGTGGCCGTACCGCCGCCGTCGATGCCGGCGAGGTAGCGAATTTCCTGAACGGGCGCTGTATTCAAGGACATAGGGTCAACCGCCAACGCGCTCTCGACGTCAATGCTAGCATACCAGTACCGTCATTGGTATTTAATTGGTCTGCAAGCTTTCTGGCATGCATTCGAAGGTGAGCCCGCTGCGTATTGGCGATGCGTTATCCACCAAACCCGAGGAGGGACCTTGTAGCTCGCATCCGCCGAGACTGTATGCCTGTTTGCCATCGCGGCCGCCGGGCCCGCAAGCGCTCAGACCGCGCCGGCCAGCGGAATGACGGCACCCGCTGCTGTGCCACCGCTTTACAAGCGCTTCGGCGGCTACGACGCGCTCGCTGCGGTGACGGACGGCCTTCTGCAGCGCCTGGTGAGCGACGCGCAATTCGCGCGCTTCTTCGGTGGGCACAGCACCGATTCGCTGAAGAAGATCCGCCAGCACATCGTCGACCAGCTTTGCGCGGCCACCGGCGGCCCGTCTACGTCGGACGCGACATGAAGACCGCGCACGCCGGCCTCGGTATCACGGAAAAGGATTGGGACGTATCCGGTGAAGCATCTCGTCGCAACGCTCGACAAGTTCAGCGTGCCCGCGAAGGAGAAGGACGAGCTGCTGGGTGCGCTCGGCTCGCTCAAGAAGGACATCGTCGAGAAGCCGTGACGCAGCGGGTGCGAATGGCGGCGATTACGACCCGCATGGTAGAATCGCAGCTTCGCGCCCGTAGCTCAGTTGGATAGAGTACCTGGCTACGAACCAGGGGGTCGTGGGTTCGAATCCTGCCGGGCGCGCCAATTAATCAAGGGCTTGCACTACTGCAGGCCCCTATCATTTTCGGCTTGTGCCGTAAATGTGTCGTTGGCGCTCCGCTCCACGAACCCCAGCGCACGCAAACGCTCCGCGTACGGGGCAAGATGGGCCGCCGAGAAGTGCGCATAACGGCGCACCATCTCCGAGCTCTCCCACCCGCCCAATTCCTGCAGCGCAAACAGCGGCGTGCCCATCTGCACGTGCCAGCTCGCCCAGGTGTGCCGCAAATCGTGCCAGCGAAAATCCTGGATACCGGCGCGCTCGAGCGCGTGGTACCAGGCCTTGGTGCCGACCTGACGGGTCGGCTTACCGCGAAAGCTGAACACATGCGTGCGGTGTTTCCCGACCTGCTTGCTGATCAGGCCCAGCGCCTGCGCATTGAGCGGTACTGCAATGGCTCGTCGCGCCTTCGCCTGGTCGGGATGAATCCACGCCAATCGCCGCACCACATCCACCTGCGACCACAACAGACCGGTGACATTGGCTCGCCGCAAACCCGTGGCGAGGGTGAACGCCGCCATGTCTGCGAGATGCGCCGGTAACGCTGCGAGCAGACGCTGCGCTTCGTCTTGTGACAAGAAACGAATCCGCCGCGTCGGCTCCTTCAGCATGCGGATCTTGGGGGCGCGATCGAGCCATTCCCAGTCGTTGACGCACTTACGCAGAATGGCGCGAAGCACTTCCAAAATCCGGTTCACCGTCGCATTACTTACGCCCTCGGCGAGCTTCGCGTCCGTGATCTGATCCACGGTGCTACGGCTGATGACATCGAGGTGCTTGCCGTCAAGGTAGCGATCGAGCCAGCGCAAATGCGCCTTGTCCTGGTCGATCGTCGACTTGTGGTTCGATTCCTTCAGCCAGCGGACCACCGCCTCGTTCCAAGTGCGTCGTGGCCGGTCGCCCATCTTGGCGAGCCGCCATAGCTCGGACTTCAGCCGGTCGTGAAACTCCTGCGCTTGGGCTTTGTTGGCAGTCCCAGT
>DATJIS010000022.1:0-11824 GCA_035493035.1 Casimicrobiaceae bacterium | reverse complement strand
AGCCTCTTCCTTGCGTGCGGCTTCGGCACGTGCCGCCTCTTGATTGCGCGCGGCTTCGGCGCGTGCCGCCTCCTCCCGCTGCGCGGTTTCCTGCCGCTGTGCTTCGAGCTGCGCCGCGGCGCGGCGCTCGGCTTCCTCGCGCTGGGCGGCGGCGAGCCGTTCGTTCGTCGCTTTCCGTTCCGCCTCCTGTCGCGCCGCTTCGGCGCGCAATTCCTCTTCCTTGCGCGCCGCTTCGGCGCGCGCAGCCTCTTCGTTTCGCGCGGCTTCGACGCGCGCTGCCTCTTCCTTCCGCGCGGCTTCGGCGCGCGCTGCGTCCTCCGTGTGCGCGGCCTCCTGTCGCTGTGCTTCGAGCTGCGCGGCGGCGAGGCGCTCGGCCTCTCGACGCTGCGCAGCCTGCCGCTCCGCCTCGACGCGGGCTGCTTCATCCCTTCGTGCAGCTTCTTCGCGCTCGGCTGCCGCTTGCTGCTCGCGTTCAACTTCGAGACGCTGCGCATCGAGATGCGCCGCTGCGAGTCGCTCAGCTTCCTGTCGCTCAGCTTCCTGTCGCTCAGCTTCGCGTAGCTCCGACTCACGCCGTGCCGCGTCGGCACGCGACGCCTCTTCCTTGCGTTTGGCGTCGGTGCGCGCGACTTCTTCCTTGCGCGCATCCTCCTGACGCTGCGCCGCCCGCCGCTCAGCGTCCTCGCGTTCGATCTCGAGTCGCGCGATTTCTTCGCGCGCGGCTGCTTCTCGACGCGCCGTCCCCTCGCGCTGTGCGTCCGGCTGCGCGGCCGGAGATGAAGGCGCCTGCGCCACGTCGAAAGAGTCGGGAGGTCGAGCCCGTTCGCTATCCGGCGCCGAAGCAGCCGGCCTCACCATGACCGCCGCGGACGCCGGTGCAGCGAATGTGTCGGCGCTCGACGATTCGCTGGCGGCCGCCTTTGAAGCGAAGGTGGCCGCACTCACCGCATCTTTGGCCGGGGTTGCCGGCGCAGCGCCCATGTCCACGCTCGAGTCGTTGGCAGGCACGGCGCGCGTCTCGCTGTCGTGCGCTGCGCTCTTGGGAGCGGCGGATGGAACCGCCGGCAAACGCGCGCGGTTCGCATCATCGCGCTTCGCCGTTCGCACGGACGAAGGCGCAGAACGCGTCGAAGGGCGCAGTTGCGGCACTGCAGGCGCCACCGGCTCAGCGATCGACGCGTCCGCTGCCGCTACGGCCACTTCCGGAACTCGGGTCGGAATCAGCCACAGCCGCAGATCGGGCGCCTCAATCCCGCCGTTGCCCCACGGCAAGCCGAAGCCAGGAACACCCAGCTGCTGGCCCCCGAACGTCAAGTGCAACAGCAGCGAATGAACGAGCACCGAGACGACGAGCGCGAAGCCGAGCCGGAAGTCTTCGCGTCGGGCACGCGCGCGTGCGGTGTGACTGCCTGCGGCGCGCCAGGCAAGCGGCGCCGGCTTCGACGTCAGCGGCAACCGTCGCGAGGAACTCGAATCAGCGCGATTCAATGCGAGCTCAGGGCGTTCGGCGTGCTGATCGTGCACCTGCTCGTCGGTCGTCGACGCGACGCCGACTACCCCGTCGGCCGCGACGCCGCCACCCCGCGCGCGCTGCGCCGCTGGCGCCGATGCCGCAGCAGCGGAAACGCCAGCGCGAGGGCCACCATCGCCATCACCACGCCGCTGATCGGCCGCGTGAAGAACACCGTCCAGTCGTTCTGGTAGCTGATCATGCTCGTCATGAACGAGCTCTCGGCCTGGTCACCCAGGATGCATCCGAGCACCATCGGGGCAATCGGGAACTTGGAGCGCTCGAACACATATCCGATGATGCCGAAGATCACGATCATCCAGAGATCGGTGATGTTGTTGCGCTCGGAGAAGGCACCGATGAAGCAGAACATCACGACGAACGCCGACGTGGCGGCCTCGGGCAGGTACAGCACCTTGATGAGCGCCTTGATCGCGAAGAAGCCGAGCAGGCACATGCCGATGACCCCCACGAACAGCGACGCGAAGATCGCGTAGACCATTCCCGGATCCTTGACGAACACCTGCGGCCCGGGCTGAACGCCGTGCAGCAGGAATGCGCCGAGTATCACGGCGGTCGCGCCGCTCCCCGGGATGCCGAGCGTGATGAGCGGAACCATGTGTCCCGCGACCGTGGCAGTGGAGGCGGTCTGCGGCGCGACGATCCCTTCGGCCACACCGGTGCCGAGCAGCTTGCCGCGCTTCGAGTATTGCGCCTCGGTGCCGTACGCCACGAACGATGCGATGGTGGCGCCCGCGCCCGGGATGATCCCGAGGATGATGCCGAGGATCGAGCTTCGCGCGATCGTCGCGCGTATCGCCCACGCCTCGCGCAATCCCGGCGGACGGGTCGACACGTTGCCGCCCGCCTGCACGGGCGGCGTATGGAATCCCTGCTCGAGACGAACGAGGACTTCGCCGACGCCGTACGCGCCGACCATCACCGTGAGGTATTCGATCCCATCGGCGAGCATCGGCACGCCGAACGTGAATCGCTCCGCGCCGTAGATTCCGTCCACCCCCACCGTTGCGATCAGCAGGCCGAGGAACAGGCTGATGAAGCCATTGACGATCGAAGCACCCGACAGCGCGACCACGCTGGTGAGCCCGAACAGGATGATCGCGAAGTACTCCGGCGCGTCGAAGCGCAGCGCGAACTTGGCGAACGCGGGCGCCATCGCCACCGCGGCGAGCGTCGACAGAATGCCGCCGTAGAACGCCGCGAACAACGTCCAGCCGAGCGCTTTCGCCGGCTGGCCCTTGTGCGCCATGGTGTAGCCGTCCCACAGCAGCGGAACGTCGAGCGGCTCGCCCGGAATGCGGAACAGGATGGCCGTGAACGCGCCCCCGTAGGTTCCCGAGATGTACATCGCGGTCAGCAGGATGATCGACGGCATGATCGACATGCCGTACGTGAACGGCAGCGCGAGCACGACCCCCATGACGAGCGTGAGACCGGGCAGCACGGCGACGAGCATGCCCACGACCAGCCCGACGACGAGCGCAAGCAAGTTGACGGGCTGGAAGACGGTCGCGAAAGCGCCGACGAAGGATGTCGCGATGTCGAGCATTCGCGACGGTCAGCGGATGCCCATGAGCCGCATCAGCAGGAACGTCACCTGCGAGAACGGCTCATGGCCCAGCGGCAACGATACGTAGACGACCTTCATGAACACGAACATGAACGCGAGACTGCCGACGACGCTCGCGACCGCCACGGCGACCGGGCGCCGGAAGCCGCCGATCCACATGAACGCCGCGAGGTAGACGAGCGTCGAGAGGAAGAACCCGAGGTACGCGATCGACAGCACGTATGCGATCGTCAGCCCGATGCCGGCGACGATCAGCCGCGGGTACAACGGCGGAGGCTCTTCCTTCGCCTGCGGCTCGGCGGCCTCGTCGAGAATCGTCTCGAGCACGCCGCCGAGCTGCTCGTGGTCGAAGAAGAGCGTCTTCACGATCTGATAAGCGCACGTGAGCATGGTGAGGGCCAGTATGGCCTTGGGCCACACGTCGGGGCCGATGCGTCCGCCGGGCGCCGCGAAGTCGATGCGGCGCGCGATCACGAAGAGCGCGATCGAGATCGCGAGCACCACCACGTACGGCAGCGCCCGGCGCGCGCGCGCGGCGAATCCCGCGCGGCTCGCCCGCGCGCTCGTCATTTCTTCGCCATGGTCTGGGCGGCGATCTTCTTCATCTGGTCGAGATCCTCCTGCATGATCTTCGCCGCCTCATTCTCCGGGAAGTAGCTGTCGTCGGTCGCGTACTGGTCCTTGAGGTACTGCTTGTACTCGGCGCTCGCGGCGACCTTGGCAAGCGCATCCGAGATGACTTTCACCTTGGCGGGATCCGTGCCGGCTTTCATGACGACCGCGCGGCGCTGCGGCAGCGTGATGTCGAAGCCGAGCTCCTTGGAGGCGGGCACGCTCGGGAAAGCGTCGTAACGCTTTTCGGAGAAGACGATCACCGGCTGGATCTGCTTGCTGTCGAGAAAGCTCCGCACGTCGCCCAATTGCTCGTACAGCAGGTCCGCGTGGCCGCCGAGCACGGCGGTGTAGCGCTCCCCGGGATTGGCGAACGGCACGGAGATGAGCTTGAGACCCTTGCCGATGAAGTAATTGACGGTGATGTCGTCGGGACTGCCGAAACCGGTGACGGCGACCTTGAGCGTCTTTGTCTTCGCCTCCCGCTCGACGTCCGCCCACGTCTTGAGATTGCCGTTCGCGGCGGTCATGAAAGCGGACGGCTGCTTGATCATCAGCGCGACCGGGATGATGTCCTTGAGCGACCAACGCGTGCTCGGTGTCGTGGCGAGCAGCGCATACGTGTCCCACGTCATGATCGAGATGGAGTAGCCGTCGGGCGCGGCGGCGAGCAGCTTCGCCATGCCGGTATTGCCGGTCGCGCCGGGGACGTTGACGACGGGGAACGAGACGTGAAGGTCCTCTTCCATGATCTTGCCGGCCTTGCGCGCAACCTGGTCGGCGCCGCCGCCCGGGCCCCACGGCACGATGAACTCGACCGGGCGCGACGGATACTTGTCCTGCGCGAGCGCGGCGCACGCGACGAGCGCGGCAACGCACGCGGCCAGGAAGTACGCCGCGCGGTGCGGCCAAACGGCGAATTTCATGTCTCCTCCTTCGTTGATGTCGATGGGCCGGCGCTCTCTTCGAAGCGCTCTAGCCCGTGATTCGCAACAGAAGCTTACCCTTCGTGCGCCGCGACTCGATCGTCTCGTGCGCGGCACCCGCCTCCTCGAGCGGAAGCTCGCGATCGATCGCCACGACGAGGTCACCTCTTCGATAGACGGCGAACAGGTCGTCGGCGCGACCGCGCAGCTCCGATGCAGTCGAAATGTAGTCCGCCAGGTGCGGTCGCGTAAAGTAAACAGACCCGGCTTCGGCGAGCTCCAGCGGCTCGATCGACGCGACGAGCCCCGACGCGCCGCCGTAATTGATGCACAGCCCGCGTCGCGCGAGCGAGCGGATGCTGCGCGAGATCGTATCCTTGCCGACGGCGTCGTACACTACATCGACACCGCGGTCGCCGGTGATGCGCCGCACTTCTTCCCTGAAGTCCACGTCCCGGTACAGGACGACGTGATCGGCACCACGCTCGCGCGCGATCGCGGCCTTTTCCTCGGTCCCCACGGTGGCGATGACGAGCGCCCCGCGCGCCTTGGCGAGCTGGATCAGCAGCTGCCCCACGCCACCCGCGCCGGCATGCACGAGGCAGCTCTTGCCGGCACCGAGCGCGTACGCCGAATGCGTGAGGTAGTGCGCGGTCAATCCCTGCAGCATGAGGGCGGCGGCAATGGATGTCGGCACGCCGTCGGGAATCGCAACCAGCTTCGCCGCGGGCACCACCGCGAACTCGGCGTAGCTCCCGCGCACGATGCAATACGCCACGCGCTGCCCGATGCGGAATTCCGTGACGCCGCTGCCCAGCGCCGCGACGACGCCCGCGCCTTCCATGCCGATCGTCATCGGCAGCGGCGTCTGGTACGTGTGCGAGCGCGCATAGTGGCCGCTGCGCATGTACACGTCGATGAAGTTCACGCCGGCGAAGTCGAGACGCACGAGCACTTCACCCGCACCGGGCTCGGGTCGCGCGATCTCCGCGATCTGGAGGACGTCGGGTGCCCCGAACCGCACGACCTGGACGGCCTTCATGCGTGCCTCGCCATCGCACCGGCGCTCGCGTGGTCGACGCGATACCGTGCAACCCGCTCGGGGTCGAGCGCGGGCGCGAAGCCCGGCTCGAGCACGATCGCACCGCGTTCGAAGGGCAGCGGCTGCACGAACAACCGCTCACGCGCCTTGAGGTAGCCGTTCATCTCGCCCGCGTTGTCGATGGCCCGCGCGGCGACGCACGCCTCCATCCAGCAGCCGACGTCGCACGCCACGCCGTTCCCGAGCACGGGTTGCATGCCGAGCGCGCGCACGCGGTCGATTGCGGCCTCGAGCCGGCCGATCGTCACGAGCTTCATGAGCTTCAGCTTGATGTAGCTCGCCGCGCGAAGGTCGGCCGCGCGCTCGATGTCCGCCATGCCGTAGATCGATTCGTCGAGCATCATCGGCACGCTGGCGGCGCGCGCCACCGCGAGATGCGCCTCCCAGTCGCCTGCGGCGCACGGCTGCTCGAAGAGCTCGATGCCCTGCGGCGCGAGCGCACGCACGAAGGCGACGCCCTGCTCGGCCGTGTAGCCCTGGTTGGCATCGAGCCGTATGGTCGCACGCGCGGCGACGGCGCGCTGGATGGCGCGCACGCGGGCAGCATCACGCTCGTGATCGAAGCCCACCTTGACCTTGACCGTGCGAAATCCGGCCGCGAGCAGCGCTTCGACCTCGCGCTCGATGTCCGCGGCATGCTCGGCGTTCAACAATCCCAGGAGCGGCACGCGGACCGCCTCACGCACGCGAAGCGCGGGGTGGCCGCGCCGCATGTCGAGCGCGGTGCCGAAGGCCGTGGCGGTGAACGGATAGCGCTCGCCGAGCGCGGCGACCTGCCGATCCGTCTCGGACGAGTCCGCACTGCCGATGTGCGTCGCGAATTCGCACGCGATCCGCCAGGCGTCGTCGATCGTCTCGTCGGTATAGCCGGTGAGCACGGTCGCCTCGCCGAAGCCTTCGCGTCCATCGGCATCGACGACGTGCACGACGATCGTGTCGAAATGCGTCACCGGCCCGAACGCGAGCTTGTACGGCGTGGCCAGCGGAACGCGCAGCCGGTGGACGTCGATGCGCTCGAGCATGGCCTTCATGCCCCTACGCGATCAGGCAGCAGCTTGTCGATCGGCTCCGACATTTCGTAGACGCTCTGCACCGCGAGGTCGGGTCCGTACGCGATGCCGTCGCGCTCCGCGCGCTTGCGCAGCTTCTCCTCGTGGTACGCGAGCACGTCGCGGGGATACGGCATGTCGCCCGCGTCGAGCACGCGCAGCATGCCGTCGACGTCGCGCGCGGGCAGCACGCGGCTTTTGCAATGGCGGTTGGGCGACCACGGCACGTCCATCACACCCGCCTCGAATGCCCGCACCGTGCCGACCGCGACGTCGCCGTCGCCCATCTCGAGCACCTTGTCGACGATGGCGCGCACCTCGCGCGCGATCAGCTCCTTCTCGTGCTCGTAGGCCGGCAGCCCGTCGAGCCGGATGTCGCGCGCGAGATAGATCGCCATGCGCGTCATCCGCAGCCCTTCGGCGTTCGCTTGCGGCGTCGGAATGCCGAACGCCTCGTGGGTCGATTTCGTCGTCACACTGGTCGCGCCGGCGATCGCCGCGAGCGTTCCACCATAGCTGATCAGCGCCGCCGCCTGCGCCTCGTCCTGCGGCCAGGCGCTCATCCAGTGCAGCAGCGTGACGGACGTGAACACGCCGCGGTGACCTTTCTTGGCGAGGTATTCCTGGCATAGCGCGCCGCATGCGGCCACCGCCGCGGCGTCCTGCACGAGGTGCATCGTCTCACCCATCTCGAGGCCGTAGTTGGTCACGCCCTGCGCGGCGGCGAGCAGGCAGTCGAGCACGCACGTGGCGATCGCAATCGACGGCGGGATATTCGTTCCGGTGAGGAATCCGGGCTGCCGGCGATGGAGCTCGACGCCGTGCTCGCCGTACATCGCGGCCAGGCGATCGAGGTACTGATAGTTGCGGATGCCGTCGTCGATCGACAGCTCCTTGATGTACGACGTGGTGTAGGCGATACCGGAGCCGAGATAGCCGGAGTAGCCGCCGGCGAACGCGATCTCGCTGGTGAGCTTGGGCATCGTGGTGCCCGTCAGCATGATCGCCGGCTTGTCGATGGCCGTGATCAGCTCGCGCGCGCGCTCGACGCCGTAGTTGACGATCGGATAGCCGTTCAGCATGGAACGGCCCAGGCGTTCGGATTCGTCGATGCCGTTCTGCGCGAGCTGCCACTGCTCGTTGCGCGTATAGCTGTCGGTCGTGGTCGGCACGATGTCGGCGTGACCGTCGCGGTCGAGCGCGACCATGAGCTCACGCTGCATCGCGAACGTGCCGAAGCCGCCGCGCGGTTGCGTGAGGCAGCGTCGCTCGGCCGCGGCGCGGCGCATGACCGGCCCGAGCTGCTTGTGCGCGGGCAGCGCCTTTTGCAGCGCCACGGCCTCGTCGAAGTCGACGCGATTGCCCGTCGGCCAGCGCGCGAGGTTCTCGCGGCGCATCGAAGCGAATTCATCGTCGCCGATGCGCGCTTCGGTGAGCGGCCGCCGCGCGGCTTCAGACGGCATGCGTCTGCTCCAGAGGAGACATCGTATCGATCGGCTCGAGATTGCGGAGCGCGAGCTCGAGCGCGGCCTTCGGCTCGACGCTCGCGAGCAGGCCGCAGGCATACAGCAGATAGTGGCGATCGAGCAGGAGCCTGGGTGCCTTGGGCCGCAGCGAATTCGGATCATCGGGACCGGCCAGCGCCGCGGCGAGCGCGGAGCGCGGGTCGGCGCCGTGCACCAATGCTCCGCCCGTACCGATCACGGCGGCGACGTTGCTCAGGTCCTTGCCCTCCTGCACCGCAACCGGCCCGGTGACGGCATAGACGGTTCGCACGGTGCCGCAATGGCGCGTCACCGCGTGACGCACCGCGGCGCGCACCAGCGCCTGGTCCACCGCCCTCTCCTCCAACCCTCGCGGCAGGCGCCCGACGTCGCGCGCCACTTCCTCGACGATCGCACGCGTGCGCTGCGCGCCGAGTCCCGCATCCGCCGCGATCGCGTCGATACCCGCGACGTCGACGATGTTCGCGGCATTGTGACGCATGCCGAGGTCGCCTTCCACCGTGCGCTTCACGCGCGGCTCCGGAAGACCGTGCACGATCACGCCAGGTGCCGAGGGCTCGCCGGTGGCGATGGAATGCACGTCGGTCGTGGCACCGCCTGGATCGACGACCATCAGCGGACCGAGCCCTGCCTCGCCATCGCAGCCATCGGCCACGAGACGCGCGCCTTCGAGCACCGCGGCCGGCGTCGGCATCAGCACGGCGTCGAACTCCGGCTGCGCGCGATCGATGCCCTTCGCGTGCACGATCCGGTCGATGAACACCTGCCGGACGGCCGCGCGCGCCGGCTCGATGTTCAGCACGTTGAGCTCGGGCATGACGTTCTCGGTGGCGATCACGTCCTTGCCGGCGAGCAGCGTCCGCGCCTCGTCGGTCGTGTCGCGGTTACCCGCGAGCACGACGGGACACGCGAGCGCGCTCTGCGCGAGCATGCGGGCGTTGTGCAGCAGCACGTCGCGATTCCCGCCGTCGGTGCCGCCCGCGAGCAGCAGGATGTCGGGCGCGAGCTTGACGACAGCGTCGATGTCGCCCAGCGTGAGGCGATACGCGAACGCGCCCACCAGCTTGGCGCCGGCACCGAGCGCCGCGCGACGCGCCGCCTCGGCGGTCAGCTCGCGCACGAGCCCGACGGTGACCATGCGCAGCCCGCCCGCGGCGCTGCTCGATGCAAGGCGATACTGGAAGCGCGGCAGCCCGCCCAAGCGCCGCTCGAGATCCGCGAGGCTGGCCCGCATGCCGACCATGATGTCGGTCGTGACGGTCGATGGCCCCTGGCCCCAGCCGAGCAGGCGACGCGCCGCGATATCGACCGCGCGAAGCTTCGTGTACGTGCTGCCGAAATCGATCAGCAGCGCAGCCGTGCCCACTTCAGCCGCTCCGATGACGCTGCGCGAGGTCCGACGCGAGCCATTCGAGCACCGTCTCGACACGCGTCCCGGGTGCGGCGGCGCGGTCGAAGCCCATGGCGAGGAAGCGCTTCTCGACGTCGGGCCACGCCTGCTTTCCGACGACGAGATTGCCGCCGACGTAGAGCAGGATCCGCTCGAGCCCCGCCTCGACGCACAGGTCGCGGAAACCGCGGCAATCCAGCTCGCCCTGGCCGTAGAGCGACGAGACCAGGATCACGTCGGCATTGGTCTCGACGGCGGCCTTCACGAAATCCTCGGCGGGTGTCAGGGCGCCGAGCGACACCACCTTGTAGCCCGCGCGCTCGAGCGCCATCGAGAGGATGCGGTTGCCGACGATGTGCGTGTCGGAGCCGATGACGCCGGTGACCACCACGGCGGCATCGCCGCGCGCGGGAGCCGCGTGCGCCGGCATCGACGCCACTACGCCGGTTCCTTCACAGACCACGTGACGACGAGCGCGCCATCGAGGGCGCACGAATTGCTCGGTCCGGTTCGCACGGATGCGGGGGGCGGTCGGGGTTGCCGGCATTGTACAAGGCGATCGCATGCGCCCGATTGACGCAGGGTCGACACGCCCGGCAATATCGGACACGCTCGACGGAGCGAACGGAGGAGCAGCGGAATGTCCCTGTCGCCATGGAACCACGTTTGGATGCTGCTGCTCGCGCTCGCCAGCGTCGACGCGCGCGCCGCCGGGAACGAGCTGCGGGTGGCCGAGCAGTACGGCTTCAGCTACCTGCAGCTCACGTACATGCAGAAGCACCACCTGATCGAGGACCAGGCGAAGGCGGCGGGGCTTCCAGACGTCAAGGTCACCTGGTCCCAGTTCGCCGCCGGCAACGTGATGAACGATGCGTTGTTGTCGGGCTCGCTCGACATCGCGTCGGGCGGCGTCGCGCCGCCGATCGTGCTGTGGGACAAGACGCGCGAAGGACTCGACGTGCGCATGATCGCCGCGATGGTGTCGGCGCCGCTGTATCTCAACACGACCAACCCGGCAATCAAGTCGCTGCGCGATTTCACGGCGCGGGACAAGATCGCGCTGCCGGCCGTCAAGGTATCGAACCAGGCGACCATCCTCGCCATGGCGGCCGCCGCGCAGCTCGGCAAGGACAAGGCGGAATCGCTGAACGCCCTCACCGTTTCCATGAGCCATCCCGACGGCATGACGGCGCTCCTCAACGGCTCGGTCACCGCGCACTTCACGGCGCCGCCGTTCCAGGACTGGGAGCTGAAGGATCCACGCGTGCACCGCGTGCTCAACTCGTTCGACGTCATGGGCGGTCCGCTGACCTTCACCGTACTGTGGACGACCTCGAAGTTCCGCAACGAGAACCCGATCCTCTACCGGGCGTTCGTCGCCGCGCTGAAGCAGGCGACGGACATGATCAATGCCGACAAGCGCGCGGCGGCGCAGCTCTACGTGGAATCCACCAAAAGCAAGGAGCCCGTGGACGAGGTCTACGCGCTCATCTCGGATCCCGCCGTGGAGTTCACCATGACACCGCGACAGATCTTCAAATACGCGACCTTCATGCACGAGAACGGCCAGATCCGTCACGCGCCGTCGTCGTGGAAGGACATGTTCTTCGAGGACGTGTACGCCTTGCCCGGCTCGTGACGCGTCAGGAGACGCGCTTCAGCGTGAGCCTGAACATCGTCTTCCACGCCGAGCCGTCCTGCATCTCGCTCCACGCCTCGTATGCGTCGTCGCCGACGCGGGTCCAGCGCACGCGGTAGGTCATCGCCGATCCGCGCTCGACGAACTGCGTCGCGGGAAAGACGAGCGCTTCCGCCGTGGGCTCCATCGTGCCGCGGCTGATGCCGCCCTGGTTCTCGACGTACAGGAACTCGACGCGCTTCGTCGACGCGTCCCAGTAGTACGTCGTTTCACCGACGTAATCCGGCCTGCCCGGCGTGCGCACCGTGTGGACGTCGCGCAGCGCCTTTCCGTCGTAGAGCCATGAGAAGCAATGCTCGTCGGTCGTGCTGCTTCCGGGGAACGTTCCCTTCCAGCAGTGCCCGGCGAGAAAGGCCATGGGCTCGAGCGCTTCGATCGGCGCAGCGAGCGACACGTGGGACGCGCAACACAACGCAACGACGAGAGCCGACCGCATGCAC
>DATJIS010000021.1:0-18979 GCA_035493035.1 Casimicrobiaceae bacterium | reverse complement strand
TGGGGTGCGCGAAGATGGCCTCGCGCAATTTCGCGTAGGGCAGCCCGGCGAGCATGGCGATCTCCAGCATCGCCATCACCTCGCCGCCGTCCACACCAAGCACGGTGCAGCCCAGGATGCATCCCGAGCGGGCGTCGACGACGGCTTTCATGAAGCCGCGCGTCTCGCCGGTCTCGATGGCGCGCGCCACGCGGCTCATCGGCAACCTCGCCACGCGCACGTCGAGACCGCGGCGCTGCGCCTCCGTTTCGTTGATGCCGACGGTGGCGAGCTGCGGGTCGATGAACACGGTGTTCGGCACGAGGCGTCCCTCGACGGTGCGGTTCGCGCCATGCAGCCAGTTGTCGCGCAGCACGCGGTAGTCGTCGTAGGAGACGTGGGTGAACGCGGGACCGCCCTTCACGTCGCCGACGGCATAGATCCCCGGCACGCGCGTCGCGAGTCGGGCATCCACCTCGATGTAGCCTGACTTGTCGGTCGTCACACCCGCCGCCGGCAGGTTGAGGCGATCGGTGTTCGGCGTGCGGCCCAGCGCGATCAGCAGGTGCGTGCCGCGCACGGTGTCGACGCCGGCGGGCGTGCGCGTCCTGACGATCACGCCGCCCTCGGTGCCTTCCACGCGCTCGACCTGCGCGCGATTGCGCACCGCGATGCCGTCCTCGGCGAAGATCGATTCGACGGCCTGCGACACGTCGGGATCCTCGCGCGACACGAGGCGCTCGTCGCGATTGACGATGGTCACGGCCGAGCCGAAACGGCGGAAGAGTTGTCCGAACTCGAGCCCGATGTACCCGCCGCCCAGCACGATCAGGTGCCCCGGGAGCGTGTCGAGCTCCATGATGGTCGTCGAGTCGAGATAGGGGCTCGAGTCCAGGCCCTGGATCGGAGGCACCGCCGGCCGCGCGCCGGTGTCGACCACGATGTTCGGGGCGCGCACGCGGCGCACGCCGCCGCCGCCCATCGCCACGTCGAGCGTTTGCGCATCCACGAAGCGCGCTTCGCCGAACAGGAGGCTCACGTTCGGCGCCTCCTGCAGCGCGCGGACGCCGGCGTCGCGAAACTGCTGCACCACCTCGCGCTTGCGCCGCAGCACGGCCGCCAGGTCCACCGTGATCGCATCGGACATCGATACGCCATATTCCGCGTGCCGGCGGGCGAGATGGGCGACGCGGCCCGAGGCGATCATCGTCTTGGTCGGCGTGCAACCGACGTTGATGCACGTTCCTCCGACCTCGTCGCGCTCGACGATCGCGGTGCGCCACCCGGCTGCGGCGAGGTCCAGCGCCAGCGGCTTGCCCGACTGGCCCGTCCCGATGATCACCACGTCGTACGCTTCGATGTCCATGGCGTGCTCCCCGGCGAGCAGCCTAGTTTATGCGCACGCTACAATCGGCCGCTCGACGACTTCACGGAGCGCCATGGTGCGCGTCTTCAATTTCAGTGCCGGTCCCGCCGTACTTCCCGAAGAGGTGCTGCGGCGCGCCGCGGAAGAGATGCTCGACTGGCACGGCAGCGGCATGTCGGTGATGGAGATGAGTCATCGAGGCAAGGAGTTCATCGGCATCGCGCACAAGGCCGAGTCCGATCTTCGATCGCTGCTCGCCGTTCCGGGCAACTACAAGGTGCTCTTCCTGCAGGGCGGCGCGATCGCCGAAAACGCGCTGGTGCCGATGAACCTGCTGCGCGGACGCGCAGCCGCGGACTACGTGAATACCGGCGAGTGGTCGACGAAGTCCATTCGCGAGGCGAGGAAGTACACGACCGTCGGCATCGCCGCGTCGTCGGAAGACCGCAAGTTCACCTACGTGCCACCCCAGGCGTCCTGGACGCTCACCTCCGGCGCGGCGTACGTGCACGTGTGCACCAACGAGACGATCGGGGGTGTCGAGTACCACTGGACGCCCGACACCGGGGACGTCCCGCTGGTGGCCGACATGTCGTCGCACCTGCTGTCGCGCGCGGTCGACGTCGCGCGCTACGGCGTGATCTACGGCGGCGCGCAGAAGAACATGGGGCCCGCGGGACTCACCGTCGTGATCGTGCGCGACGATCTTCTCGACCGCGCGCTGCCGATCACGCCTTCGGCATTCCACTGGAAGGCGCAGGCGGAGGCGGACTCGATGCTCAATACCCCGCCCACGTACGCCATCTACATCGCCGGCCTGGTGTTCGAATGGGCGCTGGCGCAGGGCGGCATCGCCGCGCTCGAGGCGCGCAACGTGGCGAAGGCCGCGGTGCTGTACGACTATCTCGATCGCAGCGCGTTCTACGTCAATCCCGTGCAGAAGGAGGATCGATCGCGCATGAACGTCCCGTTCAGGCTCCGCGACGCGTCGCTCGACGAAGCGTTCCTCAAGGGCGCCGAGGCGCGTGGCATGGTCCAGCTGAAGGGCCATCGCTCGGTCGGCGGCATGCGCGCGTCGATCTACAACGCCATGCCGATCGAGGGCGTGCGCGCGCTGGTCGATTACATGGCCGATTTCGAGCGCACGCACGGCTGATCGCACGTGGCTCATTTCAAGATCCTCACGCTGAACCAGATCTCGCCGGAGGGACTGCTTCGATTTCCCGGCGATCGCTACACCGTCGGCCGGTCCGTCGAGTCGCCCGACGCGATCGTCGTGCGCTCGCACGACCTCACGCGCACCGCGATCGCGCCGAGCGTCAAGGCGATCGGGCGAGCCGGCGCCGGCACGAACAACATACCGGTCGCCGAGATGTCGCGGCGCGGCGTGCCCGTGTTCAACGCCCCCGGCGCCAATGCGAATGCCGTGAAGGAGCTCGTTCTCACCGCGGTGCTGCTCGCCGCGCGCAACGTCGTGCCGGCGCTGGCGCATGTCGCCGCGCTCGACCCCGGGTCACCCGACTTCGAGGCGCGGGTCGAGGAAGGCAAGAAGCAGTTCGTCGGCGTCGAGCTCCCGCATCGCACGCTGGGCGTCATCGGCCTGGGTGCCATCGGCGGCCTCGTGGCCGATACCGCGATCCGGCTCGGCATGGACGTGATCGGCTTCGATCCGGAGATCACCGTCGACGCCGCGTGGCGCCTTCCCGCCAGCGTGCGCAAGGCCGAGTCGATCGATGCGGTGCTGAAGCACTCGGATTTCGTCACGCTGCACGTGCCGCTGCTCCCCGTGACCCGCCACATGATCGACGCAGGGCGCCTGGAGGCGATCAAGCCCGGCGCGGTGCTGCTCAATTTCGCGCGCGATGCGGTCGTCGACGAGGCCGCCGTCATCGCCGCCTTGCGCGCGCGGCGGCTGCGGTATTACGTGTGCGACTTTCCGTCGCCCGCGCTGCTGCGCGAGCCGAGCGTCGTGGCTTTGCCGCATCTCGGCGCTTCCACGCTGGAGGCGGAGGAGAACTGCGCGGTCATGGTCGTGGACCAGGTGCGCGAGTACCTCGAGCATGGAACGATCGGCAATGCGGTCAATTTTCCGAACGTCGACATGCCGCGCGAGTCGCCTCATCGAGTCGCGATCGCCAATGCCAATGTGCCGAACATGCTCGGCCAGATCTCCTCGACCATGGCGCGCTTCGGACTCAACATTCACAACATGCTGAACAAGTCCCGCGGCGAGATGGCCTACACGCTGGTCGACGTCGACAGTCCCGCGGAAGATCCGGTGATACGCGCGATCGGCGCCATCGAAGGCGTCCTGTCGGTGCGCGCCATCCCTGCGGAAGCGCGCGCCGCGTCGGGCTCGCCGAGCGCATTGGATGGAGGGTCCGGATGAACCGACGCACGCTGCCCGGCTCGAACCTGCGGGTGTCCGAGGTGTGCCTCGGCACGATGACGTGGGGCGAGCAGAACACCGAGGCCGAGGCGCACGCGCAACTCGACTACGCCGTCGCGCAGGGCATCAACTTCATCGATACAGCGGAGATGTATCCGGTGCCGCCGCGCGCGGAGACGCAGGGCCGCACCGAGTCGTACCTCGGGAGCTGGCTCGCGCGGCGCGGCCGCGGAGACCTCGTCATTGCCACGAAGGTTGCCGGCCCGGGCCGGCGCGACTGGATCCGCGGCGGGCGCACCGACCTCACGCGCGACGTGATCGCCGAAGCGGTCGACACGAGCCTCGCGCGGCTGCGGATCGATTGCATCGACCTCTACCAGGTCCACTGGCCACAGCGCAACGTGCCGATGTTCGGCGCGACCGAGTTCGATCCCGCGAAGGACAAGGCGGACGGCCCCTCGATCGAGGAGCAGGTCGACGGCATGGCGGCGCTCGTGAAGGCCGGCAAGATCCGCTACTACGGTCTGTCCAACGAGACGGCGTACGGCGTGTGCGCGTTTCATCGCGCTGCCGAGAAGCTCGGCGTGCCGGGCCCGATCGCCACGCAGAACAGCTACAGTCTCGTCTCGCGAGCGGTCGAAGGCGATCTCGCCGAGGCGCTGCACCGGCTCGGCATGTCGCTGCTCGCTTACAGCCCGCTCGCGGGGGGCATGCTGTCGGGCAAGTACGCGGGCGGCGCGCGACCCGACGGCGCGCGCTTCACGCGCTTCCAGAGCTTCGGCGTGCGGTTCCAGAAACCGCTCGTGCGCGAGGCGGCCGAGGCGTATGCGGCGGTTGCCGCGCGCCGCGGCCTCACGCCGGTGCAGCTTGCGCTCGGATACGTTCGCAGCCGCTGGCACGTGGGCGCGACGATCATCGGCGCGACGTCGCTCGACCAGCTGCGCGAGGACATCGCCGCCGCGCAGGTGACGCTCGACGCCGACACGCTCGCCGAGATCGAGGCGGTGCAGCTGCGCTTTCCGAATCCCGCGGGCTACTGAGCGCTTCGCGTGAAGCGGAGCGCCCAATCGCGGACGTACTGCATGAGCGCGGCGGGATCAGCGCGCGGCTCGGCAAGTCCCACGTATCCGTCGGGACGCACGACATAGAGCGCGCCGCGGCGAAAGCCGGCCGCGGCGGCGGCGTCGCTCCATGCGAACGCATGCAGCGCGATCCCGAGCTCTCGACATCGCTGCGCCAGCGCGGCCGGTGGATCGCCATGCACATGCGCCTGCCATTCGCGCGTCGCGAGGGGTGCGTAATTGTCGGTCGACGCGGCGGCATGGGGCACCCACGGCAGTCGATCGCCTGCCGACACTTCGCCCGCGCGGCCGCGCGAGAGCGCGCTCGCGCGGTATTCGATCGCCGTCTGCGAGAGCGTTCGGAACATGAGCCGGCGCAACGACGCGCTGCGCAACAGCGGTGGCAGGACGCGCGGAACGATGCGCGTACGCACCACACGGGCGATCGGGCCATCGCTCGTCGCGATCTTGAACGCCTGGTCGGTGCTCGCGACGAGACGCCGGGCGAACGCGATGCGCTCCGGCTCGTACGTGTCGAGCAGCCGCGGATGCGCGCCGTCGCGCAGCACGTCGGCGAGCTTCCATGCGAGGTTCACCGCGTCGCCGATGCCCGTGTTCATGCCCTGGCCGCCAACCGGACTGTGGATGTGCGCCGCGTCGCCGAGCAGGAAGAGCCGGCCCGCGCGAAAGTGATCCGCGACGCGATGGTGCACGTGATAGGTCGAGAACCAGTGCACGTCGTCGATCCGCATCTGCAAGCGGTCGAGCGTATGACGCGACACGTCGGTCCACTCGAGTGCGCGCCCGACGGGCTGCGCATCCGCCTGCACGAAGCCGACCAGGCGGGCGCGGCCCGCACCCTTCAGGGGGAAGACCGCGACGAAGTCGATGTCATCCAGCGCGACGTGCAGCTCGTCGTTCGTCATCGGGCCGGTCGCGGTCACGTCGGCCACGTAGAACACGTGCTGGTAGGTACCCCCTGCAAAGCCGGTGCCCGCGATCTCCCGCACCTTGGAGTGCGCGCCATCGCAACCCGCGACATACGACGCGACGACACGCTCTTCGCGTCCGTCCGCGCGGCGCAGCGTGGCCTGCACGTCGTCGTCGCGCAGGTTGCACGCGACGAGCTCGCACGCGCGGTCGACTTCCACACCCGCTTCGCGCAGGCGCGCCTCCAGGAGCCGCTCGTGGCGGTCCTGCGGATAGATCACCATGAACGGATACGCGCTCACGCCCGCGCCGATGTCGCCGATCGTCGCGCGCGCCTCGTGCCTGCCGCGCACCCAGAGGTTGATCGCGGTGAACGGCAACCCGTCGGCTACGACGGCGTCGGCGAGTCCGAGCTCGCGATAGAGCTCGAGCGTGCGGGCGTGCACGACCAGCGCCCGCGACGTCGTGCCGGCCTCGGGCGCCTTGTCCACGATGCGCAGGCGGATGCCGCGCCGTGCGAGCCACAGCGCGAGGACCAGCCCCGTGGGCCCGGCGCCGACGACGAGGACCTCGCGATCGGCCATCAGCTTCCGTCGAGGGTGGGCCCGCCCGGTTGTGCGGGCTCGCGTTGTTCGTGGACGACGCCGAGCAGCGCGTCGCCGTAGCGCTCGAGCTTGGCGCGGCCGATCCCGGCAATCGTGCCAAGCGCCGCGATGTCGCGCGGCCGCACGCGCGCGATCTCGGCGAGCGTTCGATCGTGCAGGATGACGTAGGCGGGCACGGCCTGCGTGCGCGCCTCCGCGAGGCGCCAGGCCTTCAGCCGATCGAGCATGCGCGCATCGCCCGGCGGCAGGTCGAACGCTGCCGTTCGCGAGCGCGCGCGCCCGCGCGGCGCCGCCACGGCGCGGCGCAGCGCCACGCGCTGGTCGCCGCGCAGCACCGGGCGCGCCGCCTCGGTGAGCCGCAGCGCCCCGTGACGATCGTGATCCACGCGCGCGAAGCCGAGCGCGACCAGCTGTCGAAGCACGCTGCGCCAGGCGGCCTCGTCGAGGTCGGTGCCGATGCCAAACACCGAGAGCCGATCGTGGTCCCACCGCGATACGCGCTCGGTCGCCTTGCCGCGCAGCACGTCGATCAGATGCAGCGCGCCGAACCGCTGTCCGGTGCGGTAGATCGCCGACAATGCCTTCTGCGCGGACTCCGTCGCATCGTACGTCTGCGGCGGCTCGAGGCACGTGTCGCAGTTGCCGCAGGGCGCGCTCGCCTCGCCGAAATAGGCGAGGAGGCGCACGCGCCGGCAGCCCGCCGTCTCGCACAAGCCGAGCAGTGCATCGAGCTTGGCGGTGGAGACGCGCTTGAATTCGTCGCTCGCCTCCGACTGGTCGATCAGCCGGCGCTGCTGCACGACGTCGGCCAGCCCGTACGTCATCCATGCGTCGGCCGCGGCGCCATCGCGACCGGCGCGCCCCGTCTCCTGGTAATAGCCCTCGATGCTCTTCGGCAGGTCGAGGTGCGCGACGAAACGCACGTCGGGCTTGTCGATGCCCATCCCGAACGCGATGGTGGCGACCATCACGACGCCTTCCTCGCGCTGGAATCGCGCCTGGTTCTCGGCGCGCTGCGCGTTGTCCATGCCGGCGTGGTAGGGCAGGGCGGGAATGCCCTTGTCGACGAGCCAGGCGGCGGTCTCGGCGACGCGCTTGCGCGACAGGCAGTAGACGATGCCCGCCTCGCCGGGATGCTCGCCGCGGATGAACGCCAGCAGCTGCGCGCGCGCGTCGTCCTTGTCGACGATCGCATAGCGGAGGTTCGGCCGGTCGAAGCTCGATACGAAGACGCGCGCGCCGTGGAGCGCCAGTCGCTCGACGATCTCGGCGCGCGTCTGCGGGTCGGCGGTGGCCGTGAGCGCGATGCGCGGCACGTCCGGGTACCGCTCGTGGAGGATCGAAAGGCGCAGGTACTCGGGACGGAAGTCGTGTCCCCACTGCGAGACGCAATGCGCCTCGTCGATCGCGAAGAGCGCGATGCGCGCGGCGTCGAGCAGCGCGAGGCACGACGGCGTGGCCAGGCGCTCGGGCGCGACGTACAGCAGGTCGAGCGCGCCGTCGCGCAACGCGCGCTCGGTTGCGCGGCTCTCCTCCGCCGTCTGCGTCGAGTTGAGGAACGCGGCGCGCACGCCGAGTTGGCGCAGCGCCGCCACCTGGTCCTGCATGAGCGCGATGAGCGGTGACACGACCACGCCGGTGCCGGGGCGTGCGAGGGCCGGGACCTGGTAGCACAACGACTTGCCCCCGCCGGTCGGCATGAGCACGAGCGCGTCGCCGCCCGCGACGAGGTGCTCCACGACGTCCTGCTGAGCGCCGCGGAAGGCCGCATGGCCGAACGTGTCGCGCAGGATGGCCAGCGTGGACGGCGCGGCCGAGGCGAGCCCTTCAGGTGCCGACGGCGCGATAAGCGGCCTCGATCTCACCGGCGATGACGTCATACAAGGGGCGCACGAACGCACCGAATCCATCGATCACTTCGTTCACGCGCAGCATCGAGGGCACGCGCATGCCGCGATGCTCCACGGGCGCGCCGATGCGCGTCAGGCGAACGCCGAGACGCGACAGGTGGCTCGCGAGACGAGGCTCGGTCAGCACGAACAGCGTCTCGATGCCCTGGCGCCGCGCCTGCGCCAGCATGCCGAGGTACAGCCCCACGGGAATGTAAGGAAAGCGTGGCCGCTCCGGCGTGCCGAAATCGTTCTCGTCGATGTCGCCGCCCGGCCGCGCGGCCTCGCCCCTGCGTCGCCGGTATTGCCGGATCACCGCCAGGCGCGAGACCTCGGCGATGCGCTCACGCGGCAGGCGCGCCGGGTCGACCACGGTGCGATCGAGCGTCGCGCCACACAATAGCTCGAAGGGCAGGGGTCGCTGCGGATCCTCGCGGCGCGGGGACACGATGCGGATGCATCCCACGTAGCGCGGGTCGGCGACGCCCTGCAGCAGGCAGTGCGAGGCCTGCGCGTCGTACTCGTCGGTCTCGAGGCCATCCGGGCGTACCGGCTCGTAGCCGAGCTCTTCGCAATAGACCGCGTGCCGAATGCGATAGGCCGCGCGCTTCAGTTCGTCGTCGAGGGCGGGCAGAGCGACGAAATACTTGCGGAAGCCGACACCGAGATTCAGGAACCCGGGCATGTACATGGCCGAATGATAAAGAATCGCGCGGTGGCAAGATTTACCGGACGACGGAACTCCCGTCTTTGTAATCGAGAATTCGTGTTGCACATGGCGGCAAGCGGATCAATAATGACGACGTCATTCACCCGCTGTTGCAGGAAGGAGCATGCATGCTGAATTTCGAACGCGGTAATCGTCCCGGCACCAATCCGCCCGCGAAGGAACCCGGCAAGCCGGGCCTGAAGCCCGCGATGTACGACTCGCCCTCGTCCCAAAGCGCTGCAGGCCACGCTTCGCCGCCTCGCGCGCCGGTCACGAGCGGCTCGTCATCGCCGACGCCTGCGCCGGCGCAGCCGCGCGATCCCGCCCCTGCGACGGCGGCAAGCCCGGCCGCAACGGCCTCCGGGGCCGAGAGCCGGCTGTGCGTGGGCGTCAACATCAAGCTGAAGGGCGTCGAGATCTCCGACTGCGACGTCGTGGTGATCGAAGGTCACGTCGAAGCGACGGTCAACAGCAAGCAGATGGAGATTTCCGAGCCCGGCACGTACAAGGGCACGGCGCTGATCGACGTCGCCGAGATCCGCGGCGACTTCACCGGCGAGCTCACCGCGCGCACGCGGCTCATCGTTCACGGCACGGGCAAGGTGTCCGGCACGATCCGCTACGGCAAGCTCGTGGTGGAAGAGGGCGGCGAGATCAGCGGCGACCTGCAGCGCATCACCGAAGGCCAGGGCCAGTCCAGAAGCAGCTCGACGTCGTCGCAGGACTTGCGGCTGGGTCTCGCGCCGGCGACGGCGGGCGGCCTCGGCTGAACGGACGCAAGGCTTCCATGCGAAGGGCCGGCGTGCGAGCGCCGGCCCTTTGCACGTCGACCGCGACCAGGGAGCCGGGTGTTGTAGATTGACCGCCGGTCCCCACGTACTACGGTCATGCCGCTCGCTTCCTTCCATCCCGCGGTCCGGTCCTGGTTCGACGCGCACTTTGCCGAGCCCACGCCGGCACAGGCGCAGGCGTGGCCGCGGCTCAAGGCGCGCCGCAACGTCCTGATTGCGGCGCCTACGGGATCCGGCAAGACGCTCGCCGCCTTCCTCGCGGCCATCGACGACCTCGTCACGGAGGGCGTACGCGCGCCGTTGCCCGACGAGACCTTCGTCGTGTACGTGTCGCCGCTGAAGGCGCTGTCGAACGACATTCGCAAGAACCTCGCGGCCCCGCTCGCCGGCATTCGCAAGGCGCTGGAAGCGCAGGGCTTGCCCGACGTGGAGATCCGTACGCTGGTGCGCACCGGCGACACGCCGCAGGCCGAGCGTGCGAGCATGCGCAAGCGCCCGCCGCACATCGTCGTCACCACGCCGGAGTCGCTGTACGTGCTGCTCGGATCCGAGTCCGGGCGGACGATGCTCGCGAAGACACGCACCGTCATCGTCGACGAGATCCACGCGCTGGCCTCGAACAAGCGCGGCAGCCACCTCGCGCTGTCGCTCGAGCGGCTGGATGCGCTCACGGAACGTCCCGCGGTGCGAATCGGGCTGTCGGCGACGCAGAAGCCCATCGAGGAGGTCGCGCGGTTCCTCGCCGGCGGCACACCGGATGCGGCGCCCGCCTGCGACATCGTGGACACGGGGCATGTCCGGGCGCGCGACCTCGCGATCGAGGTCCCGTCGTCGCCGCTGGAGGCGGTGATGTCGCACGAAGTATGGGAGCAGGTGTACCAGCGCCTCGCCGATCTCGCGCAGTCGCATCGCACCACGCTGATCTTCGTCAACACGCGCCGAATGGCCGAGCGGGCCGCGCGCCATCTCACCGATCTGCTCGGCAAGGGCCAGGTGATGGCGCACCACGGCAGCATGGCCAAGGAGCTGCGGCTCGCGGCCGAGCAGCGCCTGAAGCACGGCGAGCTGAAGATCCTCGTCGCGACCGCGTCGCTCGAGCTCGGCATCGACATCGGCGACGTCGACCTCGTCTGCCAGCTGGGCTCCTCGCGCTCGATCGCGACGTTCCTGCAGCGAGCCGGACGCGCGAGCCACCAGGTGGGCGGCGTTCCGAAGGCGCGCATCTTTCCGCTCTCCCGCGACGAGCTGGTCGAATGCACGGCGCTCCTGGATGCGGTGCGGCGCGGCGAGCTCGATCGGATCGCGATTCCCCGGAAGCCGCTCGACGTGCTGGCGCAGCAGATCGTCGCCGACGTGGCGGCTCGCGACTGGCCCGAGACGGAGCTCTACGCGCGCTACCGTCGCGCGTATCCCTATGCCTCGCTCACCCGGGAGGAATTCCTCGACGTCGTGCGCACGCTGGCCGAAGGCTTCACCACGCGGCGCGGCCATGGCGCGGCCTACCTGCATCGCGACGCGGTCAATGGCATGCTGCGCGGGCGCCGCGGGGCGCGTCTCACGGCGATCACGTCCGGCGGCGCCATTCCCGACACCGCCGACTACGACGTGGTGCTCGAGCCCGCGGGCCAGGTGGTCGGCACGGTGAACGAGGACTTCGCCGTCGAGAGCCTCGCCGGCGACATCTTCCAGCTCGGCAACACGTCGTATCGGATCCGTCGCGTCGAGGCGGGACGTGTGCGGGTCGAGGACGCTCACGGACAGGCGCCGACCATTCCGTTCTGGCTCGGCGAAGCGCCGGCGCGCTCGGCCGAGCTGTCGGTCGCGGTGTCGCGCCTGCGCGAGGATGTCGCTGACGCGCTGGACAAGGCCGAGAACACCGGTGCCGCGATCGACGACGTCAGCCGGGCGACCGGTGTTGCACCCAACGCCGTCGGACAGGTCGTCGAATACCTCACGGCCGCTCGCGCGGCGCTTGGCATGCTGCCGACCCAGCGCACCATCGTGCTCGAGCGGTTCTTCGACGAGTCGGGCGGCATGCAGCTCGTCATCCACTCGCCTTTCGGCAGCCGCATCAACCGCGCGTGGGGGCTCGCGCTGCGCAAGCGCTTCTGCGTGAAGTTCAACTTCGAGCTGCAGGCGGCCGCGACCGAGGATGCGATCGTGCTGTCGCTGTCGACCAGCCACAGCTTCGAGCTGCGCGATGTCGCGCGCTACCTGAACTCGAGCACCGTGCGCGGCGTGCTCGTGCAGGCGTTGCTCGACGCGCCCATGTTCGCCGCCCGCTGGCGCTGGATCGCCACCACGTCACTCGCGCTGCCGCGCTTCCGCGGCGGGCGCAAGGTGCCCGCGCCGTTGCAGCGCATGCGCGCCGAGGATCTCATCGCCGCGGTCTTTCCCGATCAGATCGCGTGTGCCGAGAACCTCGCGGGCCCGCGCGAGGTGCCGGATCACCCGCTGGTGGCCCAGGCGATCCACGATTGCCTGCACGACGCGATGGATGTCGACGGCCTCGAGGCCCTGCTGCGCGGCATCGAGAGCGGTGCCATCGGCGTGGTCGCACGCGACCTCACCGCCCCGTCGCCGCTGGCGCTGGAAGTGCTCACGGCCCGGCCGTACGCCTATCTCGACGACGCACCGCTCGAGGAGCGCCGCGCGCAGGCGGTCATGGCGAGGCGTTGGCTGGACGAGGCGTCCGCGGCCGATCTCGGCCGGCTCGACATCGCCGCCATCGACCGCGTGCGTCAGCAGGCGTGGCCCGAGGCCGCAACGCCCGACGAGCTGCATGACGCGCTCCTCGGCCTCGCATGCATCACCGAGGCCGAGCTCGCGCGCGACCCGGCATGGCCGGCACTGTTCGACACGCTTACCCAAGCGCGCCGCGCGACGCGGCTGCGCATCGACGCGTCGACTTCGATAGGCGTGCCGGCCGAGCGCCTGCCGCAATGGAGCGCGGTGCATGGACACGCGGATCGCTCGCCAGCGATCGAAGCGCCGCACGAATTCGCGCGCCGCGCATGGTCGCGCGAGGACGCGCTGACCGAGATCGTGCGAAGCCGGCTCGAAGGCGCCGGTCCCGTCACGGTCGGCGCCCTCGCAAGCGCGATCGGCGTGCCCGGCGGCGACATCGAGGCGGCGCTCGCGCGCCTCGCGTCGCAAGGCGTCGCGATGCAGGGTTCGTTCGTGCCCGGCGCCCCGGGGACGCAGTGGTGCGACCGTGCGCTGCTCGCGCGCATCCATCGCTACACCGTCCAGCGCCTGCGCGCGGAGATCGAGCCGGTCTCGACACAGGACTTCATGCGCTTCCTGTTCCGCTGGCAGCACGTCGTCGCGAGCGAGCGCAGGCAGGGCGCCGACGCGCTCGACGCCATCATCGGCCAGCTCCAGGGCTTCGAGGTCCCTGCGGCGGCGTGGGAATCGGAGATCCTTCCCGCGCGCCTCGAGAACTACGACTTCACCTGGCTCGACGATCTCTGCCTGTCGGGGCGCGCGGTATGGACGCGCCTGACGCTGCCGGCCGCGAGCAGCGCGGCCGCCGGTCCCATCCGCACCACGCCCGTCACACTGCTTCCACGGCGCAGCGCCGCGCAATGGACCCGTGCGGCGCCCGCGCCCGACGCCGAGCCCGCGATGGGCTCGCGCGCGCACGCGGTGCTCGATCACCTGCGCGCGCACGGCGCGTCGTTCTTCGACGAGATCGTCGATGGCACAAACCTGCTGCGCACCCAGGTCGAGGATGCGCTGGCCGAGCTCGTTGCGCTCGGCCTCGTGAGCTCGGACGGTTTCTCGGGCCTGCGCGCGCTGCTGACGCCCTCGGAGAAGCGCAAGCGCTTCGGCGGCGGCAAGCGGCGACGAAGCGCGCTGTTCGGTATCGAGGATGCCGGCCGCTGGGCGCTCCTGCGCCGGCCCGCTGCGGCGGTGCCGTCGGCCGACGCGGAGCGCGACATGCTCGAGCACATCGTTCATGCCCTGCTGCGACGCTACGGCGTCGTGTTCTGGCGGCTGCTGCAGCGCGAGGCTGCCTGGCTGCCGCCGTGGCGCGAGCTGCTGCGCGTGCTGCGCAGGCTCGAGGCGCGCGGCGACATCCGCGGCGGCCGCTTTGTCGCGGGCGTCTCGGGCGAGCAGTTCGCCCTTCCCGAGGCGGTCACGGCCTTGCGCGAGACGCGCCGGATGTCGATGTCGGGCGATGAGGTCGCGCTGAGCGCGGCCGACCCGCTGAACCTCGTCGGCACGTTGCTGCCGGGTGCGCGCATTCCGGCGTTGACCGGCAACCGCGTGCTGTTCCGTGATGGCGCGCCGATCGCGGCGCTGGTCGGCGGTGCGGTGCAGTGGCTCGCGGAGCTCGACACGCCGGCGATGCGTCGTGCCGAGGACCTTCTGGTACGCCGGCCGATCGGCTCGCCGCTGCTGGCGTATCTGCGCTAGGCGCTAGATCGCGGGCGTCGGGTACGACGTCGCCGGCTGCGGCAGTGCGCGCGACAGCGCGGCGAAGAGCTGCAGCACGGCCGCGGGCTCGAGCTCGACCTCGTCGACGCGCACGCGGACGAGGCCCGGTGTGGCCGTCGACGGCTCGATCGACAGCCGTGAAGTGGACTCCGGCCCGATCATCGAGCGCAGGTCGTTGGCGAGCTTCCGGTTCGCCGCATCGATGCCGGCGGGGCGCGCATGCCGCGGGCGCGGATTGCGCGCCTCGGCGACTTCCATCACCGCCACCGCGATCGCGTTCCAGTCGTAATCGCCGTTGTACGCGCGGAACTCCCGTGCCGCCCGACCGCGCTCCATCACGGCGATGTAGGTGCCGCGGTAGACGCTGTCGTTCACCGCGAGCTCGACGATCTCCCCCTTGTAGCTGAAGGCGAGCCGTCCCTGCACGGCCCGCAATCCGCGATACATGAGGTTCTGCTTCAACATCGACTTCAGTGCGTCCTTGGACCGCATGGGCCCCCCGCTGAGTCGTGAATGCTGCTCTTGCAGCAGCGAGCGTGCCAGCGCGCGAGCGGCCATCCAGCGAAATGCGCGCGGTTTGCAGGGCAATTCGATCGCAGCGCGTTGCCGCGCCGAATTGAAGGGTGAATGCCCGGCACTTCGTCGACGACCGGCTGCGTGACGCGGGACGAAACCGGCCCCGTGCGGCGGTCGAGGCGGCGTTGCGGGCTTGGCACGCCGGGCGGTGGGGTCCAACGCCCATGCGACGTGCATCGCCGCGGCACCATTGCGCGCGGCCCGTCACTCCCGTTGTTGCAGGCGCTCCGCGCGCTCGACCTGCGCGAGGTCGATGCGCACCGAATGCGTCGCGAGGTACACCTCGCGCAGGAACGTGAACAGCCCGCCGATCAGGCACATCAACGCGAGCACGAACAGGACGCCGGCGACCCAACGCACGTTCACGGCGAAGAATTCCTCGACGAACAGTGCGACGATGACGAGGCATACGACGAGCGCCGCGGCCGTGCAGAAGTTGATCGACCAGCTCGCGAGCCTGCGCCGCTCCTCGAGGTGCACCAGCTCGACGCGCAGCGAGGCGCGCACCGCGTCGTCGAGCTTCGACCACGACATCTCGAAGTAGCGTGCGCGGTCGACGACGCGCGCGAGCCGATTGGCCATCACGCCCAGCAGCCCTGCGATGCCGGTCAGCAGGAACACCGGAGCGATGGCGAGCTGAATCGCGTGGGCGCTGATGGCGGTTGCGTCGAGCGGCATGGCGGAGGCCCGCGCCGGATTGGAGCCGGCGCGAACTTGACGTAGTATCGCCCATCGCTTGCGGCCTGCCGAGCGAAGTCGACCGAGCGGCAGCGCCGCGTCGCTGGCGACACGACCACCCGGCGCGCAAAGGCACTCGGAGGAGCAGCAATGGCAGACACACAACGCGATGTCGGCGTCCATTCGCTCGACCATTTCGCGCTCGGCGTCCCGGATCTCGCGGACGCGCGCAAGTTCTACGACGGGTTCGGGTTGACGGTGCGCGAGGAGGGGAGCGGCCTCGGGCTCTACGGCCGAGCCGGTCCGCATCGCTGGGCGGTGGTCCGCGAGGCGCCGCGCAAGCACCTGGCGTGGATCTCGTTCGGTTGCTATGCGGACGACCTGCCGGAGATCGACGCGCGGTTCCGGCGCGAAGGCGCGGAGGCCGCGCGCCCGCCGGCAGGGGCACCCGGGGACGGACTCTGGTTCCATGACATGGACGGCACGCTGATCCACGTCGGCGTCACGGCGAAGTCGTCGCCGCACGCCAAGCCTTCGTGGACGTCCACGTCGACGGCGGCCGGACAGCGCGGCGCGGGCAACCGGAGCAACGCGCCGCGCATTCATCCCGCGCGCCTGTCGCACGTGCTGCGCTTCACCTCCGACGTGCCGCGCGCCATTCGCTTCTACGAGCGCACGGTCGGCATGCGGCTGTCCGACCGGTCCGGGGAAGGCATCGCGTTCATGCATGCGATCCACGGCAGCGATCATCACGTGCTCGCGTTCGCCAAATCGGACGGCCCGGGCTATCACCATTCGAGCTGGGAAGTCGCCTCGCTCGAGGACGTGGGACTGGGCGGCATGCAGATGGCGGCGCAGGGACACACGCGCGGCTGGGGCCCGGGGCGCCACATCATCGGCTCCAACTATTTCTGGTACGTCCAGGATCCGTGGGGCAGCTTCGCCGAATACTCGGCGGACATCGATTACGTGCCGGCGGGCACGCGCTGGAGCGCGGGCGACCATCCACCCGAGGATGCGTTCTACCTCTGGGGGCCGAATCCGCCGCCGGATTTCGTGACCAACTACGAGACCGCGGCGCGCTAAGACAGGACCAGGGAGGAAGAACCATGACGCTCGCACGACGCATCGCGCGGCTGCTCGCCGTCGCGCTCCTCGCCGCAGCGACGGCGCACGCACAGAACCAGTCGCCGATCCGCATCGGCAGCACGCTCGCGCTCACCGGGCCGCTGGCGCAGACCGCGCTCGTGCACAAGGTGGTCGGCGAGATCTACGTGGAGCAGCTCAACAAGCGCGGCGGCCTGCTCGGCCGGCAGGTGGAATGGATCGTCAAGGACGACCAGTCCAAGCCCGATCTCGCGCGCACCCTGTACGAGCAGCTCATCACCGCCGACAAGGTCGACCTCTTGATGGGCCCGTACGCGACCGGTGCCATCCTCTCCGCCATGGGCGTGGCGCAGCGCTACAACAAGGTGCTGGTGCATCACACGTTCGGCATCCCGTCGCTCGCCAAGTACGACATGCAGTTCCCGGCGTGGTCGCTCGGTCCCGATCCGGGCAACACCGTGCCGAATACCGTGTTCGATGCGCTGGCCGCGTCGCCCAAGCCACCGAAGACCATCGCGGTGGTCACGAGCAAGTTTCCGTCGGTCCACTTCATGTCCCTCGGCGCGCGTGAAGTCGCCAAGAAGCGGGGCCTGAACGAGGTGCTGTTCCTGGAGTGGGACTTCGGCAACCTCGACTACGGCCCGATCGCGGCCCGCATCAAGGAGGCGAAGCCGGACTTCCTGTGGGTCGGCGCCATCGGGCTCGAAGGCAACCAGCTCCTCGAGGCGCTCTCCAAGATCGACTACACGCCGCAGGAGCACTTCTACATGTATCCGGCGCCGGCGCCGATGTCGAAGTCGCCGCTCGCGAAGAACGCGCTGTCGATGACCATCTTCGAGGAGCATCCGCCGTTCACCAACAACCCCGCGTCCGCGGAGTTCATCAAGCTCTATCACGAGCGGGCGGCGAAAGCCGGCATCGCGGACACGAGCGTCGAGGTGCAGGCCGCGGCGTCGTACACAGCGTGGCAGATCCTCGAAGCCGGGGTCCGCGGCGCAGGCAGCCTCGACGACAAGGCGATCGGGGCGTGGCTCAAGAAGAACAAGGTGGACACCATCACCGGCCGGCTGCACTTCGACGGCCCGAGCAACTACGGCGACGACCTCATGCGCGTCAAGCAGGTGCAGAACGGCCACTGGGTGACGGTGTGGCCGAAGGAGTACGCGGCGCCCGGCGCGAGCCTCGCGGTCCAGTGATCGCACGCAAGCGGCCGTGACGCTGCCGAGCGCCACGCTGCTCGCGCAGTCGGCGCTGTCGGGCGTCTTCATCGGCGCCCTGTACGGCCTGCTCGGGCTGGGCCTCGGCCTGTCCTGGGGGCTGCTGCACGTCATCAATCTCGCGCACTTCGCCTTCGCGTTCCTCGCCGCGTACGTGTGCTACCAGCTGTCGACGGTCGGTCATCTCGATCCGCTGCTGACGCTGGTGCTGATCGTTCCACTGTTCTTCGCGCTCGGCGTTCTGGTGCAGTGGCTCCTGTCGCGCTTCGCCATCTCGCCGCTCAACTCGCTGCTGGCGACGTTCGGGCTCACGGCGATCATCGAGGCCGCGATCCAGTGGATCTGGACCGCGGACTTTCGCAAGCTCGAGTCGGTCTATGCCGGCGAGAAGCTGCGGATCGGGGCGCTGTACGTTCCGATCCCGGAGCTCCTGACGCTGACCCTGGCCGTCGCATTGTCGTTCGCGGTATGGGCCGCCATGCGCTACACCGATCTCGGCAAGGCATTGCGGGCGCTCGCCGAAGACGCGCCGATGGCGGCTGCTTTCGGCGTGAATCGCCGCGCCATGTCGCTGCTGCTGTCGGGCGTGTGCACCGCGCTCGCGGGCGTCGCGGGCGTCTGTCTCGCGCTGAGCTTCACGCTGACGCCGGCGCAGATCTACGCATGGATCGGCGTGGTGTTCGCGGCCGTCATGCTGGGCGGACTCGGCAGCGCGCTCGGCCCGCTCGTTGCGGGCGTGATCATCGGCGTGAGCGAAGCCCTGACCGCGGCGATCGCGTCGCCCTCCTGGTCGCCGATCGTGTCGTTTACGCTCCTGATCGCGCTCCTGCTCCTGCGGCCGGGGCGAACCTGAGGATCGAGCGCGCGCTCGCGGGCATCGTCGCCGCCGGTGCCGGGCTGGCCGTCGTGCCGTGGCTCGGGCTGCCAGCGTTCTACGAGTCGTTCCTCTATCTCGTGTTCCACTGGATCGTGCTCGCGACCTCGTGGAACATCCTGTCCGGGTATTCGGGCTATTTCTCGTTCGGTCACGGCGCGTTCTTCGGCGCAGGCGTGTATGCGACCGCCACGCTGGCGGGCCGCTTCGACGTTCCCTTTCTCTGGACGCTGCCCGTCGCGGCGCTCGTCGCCGCAGTGCTGGGTGTCGCACTCGGCGCCGTGGTGTTCCGCGTGCGCAGCGTGCGCGGCGAGCTCTTCGCGCTGCTGACGCTCGCGGTGACGTTCGTGCTCGCGACCATCGTG
>DATJIS010000020.1:0-24999 GCA_035493035.1 Casimicrobiaceae bacterium | reverse complement strand
GCGCCAGCGCGTCGCCATGGGTCGGGCGATCGTGCGCGATCCGCAGGTGTTCCTCTTCGACGAGCCGCTGTCGAACCTCGACGCGAAGCTGCGCGTGCAGATGCGCACCGAGATCAAGGAGCTGCACCAGCGCCTGAAGACCACGTCGATCTACGTCACGCACGACCAGATCGAGGCGATGACCATGGCCGATCGCATCGTCGTCATGCGCGACGGACTGGTCGAGCAGATCGGCGATCCGCTGGAGCTCTACGACCACCCGGTCAATACGTTCGTCGCCGGATTCATCGGCTCGCCCGCGATGAACATGGTGCCCGGCGTGGCGCGCGTCGACGGCGGCGCCCGCGTGATCGAGTTCGGCGACGACGTGCGGCTGCCGTTGCCGCGCGGCGCGCGCGCGGACGACGGCCAGGAGGTGCTCTACGGCATGCGACCCGAGCACTGCGCGCTCGCGCACAGCGAAGGTCTGCCGGCCGAGGTCGTCGTGGTCGAGCCGACGGGTGCCGACACGCAGCTCTTCTGCAAGTTCAGGGGCCAGGAGCTGACGTCGCTCGTGCGCGACCGCGTAAGCTGCGGTCCGGGCGATCGCGTCACGCTCATGCCCGACCCGGCCCGCGCGCATCTGTTCGACGCTGCAAGCGGGCAGCGTCTGGCGGCCTGAGGCTTTTCACGAGCGGCGTGCGAACGCGCGGCTCGATGCACAACCACCGAGGAGGAGGGTCATGAGCGATTTCAACCGTCGTGAGTTCCTGAAGGCGACCGCCGGTGTGGCGGGTGGCGCGGCGATCGGCGCGGGCGGCCTGCTGCTGCCGGCCGACGCCGCAGCGCAGAGCTACAAGGTGACGCCGGAGAAGGGCGCGAAGCTGCGCGTGCTGCGCTGGAAGCGCTTCGTGCAGGGCGACGAGGACACGTGGGCGGCCAACACCAAGAAATTCACGCAGATGACCGGCGTCGAGGTGCGCGTCGATGCCGAGGGATGGGAGGACGTGCGGCCCAAGGCGGCGGTCGCCGCGAACGTCGGCAGCGGTCCGGACATCATCATCAGCACGATGGAGGATGCGCACCAGTATCCCGACAAGCTGGTCGACGTGAGCGACCTCGCCAACTATCTCGGCGCGAAGTACGGCGGCTGGTACCAGGCCGCCAAGGACTACGGGATGCACAACAACCGCTGGGTCGCGATCATGATGGGCGCGGCCGGCAACGCGATGGTCTATCGCGAGAGCATGCTGAAGGCGGCCGGATTCGACGCCTTCCCGAACGACATGCCGGGCTTCCTCAAGCTCTGCCAGGCGCTGAAGGCCAAGGGCACGCCCGCGGGGTTCGCGCTCGGCAATGCCACGGGCGACTCGAGCTGGACGCACTGGCTCGTGTGGGCGCACGGCGGCAAGCTGGTCGATGCCAAGAACAATGTCGTGATCAACAGTCCCGAGACCATCGCCGCGCTCGAGTACGGGAAGCAGCTCTACGAGACGTTCATTCCCGGTACGCTGTCCTGGCTCGACCCGAACAACAACAAGGCGTTCCTCGACGGCCAGCTGAGCCTCACCGCCAACGGCATCTCGATCTACTACGCGGCGAAGACGTCGAGCGACCCGAAGCTGCAGGAGATCGCCAAGGACATCCAGCACGGCAAGTTCCCGCATGGGCTCGACGGGAAGGATCGCGTGCTGAACCTCGTCTTCCCGATGATGATCTTCAAGTACACGAAGTATCCGAACGCCGCGAAGGAATACCTGCGCTTCATGATGGAGAAGGAGAAGTACGTGCCCTGGCAGGAGGCGTCGATCGGCTACGTGTGCCACCCGCTGGCCGCGTACGAGAAGACGCCGTTCTGGACCTCCGATCCGAAGAACACGCCGTATCGCGACTGCATGAAGGACATGACGCCGAACGGCTACGCCGGCACGATGGGCTACGCATCCGCCGCCGCGACCGCGGACTTCATCATCCCGAACATGGTTGCCGAGGCGGCGTCGGGCTCGAAGAGCCCGAAGGAAGCGGCGGCACGGGCGCAGGCGCGCGCAGAGCGCTACTACAAGGTCTAGAGACGAGGACGACGCCGGCCTCGCCGGCACGCACTATCGGTCCCCATTCGAGCGCACGGCTGTCGCCGCCGCTCGATGGGGACAATCGCCTGCACACGCTTGCGGCCTCACTGAATGTCGACCCCGGTTGCAGCCCAGCCTTCGCGCGTGGTGAATCATCCCACGCGCGGGCTCCTCGCGCGCCTCCAGGACAGCCGCAACGCGCTGGGCCTGCTGTTCATGGTGCCCGCGGGCGCGCTCCTGCTCATCTTCCTGACGTATCCGCTCGGTCTCGGCACGTGGCTCGGATTCACCGACGCCAAGATCGGCCGCGCCGGCCACTTCATCGGGCTCGGAAACTTCGAGTTCCTGTGGAACGACGCGGTCACGCGGCTGGCGCTCTTCAACACGATCTTCTATACGGCGGTCGCGAGCGTGATCAAGTTCGCGCTCGGCCTTTGGCTCGCGCTCTTGCTGAACAAGCACCTGCCGTTCAAGGCGATCCTGCGCGCGATCGTGCTCTTGCCGTTCATCGTGCCGACCGCGCTGTCGGCCATCGCCTTCTGGTGGATCTACGACTCGCAGTTCTCCATCATCAGCTGGGCGCTCCACAAGGCGGGGATCATCGACACGTACATCGATTTCCTTGGCGATCCGTGGAACGCGCGCTTCTCCACCATCGCGGCGAACATCTGGCGCGGGGTGCCGTTCGTCGCGATCACGCTGCTCGCAGGGCTGCAGACGATCTCGCCGTCCTACTACGAGGCGGCGAGCCTCGACGGTGCCTCGCCGTGGCAGCAGTTCCGCCATGTCACGCTGCCGCTCCTCACGCCCATCATCGCGGTGGTCATGACGTTCTCGGTGCTGTTCACGTTCACCGACTTCCAGCTGATCTACGTGCTCACGCGCGGCGGCCCGCTGAACGCGACGCACCTGATGGCAACGCTCTCGTTCCAGCGCGCGATTCCCGGGGGCAGCCTCGGCGAAGGCGCGGCGATCGCCACCGCGATGGTGCCGTTCCTGATCGCCGCCATCCTGTTCAGCTACTTCGGCCTGCAGCGGCGCGCGTGGCAGCAGGGCGGGAGCGACAAATGAACTGCCGCGCGCGCTGCCTGCGAGGCGGGCGGTCGCCGACTCCGGGCGGCACGGGGCCCTTGGCATGAGCGCGAGCGCCGAAGTCGCGCGCGGCGAGGACCGCGCGACCGACACGCAGGGCATGAACTACCTCGTGTCGCTGCCCCGGCGCGTGGTAACGGTGTACATCCCGCTCGCCGGGTTCCTGATCGTGCTGCTCTTCCCGTTCTACTGGATGGCGATCACCGCGTTCAAGCCCAACGAGGAGCTGCTGTCGCGCGAGGGTAATCCCTTCTGGGTGAAGCACCCCACGTTCGCGCACATCCACAAGCTGCTGTTCGAAACCGCGTACCCGGACTGGCTCGTCAACACGCTGATCGTGACCGTGGTGTCGACGATCATTTCGATCGGCGCCAGCGTGCTGGCCGCCTACGCCATCGAGCGGCTGCGCTTTCGCGGATCGCGGTATGTCGGCATGAGCATCTTCCTCGCGTACCTCGTCCCTCCGTCGATCCTCTTCATTCCGCTCGCGGCCATCGTCTACAAGCTCGACCTCTTCGATACGCGCTTTGCCCTGATCCTCACGTATCCGACGTTCCTCATCCCGTTCTGCACGTGGCTGCTGATGGGCTACTTCAAGTCCATCCCGTTCGAGCTCGAGGAATGCGCGCTGATCGACGGCGCCAGCCGCTGGCAGATCCTGCGCCGGATCGTCCTGCCGCTCGCCGTGCCGGGTCTCATCTCGGCCGGCATCTTCGCCTTCACCCTGTCGTGGAACGAGTTCATCTACGCGCTCACGTTTATCTCGTCGTCCGAGGTCAAGACCGTGCCGGTCGGTGTCGTCACCGAGCTGGTGGAAGGCGACGTCTACCACTGGGGCTCGCTCATGGCCGGGGCGCTGTTCGGCTCCCTTCCGGTGGCGATCCTCTACTCGTTCTTCGTCGAGTACTACGTGTCGGGGCTCACGGGGGCGGTGAAGGAGTAGGCTTGCACGGGCCCCGCCGCGCCCCCACTTGCTAGAATCCACCCGAACGTCCTTGCAAGGCCTCCGCCATGAACGACATCCACGACACCATCCGCCAACAGGTCGCCGGTAACCGCGTCGTCCTGTACATGAAGGGCACGCCGCAGTTCCCGCAATGCGGCTTCTCCGCCACGGCCATCGAGATCCTGCGCCGCTGCGGCGTGACCGACTACGCCACGTTCAACGTGCTGCAGGACGGCGATCTTCGCCAGGGGATCAAGGAGTTCTCCAACTGGCCGACGATCCCGCAGCTCTACGTCAACGGCGAGTTCGTCGGCGGCTGCGACATCATGCGCGAGATGTACCAGAGCGGAGAATTGCAGCAGCTTTTGGCGAGCCAGCCCGCGTAACGGCTTTCGTTTCGCCAGACCATCGACCGCCCCGCACGTACGGGGCGGCGTTGCGTTGAGGGCGCCTTTGGCGCCGAGGGGGAGAGATGGAGCAGAAGGCCGCGGGCGACGCGCTGTTCATCCTGCTCGGCGCGATCCTGGTACTCGCCATGCACGGCGGGTTCGCGTTCCTCGAGCTCGGCACGGTCCGCCGCAAGAACCAGGTCAACGCGCTGGTGAAGATCCTCTGCGACTTCGCCGTCTCGACCATCGCGTATTTCTTCATCGGCTACGCCGTCGCGTACGGGACGACGTTCTTCGCCGGCGCGCCGTCGCTCGCCCAGCGCAACGGCTACGAGCTGGTTCGCTTCTTCTTCCTCCTGACGTTCGCGGCGGCCATCCCCGCGATCGTGTCGGGCGGCATCGCCGAGCGGGCGCGCTTCAGCCCGCAGCTCGCCGCGACCTTCGCGCTCGTTGCCGTCGTCTACCCGTTCTACGAGGGGATTGCCTGGAACGGCCACTTCGGCATCCAGGCGTGGCTCGAGCGCGTCACCGGCGCGCAATTCCACGACTTCGCCGGCAGCGTGGTCGTGCACGCCATGGGCGGCTGGATCGGCTTGACCGCCGTGCTGCTGCTCGGGCCGCGGCGCGGGCGCTACACCCGCGAAGGCCTGGTGAGCGCGCATCCGCCGTCGTCGATCCCGTTCCTCGCGCTCGGTGCCTGGATCCTGTCGGTCGGCTGGTTCGGATTCAACGTGATGAGCGCGCAGACGCTCGACAAGATCTCGGGGCTCGTCGCGATCAACTCGCTCATGGCCATGGCGGGCGGTACGCTCGCGGGCCTTGCGGCCGGCCGCAACGACCCGGGCTTCGTGCACAACGGTCCGCTGGCGGGCCTCGTCGCGATCTGCGCGGGGTCCGACGTGATGCACCCGCTCGGTGCGCTCGTCACGGGCGCCATCGCGGGCGCGCTGTTCGTCTACCTCTTCACGTGGACGCAGAACCGCTGGAAGATCGACGACGTGCTCGGCGTCTGGCCACTGCACGGGCTGTGCGGCACGTGGGGCGGCCTCGCCGCCGGCATCTTCGGCAGCGCTGCGCTCGGCGGCTTGGGCGGCGTGTCGCTGGCGGCGCAGTTCGCCGGCACGCTCCTCGGCATCGCGGTGGCGCTCGTCGGCGGCGTGATCGTCTACGGCCTGCTGCGCGCCACCGTGGGCCTTCGCCTCGATGCGGAAGCCGAGTTCAACGGCGCGGATCTTTCGATCCACAAGATCTCGGCGACGCCCGAGCGCGAGGCGCAGTGGTGAGGGCTCGGGCTCAGTCGACCGGCTCGTGATCGCCCGGTCCCCCGGCGTCCTCGCCGAGCGTGATGACCACGCGATCGAGCTTGCCGCTGAATGGAAACTCCCCGCGCCCGGCGTACGCCGGCGTCGCGGGTGAGCGCGCGTCGCGCCCGACGTCGAGGCCCTCCCAGTCCATGAAGTAGGGGTACGTCGCGGGCATCTCGACCTCGCCGGCGCGTTCGCCGTTCACGAACAGGCGTCCGACACCGCGCAGCTTGCCGGTCTTCTCGAACGCATAGCGCAACGTCGCCGGCCCGCGCGTTGCGGGCAGCGCGGCTTCGACGCGGTAGATGCGCTGATAGTAGTTGTAATCGTGGACGAGCTTTCCATCGAGCACGTACAGCGCATAGCCGCCGCATACGCCGCCGCAGGCGACGATGACGCCCTCGTCGCCGGGCGAGAGCGTCACGTGCGCGTCGATGGAGTACGAGCGATCCAGCGTGAACGGCACGGCGCCGCCGGCGACGTGGCCGACGCCGCTGAAATAGGTGTGCTGCATGCGGGTGCGCGGCCCGTCCTTGCGCGATTTCGAGGCCGCGCGGCGCTCCGCGAAGCCGCGGTCGTCGAGCGGCAGCACGTCGTACTTCTCGGCCTCCTGCCACCAGAGGTCGATCAGCTCCTTCAGCTTCTCCGGCTTGTCCTGCGCGACATCGTGGTTCTCGGCGACGTCCACGGCGAGGTGGTAGAGCTCCCACACGTCCTCGTCGTACGACGAATAGCGCTTGTGCCAGGCGACCGCCTTCCAGCCTTCGTGCCAGATCGCGCGATGACCGAACATCTCGAAGTACTGGGTCGTGCGCCGCGTCGCGCCGTCGGCGTCGAACGTGTAGCGCATGCTCGTCCCATGCAGGGGCATCTGCGGCACGCCGCGGATCGTGTCGGGCGCCTCCACCCCGATGCAGTCGAGGATGGTGGGCGCGATGTCGATCACGCTGTGGAACTGCGTGCGCACGCCGCGCGCGCCGATGCCCTTCGGCCAGGCGACGATCAGCGGATCGACGATCCCGCCGGCGTGCGTGTTCTGCTTGTAGCGCTTGAGCGGCGTGTTGCCCGCCTGCGCCCAGCCGATGGGATAGTTGTTGCGCGCGTGCTGCGTGCCGATCTCGTCGATGCGCGCGAGGTTGTAGTCGAGCGTCTCGGCTTCGCCGTTCTCGTAGAACGTCGTGCTGATCGAGCCGTTGATCTGGCCTTCCTGGCTCGCCCCGTTGTCCGACAGGAACACGAACAGCGTGTTGTCGAGTCGACCGAGGCGTGCCAGGTGGTCGATGAAGCGCCCGAGCTGATGGTCCGTATGGTCGAGGAACGCCGCGTACGCCTCCTGGAAGCGCGCGTACAGTCGCCGCTGGTCGGCCGAGAGCTCGTCCCACGCTTCGACGCCGGCATTGCGCGGGGTGAGCTCCGTATCCTGCGGAACGATGCCGAGCGCCTTCTGCTTGGCGAGGCGGCGCTCGCGGATCACGTCCCAGCCGACGTCGTAGCGGCCCTTGTACTTGTCGAGGTACGCCTTCGGCGCCTGATGGGGCGAGTGCGTCGCGCCTGCCGCGAAATAGAGGAAGTACGGCTTGTCGGGCGCGAGCGAGGCCTGGTCGGTCGTGAACGCGATCGCATGATCGACCAGGTCCTCGTTCAACGTGTACCCTTCCTCCGGCGTGCGGGGTGTTGGCACGCTCTGGTTGTCCTGCACGAGCTCGGGCTGGAACTGGTCCGTCACCGCGTCGAGGAAGCCGTAGTAGCGCTCGAATCCGCGGCCGAGCGGCCATTGATCGAAAGGACCGACCGCCGACAGCTGATCGGACGGCGCGATGTGCCACTTCCCGATGGCGAGCGTGCTGTAGCCGCGCTCGCGCAGGATCTCGGCGAGCGTGCCCGCGTTGTGGCTCACCGCGCCGCGCTTGCTCGGGAAGCCGCTGTCGGCGTTGGCGATGATCGACATGCCGATCGAGTGATGATTGCGGCCGGTCAGGAGCGACGCGCGCGTCGGCGAGCAAAGGGGCGTGGTGTGGAAGCTCGTGTACACGAGGCCGCGCGAGGCGAGCGCGTCGATGTTCGGCGTGTCGATCTCGCTGCCGTAGCAGCCGAGGCTGCCGAAGCCCATGTCGTCGAGAACGACGATCACGACGTCCGGGCTGCCCGCCTTCGCGCCTTTCGGCTCCGGCCACCACGGCTGCGACTCCTGCCACGTGCGGCCGATACGGCCCTTGAACTCCTGCTGGAACTCGTTCCTGCTGACGCTCATCGCTCGCGGGGCTCCGTGATCATTTGCGCAGTGCCCTGGCCGCCTCGAGGATGGGCAGCCCGGCCTTCACCGCAGCGCCCAGGTCGGGCACCTTGTCGTACGACCCGCCCGCGACGAACACTTCGGCGGTCTCGCGCAGCGTCTTCTCGGTCTGTCCGCTCTTCATGTCGGCGAGCGCCTCGTCGAGCGTCTGGAAATCGCGCAGGCCGAGGGTGTAGCGCGCCTTCGCCTCGTTGCCGTCGATCCCCGCTTCCTTGTAGTACTCGAGCAGGTACTTCACCGATTGCTCGCGGTCCTTGCGGATGAACTCGTTCGCGCGGTACGCGGCATTGACGAAGCGCGCGGCGGCCGCGGGATCGTCCTTGGCGAAGCGCGGCGTGACGATGTACGGGTCGATCACCGACGTCTTGCCGATCGCGCCGTCGCACACGACCTCGAAGTTCGCCTTGTCGTTCACGAGGTCGTAGTCGGGCGACGAGTCGGTCGTTCCCGATGCGACGTCTCCCGAGCGCAGCGCCTGGCGCGTGACCGGCGGATCGAGCGGCACGACCTTCATGGACTTCGGATCGACGCCGAAGTGACGCGCGCAGGCGTAGAGCACCTGGCTCCACGTGCTGTTCGGGACGCTGCCGATCGGCTTGCTCTTCAGCACTTCCGCCGCCGAGCTGCCCTTCAGCGCATCCTTGCGCATGATGAGCTTGATGTTGCGGTCCTCCTTCATCATCGTGCCCACCGGAATGAGGCCCCATTTGGCCCACCCGGTGATCGACGGCGGAGAGCCGGTCCATCCCGCCTGCCATTCGCCCGCCGCGCCGGATGCGAGCGCCGCGCCGCCGTTGGCGAAGTACTGGATCTTCACGTCGAGTTCGGCGTCCTTGAAGTAGCCCAGCTTCTGCGCGAGCCACAGCGGGAAGCCGGCTTCGTTCGCCTGGCTCTGCAGGACGATGTGCACTGGCGCCGCAGCGGCCGGCGCGGCGAACAGGGCGGTCGCGATCGCGGCCGCGCAACCGGCGCGCAGCGTCCGGCTCAGGATCGTTGTCATGTCATTCCTCCTCGGTTGTGTCTCGAACGCGCCTCACTGGCGCACGATTTCTTCCCGTACCAGCTCCCATACCTCGCGCCGCACCGCGTTGAAATCGGCGTAGTCGTTGGCGGCCTCGATCTCGCCGCCGCGCCACGCGGCGTCGCGCGGCACGGCGATCTCCTTCTTGATTCGACCCGGACGGCGCGACATCACGATGATGCGATCGCCGAGATACACCGCCTCCTCGACGCTGTGCGTGATGAACAGCACGGTGTAGCTCATCACGCGGCGCAGGCGCGAGACCTCCTCCTGCAGCACCGAGCGCGTCTGCGCGTCGAGCGCACCGAACGGCTCGTCCATCAGGAGGATCTCGGGACGCACCACGAGCGCGCGCGCGATCGCGACGCGCTGCTGCATGCCGCCGGACAGCTCGTGCGGATACGCGTGCGTGAACTGCTCGAGGCCCATGATCGCGAGCTGCTCGCGAAGCCGCGACTCGCGCTCGGCCCGCGCGACACCCGTCACGCGCAGGCCGAACTCGATGTTCTGCGCCACCGTCTCGGACGGGAACAGCGCGAACTTCTGGAACACGACGCTGCGCCGCGGACCCGCCGGCCCCGCGGGCGTGCCGTCCACGAGCACGTCGCCGGTCGTAGGCTCCTCGAGCCCCGCGGCAATCATCATCAGCGTCGACTTGCCGCATCCCGACGGTCCGACCACCGTGACGAACTCGCCTTTGGCGATCGCCACATCGCACGTCGCGAGGGCGTCGACCTCGCCGCGGCGCGAGACGAAGCGCTTCGATACGCCGCGGATCTCCATCTTCGGTCCCGACACCGCCGTGGCGGCGGCGGGGCGCGGTGCGGCGCTGCGGGTTCGCACGCTATCGCGCTCCGGCAGCGGCGGGCGTCCACGGAAGGATGCGCGCCTGCGCTTTCTGCAAGGCGAGATCGATGAGCGCACCGAGCAACCCGATCGCGACGATGCCGACGAAGATCGTCGACACCGAATCGTTGTTCTGGCCCTGCGATATGAGAAAGCCGAGACCCTGCTTGCCGACGATCAGCTCCGCGCCCACGAGCGCCATCCAGCCGTTGCTCACCGCGATGCGAACGCCCGTGAACGCGCTCGGTGCCGCGACCGGCATGACGACGCGTGCGAGCGTGACCAGCGGCCCGGCACCGAGCACCTGCGCCGCGCGCTGCAGGATCGGATCCACCTGCCCGACGCCGAGCTGGGCGTTGATGACGCAGGCCGGGAACGCGGCGATGAACACGACGAGCGCCTGCGTGGTCGTCGATGCGCCGAACCACAGCACCGCGATCGGCACCCAGGCGAACGGCGGGATGAATCGAAGGAGCTCGAACGCTGGCGTCACGGCCGCGCGCAGCGGTGGCAGCCACGCCAGCAGCACGCCGAGCGGAATGCCGAGCACGACGGCGAACGTCACGCCGATGAGCCAGCGCTGCAGCGAAGCAACCACGTGACCGGCGAGCGTCGCGCCGCTGAAGGGCGTCGTGATCAGCGTCGCGGCGCGCTCGATCACGGCGGCGGGCGACGGCAGCAGGCGCGGCGCAACGAGCGCGAATGCGCTGGTCGCGAGCGCCCATGCGATGAGCAGGATCCCCAGCGTCGCCACGCCGTACAGGATCGCCGGCTGGACGCGGCGCGCGCGCGGCATCGGGCCCGGCGTCGCGCCGCCGCTAGTCATCGGTTGCTCGCACGGACCACGGCGCGAGCACGCGCGTCATGCGGCGCATGCCGACGGAGAAAAGCGCACCGAGGAGCCCGATGATCGCCATCGCGACGAGCAGCACGGCGGTCTCGAGCGTGCGCGCCGCATTGAGCGCGATATAGCCGAGACCCGCCGAGGCGGCGAGGAGCTCCGCCGCGATCAGCGTCGTCCACGCATTGCCGAGCGCGATGCGCGCACCGGCCACGAGGGTGGGCAGGGCGGTGCGGCACACCACGCGCGTAAGGATCTGGCGCTCGCCTGCGCCGAGCGAGCGCGCGGCCGCCACCAGCAGCGCGTCGACCGAGTACACGGCCTGCATCGAGTTCATGAGCCACGGCACGAGCGCCGCGATGAACACCACCGACACGCGCGCCGTGTCGCCGATGCCGAGCCATACGATCGCGAGCGGTATCCATGCGAGCGGGGGGACCGGCCGCACCAGCTGGAACACGGGAAAGACGATCCATCGGAGTCGGCGCCACCACGCCATCGCGATGCCGAGCGGAAGCCCCACCAGGCCGGCCAGCAGCCACCCCGTCATCACCACGCGCAGGCTCGCGACGACGTGCACCCAGAGAGTGCTGCCGATGTACGGCTCGACGCACATGCGCAGGAAGGTCGCGGCGACTTCTTGCGGCGGCGGCAGGAAGAGCGGCGGCGCCCAGGCGAGGGGACCGCTCGCGAGCCACCATACGCCGATCATCGCGGCAATCGACGAGGCCGCGATCGCCGCGCGCGCGCGGGCCGTGAGCTCGCGCCGCCACCAGGACGTCACGAGGCGTCGCGTCGCGTCATGCACGAATCGGTGGCGATGCGCTCGATCATTGCGCTCGAGGGGCCGAGCCGGGACGGCCCCGATACATTTGTTTCGTCGCCGATTCTAATATCTCGAACGCCCGGGCTGCAACCGCCGCGGCAGGCCGGCGGCGCCCATACGACCGGGGTTGCTACGTGCGCGCGCGCGCGATGCGCCGCACTTCGGGCACGCGCTTCAGCGCACGGATGAGCTGCGCGAGATGCCGGCGGTCGTGCACCTGCACGCCGAAGAAGATGGCGAGCACTTCGCCGCCATCGGGTCGCTCCATCGAGACGGTATCGATGTTGACGTTGGCGTCGGCGATCACCGTTGCGAGATCGGCAAGGAGCCCGCGACGATCGGCCACGAGCGCGCGAATGCCCGCCTCGAACACGCCGGCGACATCGGGCGACCATTCGACGTCGACGAGCTCGCCGCTGTCGACGCGCTGCTTGCGCAGCGTCACGCAGTCGCGCTGGTGCACGATGAGCCCCTGGCCCTTGCGGAACTGCGCGACGATCGCGTCGCCCGGAATGGGCCGGCAGCACTTCGCGTACTGGATCGCGACGCCTTCGACGCCGCGCAGCGACAGCGCGGCGCCCTTCGTGGGCGTCACGGTGACGATCGCCTCTTCCTTGCCCGGCTGTCGCGTCAGCGCCTGCGCCACGACGAACGAGAGGCGCTTGCCGAGCCCGATGTCGGCGAGGATCTCGAGCTGGCTGCGCGTTCCGTATTCCTTTTGCAGCGCTTCCCAGCGGTCCCAGGAGATCGCGTCCGGCTCGACCTTGAGCGTGGCGAGCGCCTGGTTGAGGAGCCGCTCGCCGAGCGCCGCGGATTCCTTCTGCTGCAGGCCCTTCAGGTAGTGGCGGATGCGCGAGCGCGCCTTGCCCGTCGCAACGAACGACAGCCACGACGGATTCGGGCGCGCGGTGGGCGAGGTCAGGATCTCGACGTGATCGCCGTTCTTGAGCTCCGTGCGTAAAGGCAGGAGCTCGTAGTTGATGCGCGCGGCCACGCAGTGGTGCCCGATGTCGGTGTGCACGCCGTACGCGAAATCGACCGCCGTGGCGCCGCGCGGCAACGCCATGATCTTGCCCTTGGGCGTGAAGACGTAGATCTCGTCGGGGAAGAGGTCGCCCTTGATGTGCTCGAGGAATTCCTTCGAGTCGCGCGACTCCGACTGGATCTCGAGCAGGCTCTGCAGCCAGCGATGCGTCTCGCGCTGCGCCTCGGCGAGATTGAGCGGACCGCCCTGCTTGTACAGCCAGTGCGCGGCCACGCCGGTCTCCGCCACGCGATGCATCTCGTGCGTGCGCAGCTGCACCTCGAGCGGCGTGCCGAACGGCCCGAACAGCGTGGTGTGCAGCGACTGGTAGCCGTTGGCTTTCGGGATCGCGATGTAGTCCTTGAACTTGCCGGGAATGGGCTTGTACAGCTCGTGCAGCACGCCGAGCGCGGCATAGCACGCCGTTTTGTCGGCGACCTGGATGCGCACGCCGTAGATGTCGAACACCTGCGAGAACGTGTAGCGCTTCTCGCGCATCTTCTTGTAGACCGAGTACACCGTCTTCTCGCGGCCGCTCACCAGCGCGGCGATGCCGGCGGTGGCCAGCCCCTCGCGGATGACCTCGATCAATCGATTCATCACCTCGCGCCGGTTGCCGCGCGCGGTCTTGATCGCCTGCGCCAGGATGCGATAGCGCATCGCGTACAGGTGCTTGAACGAGAGATCCTGCAGCTCGAGATAGAGCGCGTTCAGGCCCAGGCGATTGGCGATCGGCGCGTAGATGTCGAGCGTCTCGCGCGCGATGCGCCGGCGGTGCGTCGGTGCCATCGCGTCGAGCGTGCGCATGTTGTGCAGGCGGTCGGCGAGCTTGATCAGGATGACGCGCACGTCGCGCGCCATCGCGAGCAGCATCTTGCGGAAGTTCTCGGCCTGCGCGTCCTCGCGCGACGCGAACTCGATCTGGTCGAGCTTCGAGACGCCGTCGACCATGTCGGCGACGGGCTTGCCGAACGTGTGCTCGATCTCGCTGCGCGTGACGGAGGTGTCCTCCATCACGTCATGCAGCAGCGCGGCGGCGAGGCCTTCGGCATCGAGGCGCCACTGCGACAGGATGCTGGCGACCGCCAGCGGGTGGGTGATGTACGGCTCGCCGGACTTGCGGAACTGGCCGCGATGCGCCGTCTCGGAGAACTCGAACGCGCGCTCCACGAGCGCGATGTCGGGCCGCGGCAGATAGTGCCCCAGATGTCGGGTGAATTCGACGATTTCCGACATGGGGACGACGTGCGGCCGCGGCCCGTCAGTTCAATGCAGCCGTGCCATCAGGTCGTGGGCGTCGACTGGGGCTTGTGAAGCATCTCGATGCCGACCTTGCCGGCCGCGACTTCGCGCAACGCGATGACCGTCGGCTTGTCGCGGTCGGGCTCGAGCAGCGGCGTCGAGCCCGCGGTGATCTGCCGGGCGCGGTTCGTCGCGGCGAGCGTCAGCTCGAAGCGATTGGGAATCTTGGCGAGGGCGTCCTCGATGGTGATGCGGGCCATGGCTTTCCTCTATGCAGGTGGCGCGAGCAGTTGGGCGAGGACCCTGGCGTGGCGCGCCTGCTGTCGCGGTGCAGTCAGGCGCGCGGCGCGCACGATGACGGACAAGTCGTCGACGGCCCGTGCAAAGTCCTGATTCATAATAACATAGTCGAACTCGCCGCAGTGCCGCATCTCCTCGCGCGCGGCCTCCAGCCGGGCCGCGATCACGTCCGGTCGATCCTGGCCGCGCTTTTCCAGGCGCTCCTTCAGCGCCGCCAGGGAGGGCGGCAGGATGAAGATGTGCACCGAATCGGGCACGAGCTTTCGCACCTGCTGCGCGCCCTGCCAGTCGATCTCGAGCAGCACGTCCTGGCCCGCTGCGACCTGCTGGGTGAGCCAGGTCCGCGAGGTCGCGTACCAGTTGCCGTGCACGTGTGCGCATTCCAGGAACTCGCCCTGGGCCTGCAGCGCGACGAAGCGCGGCGGGTCGACGAAGTGATAGTGCACGCCCTCGCGCTCGCCCGGGCGCGGCGGACGCGTCGTGTACGACACTGACAGGCGGATCCCGGGTTCCCGCTCGAGCAGGGCGTTCACCATGCTGCTCTTGCCGCCCCCGGAGGGCGCCGCGACCACGAACAGGCAGCCGGAGGCGGGCGGACCCTGGGTGGTGATCGTCATGGGCAAACTCGCCGTCTAGCGCGTCGGCCGCCCTCAATCGCTCGGCGCCGGCCCTCCGGGTCTCGGCTCGCCTTCGGCTCGCCCGCCGCGCTCATACGGCGGCCTCCTTGCACGGCCTGCGGAGCATGCCGCCTCGCGCGTCGGCCGCCCTCAATCGCGTGGCGCCGGCCCTTCGGGTCTCGGCTCGCCTTCGGCTCGCCCGCCGCGCTCATTCGATGTTCTGCACCTGCTCGCGCATCTGCTCGATCAGCACCTTGAGCTCGAGCGAGACCTGCGACACCTCGGCGTCGACCGACTTGGAGCCGAGCGTATTGGCCTCGCGATGCAGCTCCTGCGCGAGGAAATCGAGGCGCTTGCCCGCGCTGCCCCCCTGCGCGAGGACGCGCCGCACCTCGCTCACATGCGTGGTGAGGCGGGCGACCTCCTCGGCGACGTCGACCTTGGTCGCGAAGACCGCCAGCTCCTGCTTCAGGCGCTCCTCGTTCGGGTCGAGACCGGCCTCGCGCAGGCGCGCACCGAGCCGCTCGACGTACGCGGCGTGGATGCCGGGCACCCGCGGCGCGACGCGCGCCACCTGCGCCTCGATGCCGTCGCAGCACGCGTCGAGCACTTCGCGCAGCTTCGCCCCCTCCCGCGCGCGGGCGGCCGCCAGCTCGCCGAGCGCCGTGTCGACCAGCGCGTTCACACGTTCGGTGAGGATCTCCGCCCCGACCATGGGCTCGGCCAGCACGCCCGGCCACCGCAGGATGTCGGCAGTGGACAGAGGCGCGGCGCCGGGCACGACCCGCGCGACCTGCGCGGCCGCCGCCGCCAGGTGCTCAACGCGTTGGGGATCGACGCTGAGCGGCACCGCCGAGGTCGTCGTGCGGTTCAGCGCGACCCGGCATTCGACCTTTCCGCGCTTCAGCTCGCGCGCGAGCCGCTCGCGCAGGGTCGGCTCGAGGACGCGAAGCTCGTCGGGCAGGCGGACCGCCAGGTCGAGATACCGGTGATTGACCGCCCGCAGCTCGACCGCGATCGACACGCCCGCAAGCTCCGCCGCGACCGCGGCAAAGCCCGTCATACTGAGGATCATCGAGGAAATCCGGCGATTGGGGCCGGATTCCGCATGCTTTCCGGCTTTACTTTGCCGCGGGCCATCAGGAGAATGTATGCGTTCTCGGGCCCTCACGCAAGGCGAACGCGCGCAACTGGCACGCGATTTGCGGTGCAGAAGTCCACGCTCAAGTCCGGCGCCCGTTCTCGACCCTGCAATGCCCGTCACCAACCAGGCCCTCCCCGGCGGCTATCAGCTGCTCAACTACCGGATCGATCGACAGATCAGCCGGGGCGGGTTCTCGATCGTCTATCGCGCGTTCGACGAGACGGGCGCGCCGGTCGCGATCAAGGAATACCTGCCGTCGTCGCTCGTGCTGCGCACCGAGGGCGACATCGTGCGCGCCTCGTCGGCGGAGAACCTGACGTCGTTCCGGTACGGCATGAAGTGCTTCTTCGAGGAGGGGCGCGCGCTCGCCAAGATCAACCACCCGAACGTGGTGCGCGTGTTGAACTTCTTCCGCGCCAACGAGACGGTGTACATGGTGATGCGCTACGAGCGCGGCCGCACGCTGCAGCAGCAGATCCAGATGCGCCAGGACCAGATGTCCGAGCGCTTCGTGCGCCACGTTTTCATGCACCTGCTGAACGGCCTGCGCGAGGTGCACACGCACAAGCTGCTGCACCTCGACATCAAGCCAGCGAACATCTACCTGCGCACCGACGGCAGCCCGGTGCTGCTCGACTTCGGCGCGGCACGCCAGACGCTCACGTCGAACCGCCCGAAGCTCGCCCCGATGTACACGCCCGGCTTCGCGGCGCCCGAGCAGTATCGCGAGCCGGACCGGCTCGGCCCGTGGACCGACGTGTACGGCACGGGTGCGTCGATGTTCGCGTGCCTCGCGGCATTTGCGCCGCAGGCCGCCGATGCCCGCATGCAGGAAGACCATCTCGTGTCGGCGAAGAAGATCTGGTCGGGCCAGTATTCGGACAATATCCTGGAGGTGATCGACTGGTGCCTGCGCCTCGACCCGCTGGAGCGGCCGCAGAGCGTGTTCGCGCTGCAGCGGGCGATTCGCGACATCCCGCCCAAGAAGCGCAAGCTCACGTTCATGGGCAACCTCAAGCGCGTGCTGTTCTCCGAGCTCGGCGCCTGAGGCGGTAGACAATCCGCTCGACGACAACGCGCCACGCGGGCGCCGCCGGGACGTCATACGCTGCCATGCGGTTCACGATCTTCCAGGAATCTCGCAAGGGTTCGCGCAAGGTCAACCAGGACCGCATCGCGTACACCTACAGCCGCGACACGCTCCTGCTCGTCGTCGCGGACGGCATGGGCGGCCACGCCGGTGGCGAGATCGCGGCGCAGATCGCGGTGCGGCTCTTCATCGAGCGCTTCCAGCAGGAGGCCAAGCCGATCCTGCGCAACCCGCTCAAGTTCCTGCAGGAAACGATGCTGCGCGCGCATGCGGCGCTCGGCTCGTACGCGAACCAGTTCTCGATGCTCGAGACGCCGCGCACGACGTGCGTGGCGGTGATCGTGCAGGCCAACCACGCGTACTGGGCACACGTCGGCGACTCGCGCTTCTACCTCTTTCGCCAGGGCGCGCTGATCGGCGCCACCAAGGACCATTCGAAGGTGCAGTACCTCGTGGACCAGGGGCTGATCGCGGCCGACGACGTCGCCGTGCATCCCGACCGCAACAAGATCTTCAGCTGCCTCGGCGGCCTCGTGGATCCGGTCATCGACCTCTCCAAGCGCACGGCGCTGCGCAACGGCGACGTCCTGGTGCTCTGCACCGACGGCCTGTGGAGCGTGATGCCTCACGGCGAAATCGCGACGCTGCTCACATCCACACCGATCCTGAAGACGGCGCCGCAAATGCTGCGCGAGGCCGAACAGCGCGGCGGACCGGACGGCGACAACCTGTCGGCCATCGTCGTGCGCTGGGGGCCGGAGACGCTCACCGACGAGCCGTCGACGACCATCACCGAGACGCTGGGTCTCGGCGAGTTCCAGACCCAGATCGACCGCACGCTGACGCTCACCGATCGCAAGGGCCCGCAGCGCGACCTGACCGACGACGAGATCGAGCGCGCGATCGTGGAGATCCAATCGACGATCCAGAAGTACCGCAGATAGCGAAAGCGGCACGCTTTCGGCGACGATCGGCGAAGTTTGCCGAACCGGAGCGCTTCGACGAGAATATCGCGATGCTGCGGGCGACTCGCGCAGGCACCCGACATCGCGGCGCCGCCCACCGTCCATGATTCCCCGCACCCGATTGCGCCGCACCTGCAAGCCATGCGCCAACTGATTCTCGACACCGAGACCACCGGACTCGATCCCAAGCTCGGCCACCGCATCATCGAGATCGCCGCCGTCGAGCTCGTCGATCGCCGCCCGACGGGGCGGCACCTGCACCATCGCGTCGATCCGCAGCGCGACGTCGATGCCGCCGCGACCGACGTGCACGGCCTCACGTGGGACGACCTCAAGGGCAAACCGCGCTTCCACGAGATCGCGGCCGAGCTCGCGGATTTCGCGCGCGGCGCGCAGTGGATCATCCACAACGCGCCGTTCGACATCGCGTTCATCGACTACGAGCTCGAGCTCGCGGGCCTGCCGGCCAGCGCGTCGCTCTACACGGGCCTGATCGACACGTTCGCGCTCGCGAAGGAGTCGTTCCCCGGCAAGCGCAACGGCCTCGATGCGCTGTGCGAGCGCTTCGGCATCAACAACGCGCACCGTACGCTGCACGGCGCTCTGCTCGACGCGCGCCTTCTCGCCGACGTGTATCTCGCAATGACGCGCGGCCAGGAGTCGCTCACGATCGACATCGTCGTGCCGAGCGCCGTGATCGCGGTCGCGCCGTTCGGCACCGGTCTTCGCGATTCGGCGCGGCCTCCGCTGGTGGTCATCGAGCCCACGCCCGAGGAGCTGGCCGAGCACGAGGCGTATCTCGCGGCTCTCGACCGCGAGTCGAAGGGACGCTGCGTCTGGCTCGCGAGCTCGCTCGCAGCCGTGCAGTAGAAGCCCGCGCGTCATGAAGCGACCGCCCCGTCTCGTGCGCGCAGCACCCGGCCGCAACGTCGAATCGCTGCGACCGGATACGCGCCATGCGGGCGTGGTCCAAGCCCTCGTCGGTGGCGCGGGCATGGAGGCCGCCGTCACGGCGCTGTCACACACGCATCCGACAGTGGTGCTGCCCGCGGCCGTCGTACCGCTGCGGTATCGCATGTTCACGCAGGTCGCGACAACCGGGACGCCCGACGCATCGCTCATCAACCGCGAGCTGTCGCTGCTCGCGTTCCATCGACGCGTCCTCGCGCTGGCCGAGGATGCGTCGATCCCGCTGCTCGAGCGCTTGCGCTTCCTTGCGATCGTGGGCAGCAACCTCGACGAGTTCTTCGAGATCCGCGTCGCGGGCCTGAAGGAGCAGCTGCGCGCCAAGGTGCCCGCCACGGGCATGACGCTGCCGCAGATGCGTGCCGCGCTCACCGAGATCGGCAGGGTCGCGCACGCGCTCGTCGACGAGCAGTATCGGGTGCTGAACGAGCAGCTCTTCCCCGCGCTCGCGCAGCATGGCGTGCGACTGGTGAGCACGTCCGACCGCACGCCCGCCGAGCGCGCGTGGATCGCGGGCTTCTTCCAGCGCGAGGTGCGTCCGCTCCTGACACCCATCGGCCTCGATTCGGCGCATCCGTTCCCGCAGATCGTCAACAAGAGCCTGAACTTCATCGTCGAGCTCTCGGGTCTCGACGCCTTCGGGCGGCTCACCACGATCGCGGTGGTCAAGGCCCCGCGCGTGCTGCCGCGCCTCATCAAGCTGCCCCCGGAGATCGCGGGTAAGAACCACGAGTTCCTCCTGCTGTCGTCGGTGATCCACGCGCACCTGGCGGACCTGTTCCCAGGACGCGAGATCGTCGCCTACTCGCAGTTCCGCGTGACGCGCGACGCCGATCTCTGGATCGACGAGGAAGAGGTCAAGAACCTGCGCCAGGCGCTGCAGGGCGAGCTCAAGGACCGCCAGTTCGGCATGCCGCTGCGGCTCGAGGTCGCGGCCAACTGTCCCGATCACCTCGCGCGGTTCCTGCTGACCCAGTTCGAGCTCGGCGACGACGATCTGTACCGCTGCCAGGGGCCGGTCAACGTCATGCGCCTCACGGCGCTGCTCGACCAGGTCGACATGGACGAGCTCAAGTACCCGCCGTTCGTGCCGGGACGTCCCGACCGCCTGAAGGGCGAGCCCGACATCCTGGCGGCCGTGAGGCGCAACGACATCCTCTTGCACCATCCGTATCAGTCGTTCGATCCCGTGGTCGATTTCATCCGTCGCGCGGCCGACGATCCGGATGTCGTCGCGATCAAGCAGACGGTGTATCGCACCGGCGTCAATTCAGTGCTGATGGAAGCTCTGATCCAGGCGGCCGAGCGCGGCAAGGAAGTCACCGTCGTGGTCGAGCTGATGGCGCGCTTCGACGAGGAAGCCAACATCAACTGGGCCGAGCGGCTCGAGCACGCGGGCGCGCAGGTGGTGTACGGCGTGTTCGGCTTCAAGACCCACGCGAAGCTCGCGCTCATCCTGCGCCGCGAGCGCGACGCCGCCGGCAGGATGCGCCTCGCCCCGTACGCGCACCTCGGCACCGGCAACTATCATCCGCGCACCACGCGCGAGTACACCGACTTCGGGCTGCTCACCGCGGATGCCGACCTCTGCGCCGACGTCGACGAGGTGTTCCGTCACATCGCGAGCCTGTCGAAGTCGGGACGCCTGAAGCGCATGTTGCTCGCGCCCTTCACGATGCATCGCCGCGTGCTCGACATGATCCGGCGCGAGGCGCGCAACGCGAAGGAGGGCAAGCCCGCGCGCATCAAGGCGAAGATGAACGCGCTCACCGAGGAGGGTGTCATTCGCGCGCTGCACGCGGCGGCGCAGGCGGGCGTCGAGATCGACTTGATCGTTCGCGGCGCGTGCGCGCTGCGCCCGGGCGTGCCGGGCGTGTCGGAGAACATCCGCGTGCGCTCGGTGCTCGGCCGCTTCCTCGAGCATCACCGGATCTGGTACTTCGAGAACGCGGGCGACCCGGAAGTGTGGCTCGCATCGGCCGACTGGATGGGCCGCAACCTCTTCCGGCGCATCGAAGTCGCGTTCCCGATCCTCGATCCCGTGCTGAAGCGCCGCGTCGTCGACGAAGGCCTCGACACCTATCTCGCCGAGGACGCCGATGCCTGGCATCTCGGCGCGGACGGCAGCTGGACGCGCAATGCCGTGAGCGCGAAGGACCGTCGCGCGTCGGCGCAGTCGCAGCTCCTCGAGCGCATGCGCGATGGCGCGGGCGCGCACTAGGCACAGCTCGCCACGCGGAACCGGAGCGGCGCGTGGACCTCATCCTGTGGCGTCATTGCGAAGCGGAGGCCGGCGAGCCGGACCTCGGCCGGCGTCTCACGCCCAAGGGACAGAAACAGGCCGAGCGCATGGCCGAATGGCTCGAGCGTCATCTGCCCGACAGCTGCCGCATCCTCGTCTCGCCCGCCGATCGCGCGCAACAGACCGCGCAGGCCTTGCCGCGACGCTTTCGCACGCTGCCCGAGCTCGGCCCGGGCGCCTCGGTGCGCGCGGTGCTCGATGCCGCGAATTGGCCCGACGCGCGCGAGAGCGTCCTGATCGTCGGGCACCAGCCGACGCTCGGCATGGTCGCCTCGTACGTGCTTTCGGGAACCGAGGCCTACTGGTCGATCAAGAAGGGCGCGGTATGGTGGCTGTCGAATCGTGCGCGCGACAGCGGGGCGAGCGTGCAGCTGCGCGCCGCCGTGGGTCCCGACTTCCTCTGACGCGCCGTCATTCCTTGACGGATTTCCACGCGTAGCCCTGCGCAGCCCACTCCGCGCGCTCCAGCGCGAGCAGGTGATCGGTGAGCGGATGACCCGCGAGCCACCGCCGCGGCACGCCGAAGCGGATCGACTTGCCGAAACGCAGCGTGACGCGCGGCGTGCCGATCGCGCGACGCGCATGATGAAACAGGACGGCGAGCCGCAGCGCGAGGAGCTGCGCGCGAAGCTCGTCGTCACCGAGCACGGGCGCCATCTTCGCGAGGCGGCCGCGGCAGCCGAGCACCAGCAGCGCGAGCTGGTGCTGCTCCTGCGACGAGAAGCCCGGCATGTCGGCGTTGTCGAGGATGTACGCGCCGTGCTTGTGAAACCCGTTGTGCGACACGGTGTAGCCGATCTCGTGCAGGAGGGCCGCCCACGCGACGCTTTGCGCCGAGGCGGCGCGCGCCGTCGGCACGGCCTGCTCGTACAGCGCGCGCGCCATCGCGGCGACGCGACCGGCGTGCCCGCGGTCGACGTGATAGCGCTCGACGAAGCGCGCCACGCTCGCGTCGCGCGCGTCGCGCTGCACCGAGCGTCCGAGAAGGTCGTACAGCACGCCGAGCCGCAGCGCTCCGCCCACGGGGTTGATGCGCGGCACGTCGAGCTCGGCGAGCGCAGCCAGCATGATCGCGAAGCCGCCGGCGAGCACGGGCGCGCGCGCCGGCTTGAGTCCCGGCAGATGCAGGCGGTCGAGATGCCCCGCCGCGACCATGCGTTTGCGAAGCCGCAGAAGCCCTTCGCGCGTGATCCCGCCCGCGGAAAGCCCGTTCTGCTCCAGGATGTCGGCCAGCGCGAGCGCCGTCCCCGACGACGCATAGGCCTCGCGCCAGAACGCGTGCGTGAATCCGGCGGAGATCGCCTCGATCTCCGCCCGCGCGTGCATGTCCGCATCGGCGAACGCCTCGGCGCGCAGACTGCCGCCGGCGAAGAAACGCTGCGTCATGCCGACGCAGCCCACGTTGAGCGACTCGAGGCGCTCGGGCGTGAGGCCCCGGCCGATGATGAATTCGGTCGATCCGCCGCCGATGTCGATCACGAGGCGCGGCTCGTTCGACGCCGGCAGCACGTGCGCCACACCGAGGTAGATGAGGCGCGCCTCCTCGTGTCCTGAGATGACGTCGATCGGGAATCCGAGCGCGGCCGCGGCGCGCGGCAGGAACTCCGCGGCGTTGCGCGCGACGCGAAACGTGTTGGTCGCAACCGCGCGCACGGCCGAAGGCGGGAAGCCGCGCAGGCGCTCGCCGAATCGCGCGAGACACGCGAGAGCGGCGCGCTGCGTGGCCGCGGTGAGCCCGCCCTTCGCGTCGAGGCCCGCGCCCACGCGCAGGTTCTCGCGCCAGGTATCGAGCCGGAAGATCTGGTCGCCTTCGACGCGCCCGAGCTCGAGGCGGAAGCTGTTCGAGCCCATGTCCACGACGGCGAGCGTCGCAGGCGCGAACGGGGCGTGACGACGCAGCATGCCGGGGAGACTAGCAGGAAGCGGTTACGCTATAGGGATGCCGATCGACTATCTCCAGAAAATCCTGACGGCGCGCGTCTACGACGTCGCCGTCGAGACGCCGCTCGAGACGGCGTCGACGCTGTCGCGGCGGCTCGGCAACCGCGTGCTGCTGAAGCGCGAGGACCAGCAGCCGGTGTTCTCCTTCAAGCTGCGCGGCGCGTACAACAAGATGGCGCATCTCACGCCGGCGCAGCGCGCGCGGGGCGTCATCGCGGCGTCCGCGGGCAATCATGCGCAAGGCGTCGCGCTCGCGGCGCAGCGCCTCAACTGCGCGGCGACGATCGTCATGCCGGTCACCACGCCGCACATCAAGATCGCGGCGGTCGAGGCTCGCGGCGCGCGCGTGGTGCTGCACGGCGACTCCTACTCCGACGCATACGCGCACGCCCTCGGGCTGCAGAAGGAGAGCCGCGCGACGTTCGTGCATCCCTACGACGACCCCGACGTCATCGCAGGGCAGGGCACGATCGGCATGGAGATCCTGCGCCAGTGGCAGGCGCCGCTCGACGCCATCTTCGTCGCGATCGGCGGCGGCGGCCTCATCGGCGGCGTGGCCGCGTACGTGAAGCGCGTGCGTCCCGAAGTGCGCATCATCGGGGTGCAGCCGGAGGACTCCGACGCGATGGCGCGCTCGCTCGCCGCGGGCCGCCGCGTGACGCTTTCGCACGTCGGCCTCTTCGCCGACGGCGTCGCCGTGAAGCAGGTCGGAAAGGAGACGTTCCGCCTGGCGCGCCAGTACGTCGACGAGGTGATCCGCGTGGACACCGACGCCACGTGCGCGGCGCTGAAGGACGTGTTCGAGGACACGCGCTCGATCCTCGAGCCCGCCGGTGCGCTCGCGATTGCCGGCGTGAAGGCCTACGTCGAGCGCGAGCGCATCGCCGAGCGCACGTTCTGCGCGATCGCCTGCGGCGCCAACATGAACTTCGACCGCCTGCGGTTCGTCGCCGAGCGCGCGGAGGTCGGCGAGCGCCGCGAAGCGATCCTCGCCGTGACGATCCCGGAGCAGCCCGGGAGCTTCCGCACGTTCTGCGCGCTACTCGGCAAGCGCTCGGTCACCGAGTTCAATTACCGCTACGCCGACGCGAAGGTCGCGCACCTGTTCGTCGGCATCGAGGTGGCCAATCGTGGCGAGACCGAAACGCTGCTGCGCGCGCTGCGGCGCGCGCGCATCGAGGCGTTCGACCTCACCGACAACGAGATGGCGAAGCTCCACGTGCGGCACCTGGTCGGAGGCCATGCGCCGGCGGCCGAGCACGAGATCCTCTATCGCGTCGAGTTCCCCGAGCGCCCGGGCGCGCTCATGAAATTCCTGGACAGCATGAGCGCTGGCTGGAACATCAGCCTGTTCCATTACCGCAACCATGGCGCCGACTACGGCCGCGTGCTCGTCGGCATGCAGGTGCCGCCCTCGGACAAGCGCGAATTCCGCCGCTTCCTCGACCGCCTCGGCTACGACTACGTCGAGGAGACCGCCAACCCCGCGTACCGCATGTTCCTCGGCCGCTGAAGCCGCCGCGCCTGACGCGCCGGGCCGTCCAGCGGCGCGCTTGCGGCGGCGGACCACCGGTCGCCGCCGGTTTGCGGCACCCCCTGCCGTCCAACGGCAGCGCGAAGGGGGGAAAAGTTGCCGCAGTGTTGCTTTTTGGGCCTTTTTCCCGGTCTCGCGCCGTTCCGGCAAGCTTTATGCTCTGGTCACCCCGCTCGTGCCATGGCAGACTCGGCGCGGGCTGCGGCCGCGACGCAACTGACGCGGCAAGATCGCAAGCGTGAGGGCAAATGGCCGACGGCAATGC
>DATJIS010000019.1:0-9450 GCA_035493035.1 Casimicrobiaceae bacterium | reverse complement strand
GACCGTGCTCATGCTCGCCGCGGGCCTGCAGAAGACGCTCGTGTCAACGGGCCAGGACGACAACGTGGTGGTCATCCGGCGCGGCTCGCAGACCGAAGTCCAGAGCGGCATCGATCGCAGCCAGGCCGGGATCGTCGACAGCATTCCCGACATCGCGACGGGCGAGGATGGGCGGCCGCTCGTTTCGCGCGAGCCGGTGGTGCTCATCAGCCTCCCGAAGCGCAGCAACGGCAAGGCCGCCAACGTCGTGATACGCGGCGTGACGCCGGCCGGCCTCGCGCTGCGGCCGCAGGTCCATCTGGTCGAAGGCCGCATGTTTCGCCACGGCAGCGCCGAAGTCGTCGCAGGCCGCGCGATCTCGGACGGATTCCAGGGCGCAGGGCTCGGGGAAACCGTGCGCTTCGCGTCGCGCGACTGGACCGTCGTCGGCGTGTTCGACGCCGGGCACAGCGGATTCGATTCGGAGATCTGGGGCGACGCCGAGCAGCTCCTGCAGGCGTTTCGCCGCACGGGCTATTCGTCGATCCTGTTCAAGCTCGCCGACCCCGAGCGGTTCGATGCCGTGAAGTCGGAGCTCGAAGCCGACCCGCGACTCACCGTCGAGCTCAAGCGCGAGACGCGCTTCTACGCCGATCAATCGGAAGCCCTCGCCAAGTTCCTGACCTATCTCGGCACGGGCATCTCGATCATCTTCTCCATTGGCGCGATCATCGGCGCCATGATCACGATGTACGCGAGCGTCGCCTCGCGCGTGGGCGAGATCGGCACCCTGCGCGCGCTCGGCTTCTCGCGCACCGCCATCCTGGTCGCATTCCTCGGCGAGGCGCTGCTGCTCGGGCTCGTGGGGGGCGTGCTGGGACTGCTCGGCGCCTCCGCGATGCAGGCGCTGTCGATCTCGACGACCAATTTCCAGACTTTCGCCGAGATCGCGTTCGGGTTCACGCTGACGCCGGGGATCGTGATGGCATCGCTCGCGTTCGCGCTCGTGATGGGATTCGTCGGCGGCTTCCTGCCCGCTGCGCGCGCGGCGCGGCTGCGCATCGTCGACGCGCTGCGCGCAGCGTGAGCGCTGCCTCACGGTGACACGCACGACCGCGTCCACCGCCTCGCTGCGCCGGCATGCCGCGGCGCGCACGCTGTTCCCGCCGCGCGACCTCGCCGCCGCCGTGGCATCGCTCGGATTCGTGCAGATCGATCCCCTTCGCGCGCCGGCGCGCGCACAGGACCTCATCCTGCGCGCACGCGTGCCGGGCTACAGGGTCGGCGACCTCGACCGCGCCTTCGAGGCAGGCGGCCTCATCGAGGATTTCGTTCATGTGCACGGGGTGCTGCCCGCGCGGCTGCGGCGGCTGCTCCATCCGCGGACCCTCGCGCGAACGTGGCATGTCGAGAAGGAGCATCCGAAGCTGTCCGCGCGCATCGTCGAATTCATCGCGCGCAACGGCCCCACCCATCCGCGTGACCTGACGCGCGCGTTCGGACGAACGGCGGTGGTGAATGGATGGGGTGGCCAGAGCGCCGCCACGACGCGCCTGCTGCAGGTCCTGCACTATCGCGGCATCCTCGAGATCGCCGGCCGGGACGGCGGCATCAGGCTTTACCGGATCGCGCCAGCGTTTCCGCGCGCGCTCTCCGCGCGTGCGCGGTTCGCCGGTGTCGCCGACCTGTTGATGCGCCTGTATGCGCCGCTGCCGGTGGCCTCGCTGAGGGAGCTGATGCGCATGGCCGCCGACGAGGCTTTCGACGCGGCCGCGCGCGAGCGCGAGCTCGGGCGATTCCTGTCGCGCGACGCGATCGCCCGGACGACCGTCGATAGCCTCACGTACGTGTGGCCGGCCGACGACGCGGCGCCGCCGCCCGAGCCGGACGACACGGTGCGGTTCGTCGCGCCCTTCGATCCGCTGGTGTGGGATCGACGCCGCTTCGAGCATCTCCACGGCTGGGACTATCGGTTCGAGGCGTATACGCCGGCCGCAAAGCGGCGATTCGGGTATTACGCGCTGCCGCTCCTCTGGCGCGATCGCGCGATCGGTTGGGTCAACATCGCGCGCACGCGCGGGGGCCTGGACGTCCGGCCGGGTTTCGTGGCCGCCGCGCCGCATGGCAAGGCGTTTGCTCGAGGCTTCGACGCCGAGGTCGCGCGCATGGAGTCGTTCCTCGGGACCGTACCGGTCGAGTCGCCATGACAGTCCGCGCGCCCCGCGGGCGACCGGCTCGGGCCGGCTGCACGTCGATCGCTACAATCGTTCGATGAGCAACGACCGCGCACCGGCGAGCGGCATCCTGTTCGTCGCCGCAGCGGTGATCTGGGGCTCGACGTGGCTGGCGATCAAGTACCAGCTCGGCGCCGTCGCACCCGACGCTTCCGTCGCTTACCGCTTCGCACTCGCGGCGGTCCTCCTCGGCGCGTGGTGCGCGCTCACCGGCCGCTCGCTGCGCTTCGACGCGCGCGCGCACACGTTCATCGGGCTGCAGGGCGGGCTGCTGTTCGGACTCAACTACGTCGGCGTGTACTGGGCCGAGCACTATGCGACGTCCGGGCTCGTCGCCGTGCTGTTCTCCACCATCGTCTTCATGAATCCGATCGGCGCCCGCATTGTTTTCGGCGCGCCGCTCGCCGCGCGCACACTGTTCGCCGCGGCGCTCGGCGTGCTCGGCGTCGCGCTCCTCTTCCTGCCCGAGCTCGAGCGCGTCCGCGACGGAGGCGGCGCGGCGCTCGGCATCGTGTTCGGCCTGGGTGCGACGGTGATCGCGAGCGCGGGCAACCTCGCGGCCGTGCGCAACCAGCGCGCCGGCATTCCCGTGCTGCCGGGCACTGCGTGGAGCATGCTCTACGGCGCCGTCGTGGCTGCCCTCGCGGCGACGCTCCACGGCGTGCACTGGACGTTCGACACGGGCCGGGCGTACCTCCTGTCGCTCGCGTACCTCAGCGTATTCGGAAGTGTCGTCGCGTTCTGCGCGTACCTGACGCTGATGAAGCACGTCGGCCCTTCGCGCGCGGCGTATGTCGGGGTCGCGGTGCCGGTCGTGGCGCTCGCGTTGTCGACGCTGTTCGAAGGCTACCGCTGGACATGGACGGCAGCGCTCGGCGTCGTGCTCGCCGTCATCGCGAACTGGACCGCGCTGCGGCCCGGCGGCACGCGGCGCGCGGGAGTTCCGGGCGGCGGACTCAGTCCTCGCCGTCTTTCCTGATGACGTCCACGTTGTCGATGAGCCGCGTGCTGCCGAGCGTCGCGGCGGCGAGCACGATCAGCAGGTTGGGGTGATCGTATCCCTCGGGATGCGGAGTGCGCAGGGCCAGTCCGTGCCGCACCGCGACGTAGTCGACCTTCCAGCCGTGATGCGCGAGGTCCATGCGGCCCTCGGCCTCGAGGTTCGCGTAGTCCGTGCGCCCTTGGGCGATGGCGTCGGCGATGAAGCGCAGCGTCCGATAAAGCCGCGGCGCTTCCGCACGCTCGTCGCGCGACAGGTAGTTGTTGCGTGACGACAGCGCGAGGCCGTCGTCGGCGCGCACCGTCTCCGCGGGCACGATCTGGATCGGCATGTTGAACGACTGCACCATCCCGCGCACGATCTTGAGCTGCTGCCGGTCCTTCTTGCCGAATACCGCCGCATCAGGCTGCACCATGTTGAAGAGCTTCAGCACGACGGTGCACACGCCTTCGAAGAAGCGCGGACGGAACTGGCCCTCGAGGTCCTCGCCGAGCGGCGGCACCTGCACGCGATACACCTGCGGCGTCGGGTACACGTCCTGCTCGTGCGGCGCGAACAGCACGTCGACGCCTTCCGAGCGCAGCCCGGCGAGATCGGCCTCGAACGTTCTCGGATAGCGGTCGTAGTCCTCGTTGGGCGCGAACTGCAGGCGATTGACGAAGATGCTCGCGACGACCACGTCGCCGTGCTGGCGGGCGATGCGCATCAGCGAAAGATGACCGGCATGGAGGTTGCCCATCGTCGGCACGAAGGCGATGCGACCCGCGTGCGCGAGCCGTGCGCGCAATGCCTCGGTGGTCTGGATGACGTCCATGGCGGCTCCTCAGAAGCAATGCTCGGCGGCGGGAAACGTGCCGTCCTTCACCGCATCCACGTAGGCGCGCAGCGCCGACTCGATGCCGTCCGCGCCCTGCATGAAATTGCGCACGAAGCGTGCCGGCGGCGTGGCCTGGATGCCGAGCGCGTCGTAGAGCACGAGCACCTGGCCCGCGCACTCGGGCGCTGCACCGATGCCGATGGTGGGAATGCGCACGGCCTCGCAGATGCGCAAGGCCACGGCGCGCGGAACGCATTCGATCACGACCAACGCGGCGCCCGCCGCTTCGACCGCCCGTGCATCCGCGATCACGGCGTCGGCGTCGTCGCCCTTGCCCTGGACGCGATATCCGCCCAGGACGTTGACCTTCTGCGGCTGCAATCCTACGTGCGCGCACACCGGGACGCCACGCGTGACGAGGAACTCGATCGTTTGCGCGAGCCAGGCGCCGCCTTCGACCTTCACCATCTGGGCACCCGCCTGCAGCACGCGCACCGCGGCGGCATACGCGTGCCCCGGCGTCGACTGATACGTGCCGAAGGGCAGGTCGGCGATCAGCAGCGGCCGCCTGCATCCCCGCGCAACGGCCTGCGTGTGATAGACCACGTCGTCCAGCGTGACCGGCAACGTCGACGCGTGGCCCTGTATGACCATGCCGAGCGAGTCGCCGACGAGCAGCACGTCGACGCCCGCGCGCTCGCATGCAGCGGCGAAGCTCGCGTCATAGCAGGTCAGCATCGCGATCTTCGCGCCGTCGCGCGCGAGCGACGCGACGCCCGGCACGGTGAGCCGCCGGCGAGCCGTGGCTCCGCCGTAGGACGCCGCGCCCGCGGGCTCAGCCGCTGCCAAGGTTGAAGAACTCGCGCCGTCCCCGCATGGCCTGCATGCGCTCGATGAGCAGATCGAGGTGGGCGGGATTGTCGACGAAATTGAGCCGCGCGCTGTTGATGATCAGGAGCGGCGCATCCTCGTAGCCGTAGAAGAAGCGGGTGTAGGCGTCGGCGAGGCGCGCGAGATACGCCTCCGGCATCGCGCGCTCGTAGGGCACGCCACGGCGCATCACGCGCTCGACGAGCGTGTCCACCGGCGCCTGCAGGTAGATCACCAGGTCGGGCGTCGGCGTCTGCGGCCGCAGATGCCGATACACCTTGTCGTACAGCGCGTACTCGTCGTCGTTGAGGTTGAGACGCGCGAAGAGCGGATCCTTGTCGAGCAGGAAGTCGGCGACCGTCGGGCGGCGGAAGAGGTCGAGCTGCGCGAGGCCGCGCAACTGATCGACGCGCTGGAACAGGAATGTCAGCTGTGCCGGCAGCGCGAAGCGCGGCATGTCCTCGTAGAAGCGCGACAGGAACGGATTGTCTTCCGGCTGCTCGAGCAGCGTGTCGGCGTGAAGCCGCTCCGCGAGCTCGCGCGCGAGACTGGTCTTGCCCGCGCCGATCGGCCCTTCGACCACGATGTAGCGGCGCTTCGGAAGCTCCATGGCGGCGGGCGGCTAGCGCACGAAATGACGGCGGGTCGGCACGACGCGCTGGTCGCGCAGCGCGCGCAAGCGACGCCGCGCGAGGCCGCGGCCTGGAATGCGCGCATGGGGCGCGACGTCGGCAAGCGGCCGCAGCACGAATGCGCGCTCATGCATGCGCGGATGCGGCAACGTCATGCCGACGCCGTGCACGCGACGACCGCCGTATAGTAGCAAATCGAGATCGAGCGTTCGCGCCGCGTTGCGGGGCGTCGCGGCATCGCGGCGCCGTCCGTGCCGCCGCTCGATCGCAAGGAGCGATCGCAGCAGAGCGCGCGGTGTCAGCGACGTGCGAATGGCCGCGACCGCATTGACGTAATCGGGTTGCGGACCGGGCGCACCGATCGGCGCGGTTCGATAGCTGCGTGAAACGGCGACGACGCGCGACGCCGGCACGCGATCGAGCGCGCGCAATGCGCGGGCGAGCTGCCGCCGCGGATGCGCGAGATTGCTGCCGAGGCCGACGTAAGCCAGCGCCGCGGTCACGCTTCGCCGCCGCTGGCGCCGCCGTCCGCCGGCGGAGCGCCGAGCTCGGCGCTCGCCTGCTTCTTGCGGCCCCGGCTTCGCGAGCGTCGGCGCTTCTTGGGTCCTTCGTCGGGGCGCAGCATCGCCTCGCGTGCTTCGGCCGACGCATCTTGAAATCGTGTCCACCAGTCGACCAGCTCCGCGGGCACTTCCCCCGACTCGCCGCGCAGCACGAGGAAATCGTACGAGGCGCGAAAGCGCGGATGCTCAAGCAGGCGGAAGGGCCGCGCGCCCGCACGCTGCTCGAAGCGCGGCTGCAGCGCCCAGATCTCCTTGATCGTCGCCTCGAAGCGGCGCGGGATCGCGATGCGCGCGGCCTGCGCCTCCAGGACCTTGTCCATGGCGTCGAACAGCGCGGGCAGCGCGCGCTCGCCGCGCGCCTTCGCCGCGTTCCAGGTGACGAGCACTTCATGCCACAGCAACGTGGCGAAGAGGAACGCAGGTGATACACCCTTGTCTTCGCGCACGCGCGCGTCGGTGCCGAGCAACGCCGCGTCGATGAACTTCTGCCCGAGCGGCTGCTCGAGGATGACGTCGAGCAGCGGCAGCAGGCCGTGCGAAAGCCCGTGCGCGCGCAGGCTGCGGAGTGTCTCCACCGCATGACCCGAGAGCAGCAGCTTCTGCATCTCGTCGAAGAGCCGCGCCGGCGGTACGTTCGACATGAGGGGCGCGAGGCGCGAGATCGGCTCGGCGGTGCGCGATTCGATCGCCAGGCCGAGCTTCGCCGCCAGGCGCACCGCGCGCAGCATGCGCACCGGGTCTTCGCGATACCGCGTCACCGGCGGACCGATGAGCTTCAGTCGCCGGGCGCGGATGTCCGGCACGCCGCCCACGTAATCCCAGATCGTATCGTCGGCCGGATCGAAGTACAGCGCGTTGATCGTGAAGTCGCGCCGCAGCGCGTCCTCCGCCTGCGATCCGTACACGTTGTCCGAGAGGAGCCGGCCGTGCTCGTCGGTGGCGTCCTCGCCCGTCTGCGCGGCGCGGAACGTCGACACCTCGACGACCTCGCTGCCGATGTGGACGTGGACGAGGCGAAAGCGGCGCCCGATGATGAACGCGCGGCGGAACAGCGGCTTCACCTGCTCCGGCGTGGCGTCGGTCGCGACGTCGAAGTCCTTGGGCTCGATGCCGAGCAGCAGGTCGCGCACCGCGCCGCCGACGACGTACGCCTTGAAGCCGGCGTCCTGGAGGTTGCGGATGACCGTGCGCGCGGCATGAGAAAGCTGGGCCGCGCGCACCGGATGCGCCGATGCGGCGTAGACCTTGGGCTTGCGCGCCGACCGGCCAGGGAGCAGGCGGGCGAGCAGGCGGCGAATCATGCGCGGGGGCGGGAGTGCTTGGAGCCGTGAACCAGTCGCGGCCCGGGGTCAGCAGACGGGCGCGGATGATAGCACGCGCTCACGTCGACTCTCGCCGGGCGCGAGACCGTCGAGGGTCCACGCGCCCACCGCATAGCGAACCAGCCGCAGCGTCGGCAACCCGACCGCGGCGGTCATGCGCCGGATCTGGCGGTTGCGTCCTTCGGACAGGACGATGCGCAGCCACGCGGTCGGGATCGATTGGCGCGACCGGATCGGCGGGTCGCGCGGCCAAAGCGACGCGGGCTCGTGCATGCGCGCGACGTCGGCGGGCCGCGTGACGCCGTCGCGCAGCGCGACGCCGCGCGCGAGATGCGCGATCTGCGCGTCGTGCGGCGTGCCTTCCACTTGCACCCAGTACACCTTCGGCCACTTGGCGCGTGGATCGGTGATGCGCGCCTGAAGCGCGCCGTCGGCGGTGAGCACGACGAGGCCTTCACTGTCCGCGTCGAGCCGGCCGGCGGGGTACACGTGCGGCTCGTCGACGAGATCGGCCAGCGTGCGTCGCACGCCGTCGCCGCTGAACTGGCACAGAACGCCGTACGGCTTGTTCAGCAGGATCACATCGACCGGTCGCGGCTTGCGCCGTGCCGGCGCGGGCGTCGCGCGATCGGTGGCAGGCCCCGGCAAATTGGAGGATAATCGAACGTTTTGAACGACTTGGTGGCGCTGAATTGCATGCGCCGCGGGTCATCGCGCCGGGGCCGCGCCCGCCCCACGCCCCCGCCAGGAGATTCCATGTACCAGCACGTCAAGGTGCCGTCGGCCGGCGCCAAAATCACCGTCAACCGGGATTTTAGTCTCAATGTCCCGGACAACCCGATCATCCCGTACATCGAAGGTGACGGCACCGGTGTCGACATCACCCCGGTGATGATCAAGGTCGTCGATGCGGCGGTCGCGAAGGCGTATGGCGGCAAGCGAAAGATCCACTGGATGGAGATCTACGCAGGCGAGAAGTCGACCAAGGTGTACGGTCCCGACGTCTGGCTGCCCCCGGAGACGCTGGAGATCGTCAAGGACTACGTCGTCTCGATCAAGGGTCCGCTCACCACGCCGGTCGGTGGCGGAATCCGCTCGCTCAACGTGGCGTTGCGCCAGGAGCTCGACCTCTACGTGTGCCTGCGACCGGTGCGCTGGTTCCGTGGCGTGCCTTCGCCGGTGAAGGAGCCCGAGAAGATCGACATGGTGATCTTTCGCGAGAACTCGGAAGACATCTACGCAGGCATCGAATGGCCGGCCGAATCCGCGCAAGCGAAGAAGGTGATCGACTTCCTCATCAACGAGATGGGCGTCAGAAAGATCCGCTTTCCCGCGACGTCGGGGATCGGGATCAAGCCGGTGTCGCGCGAAGGCTCGGATCGCCTCATCCGCCGCGCGATCCAGTACGCCATCGACAACGAGCGGCGGTCGGTCACGCTCGTGCACAAGGGCAACATCCAGAAGTTCACCGAGGGCGCGTTCCGCGACTGGGGCTACGCGCTCGCCGCGCGCGAGTTCGGCGCGAAGCCGATCGATGGCGGCCCGTGGATGTCGTTCAAGCATCCGCGCAGCGGCAAGGACATCGTGATCAAGGACGTGATCACCGACGCGATGCTGCAGCAGATCCTGCTGCGTCCCGCGGAGTACGACGTGATCGCCACGCTCAATCTCAACGGCGATTACATCTCGGATGCGCTGGCCGCCGAAGTCGGGGGCATTGGCATCGCCCCGGGCGCCAACCTGTCGGACACCGTCGCCAATTTCGAAGCCACGCACGGCACCGCGCCGAAGTACGCCGGCAAGGACTACGTCAACCCCGGCTCCGAGATCCTGTCCGCCGAGATGATGCTGAACCACATGGGATGGAAGGAAGCGTCGCAGATCATCATCTCGAGCCTCGAGAAGACGATCGGCGACAAAGTCGTCACCTACGATTTCGCGCGCCTGATGCAAGGTGCCAAGCAGGTGTCCTGCTCGGGCTTCGGGGCGGCGATGATCGAGAGAATGTAGGCGGTAGAGCTCAAGTTGCCGGT
>DATJIS010000018.1:0-28574 GCA_035493035.1 Casimicrobiaceae bacterium | reverse complement strand
TTCAAGCCCGTCCCCGTGAACGTCGCGTTCCTGCGCGGCACCACGGCCGACGAGGACGGCAATGTCACGATGGAGGAGGAAGCCGTGCTGGGCGAAATGCTCGCCATGGCGCAGGCGACTCGACGCGCGGGCGGCATCGTGGTGGTGCAGGTGAAGCGCATGGCGCGGCGCGAGACGCTGCCCGCGAAGCAGGTGAAGATCCCCGGCATCCTCGTCGACTTCGTGGTGGTCGATGCGGACCAGCGACAGACATACGCGACGTACTACGACCCGAGCTACGCGGGCGAGCTTCGCATCCCGGTCGACGACATCAAGCCGCTGCCGTTCGGCCCGCGCAAGGTGATCGTGCGCCGCGCGGCCATGGAGCTCTTTCCGGGCGCCATCTGCAATCTCGGCGCCGGCGTCTCCACCGGGATCTCGACCGTCGCGGCCGAGGAGGGCTTGCTCGACGCGGTGCACCTCACCAACGAGCAGGGCATCATTGGCGGTGCGCCGATCACGGGACGGGACTCGGGCGGCGGGCAGAACTTCGCTGCGATGATCGAGCAGCCGTCGCAATTCGATTTCTACGATGGCGGTGGGCTCGATCTCGCCTTCCTGTCGTTCGCCGAAGTCGACGCCCAGGGCAACGTCAACGTCAGCCGCTTCGGCGACCGCATCATCGGCGTCGGCGGCTTCATCAACATCAGTCAGAACGCGAAGTGCGTGGTGTTCGGCGGCACGCTGACGGCCGGCGACCTCGACGTCGGCTGGGAGAACGGCCGCACGGTGATCCGCAGGGAAGGCCGTCACCGCAAGTTCGTGCGCAAGCTCGAGCAGATCTGCTACAGCGCGAAGCTCGGGCGCGACAAGGGGCAGCTCGCGCTCTTCGTCACCGAGCGTGCCGTGTTGCGGGTCACCGACGACGGCCTCGAGCTGATCGAGATCGCCCCCGGCCTCGATGCCGAGCGCGATGTGATCGCGCACATGGCGTTTCGACCGCGCATCGCGCGGGACCTGCGCGTGATGGACGAGCGCATCTTCCAGCCGGGCAGGATGGGTCTCGCCGCGGACGTTCGCGGCAAGCCCGCACGCCATCGCTCGCCCCGGCTCGCGCGCTGGCACGAGGCGCGCAAATCGTCGGAGCGTTGAGGCTTCGTGGCGCACGTTCCCGCCGAGCGCTGCCTTGCGATCCTCGAGCTCCTCGCCGACGGTGCGCGCGAGATGCCGCTCGGCGAGATCGCCGAGCGGCTCGCGTTGCCCAAGAGCGGGGCGCATCGCATGCTCGCGACGCTGGTCGATCTCGGATGGGCCGAGAAGGACCCGGGGACAAGCTTCTATCGCCTGTCGATGCGCCTCGCGGTGCTCGGACAGCAGCTGTACGTCGCAACCGGCATCCCGGACATCTGCCAACCGCTCCTCGACCGTCTCGCGAGCGAATGCCACGAATTCGCGCGACTTGCGGTCGTCGACGGGCATTCGCTCGTCTGGGTCGCGCACGCGCAGGGCGCGTCCGCGGGGTTGGTGTATCAGCCGTCGCTCGCATCGAACACCGTGCCGCTCTTTGCCACCGCCAGCGGCAAGGCGTGGCTCGCCACGCTTCCGGGCGATGAGGTGGTGCAGCGCGTGATGAAGAACGGCGGGCTCACGAACGCCGACCGCTACGGTCCCAACGTCGTGCGCTCGCTGGACGCGCTGTTGCGCGAGGTCAAGGCGACCGCGCGGCGCGGCTACGGGCTGGCGTTCAGCGAAGCCGAGTTCGGCGTCACGGCCGTCGCCGTGGCGATTCGCGGGCATGACGGGCAGGCGGTCGGCACGGTCAGCATCGCCGGCCCCGGTGCGCGCATCCCGGAGAGGCGCGCGCACGAACTGGCGCCGCTGGTGCAGCGCACCGCGGCCGAGCTGTCGCGCCTGTGGCCGCTGCGCGTCGGCGCGAGCGCAACGGCGGCGCCTCCCGCATTGCCGGCTCGCCCGAGTCGCCGGCGCGCCCTTGCATGACCACGCGATGAGCGCGCTTCGCATCGGGTGCATCGCCGACGATTTCACGGGCGCCACCGATCTCGCCAACAATCTCGTTCGCGCCGGAATGCGCGTCGTGCAGGCGAACGGCGTGCCGCACCGCGGCGTCGAGGCCGACGTCGACGCAATGGTCATCGCGCTGAAGACGCGCAACATTGCGAGCGACGACGCGGTCGCGCGGTCGCTCACCGCGCTGCAGTGGCTGCGCGCGCACGGCGCGGAGCAGATCTATTTCAAGTACTGCTCGACGTTCGACAGCACCGCGTGCGGCAACATAGGGCCGGTGACCGAAGCGTTGATGGATGCGCTCGCGGACGTGGCCGGCAGCGACTTCACGATCGCCACGCCCGCGTTTCCCGACAACGGGCGCACGGTGTTCAAGGGCCACCTGTTCGTGGGCGACGTGCTGCTCAGCGACAGCGGCATGCGCCATCACCCGCTGACACCCATGACGGACGCGAACCTGGTGCGCGTCATGCAGGCGCAATGCGAGCGCCGCGTGGGCCTCGTCGACTATCGCGTGGTCGCGCGCGGCCCCGACGCGGTTCGCGCGCGATTCGACGACTTGCGTGGCGAAGGCGTGCGCATCGCGATCGTCGATGCCATTTCGAACGACGACCTGTGGCGGCTCGGGCCCGCGCTGAAAGGCATGCCGCTCGTGACCGCCGCGTCCGGCGTGGCGATCGCTCTGCCCGCGAACTTCGGCTTCGCTCCGACGGCCGGCGCGAGCACGCTCCCAGCCGCCGCGGGCCGCAAGGCGGTCATCGCCGGGAGCTGCTCGCAGGCGACGCAACGCCAGGTACGCGCATTCATCGACGCCGGCGGCCCGGCATTCCGCGTCGATCCGCTCGCGATCGCGTCGGGTGCAATGGCAGAGCGCGCCCTCGAATGGGCCGCTTCGCGTCGCGGCGCAGGCCCCGTGCTCGTGTATTCGACCGCCGAGGCGACCGAGGTCGAGTCGATCCAGCGAGCGCTCGGCGCAGCAAGCGCCGGCGCGCTGATCGAGTCCACGCTCGCCGCGATCGCCTGCGGCCTCGTGGCGCAGGGCGTGCGCCAGCTGGTCGTGGCGGGCGGCGAGACCGCGGGCGCGTGCGTGCAGGCACTGGATATCACGCAGATGCAGATCGGCCCGCAGATCGATCCCGGCGTGCCCTGGTGCTACGCCACGCGCGGCGACGGGGTGGCGTTGCACGTCGCCTTGAAGTCGGGCAATTTCGGTGCGGACGATTTCTTCTGGCGTGCCTTCGAGGTGCTGTCGTGAACGAGCCGCAGGCCCGCGAGTCCATCTGCCGCGTGGGACGCAGCCTCTTCGACCGCGGCTACGTCCATGCCACAGCGGGCAACGTCAGCGTGCGCCTCGACGACGGCGGATACGTGATGACGCCCACCGACGCGTGCCTGGGCTTCCTCGACCCGGCGCGGCTCGCGCGACTGGACGCCGAGGGTCGGCCGATGAGCGGGGATCGCCCGAGCAAGACGCTCGCGCTGCACCTGAGCATCTACGGCGCCGCGCGGCGCTTCGACCCGGACACGGCTTGCGTGATCCACACGCACAGCCGCCACTGCGTCGCGCTGTCGTTGGCGAGCGCCGCCGACGAGCTCCTGCCGGCCATCACGCCGTACTTCGTGATGAAAGTGGGCCACGTGCCGCTCGTCGCATACCATCGCCCCGGCGATCCCGCCGTCGCGCACGCGGTTGCCGCGGCGATCGAGCGCTACGGAAGCGCGGGCGCGCCCCTCCGTGCCGTCATGCTGTCGCGTCTCGGGCCCAACGTCTGGCACGACACGCCCGATGCTGCGATGGCGGTGCTCGAGGAGCTCGAGGAGACCGCGCGGCTCGTATGCATGGCGCGCAACGACGTGCGTCCGCTCACCGAGGCGCAGATCGACGCGCTGCGGACGACGTTCGGCGCGCGCTGGTGACTACGCCGTGCGCGCGCGCCTCTGCCCGAACCACGCACCGACCAGCACGCCGACGAGAAGGCAGGCGAGCGACGCGATGACGCCGTCGCGGATCAGCGCGCGCTTCACCTTGTCGAGCACCGGGTTGTCGAGATGGTTCGTGCCGAAGTGGATGGCACGCAGACGCCACTTGCCGTCGTCGCTTCGCACCATGACGGCCGTCCAGCGCGTCTTGAAGTCGAACTGGTCGCCGTCCTTGGCCTCGTAGTGCTCGAGCGCCTTGCCGCGAACGAGACCCCACGACTTGTCCGGCGAGAGCTGCGTGAGGCCGTCGGCGTCCATCGACATCGTCATGCGACGCATGTAGCCCGAGGGGCCGAACCATTCCCTGAAATACCGCGCGACCGCGGGTCGGCCCGACATCGCCTCCTGCGTGATGCTGGTCGCTTCGACATCCTCGCTCAGCCACGGCAGCATGTCATCGAAGCGCGACTCGTTCATCGCGGTGGTGACGCCGCGCAGGAGCGTGCGGAGCTCCTCGTGGATCGCGTGGTCGGTCTCCTGTGCCGCCGCACCCGGCATCCACAGCGCCGCGACGATCGCACAGCCTGCGCAGATTCGCTTCAAGGCATTCTCCCTGTCATTCTTCGGTTGACGAAATGGTCCCGTGCGGCGTCACGCGATAGCGGTCCTGCACCGACGCCGCGGTCCACTGGAACGTGAACATGAAGTCCCACGGAATGCGGATCGGCGGCGCGTTGAGGACGAACGGCAGGCGGCGCTGGAGCGGCGTCGAGCGCACGTAGCGCTGCCGCGGCCGCAACAGATCCCATGCGCGGTGGCGCAGATGCGCACGCGCCCGCCAGCGTTGCCGCTCGTGACCGGGAATCGCCGCGTGCGCCTGCTGCACGAACGTGCGGTAGAGATCCAGCGAGCGGGCGGAGAAGCGTCTGGCGTCGTTCAGATGGCTGTGGCTCGAGGCGAACTTGCGCGTCCCGAAGGCGTCGCGCGCGAGTCCCGCCTCCTCGCAGAGCCTGCGAGGCAAGGGACGATCGTAGCCCACGCCGATGGACCACGGCCGCATCTCGGGCGACACCGCGATCGCATGGATCGCGCGGTTGTGGCGCGCTGCGATGCACGCGGGTGCGAAGATCACGTATCCGACGCGCAGCCGGTGCTCGATGACACTGAGGCCTTGCGGATAGCGGATCCACGGGCGGCCCATGCGGTCGAACACGCGCGTGCGGCACGGATCCCACATCGGATCGCCGCTCTCGCCGGTGACGAGGATGCGGCCCGCGAGCTGCGGCTCGACCGCGGCAAGCGGCACGTTGGAGCTGAGCGGTCCGTATCCGAACTCCGCTTCCACGGCGCCGGCCAGCGTGAGGTATGCCCAGCGATCGTGCTCGGCGCACGTCATGCCGAGTACCCGCGCATTGTCGACGCCGCTGTCGCGGGTCGGATCGGCTTGCCGCGAATCGACGTACGTAAACGCTTCACGGGCGCCGGCACGCCGGGCGAGCACGGCCCCCGCGGTGGAGTCGTATCCGCGCGACAGCGTGACGAGCGGCGCGTAAGGACTCCTGCGCGCCTCGTCCCGCGCGTTCGCGAGGACCGCGTCCACGCCACCGTAGAGCAACGCCGCGTAGGAACGGTAATCGCCCGGCGGCGCGCACGCCGCATGGGCCTCGAATCGCACCTCGCCGCGCGGGCTGACGGCCATCACGGTCGTGTAGTGGACGCGCAGCGCATTGCCCGAGCGAAGCCTGAGCCTCCCGTCGGGGCAATACAGGCCCTGGCGGAAGATGGCGAGGAGGTCGTAGACGTAGAACGGATAGAGGGGCTCCAGCGCCTCGCCCGCGACCGCCAACGCGAAGCTCGGCGAGTTCGACACCACGAGACTGTCGCGCTGCCGAATGCTGAACAGGACACCCTGCTGATCGGTGCTCGCATAGAACCGCACGCCGTCCGCGGCGGTGGTGGCGCCGGTGCCGCACAGCACCGTGGCGCGCGCGAGATCGAACGCTGCGAACGCGCCGTCCCAGGCGCCCTCGACGAATCCGCGTGCATGGATCTCCACCTGGGAGCCGTGGAACACGGGCACGGCTTCGGTGCCCGGCGTCACGCGCGCGCACCACGCGAGCGCGGGCAACGCCGGCACGTGCACAGGCCGTAACGCAAGGCGAGCGCCCTCGCGTGCGCGCGCGGCGGGCATTCTACGGCGCGCAGGCGGGCGCGAACGCGGCACAGCCGACGCGCAGCCGATACTCGATTTCGGTCAGGCCGGCCGCGAAGCGCGACCAGCATCGGCTCGTGGCCTCGAACGCGCGCGCGCTCAACGGATTCCACCAATGAAGTCCCTGCCGGAAGGACACGTGAACGGCGTGACCGTCGCGAACGCCGAAGAGCGGGCTCTCCTGCTCGGTGCTCGTCGAGAAGCGCACCTCGTCCGCGTCGGCTACGCCGCCAGTCCCGCATACGACCGTCGCGCCCGCGAGGTCGAATGCGTCGAATGGGCCGCTCCATGCGCCTTGGACGAAACCGCGCGCGCGCGTCTCGACCCGGGAGCCGTGGAATACCGCGACGGTATCGTCGTCACGCGTGATGCGCGCGCACCACGCCAGGCACGGCCGCGTGGCGATCTCGAAATAGCGGAACTGCAAGCCGTCTCCCCGGTACGGCGGAACGGGCGGTATTCTACGGGGCGCGCGCAGCGCCGTCCGGCGCATCGAGCGCGCGGCCGCGGCTCGCGATGACGCTCGCGTAGAAGCGCGCGCTGTCCTTCGGAGTTCGCACCTGGTCCTGGAAGTTCACGTGCACGAGGCCGAAGCGCTTCGAGTAGCCGTGCGCCCATTCGAAGTTGTCGAGCAGCGACCAGGCGAAATAGCCACGGATATCCGCGCCCGCCTTGAGCGCCGCGTGGATGATGCCGAGGTGCCGCCGCAGGTAGTCGATGCGCAACGGGTCGTGGATGCGGCCGTCCAGAGCCGCCGGCGGATCGTAGAAAGACGCGCCGTTTTCGGTGATGTAGACCGGCGGGTTGCCGTAGCGCGCCTTGACCCGCAGCAGGACGTCGGCGAGCCCTTGCGGGTAGACCTCCCATCCCGTCTCGGTGTGCGTCGCGTGCTTCTGGCGTACGGCGCTCGCCTGCAGCGGCCAGGCCGTTGCGTCGAAGCGCGTAACGCTGCGCGTGTAGTAGTTGATGCCGATGAAATCCACCGGTTGTGCGATGGCTTTGAAGTCGTCATCCGGCCAGCGCGGCCATGCCTCGCCGAAGACTTCGCGCAGGCTCTCCGGATAGCGGCCGAGCAGGACCGGGTCGAGATACTGCAGGTTCATGTAGGCGTCGGCGCGCTCCACCGCCGCGCGGTCGGCAGGATCGTCGGAAGCGGCGTATTTCGGCTCGAGGTTCACGACGATGCCGATGCGATGCCGTCCCTGCGCGCGATACGCGGTCACCGCCGCCCCGTGCGCTCGAAGCAGCTGGTGGGCGGCGATCGGCGCCTCGAAGCGGTTGCGATGGCCGGGCGCGAGCACGCCATTCAGGTAGCCCCCGTCGGTCACGACCCACGGCTCGTTCAGCGTCGCCCACAGCTTCACGCGATCGTCGAGGCGCCGAAACACCACCGACGCGTAGTCCCCGAACCAGCCCGCGATGTCCGGATTCAGCCAGCCACCCATGTCGTCGAGCGCGGCGGGCAAATCCCAGTGATAGAGCGTGACCATGGGCTCGATGCCGTGCGCGAGCAACGCGTCGACGAGCCGATCGTAGAAATCCAGGCCGGCGTCGTTCACGGCGCCGCGACCGCTCGGCAGCACACGGCCCCACGCGATGCTGAACCGGTACGCGTTCATGCCGAGCGTTCGCATCAGCGCGACGTCGTCGCGGTAGCGGCGGTAGTGATCGCACGCGACGTCGCCGGTGTCGCCGTCGCGCACGAGGCCCGGCGTGTGGCAGAAGCGATGCCAGATGCTGGGACCCGCGCCGTCGGCAAGTGGCGAGCCTTCCACCTGGTAGGCCGACGTGGCGCTGCCCCAGAGGAAATCGGCCGGAAACTCGATGGTCGAGGACATGCGTCACCTTCCTTGTCGGCGCGGCGTCTTCGTCACGGCGATCACGACGTTCGCGGGGAGCTTCGATATCGTCAGCGCGCCGTCGCTCCACGTTGCAGGCTTGCCGTCGATCTCCGTTGCGCCGGGCACCGAACTGCCGCCCGGCCAGGGGAATACGATGCCGCCCGGCGGCACGCCCAGCCCGCCGTCGATGTGCAGCAGCACGCGGTCACCGGTTCGACGCAGCGTGTAACCGAGCCTGCCGTACGGCGTATACAGGCCGGTCAGCGCGATCCCCTTGCCGGCGAGCCACTGCCACGGCACGCCGGCCGCGATCACCAACGACTTGTCCTCGCTGCGCTCGTAGGCGAAAAGGTCGAGCGTGACGCGGATGAAGTCCGATGCGATCCACGCGTGCGGCATGTCGCCGACGAATCGCACCTTGCGCGCCTCGCGGCCGACGACCTCGGCCCACTGGTTCCACGCTTGGGGACGCCGGTCCGCCATGAAGAAGGCGAGCAGCGCCTGCGCGCGATCGCGCCAGCCGAGGCGCACGAACGTGCCCACGTTGCGAAGCTCGTACGGCGTGTAGTCCTCCCAGCCTCTGCGGCCGTCGCGCCGCTCGACGAACTCGCGCCAATAACGCTCGAACGTCGGCGCGATCAGCTGCGCGGGAATGGGGCGCACGTCGCCTGCGGGCGCGAACGCGATGGTCGAGGACGTGGGGTCGAAATCGCCGAGCTCCGCGGCACCGGGCAGATAGTCGATGTGGTGCGCGGCCGTCGACGCGAGCAGCGATGCGGTCAGGTCGTGCGCGAACTCGTCGCGCTGGCGTTGCCACGTCTCGGCCATCGCCTGCTCGCCCAGCACGCCCGCGATGCCGATCCCGGCGTCATAGCCCTTGAGCGCCCAGAAGTCGTCCCAGTACGAGTGCATCGGCTTTTCCGAATAGCCTTCGTGGCTGATCGATTCCGGCAGCAATCCGTACAACGGATCGCCGTGGGGGCTGCGCGGAGGCGCACGCCCGATCTGGCGCAGGCGCTCCTGGTAGCGCAATGCCGCCTGCAGGTTCGGCCAGAGACTCGCGAGGAACGTACGGTCGCCCGTGTAGCGGAAGATGTCGTACGCGAGGAATAGGAGCTCGCCGGTGCTGTCGTTCTCCGGCACCGGATCGGCGCCGCGAGCGTCGACGCAGCACGGGACCTTGCCGCTCAGGAACTGATAGGGCGCGTACCACTGCAGGTAGTCGGCCGCCACCTGCGCCTGGCCGAGGCGCAGCAACGCGTCGCCGATCATCGCGCCGTCGCGGATCCACGAGCGCGCGTACGCACGCGTGCCGGGCCGCAGGATGGGGCCGTCACGCGTGATGAGCAGGTGCGCGAGCGCGGTGCGCAGCGTGTCGGCCAGCGGCTGCGACGCCTTCGGCACCCGCAGCGTGACCGCGTCGAGCTTGCTGCGCCATTCGTTCGCGACGGTGCGCTGCTCGCGCACGAGCCACGCCTTGGCGCTCAGCTTCTCGAGCGCGGGCGGCGCGGTGTCGCCCGACAGCGGCATGGCGAGCACGATCGTCGCCGAGGCGCCGGGGGCCAGCTTCACCGGATAGCGCAGCGCGGCCGATGCATAGCCGAACGCATCGTGTACCTCGTGCGAAGAGCCCTTGTCCGGTGTGCGCAGCAGCCCGGCAACGGGGCCGCTGTCGAACGGCCAGGCAGCGACGGCGGCCGGCGCAGACAGCGCGAACACCTCGCGCTGCTGGTTGACCGTGAGCGTCCTGCCGTCCCACGCGATGTCGCGAATCGGCGCGACGCCGCCCGGGGCGTTCAGGAATTGCGCCGGCGGATTCACCTGCGACGGTCGTATCGCGAGATCCAGCTCGAGCGCGAGTGGCTGCCGCGTGCGATTGCGCAACTCGTAGCGGGCGAGGAGCCGCGACGAAGCGCGGATACCGGCGCCGAACGCGGTGACGCTGAGCGACCATTGCGGGTCGACCCACGTGACGGTCGGAATCGGCAGATAGCCGTCCATCAGTGACTGCCGCGGCTTCACGTCGGCCCACGTGACGAGCCCTGCGTCAGTCCGCACGAACGGCTCGATCGAAAACCCGCCCTTCGCCACTTCCAGTGCGCCATCCTCGGACATCAGGCCGGTATCGCTGCCGCCGTCGACGCCCACGATCGTCCAGTACGATTGTTCCCCGGAGAACCCGCGCGGAAACCAGCCCCGCGGGTATTCGCGTGCCAGCGCCTCGAAGAAGGCATTGGGCGAAGCGCCGAACGCGATGTCGCGAATCTCGACTTCGTCGAGCGCGTACGCGTGCGCCGGGCCGTCGTGGAAGGCGAGGCGCACGTAGCGCGTGTCGGACTCCGGGAGCAGCAGTGGGTCGGCGCCGCCGCGCCCGGCCTCCACGCTGCGCACCGTGTGCCAGGTGCGCGCGTCGTCGGAGAACTGCACCTCGTAGCGCGACGCATACAGCGCCGGCTGCCAGCGCAGCACGAGGCCGCCGAACTCGCGCGACTGGCCGAAGTCGAGCACGAGCCATTGCTCGGGTCCGGTCGCGGGATCGCTCTTCCAGGCCGTGGTGAGCTTGGCGTCCACGGCCTGTTCGGCGCCTCCGTCGGCCAGCGCGGACGACGCTTCGACGGCAGGCGGCAGCCATGAGGTCGGTTGCGGCGGACGCTCGCGCAGCGTGAGGCCGCTGATGTACAGCGAGCCCGCGCCACCGCCGGCGCCGGCCGCGACGACGAACTCGATGCGCGCAACGCGCCTGAGCGTGCGATCCCGCGTCGGCCCCCACGCGAACTCGACCTGGCGCTTCTTGATGGTGTAGTGCTGCCAGGCGCGCGGGAATTCCATGTTCTGCCGCCGGAACCACCACACGTTCTCGCCGCTCGCGTCGACCAGCTTGACCTGGAAGTCGTTCACGCGCGCGTCGGCGCGCAGATCGAAGCCGATCTCGTAATTGTCGGGCAGGTCGACCGCCAGCGCGCGCGACGCCGCAGCGTAGCCCGCCGTTCCGCCGAGGTCGAAGTCAAGGCGCATGCCGAGGCCGCTCGCGCCGCGCGCCGCGTGGAGCGAGGCATTGACGCCGTCGGATGCAACGACCTGCCAGAGCGCGAGGTCGTCGAAGCGATCGAGCACGCGCGGTGTTTGCGCGCCCGCCGGGGCCGTGAACGCGAGCGAAGCGGCGACGAGCACGAGCACGCGCGCCGCGAGCGCGACAATGCGCGTCCTCATGCCTTGACGCTTCCTGCCATCAAACCCTGCACGTAATAGCGCTGGAGCAGCAGGAACACGAGCAGAACCGGCACGGTCGTGACGACCGCGCCGGCCATCATCAGCTCGTTGTCGGCGACGTGCTCGCGCGACAGGCTCGCGAGCGCGACGGGAAGGGTGTAAAGGTGGCTGTCGGACAGCACGATCAGGGGCCACATGAAGTCGTTCCACGTTCCCAGCAGCGTGAACACGGCGAGCGTGACGATGATCGGCTTCAGCACGGGCAACACGACGACGCGAAAGATGCGGAGCTCGCTCGCCCCGTCGATGCGCGCTGCATCGAGCAGGTCGTCGGGAATGGAAAGCGCGTACTGCCGCACCAGGAAGATGCCGAAGATCGATGCCATGGCCGGGACGATCACGCCGCCGTAGCTGTTGACGAGCCCCATCTGCTTCAGCAGCAGGAACAGCGGCACCATGGCCACCTGGCCGGGGATGACCAGCGCGCCGAGCATCCAGCGGAAGAGGCGCGCGCGCCCGTGAAACTCGAGCTTCGCGAATGCGTAGCCGGCGGCGACGTTGAAGAGCACCGCGAGCAGCGTCACGCTGACCGACAGGAGCACGCTGTTGAAGAGATAGCGCGCCATGCCCGCGTGCGCGAAGAGCTCGCGGTAGTTGGCGAGCGTCGCACGCTCGGGAAGGAGCGGCGGCGGATAGGTGCTCGCCTCGCCGGGCGCCATGAGCGACACCGCCGCCATCCATGCCAGCGGGAACAGCGTGAGCGCGGCGATCGCCACGAGCGCCACGTTGACCGCCAGCGGCGCCGCGATGCGCCTCATGCCGCGACACCGCGGCGCGCGACGCGCACCTGCAGCGCGGTCACCGCGAATATGAACAGGAACAGCAGGAAGGCGACAGCCGACGCCGACCCGAGGTTCCACCACTTGAAGCCTTCCTCGTACATGAAGTACAGCACGCTCACGGTGCTCTGCAGGGGCCCGCCCTGCGTCATGACGTACGGCTCGCCGAAGAGCTGGAAATAGCCCGCGATCGTGAGTATCGCGACCATCGCGAGGATCGGCGCGAGCATCGGCAGCGTGACGTGGCGAAAGCGCTGCGACGCGGATGCGCCGTCGACGCGCGCCGCCTCGTACAGGTCCGCCGGAATGCTCTGCAGGCCGGCGAGCAGGATCACCATGTTGTAGCCGAAGCTCTTCCACACCGCGAACAGGATGATCGCGGGCATCGCCCAGTGAGGATCGCCGAGCCAGTCGATGGGGCCGATGCCGAAGCGTCCGAGCGCGTAGTTGATCATGCCGTAGCGGGTGCTGAGCAGATAGCGCCAGATGACCGCGACGGCGACGAGCGTCGTCACCACCGGCATGAAGAGCGCGGTGCGGAAGACGGCCTTGAGACGCGCGAGCGGAGAGTTGACGAGCAGCGCGGTTGCGAGCGACGCGCCGATCGACAGCGGCACGCCGACGACGACGAAGTACAGCGTGTTGCCGAGCGCCTGCCAGAACAGCGGCGTCTCGAGCAGGCGTACGTAGTTGCGCAGCCCCACGACACGCAGGTTGCGCAGGTCGGCGAGCGCGTAGAGATCGAAGTCGGTGAAGCTGAGGAGCAGCGCGGCGACCACCGGCAGGACGAAGAACACGCCGATCACGATGAGCGCGGGCGCCACGAAGCACCATCCCGCCGCGGCGCGCCTCATGAGCCGCTCCCGCGCGCGAGCAGGGCGCGGCGCTTCTCGAGGATGCGATCGGCGCGTTCATCGAGCTCGCGCTGGGCGTCCGCGACGGAGAGCCTTCCGTCGACGACGCGCTCGGCCACCACGCGGATCTCGTCCGCGATGCGCTCCCATTCCGGCACGCGCGGCGCGGGCTTGACCCGCTCGAGCTGGTCGCGAAACGCGCGCGCGTACGCGTCGTCGGCGAGTGCGCCCCCGCGCCACGCGCTGCGCCGCGGCGGCAGGTCGCCCGTCAGCGCATGGAAGCGCCGCTGCACGTCGGGGTCGGAAAGATAGGCAATCAGCTGCCACGCGGCATTCTTGCTGCGCGACGCGCGAAAGATCACGAGGCTCGAACCGCCGGCGATCGACGCTCCCGGGCCGTCGGGCCCAGGAAGCGGCGCCGTCATCCAGCTTTGCTGCAGGTCCCTCGGCAGGCGGCGCTCGAGCTCGCCGATGTTCCACGGGCCCGAGATGTAGAAGACGAAGTTACCGCGCGCGAACTCGTTCCAGATGTTCGACGCGTCGCTCGTTGCGCGCGTCGCCGCGTAGCCGTTGCGGAACATGCCGGCGTAGAACGTCAGCGCCCGGCCGAAACCGGCGCTGCGGAAGTTGCCGTAGCGGCCGCCGTCGCGCAGCAGCGGGTCGTCCTGCTGCAGCGCGAGCGCGACCAGCGGCTCGAACTCGTTCTGCGGCAGCACGATGCCGCTGCGTCCCCGCACGTGCTCGTCACGGATCGAGCTCAGCATCGCGACCCACTCGTTCCAGTCGCGCGGCGGCGCCGCGTATCCGGCCTGCGAGAGCAGGTCGCGACGATAGAAGAGCAGACGCGTGTCGACGTACCAGGGCAGGCCGTAGAGCGTGTCACCGACGCGATTGGTGTCCCAGATGCCGCTGAAGTAATCGTCCGGCGCGATCCCCGACGATGCCACGCGCGCATCGAGCGGCTCGAGCGCGTTCAGCGCGGCGAATTCGGGTATCCACGTGTTGCCCAGCTGGCAAAGGTCGGGCGTGGAGTCGCCGGCAAATGCGGTGAGGAGCTTCTCGTGCGCCGCGCTCCACGGCAGCTGCTGCACCTCGACGCGAACGCCCGGATGCGTCCGCTCGAACTCGGGCACGAGCTCCGCGACGACCTCGCCCTCGCGGCCCATCGCCCAGAAGCGCACGACGTTCGGATCGTCGTGACGCGCGCTGCACGCCGCGCAAAGCGCGACGAGGCAGGCGACGAGCAGGGAGCGCAGGAGGTTGCGAACGGCGAGGAGGCGGCCTAGTTGGCCGACGCCGTGAGCCAGCCGCCCTCGAACCCGGCGCGCGCGAGCCCCATCCGCATGTAGGGGTTCTTGCGCATCACGCCCCAGATCATGCCGCTGCGGTAGTTCTCGATCATGGCGAAGATCGCACCCTGGTCGATGCCGAGATAGTCGGCGTCGACCCAGCCGAAGCCGGGAATGCGACGCCCCTGCGTGACCGGGACGTTGAAATCGAAGTTCAGGTTGAACGCGTCGAGGAAGCCGTATTGCGAATAGATGTATTGCCCGAAGCGCTTGTGCATGTCGAGCACGGCGGGCAGCGCGATCTCGGGCGCGAACGGCAACGAGCCCACCACGGCCGTCGGCGCGAGCGTGCAATCGTCGTAGCTGTCGTGCTCGCCTGCGCCGCGCGCTGCGTAGCTCTTGAACGAACGCATGGCGGAGCCGTGCCCGACCTTCGCGTCGCCGGGGCCGTCGCTGGCGGTCAATCCCCAGATCGTCGCGCCGTAAGCCTTGCATCCGCGCGGATTGGCGATCGCGTACGCCTGCTGAGCGTAGACCGCGCGACGCGTATTTTCGAAGTAGTCGAGGCCGCGCCTGCGCATGTAGGCGTCCTGCAGCTTGCGGAAATCGACCCATACATGCGTGTATTGGTGCCCGAAGAGCGGCGCGAAGTTCAGGAACTGCTGGCCGAAGAGCGTGCGCCAGCTGCTCGTATCATACGTGCTCGTCCATTCGGCCCACGCTTCCGAGCCGACCGGGTGCGTCGGCGAGCCGAGCGCGAGCAGGTACACGAGCATCGCCTCGTTGTAGCCGCGCCAGTCGTACTCCAGGAATCCTTCCTCGGGCGACCAGCCGAGGCTGATCGCGGGCGCGTGCGGCTGCGCCCATTGCCAGTCGACGCGACGGTACAGCTCGTCGACCAGCTTGCGGATCTCCACCTCGTCGGGATGGTCGCCGTCGAAGTACGACTGATCGAACAGGGCACCGGCCAGGAAGATCGCGGTGTCGACCGTCGACAGCTCGCTGTCCTCGAAGCGCGTGCCGGTCTTCATGTCGAGGAAGTGATAGAAGAAGCCCTTGTAGCCGGAGACGCCCTTCACGCCGTGCCCCTGAGGCGCCGTGCGGAAGAAGCGCAGCGTCGTCAGCACGCGCTTGCGCGCCTGCTCGCGCGTGATGTAGCCCCTTTCGACGCCGACGGGATACGCGGTCAGCGCGAAGCCGACGGCCGCGATGCTGGATACCGAGGGCGTCGGAAAGCGGTCGGGCACCAGGCCGTTTTTGGGATTGGCCGTGTCCCAGAAGAAGCGGAAAGTGCGCTCCTCCAGGTCGATCAGGAACGGATCCACCACGGGGCTGCGCGCCGACGTGGCGGACGAGTACGTGAACACGAGCTTCAGCAGGTCGCTTGCCCGGCTGGACGTGAACAGGAACAGCAGGATCACGCTGGTGGCGAACAGCGCGAGGACGACCCGACGGTGGTGCGACAGTGTTTGCAACTGCTGGAGCCTTCGCGCCCTTCCTCTCGCGCCGCCGGCCTCGGGACGCACGAGGCAGCGGCGTGGCTTTCGCCAGCCGGACCCCTGTAATCCAAGCAAAAGCCCGGTGCCAAGCGTGACCGCGCGCGCAGCAGGCCCTTTTGGGGCACCGCAGCGCCTCGCCAACTTCGGTCCGCGTGTCAGATTGCAGTAATCCGCGTCTGCAGGTCGGGCGAAAAAGAACGCCAAACCGGCCTCTCTTGCCCAGAAGCCACCAACCGCAGTGCACAAAGCCGCTCACAGCGCCGGGACGTCTTATCGGATTCGCGCGTCGAGGCGCGGCGTCTTGGCGGATCGTTGTCAGGGCCGCCCGCGAGACCACTACATAGTCGCGAGGGCCTGTTTTGTCTGCGTAATTTTACCGCCGACGGGCTATTCGCTCAAGCGCCCGTGTGTCGGAGAGGAACGGCGGCCCGGGCGGCGATGCCGGTGAGGGGCGGCCGGCGGGCGTCGGCGCGCGCCGGCTCCGCGGGCGCGGGCGACTCGGGAGACGCCACCGCAGCGCCCACTTCCTCGCTGCCGACGGCGAAATGGAGCATGGACAGCGCCACGGGATCGGCGACGAGCATCTTGCGCTCGCCGAGCGATAGCGAAGCGAGGCCGTCGCGCAAGGCGTGCTGCACGAGACGCCGGCGCGCCAGGCGCCCCGACGCGTTGAGCCGCCGAGCGACGCCGAACGCACACGTCAGCGCGTTCACGGCCGGGTCCACCACGGCGCTCAGCACGTCGCTTCGCGGCGGTGCGTCGCGCAGGTGCTGTCGCGTCGCCTCGAGCACGGGCACGGGGTCGGTTTCCTCGGGAATGAGGAACAGCCCGAGTCGACGCAGCGCGTGCCCGAGACCCACGCGGCTCGAATAGACCGACAGCGGGATCGACAGCATCAGGGCGCCCGCGACCGGGAACAGCCACGGCACGTAGGTCGGGTCGAGCCACCACACGAGGCCGATCCACGCCATGCCGATCACGGTGTGCACGCCGTGGCGACGCACCGCATGTCCCCAGGTGGTCTGCGCGTCGGCCCGCGGCGGCGAGCGCCAGCGGACGGCGCGCCCGAGCAGCGACGCGGCGACGAACTGCGTGTGGAACAGCATGCGGATCGGCGCCAGCAGCGCCGACAGCGCGCATTCGAGCAGCACCGACAGCGCGAGTCGCAGGCGTCCCCCGTAGCCCTGCGCCTCGATCAGCAGGCTCGCCAGGATCTTGGGCAGGAACAGGAGCAGGGCGGTCGCGCCGAACAGCGTCGCCGCCATCTCCGGATGCCACTGCGGCCACAACGGAAACAGCTGGAACGGCCGCACGAAGTATTGCGGCACGACCAGCGTGTGCACGGCGATCAGCGCCGTCGACGCGATCAGGAACAGGAACCAGAGCGGCGCCGAGAGGTACGCCATCACGCCGGTCATGAATACCGCGCGGTGCGCAGGATGCAGCCCCTTCATCAGGAACAGGCGCAGGTTCATGAGGTTGCCCTGGCACCAGCGGTGGTCGCGCGACAGCTCGTCGACGAGGTTGGGCGGCATCTCCTCGTAACTGCCGGGCAGGTCGTACGCGATCCACACCGACCAGCCCGCGCGGCGCATCAGCGCCGCCTCGACGAAGTCGTGCGACAGGATCTCGCCGGACAGCGCACCGCGTCCGGGCAGGCGGCCCAGCGCGCAATGGCGAATGAACGGCTCGACGCGGATGATCGCGTTGTGTCCCCAGTAGTGCGACTCGCCGAGCTGCCAGAAATGCAGTCCCGCGGTGAAGACGCGTCCGTAGACGCCGGTCGCGAACTGCTGCACGCGCGCGAACATCGTGTCGCGGCCGGCGGCGCGCGGCACCGTCTGCACGATGCCCGCGCCCGGATTGGCTTCGGCGATCAGCACCAGGCGCGTGAGGCATGCGCCGGTCATCACGCTGTCCGCATCGAGCACGATCATGTACCGGTATTTGCGGCCCCACCGGCGGCAGAAATCGGCGATGTTGCCGCTCTTGCGCTTGATGTGATGCTGGCGCCAGCGGTAGAACACGCGCCCGAAGCCGCCGACGGCACGGCACAGATGCATCCACGCCGTGAGCTCCTCGACGCGCGTGTCCGGATCCGACGTGTCCGACAGCACGAAGAAGTCGAAGCGGTCGAGTGCCCCGGTGGCCGCGAGCGACTCGTACGTCGCGCGCAGTCCGGCGAACACGCGCGCAACGTGCTCGTTGCAGATCGGCATCACGATCGCGGTTCGCGCGTCGCCCGGAATGTCGGTCGCCGGTGTGTCGGCGGGTACGCTGCGCGTGATTGCGTGACGGTCGCGACGCGTCGCGAGCGTGGTGAACCCGGCCAGCGCGGTCCAGAAGCCCGCGGAGATCCATGCGAACAGGATCGCGAACAGGAGCAGCGTCACGAGCTCGAGCCACGGCCGGCCGTGGTAGGGCAGGATCTGGATCATGAACGACGTGGCGACCCACGTCTGGCCGAGCGTGAGCGTCACGAGCGCAAGCCGCCGCCAGGTCGCGGCGCCGCTCCAGCGGCCGCGCGCGTGCGGACCTTCGCGCGGCGTGGCAGGGCGCGAGCGGCGCTTGCCGAGCCAGCCGCGCGGCGCCATGGACGAGCGCGCGAGCGGTGGTGTGGTCGACAACCGGAGCCGGCCCTGCGTGTCGTGCCGCAACAGCGTGGAGGCCTGTGCGCCCAGGCCCCAGGCTTCGACGAGACGGCGACCCACGCTCGCATGACCGGCGGCCGTAACGAACGCCGAGCCCCAGCGATCGGCGCGCGCGGCGCTCGCGCGGCTGCGCCGCATGCTGCGCCCGCCGCGTGCGCCGGCGCGGAATGCGCGCGCGTCCGGCGTATCGGAGAGATCGTGCCGCTGACGGGATCGCAGGGCACCGTCGCGCGCGGCCATGCCCGTGAACAACTCCATGTGGTCGGCGCGCGTTCGGCCTTGCATGACGCCCCGCAAGATGAGGGGCCGAGCATAGGCTGCATGGAGGGCCGCCACAATCGGGCGCTACCCCCGGATGCATGTAAGGCTTTGTCCGACCGCGGCGGGTCCATGTAATCTCGCGCGGTCCGCGCCCTGGTTCAAGGACCGTCATGGCCGTTCAGTCCGCCGTCCTGCTCATCGCCGACATCGGCGGCTACACGCGCTTCATGAAATATCATGCGGCGAGCCTGATACACGCGCAGGAGATCGTCGGTCAGCTTCTGGATGCGGTCATCCGGGCGGCGGCGCCGGCGTTGCGCCTCGCGAAGATCGAAGGCGATGCGGCGTTCTTCTATGCCCCGATGGGAAAGGCCCGCCCCGACTGGCTGGCCGCGCGCACCGACGCGATCTACGGCGCGTTCCATGCCTGCCTCGCCGACATCGCGCAGAACAACCTGTGCCCCTGCGACGGATGCAGCCAGGCCGGGCAGCTGCGCATCAAGATGGTGAGCCACGCCGGCGACATCCTCATGCACCGCACCGGCGGATCGAACGAGCTCGCAGGCGTCGACGTCATCCTGGTGCATCGGCTCCTGAAGAACGACGTCCCGCTGCCGGAATACCTGCTCGTCACCGAGCCGGCGTACGCGCTCCTCGACGCACGGCGCCGCCAGGACGCCGCGTCGCTGCCGATCGACGTGCCCGACATCGGGCCGACTTCCACGTGGTACGTCGCGCTCACCGCGGCGCCCGCCGATCCCCGGGCGGCGCGGCTGCCGCTCCTGAAGCGGCTGGCGCGGCACATGCGCATGATCGGCCGCACGCTGCCGTATCTCGCGGGCCGGAGGCCGTCGCCGTGCGCGGGCTTTCGCAATATTCCCGATGTCGCCGCCGCCGCGACCGGGCATCCTGACGAATCCAAACAACAACGGGACAACTGATGGGCGAGGCGAATCTGCTGTCGAGCATCGGCCTTTGCGTGACCGCCGCGGCGGTGCTCGCCTTCGTGGCGCATCGCCTGCGCCAGCCGATGCTGCTCGCCTATCTGCTGGCGGGCGTGCTGATCGGACCGCAGATCGGGCTGCGCCTCATTACCGAGGACGCGGCGATCGGCACGGTGTCCGAGATCGGCCTGATCCTGCTGTTGTTCATCATCGGCCTCGAGATGGATCTGAAGAAGCTGCTCGCGGCCGGCAAGCCGGTGCTCGTGGTCGGCCTCCTGCAGGTGCCGCTCTGCGTCGGCCTCGGCCTCGCGTTCTTCGTGCCCTTCGGGTTTCGCGCGAGCGGCGGCGACTTCAGCCTGCTGTACATGGCGGTGTGCCTCGCGCTCAGCAGCACGATGATCGTGGTCAAGCTGCTCTACGACAAGTTCGAGCTCGACACGCTGCCCGGTCGCATCACCCTGGGAGTGCTCGTGTTCCAGGACGTCTGGGCCATCGTGTTCCTGGCGGTGCAGCCGAACCTCATGCACCCGCAGGTGGCGACGCTCGCCGGCTCGCTGGTCAAGGGCGTGCTGCTGGTCGGCGCGAGCCTGCTCGTCAGCAAGACGGTGCTGCCGCGCATCTTCAAGTCCGCGGCGAAGGTGCCGGAGCTCGTGCTGATCGGCTCGCTCGCGTGGTGCTTCCTCGTGTCGACGGCGGCGGACGCGGCGGGGCTGTCGGCCGAGATGGGCGCGCTGATCGCCGGCGTCAGCATCTCGACCTTCCCGTACAACATGGACGTAGTCGCGAAAGTGATCAGCATCCGCGACTTCTTCGTCACGCTGTTCTTCGTCGCGCTGGGCATGCAGATCCCGATGCCGACCGCCGAGGTGATCGGCCTTGCGCTGCTCGCGTCGGCGTTCCTCATCGCCAGCCGCTTCATCGTGGTGTTCCCGCTGCTGCGCTACCTCGGGCTCGGCCATCGCGCGAGCCTGCTGCCGTCGATCAATCTCGCGCAGATGAGCGAGTTCGCCATGGTGATCGCCGCCATCGGTCTCGGCGACGAGCACATCAGCCAGAAGACGGTCAGCGTGCTGATCTTCGTGTTCGCGATCACCTCGGTCGCGTCGACCTACATGATCGAGTACAGCCATTCCGTGCAGGCCCGCATCGTCGGATGGCTGCGGCGCGCCGGCTTGCGCGACCTCGACGAAGGCGCGGGCGAGGGCGCCGCCGACGCGCACGGGCACAAGGACGTCGTCCTGCTGGGCTTCTTCACGCAGGCGAGCGCGCTCGTGCAGGAGCTGGAGCTCGCCGGGGCCGCCCCGCGCCATCCGCTGCTCGATCGGCTGCTGGTGATCGACTTCAACCCGCAGGTCCAGTCCGAGCTCACGCGGCGCGGCATCGCGTGCCTTTACGGCGACGTGTCGAACATGGATACGCTGCGCCACGCCGACATCGAGGCTGCCGCGCTCGTCATGTCGACGATCCCCGATTCGGTGCTGAAGGGCACGAGCAACCTCGAGCTCCTCAACAAGGCGCGGCGCCTCTGTCCGCAGGCGCGCGTGGTGGTCACCGCCACGCGCACGGCGTCCGCGCTCGAGCTCTACGACGCGGGCGCCGACTTCGTCTTCATGCCGGGCGTGCAATCGGCCGCCGACATGACGGCGGTGCTCGAAGAGGGGCTGGAGCAGGGCTTTCAGCGCCTGCGCGCGCGGCACATGGAGCAGCTGCGCGTGCGCAACGAAGTGCTGCAATAGCGGCTCGCACCACCCGAAGCGTGCCGTAGGTCCTCCGCCGACATCGGTATGCGCGCGCGTCCGCTTGGCAGCGACGCGTGCCGCGCTTAGCCTGCCCGAAGATAGGCCATCGAGGAGGCGCCATGCATGCACGTCCCATGAAGTCCCTGATCGCGCTCGCGTTGCTGACGCTCGCGGGCTGCGCGACGGTGGCACCCAACGACCCCGTCGTCGGCGACGCGCACGCCGCGGTCTACGCGGCGCGCAACAATCCGCAGGTCGCGACCTACGCGCCCGCGGAGCTCGACCGTGCGGTGCTGGCGATGCGCGATACCGACGACCTCATCGCGCGTGGAGGCAGCGTGGACGACGTCCATCGCCTCGCGACGCTCGCGGCGCAGCGCGCGACGATCGCCGAGGATGCCGCGCACGCGCGTGCCGCGGAGGCCGCACTCGCGGCGCAGCGCGCGGCGCAGAACGCGCAGGCGCAGGCCGAGGCGAGCCGGCAGCAGGCACAGCAGGCGCAGATCCAGGCCGCCGTAGCCCAGCGGCAGGCGGAGGACGCGCAACGCCAGGCCGCGGCGCTGTCGCAACAGGCGCAGGCGCTGGAGCTCGACGGCGGCCTCAGCGCGCCGCAGCTCGCCGAACTGGCGGCGCTGCCCACGTCGCGCGGCGTCGTGGTAACGCTCAACGACTCGATGTTCGATCCCGGCCGCAGCGTGCTGGTGCCCGCCGGCACGGTCACGGTGCGCAAGCTCGCGGACTTCCTTGTTACGCACCCGAGACGCACCATCGCGATCGAAGGCTACGCGGACAGCTCGGGGAACACCGCGGTCGATCAACGCCTCTCCGAGGAGCGCGCGCTGGCCGTGCAGGCGGCGCTCGTAGGTTACGGCGTCGACGCGCGTCGCATCGTCGTGCGCAGCTACGGTCCTGCGTTCCCCGTCGCCAGCAACAGCACGAGCACGGGCCGCCATATGAATCGCCGCGTCGAGATCGTCATCTCCGACGGCAGCGGCGTGATCGCGCCGCGCGGCTGAACGCTCGCGGTGACCCTCGCCCTGCCGCGCCGCGGGAGAGCGAGGGGTGGGTCGCGTTCCTTACTTCGACTTCGACTTGCGCGAGCTCGACTTGCGCGAGCTGCTCTTGCGTCCGCCCGACTTGCGTGACGACGACTTGCGTCCGCTCGACTTGCGTGACGACGACTTGCGCCCGCTCGACTTGCGCGAGCTGCTCTTGCGTCCGCTCGACTTGCGCGAGCTGCTCTTGCGCCCGCCCGACTTGCGCGACGACGACTTGCCGCCGCTCGACTTGCGTGACGAGCGCTTGGACGACTTCTTCGCCGATTTGCGCGACGACGACTTCTTCGGCACCTTGCCGCCGGCGCGGCGCGCCTCGGACAGGCCGATGGCGATCGCCTGCTTGCGGCTCTTCACCTTCTTGCCGGAGCTCCCGCTCTTCAGCGTTCCGTGCTTGCGCTCGTGCATCGCCTTCTTCACCTTGGACTGCGCCTTCTTGCCGTACTTCGCCATGGTTGGGAATCCTCCTGACTGGGTCCGCGCGGACAGCGCGTGATGCATTGTCCGACAGAAAGCGTTAGAGCGACACCCCGGTGCGACGTTCTATCGCAACGCCTCGTGCGGCCGGTTGAGCCTTCGCTCGAGCCGTCCCTGCGCGCGCTCGAAGAGCAGGCTGAGCGCCCAGTAGATCGCCGCGGCCGCGAGGTACAGCGGCAGCGGCCGGAACGTGGTCGAGATCACCTCCTTGCTCGCCAGCATCAGCTCGGTCACGCCGATCACGGACACCAGCGACGTGTCCTTGACGAGGCTGATGAGGCTGTTGCTGAGGCTCGGCACCGCCACGCGCAGCGCCTGCGGCCCGACGACGTAGCGCATCGTCTGGCGACGGTCGAGTCCGAGGCTCAGTGCGGCGTTCCATTGACCGCGCGACACGGCGCTGATGGCGCCGCGCATGCTCTCCGACAGGTACGCGGCGACGTTGAGCGTCAGCGCCAGGATGCCGGCCGTGATCGGGTCGAACCGGATGCCGACGCTCGGCAGGCCGTAATAGATGACGAACACCTGGACCAGCAACGGCGTGCCGCGCATGCAGCTCACGTACAGGACGGCGAGGCGCGACAGCAGCGGCACCCGCGCGATGCGCAGGACCGCGATCAGCGCGCCGAGCACGAGGCCAAGGACCATGGAGCTCAACGCGAAGAGCAGCGTGTAGCCGGTGCCGCGCAGGAGCGTCGGCAGCGCGTGCGCAAGCAGCAACGGCACGTCGGTCAAGGCCTCCATGCGCGCCCCCCGAGGCCGCCGCGCGCGCGCCGAATCACGGCGTCACTTTCGGCGGCTTGCTCACGTCGCGTCCGAACCACTTCTCGGAGATGCGTTGGAACGTGCCGTCCGCCTTGATGTCGGCGAGCGCCTTGTCGATTGCCGCCTTGAAGCGGGGATTGCCCTTGGGAAACGGAATGGCGTTCTCCTCGATCTTGCCGACGAACGCGGCGCCCTTGATCGGCAGCTTCGTCTTCTGCTGCAGGTAAGGCACGAGCAGGCTGTCGTTGAGCGCGACGTCGATGCGGCGCTCGGCGAGGTCCTGCAGGTATTCCTGCGCACCGGGATACGTGCGCACTTCCGCGCCTGGAACCGACCGCGCGAGGTCCGCATAGTTGCTGCCCTGGCCCACGCCCACCTTCTTGCCCTTGAGGTCATCGAGGCTGCGCCACGGCCGCGTATCGTCCGCGCGCACGATGAGCTGCGCCGCGGACATCACGTACGGATCGCTGAAGTCGAACACCTCGCGGCGCTTGTCGGTCGCCGCGATCTGGTTGACGATCACGTCGAACTTGCCGGCCTGCAGGCCGGCAAGGAGACCGCTGAACTCGACGGTGAAGAACTGCGCCTTGACGCCCATCTTCTGCGCGATCGCGTTGGCGATGTCGACGTCGTAGCCCGTGAGCTCGCCGCGCGCGTCGCGGAAGTTGAACGGCGGGTACGTGCCCTCGCACCCGACGCGCAGCGTGCCGCGCTGCTTCACGGTATCGAGCAGGTCGGCGGCTGCGGTTGCAGCCGATGCGGTGAGCGCGATCGCGGCAATCGAGGCCAGCAGCAGCTTGCGGAACATCATGGCAGCTCCTTGAGGTCGCTTAGTCGAAGAAAGAGACGCCGACGCCGAACGTCGTCTGGCGGTGGTTGTAGTCGATGAGGCTCTCGCCGTAACCGCTGAACAGCTGCAGGTGGCCGTTGAGCGAGCCGGTCAGCGGAAACGCCCAGTCGATCTGCGCGGCGCCGCGGGAGCGCGTCCCGCCCCGCAGCGTATGCCGGCCCGTGATCGTCACCACGTGACCGTCGGCGCGGTACACCGCGGTGATCTCGCCGCGACCGACGTAGTCGTCGATGTCGGGATTGTCGTCATCGGTGCCGGATCGCTCGTGAATGCGCGTCCATGGACGGAGCGAGAGCGACCATGGACCCGATTCCAATGCGAGCTCGCCGATCAGGCGGTTCCAGCTTCGAGACAGCGATTCGCCGCGACCGTTCGACTGGTGCGTCAAGCTGAGCGCCGCGTAGCGGGCGTGGACGCCGGCCCATTGCAGCTCGAGCGGATGCACGAAGACGAGCTCGGGCTCGTAGTCGGTCTCGCGGAACGGCGACGAGAAGCGCGCGTTGGCGGCCTGCCAGTACGAGCGCTGCGTGTAGCCGAACCATGCGTCGGTCGAGGTGCCGAGCATGTCCTGCGCGAGCTTGGACTTGAAGCTCAGCTGCATCTTCGCCTCGAAAGGATCGAGATGAATGTCCTGCGATGGCGGCGGGCGCGTGGGCGAGCTCGGCTGCTCGTTCATGTTGGTGCTGTAGTGCGCGAGCCCGTACAGCGCGCGGTACGGCTGCAGCCTGAAGGTCCCGCGCTGGAGGTCAGGGCGAAGCTCCCATCGCTGCTCGATCTCCGAGGCCGGAGCCGCGGCGGTCTCCGGCGCCGGTGCCGGCGATGGCGCGGCGGTCGCCGCGGGCGCCTCGGTGCGCGCAAGCTCGTCGTAGCAGGCGAGCCGCGCGCGATCGTCGCCGATTGCCGCGCAATGCGCGAGCTGGCCGTGGGCGATGCACGGGGCGAATGCGCCGAGCGCCAGCGCGACGCAGGCGGCACGCCGTGCCGCCCGCGGGTGGTGCGGGCGGCGAACTTCGGGAGCGGCCGGCAGTCTCCCGTGAAGAGGCATTGGCGACAGGCATCGGGGAAGCCTGGCAACCCTTTCGACGAGAGGAGCCGAGGTGATTCGACGTTCGATTTCGATCATGATGTTCGCGTGGGTCGGGCTCGCGTGCGCGCCGCTGGCATCGGCCCAGCTGCCGCCGGGGCCGGACACGGGTGCCGGATCCGATTCGGCGGCACCCTCCGATCAAGCAGTGTCGCGATTCAGCGACGATGAGCTGCGCTCGTTTGCCGCCGCGGCGCTCGCGGTGCAACAGGTGAAGGATACCTACGCGCCGATCCTCGCGTCCGCGGCCACGTCCGAAGACCAGCAGCGCGTCATCGAGGCGGCAGACGAGGAGATGAAGCGTGCCGTGCGCGACAACGGCCTGTCGGTCGAGCGCTTCCAGGAGATCCTCGACAGCGCGTCGACCGATCCGGTCGTGATCGATCGCATCAATCAGCACCTGAACGGCCGCTGAGCACGGCCGCCCGACTGCTCGACGTTTACGCCGGGGGACGCCCGTACGTGACGGCCGCGCGGACCTCCGGAGGAGCCTCGGCGACCAGCTCGGGATCGGGTTGCGCACCGAGCGCATCGTTCACGGTCGCGAACGCGAGCCGCAGGCTGATGTAGACGGTGGCCTCGAGGATCTCGCGATCCGTCAGACCGGCGTTGCGCAGCGCGTCGATGTCGGCCGCCGTGGTCGCATTCGGGTCGAGCGCGATCCGCTCCGCCCAGCCACTGAGCGCCTTCTCGCGCGCGTCGAGGGCCGGCGCGCCGTCGCGACGGAGCACGTCCGCGGCAAGCGCGGCGTCGGCGAGCTTCGCGAGCCGGGCACCCCAGGCGAGCGCGCAGCACGCGTCGCGTCGCGCCCGCGCGGTGGAGCAGACCATCACCGCGATCTCGCGCGGCGTCAGGGTCGACGCGTCGGTCAGCTGCTTGCGCATGGCGACGAACGCTTCGGCGGTGTCGGGGCGCCACGCCCATGCGCGCTCGAGGTCCATCACGTAGCCGCTGGCGGCGCGCTCCTTCTCGAGGAACGCCGCGGCTTCCGGCGTGCATGGCTCCTGCAGGAACATTGGCATATCCTCGTGTTACTGAACCAATCGGTTCATCAGCGGCGCGCCGAGCCGTGTGGCGCGCGCCGGCACGCCATAGACGTCGACCGGCTGCGTCTTGCCGCGCATCGTGACCGGCCCAAGCGATTCGACCTCGACGGCGCCGTGCAGTCCCTCTCGCGTCGCGCCGTCGATCAGGATCGCGCAATGCGCGGCCTTGGTGTGCGCCTCGAGGCGCGCGGCGACGTTGACCGTGTCGCCGATGCAGGTGTACGTGGCGCGCTCGTTGGTGCCCGTGTAGCCCGCGACCATCTCGCCCGACGCGATCCCGATGCCGACGCGGATCGCCGGCTTCCCGGCGGCCTGCCGCTCGACGTTGAATAGATCGATGAGCTCCAGCATCTCGAGCGCCGTGCGCACCGCCGCGTCGCAGTGATCGGGCAGAGGAACCGGTGCGCCGAACAGGGCCATCAGGCCATCGCCGACGATGTGGCTCACGATCCCGCCGTGGCCGCTGATCGCGTCGAACATCAGCGTGTAGTAGGTGTTGAGGAGCTCGATCGTCTCTTCGGGGGGCTGCGATTCGGCGAGCGTGGTGAACCCGCGGATGTCGGAGAACAGCACCGAGCCGTGAACACGCTTGCCGCCGAGCGAGAAGCCCGACTGCTGCATGTCCTGCGCGACCTCCGGCGTGGCGAAGCGGCGCACGAGCTCCTTCTGCTGGTCGCGCAGGCGCTTCTTGTCGAGGCTGGCGCCGATGCGTGCCTTCAGCAGCGCAGGGTTCACGGGCTTGACGAGATAGTCCTCGGCGCCGAGCTCGATGCAGCGCACGACGTTGTCGAGCCCCTCGAGCGACGACGTCACGATGACCGGCAGGTCGCGCAGCCGCAGGTCGTCGGCGAGCGCCTCGAGCACCTGGAAGCCGTTGAGCTCGGGCATCTCCATGTCGAGCAGCAGGAGGTCGAAGCCCTCCCGGCGCAGCATGTCGAGGGCGATGCGCCCGTTCTCGGCCGACGCGACGTCGTGACCCATCAGCTCGAGGTTGCGCACGAGCAGGAGGCGGTTCACCTTGTTGTCGTCGGCGACCAGCAGCCGGCCGGTCGCGTGCCGCCGATCACGCATGGCGCAGCTCGCGCAGCGCGGACGCGACGCGCGCGTACTCGTCGGCGAGGCGCGTCATTGCTGCACCGCCGGCGTCGCGGGCGAACGGGATGCCGCGAAGCTCGAGATCCTTGGCGAGCGCGCCGAGCGTCAGCGCGCCGAAGGTGTTGCCGTTGGATTTGAGGGAATGTGCGGCGCGCCGGAAGCGCGTCGCGTCGTCGGCGGCGAGGGCGTCGCGCAGCTCGGCGAGCATCCCCGGCGCTTCGTCGAGGAACGTGTCGATCAGCTCGCGCGCGAAGTCCGCGCCGGCCGTGGCGGCGAGCGCGTCGAACGTCGCGCGATCGATCGTCGGCTCGTTCATCCGTGCGCGGCGCGGCTCGAGACCTGGCTCAGCACTTCGACCAGGCGCTCGACTCGGATCGGCTTGGTGAGGTAGTCGTCCATGCCCGCGGCGAAGCACATCTCGCGGTCGCCTTGCATGGCGTTCGCGGTCATGGCCACGATGCGCGGGCGCTCCTCGGGCCGCCAGCGCGAGCAGATCGTGCGCGTCGCGTCGAGGCCGTCCATCTCGGGCATCTGCACGTCCATGAGCACCACGTCGTACACCTGGCGGCGCACCGACTCGATCGCCTCGATGCCGTTCGACGCGAGGTCGGCGCGATAGCCCATCTGCTGCAGGATGCGCAGCGCGAGCTTCTGGTTCACGACGTTGTCCTCCGCGAGCAGGATGCGCAGCGGATGCCGTGCGGCCATCTGCGCGTCGAGTCGCGTGACCGCCGCCGCGACCGGCGCCGGCTTGCGGGCGACGTCGGGCATGAGCAGGCTGGCGAGCGTGTCGAAGAGCTGGGACTGGCGCATGGGCTTCGCGAGATAGGCGGCGAAGAGACCGTCGTCCGCGCCCACTTCGCGGCGTCCGAGCGAGCTGAAGAGCACGAGCGGCAGCGCGGGGTGCGACCGGCGGATGACGCGCGCGAGCTCGACGCC
>DATJIS010000017.1:0-43252 GCA_035493035.1 Casimicrobiaceae bacterium | reverse complement strand
TGCCGCAATCGCGATGCGACGGGAGACCTAGGCCGACGTGTCCCCGAGCGCATCGCGCCGCCGGACGTAGACTTCCCGGGCGATCGGTACCGTCGTCAACACGCCGATCGCCAGCAACGCCAGCCCGATGCCCTTGCGCTGCTCGGCGCGCAGGCAACCGGCGAGTAACAGGCCGATACCCACGCCGCCGACGCCCCGCGTGGCGGCGACGAAAGCCAGTTCCGGAATCGACATTGGGAAGCGTGCCATCGAAGTCTCCTAGCAAACCAGGTCAATCGGTGCGTGCCGGCAGCCAGTGAAGGGCAACCTCGACACGCGTTCGGCTCACCGGCATGTTACGTCCTTGCTGCTCGATGCGCGAAGTACCGCGCCAGGGGCGCGCATGAAGCCCACTATCCGAACGCCGTCACAGCTTCGGTATCCGCAACGTCTTGCTGATCATCAACGATCCGGACAGCGCGAACAGGAGCACGAGCGGATGCAGCACCCAGGGCCCGACCGCCCAGGCGCCCCAATACACGGCTTCTCCCAACCGCCCCCGCCATGCCGCCCAGGCAAGCACCGCGACCAGAACGACGCTGGTGGGAATGGGCGTTCCCTCGAAGTACGCGACCTTGGCGCTTCCGGCCGACAGCGTTTCCGCCGTGACGTTGAAGCGGGCCAGACGACTGACTCCGCAGCACACGAAGTAGATCAGCACGACCCAGTCCCAGCCGCCACGCAGGCCGGCCGCGAACGCCAGCGCTGCGGGCGCGACGCCGAACGAGATCACGTCGGCAAGCGAATCGAGCTCCCGGCCGAGCGCCGAATGCTGCTGACGCGCACGCGCGACGCGTCCGTCCAGCACGTCGAACACGAGCGCGGCCGGCGCGAGAAGCGCCGCCGCGTAGAACGCCGCTGGCGACTGCGACGCGACGTAGACCATGGCGCAGAACACGCTCGCAACGCCGCATGCTGCATTGCCCAGGGTCAGGAAATCCGCGAGCTGGAAATCGCGGAGCATCGAGAAGTGACGCTGACGTTCGCCGGCGCTCATGACCCCGCCTGGGCGGCGTCGCCGGCACGCACGAATATCGGGTCGCTGAACATGGATCTCATGCGAACCGCGCGAATGTCGCGCTGATCGGGAATCACGTACAGGACGGGCGCGATCAGCTCCTCGAAGATCCCGCGCAGGCTGCGCGCCCCGGTCTTGTACTCGAGCGCGAGCTCGGCGATCTGCTCGAAGACCTGCGGCTCGACCGTGAGCTCGACGCCTTCGCGGCCGAAGATGTCGCGAAATTGCGTATAGATCGAGTCCTTTGGCTCGGTCATGATGCGCGCGAGCATCTTGCGCGTCAGGTCCTGGAATCGCGCGACGATCGGCAGGCGTCCCGTGAACTCGGGAATGAGGCCGAACTCGAAAAGGTCTGTCGGCTTCACGCGCGAGTTCAGGCGATCGAGGATCTTCTGGTTGTCGCCCTTCGACGTCGCGATGAAGCCGTATCCATGCGTCTGCGACTTGATAATCTCGTCCAGTCCGACGAACGCGCCGCCGCAGATGAACAGCACGTTGGTCGTGTCGAGGTATTGCCCTTCGCCGAGCTTGACCGGCGCGCCCTCCATGATCTTCAGCAGCGCGTGCTGCACGCTCTCGCCCGACGTTCCGAACGAGCGTCCCTCGGGCGCCTTCAGCTTGTCGACCTCGTCGATGAACACGATGCCGCGCTCGGCGCGCGCGATGTCTCCGCCCGCCCGGTCGACCAGGCGCTGCAGGATCGCCTCGATCTCGTCGCCGACGTAGCGCGTTTGCGCAAGCGACGTCGCTTCGGCGGTGACGAACGGAACGTCGAGAATGCGCGACAGCGTCTCGCACAGGAGCGTCTTGCCGGTGCCCGACGAGCCGATGAGGAGCACGTTGCTCTTGGCCGCGGCGACTCCGTCCGGTGCGCGCGCGATCTTGCGGAAGTGGGTGTACACGGCAACGGCCACCGTGCGCTTGGCATCGTCCTGGCCGATCACGTACTCGTCGAGCTGGCGCACGATGGAGCTCGGCGTCACTGTTTCGGAAAGCAAGGTCGTCCCCAAAGAGCGGACACGCCGCGTCGCCGCCAATGTTCTCACGTCCCCGGCGCGGCTGCCCGACCGCTCGTCCCGCACGCGCGCCGCTTCACCGCCGGCTCGCAGCCGTTGACGCGTTCGGCGACCTTCAGTCGCGGCACTTCGCCTACCATGCGCCATGCCCAGGCACATCGCAATCGTCATGGGGCTCGCTGTGGCGGCGTGCACGACGAATCCGGCGGGCACGGTTGCGCGCTGGGACAGCGTCGCACCGATGCACCACGCGCGCGCCGCGCACGCGGTCGTCGCGACGAACGACTCGATCTACGCCTTTGCGGGGACGGGCGATGGCGGCGCCCCCGTGCTGGCGGTGGAGCGCTTCGATGGTGCCGCCTGGCACGACGAGACAAGCTTGCCCGGCAACGGCTTGAACGCGCCCGCGGCGGCGGTGCTCGGCGAGCGCATCTATCTCATCGGCGGCTTCAACACGACGACCAACGTGCCGACCGCGGACGTACTCGTCTACGACCTCCGCACGCGGCAGTGGACGCGCGCGGCTCCCCTGCCAGCGCCGCGTGGCGGGCACGCAGCCATCGTGCTCGATGGTGCGATCCACGTCGTGGGTGGTGGAAACGACCTCACGACGCTCGCGAATCACGACGTCTACGATGCGGCGACCGACGCCTGGCATGCACGCGCCGCGCTTCCCCGCTCCGAAGGAAGCCCGGCCGCTGCCGTCATCGACGGCAAGCTGTATGCGATCGGCGGTCGCAGCGGCCCTGCGGATTTCGGGAACGTCGACATCTACGACCCTGCAACGGATCGATGGACGAGCGGACCCCCGATCGAGCCGCGGGGAACGTCCGGCGCCGTCGTGCGGTGCGGCGGGATCGAGCTGTTCGGCGGCGAGTCGCAGGCGCGGCGCGCGAGCCTCGGTGACGCGCTGCGCCTGCGCCCGGGTGAAACGTGGCAGGCGCTCCCTCCTCTGCCCACGCCGCGCAATTTCGCGCGCGCGGTGGTGCTGCGTGGCGCGGTGTACGTCGTGGGCGGCAGCCCGACGCCCGAGTCGAGCCACGCCTCGGCGGGCAGCGCCGTCGTCGAGCGTTTCACCGACGAATGTACGGCTCGGTTGGCCTCGCCTCGCGCATCTGGCTAGACTAGCGCCTCCTGCAAGAGGAGGAGCTTGCAATGCGGCACACCGCCTGGGGCGCGATCGCGCTCGCCTGTGGGCTGTCGTACACGATCGACGCAGCATGCGCCGACAGACCCGGCACGTCCGCTGAAGTGAAACGCGGTGAATACCTCGTCGCGTTCGGGGGCTGCCATGACTGCCACACGCCGAAGACCATGACGCCCAACGGCCCGGCGCCCGACATGGCGCGCGCCTTGTCAGGACATCCCGCCGACGCGAAGCTGCCGCCCCTGCCCATCGATGCGCTCGGTCCCGGCAAATGGGCAGCGGTCACGAACGACAGCCTCACCGCGTGGGCCGGGCCGTGGGGCGTGAGCTTCGCCGCCAACCTCACGCCCGACGTGCGCACCGGTCTCGGAAAGTGGACCGAGGCCCAATTCGTCGCGAGCATGCGAACCGGCAAGCACCTCGGGGTCGGCCGGCCGATCCTGCCGCCCATGCCGTGGTGGAGCCTCAAGGCCCTCGACGATGCGGACTTGCACGCGGTGTTCGCATATCTGCAGAGCATCACGCCGATCGAAAACCAGGTTCCCGCCCCGATTCCGCCGAAGTAGTCGCAGTCCCGCGACGCCGTTCGTCAAGGAGATTCGCCATGCCGCAGATCGAAAAGGAAAAGGTCGTCGCCGTGCTGAACCGGCTGCTCGAAGCGGAGCTCGCGGGTGTCGTGCGCTACACGCATTACTCGTTTCTCGTGTTCGGCTACACGCGCATACCGATCGTGTCCTGGCTGCGCAGCCAGGCGACCGAGTCGCTGACGCACGCGCAAGACATCGGCGAATGGATCACCACGCTCGGCGCGCATCCCTCGCTCGCGATCGGACCCCTGCTCGAGAGCCATCAGCACGACATCGGCGCGATCCTCCGCGAGTCGCTGCAGGCCGAAGGCGCCGCGCTCGGGCTGTATCACGAGCTCCTGAAGCTGGTCGAGGGCCGTGCGATCGGCCTCGAGGAATTCGCGCGCGGCATGATCCAGGCCGAGGAGATGCACGCCGCGGAGGTCGACAAGATGCTGCGCAAGCCCGGCGATCTCGCGGTATTCGCCACGACGCAGGCGTAGCGCCCCCGCGCGGTGCCGCGAGGCGCCGAGGCGTCGTCGCGTGCGGCGCCGACGAAGCTCTCGCTCGACGATCATGACGCTCCTTGCACGACTCGTCGACGTATCCGGGCAGGTGGGCGCGACGCCGAGCCGGCTTGCCAAGATCGGCGCGATCGCCCGGTTCCTTCGTGAGCTCGCGCCCGAGGAGGTCGCGCTCGGCGTCGCCTACCTCGCGGGCGAGACGCCGCAGGGTCGTGGAGGCATCGGCTATGCGCTGATCCGCGCGGCGCGTTCCGACACTGCGGCGGCTGCCGCGTCGCTCCGCCTGAACGACATCGACCGCGCGCTCGATCGCGTGCTGCAGGCGAGCGGCCGCGGATCGACGGGCGAGCGCACCCGCCTCCTGGCGGAGCTCTTCGAGCTCGCGACCCCGCCCGAGCAGGATTTCCTGACGCGACTGTTGCTGGGCGAGCTGCGACAGGGTGCGCTCGAAGGCCTCATGATCGAGGCAGTGGCGCAGGCCGCGTCGCTACCGGCCGAGGACGTGCGACGTGCAGCGATGCAGGCCGGTGGAATAGGCGCGGTCGCAACCGCGGCGTTGACCGAAGGCGCACCGGGCCTGCGGCGCTTTTCGATTCGAATGTTCCAGCCGCTCGCGCCGATGCTCGCGCAACCGGCCGACGACCTGAGCGACGCCCTCGCCCGCATCGCGGTGCCCGCTCTCGAATGGAAGCTCGACGGTGCGCGCGTGCAGGTGCATCGCGAAGGCGACACCGTGCGCATCTACACGCGCACCGGCAACGACGTCACGGCCGCCGCGCCGGAGATCGTGCGCAGCGTCACCCACGCGACGCGCGAGACGCTCATCCTGGACGGCGAGGCCATCGCGCTTCGTGCCGACGGCTCGCCCTACGCGTTCCAGGACACGATGCGCCGCTTCGGCCGCACGCTCGACGTCGACGCGCTTCGCTCGCAGATGCCATTGTCGGTGTTCTTTTTCGACTGCCTGCGTCGCGGCGACACCGACCTCGTCGGCGAGCCCGCGCGCGTCCGCTTCGAAGCCATGACCGAGGTTCTGCCCGCGAGCGTCCTGACGCCGCGCCTCGTGACGAGCGACGCCGCCGCGGCGCAGGCGTTCTACGACGATGCCATCGCCCGCGGCCACGAAGGCGTGATGGTGAAATCGCTCGAGGCACCGTACGATCCGGGCGCGCGAAGCGCGCAATGGCTGAAGGTCAAGCGCACGCACACGCTCGACCTCGTCGTGCTCGCCGCGGAATGGGGTCATGGCCGCCGCCACGGCCGGCTGTCGAACCTGCACCTCGGCGCGCGCGACGAAGCGGGCGTCGGCTTCGTGATGCTCGGCAAGACGTTCAAGGGCATGACCGATGCCCTCCTCGAATGGCAGACGCGCGAGCTCCTCGCCCGCGAGGTGGAGCGCGACGCCTGGACGGTGTACGTGCGTCCGGAGCTCGTCGTGGAGATCACCTTCAACGACTTGCAGGCGAGCCCGCGCTATCCGGGCGGCCTCGCGCTGCGCTTCGCGCGCGTCAAGGGCTATCGTCCCGACAAGAAGGCCGAGGACGCTGACACGATGGAGACGGTGCGGCGGATCTATGCGGCGCAGCCCGCGCCGCATGCGTCCGGATGACGGCTACGTGATGCGCGACGACCAGAGCACGGAGATTCCCGCGGCCGCGAGGAGCAGCGCCGCCGCGGCCGCGGCGACGAGGGCGCTCACCTCCGTCTGCTTGCGCTCCATCACGAACTTCGCATTGAGCGACTCGTACACCTTGCGAAGGTCGGTCGCCGACCCTGCGTAGAAATACTGCGCCTTGGTGACGTCGGCGATGGCCTTGAGCGTTTCCTCGTCGAAGCGCATGTAGATCGACATGCCGTCGATGTCCGCCATGGCGCCGCCGGCCGAGCCGAAGCCCACGGTGTAGACGCGGACGCCATGATCCGCAGCGAGCTTGGCGGCGTCGAGCGGATCGGGGCCCATGGTGCGGCGTCCGTCGGTAAGAAGGATGATCGCGCCGTTCTGGTACGAGCCGGGCGGCACGACCTTGGGCTGGGCCTTCGGCTCCTGCTTCTGCTGCTTGTCGAGCGACTTGCCGCGCGATCGCTCGCGCGTCACGGTGCCGAGCGTGTACGACTCGACGTCGATGTTCTCGTCGGGGAACAGCGTCGCGAGCGCCATGATGATGCCGCTGCCGATGGCCGTGTTGCGCTGCAGCTCGAAGCGATCGATGGCGTCGAGCAGGTCCTGGCGATCATTGGTGGGCGGCTGCACCAGCAAGGCGGTGCCGGCGAAGGTCACGATGCCGATGCGAACGTCGGCCGGCTGGTCCTTCACGAAATCCTTCGCGGCGGCCTGCGCGGCGGCGAGACGCGTCGGCTCCACGTCGCTCGCGCGCATGGAAAGGGAGACGTCGATCGCGAGGATGATCTTGCGTTGCTCGGACGGCAGCGTCACCACCGCGGTCGGCCGCGCCATTGCAAAAATGCCCGCGACGATCGCGAGCAGCATCAATGCGGGGGCGAGGTAGCGGCGCAGGCGCTGACCGCTGCCCATCGCCTCGCGCACCAGCGCCATGTCGGGATAGCGGACGGCGAACTTCTTGCGCCGGCGCTGGATGAGCACGTACAGGGCGACCAGCGCGGGCACCAGCAGCAGCAACCACAACGCCTGGGGCGTGAGAAACGTCATCCGCTATAGACCATGCGGGGCGCACGGGGGTTGCCGGCCCTCGGCGCGGCCCGCGCAGCGCTCACTGTAGCACCGGTGACGCGGTGCGCAAACCGACCCGCGGCCGCGCCGGCCCGCTCGGCTGCGCCTGCCCGGTCGCGGAGCGCTATCTCGCGGCGAAGCAGTACAGCAGGCCGGCGCCGCCGGTGCTCTTCAGTCCCTCGTCGCTGCACCCGCGCGTGACATGGGATGAATTCCATGACTTCGCAGCGTCGTCCGTCCCGATTCCCATCCGGTCGTGGTGGCCGACCCACGTGGCGCCGTCGCTGCCGCTTTTCGTCCAGTTGCCGCACGTCGTATCGTCGGCCGTCTTGAACGCCGTGCCGTCCGGCTGGCTTCCCGTCAGGATGTCGTGCTTGTTCGGCGTGTCGCCGCGACCGTTCACGACTTCGCCCTTTTCGGTGAGCGCTGTCTGCTTGCTGAGGTTGTTGGTTCCGTGCAGTTCGACCACGTTCTTCGCGACGACCACGGCCTTGGCGTTCTGCCACGGGCCGCTGCCGATGCGGTCGCGCGCGTCGACGCCGCCGGTGCCGGTCGTGCTGAGATACGCGTGCCAGGTCCTGGCGCCCGCGCCGGCCGCGGTCGCAAGCGTCTGGCAGTGCCTGTCGGCGCCGTCGAGCCCGCCGAAATCGGCGCCCTTGCCCGCGCCCGTGCTGCTCACGAAGAACGTCATCTCGGACGGCTGCGCGTACGCCGGCGCCGAAAGACCGCATGCCAGCGCGGCGCCCGCAAGGATCATGCGGTTGCGTCTCTTCATCGCTTCCTCCACGAATCGGTGAGATGACGTCGCGACGCGCACCGCGCGGCCGCTGCGGCGGAAACAGCCCCGCAGCGCGCGTATTCCGTGGCGCTAGCGCCCGCCGCGGGGGTCGTCGGCGCGGTTGATGTAGTTGATGTCGAAGGGGCCGCTGCCGCTGATCTGCACGATCGTCGGCTTCTTCGAATACGCGTAGTGGTGCGCCTTGCCGGGCAGAAAGTGAAAGCCGCCGACCTGGAGGCCGCGTGCGGTGCTGGGCTCGTACCGATCACCCATGCCGATGTACAGAGTGCCCGAGATGACGGTGAGCGCCTCGTCCTGCGAGTGCCAGTGCGGCGCGACCTTGTACCCCGCCGGCGTCATCAGGCGAAGCACGAAGGGACCGGATTTGCCGGGGTCGCCGTGCAGCACCGCGATCTTCGCGCCTGGCGGCAACGACGGCGGTGCAGGCTGCCATTCGATGTCCTTCGCGCTGACGAACGTTTCGGTATCCATCGGAGCGGCCGCCAGCGCGACGCCAATGCCGCACGCGCCGAGCGCCACCGCCGCCACCATCCCGGCCCTGCCGTAGTTCCTCATGGATCGCTCCCCTGGCTCAATCGCCCCGAAAGGCCAATGCAACGCACCGATGATAGCGCGCAGTCGACAAAGGAAAACCCGGCGGTGCCGGGTTTTCGGTGATGCAAGCGCGAGACGCGCTTTCAGGCCGGGACGGTTTCCGGCTTCGCGACAGGTGCCTTCGGCTCCGCGGGCTGCGTCGAAGGCCTCGGCTCGACGGACTTCGCAACCTCGTCGCCGTCCTTGGCCTTGCGGCGCAGCGCCTCGAGCGCCAGCGCCCTGAGGTAGTAGGTGTCGTACTCGTAGCACATGCGAGCCTCCTTTCCCGTGTGCGGCGGGCTCATCGCCGCGCATGCACGCGATGGTACGCCGCCGCGACGCGCGCTTCAACGGGCGGCGCGAGCACCGCTTGACGTGCCGTGGCGACGGCGCAAGATGGCAGTTTTCCAACTCGGGACGAGGTCGGCGCGTGAACGAGGACACATTCAATCTCAGCATCCGCAAGTTCCTGAAGATGGTCGGCGTGCATTCGCAGCGCGAGATCGAGCAGGCCGTCGACAAGGCACGAGCCGCGGGACGCGCCAAAGGCAACGAGACATTCCCGGCGGTGATGACGCTGCGCGTGCCCGGTCTCGATATCGACGTCAAGTTCGACGGCGAGATCAAGCTCGAGTAGAGGCTCGCCGATGAGCGATCTCAACTCCACCCACAACCGCGTGGTGTGGTTCGACCTGCCGGTCGCGGATCTCGATCGCGCCGCCGCGTTCTATCGCGCCGTGCTCGGCGTGCGCGTCGACAAGGAGCAGTTCGAGCAGTTCGCGTTCGGCGTGATCGAGCACGATCGCGGCAACGGCGGCTGCCTGGTGGTCGACCCGGACGCCGTCACCGAGACTGGGATCCTCGTCTACATGAACGTCAACGGACGACTGCGCGACGCCGTCGCGCAGGTGACGGCGCACGGCGGCAAGGTGCTGCAGGACACGCATGCGATCGGGCCGCACGGATTTCGCGCGATCGTGCGGGACAGCGAGGGCAACCGCATCGCGCTGCATTCGGAGAGCGACGCGTAGCGGCCACGCGAGCGCGCCCGATCGAGCGCTCCGCCGGTCGCGGCAGGCAACGGTCGAGTCGGTCTACTGCGGCGACAGATTGAGCGCCTTGGCGATCTTGCCCATCGCCTCGTACTCGGTGTCGATGTAGCGCCGAAGCTCGGGACCCTTGCGGATCTTGGTCTCCTCGCCCGCATCGTCGAGGAATTTGCGCGCGGCCGGCGACATGGCCGCCTTTTCGAACGCGGCCTCGAGCTTGGCGATGCGGTCGGCCGGCGTGCCCTTCGGCGCGATCAGCGCGCGCCACAGGATGGTCTCCTCCTTCGGGATACCGATGTCCTTCAGCGACGATGCCTGGGGCAGCGCGGCGACGCGGTCGGCGGAGGTCACCAGCAGGCACTTCGCCGTGCCGGCCTGCACGTGCTGCAGGATCGGAGGGATCGACCCGACGTAGATGTCGACGTGGCGTCCGAGGAAATTGGTGAGCGTCTCGCCCGCGCCCTTGAACGGGATGTCGCGCGCCGACGTGCCTGTCGCCTTGAGGATGCGCGCGGTACCGAGATGTCCCGGCCCCCCCGCGCCGTCGTTGCCGTACGTGTACTTGTCGGGGTCCTTCTTCAGCGCTTCGATGAGGCCCTTGCCGTCGTTGGCCGGAAAATCCGGATGGACGCACAGCACGTAGGGCGCGCTCGACACCTGCACGATCGGAATGTAATCGTTCGGCGTGTACGGCACTTTCATGGTGTTCGGCGAGACCGTGATGGGCCCGAGCCAGACGGCGGCGACGGTCTGTCCGTCGGGTTGCGCGCGCACCATCTGTCCCACGCCGATCGTGCCCCCCGCGCCGGGCACGTTGAGAATGACGATCGGCTCGCCGAGCAACGGCTCCGCTTCCCGGGCCAGCACGCGGAAGTAGCCGTCGGTGCCGCCTCCCGGTGGCGTGGGAATGATCATCTTCAGCGCCTCCGCCGCCATCGCCGCAGCGGCGATCGTGCAGCAGGCAATCGCGGCGCAGAGCCGCATCCAGCCCATGCTTTTCATGGTCGCATCTCCTCCTCACGCGCGCGCGTCGACAGCGGCCGGTCGAATCCGAACAAGCGCCGAGGCGTGTCGACCAGGATCGTGCGGCGCGCAACCTCGTCGGGCACCCACGCCGCCAGCCAGTCGAGACACTGCCGATACGTGATGGCATCCTCGAACGACACGAACGGCCAGTCGCTCGCCCATACGAGCTGGGCGGGCCCGCCCGCATCGAGCAGCGCGTCGACGTAGCGTTGCGGATCCACGCCTCCGAGGCGATACGGCGCCGAGAGCTTCACGTACGTATCGCCGGCGCGCACGGCATCGAGCAGCACGCGGAATCCGGGGTCGTCGGTACCTTGCGCGGGATCCGGAGCGCCGAAATGATCGACCACCACGCGCACGCCGCTCGCGCGTAGCGCGGGCAACGCGTGCGCGAGCTTGGGGCCTTCGAGATAGAGCTCGACGTGGAGACCCAGCGTCTTCACCCGCTCGAGCAGCGCGCGATAGTCGGCGCTCCGCAGATCCGGCAGCGCGTCGCGACGCACCCAGTTCAATCGGATGCCGGCCACGCCGCGGCGCGCCAGATGCCCCAGTGCGCGCTCGTCGAGGTCCGGGTTGACGATGACGGTGCCGCGCAGCCGCATCGGATAGCCGTCGAGCGCCTCGAGGAGCAGGCTGTTGTCGGGGCCGTAGAAGCTCGGCGCCGTGAGCAGTGCGTGCGACACGCCGTGCGCATCGAGCACCGCGATGTAGTCCTCCACCGTGGCATCGCGCAGCGGTTTGGAATGGCGCTCCGCCACGAGCGGTGCGTCGCGCCGCAGGACGTGCGCATGCGCGTCCACCGCCGTGACCTTCGCCGCGACGCTGCCGCGAGGCGGGCTCGCCATGGGTTCAGGCCGTGACACCGGGCTTGGGCATCGGCGTAGCGGCGCCATCGCCGTATTTCGCCGCGAGTTGCGCGGGCGTCAGGAAGCTCCGCTCGAGCGCCTCGACTTCGTCCATGCCCATGATGTCGTGGAGCTCCTCGAACGAGACCAGCGCGTCGGGACGATCGACCACCTCGCCGCTCTCGACCGACTGTCCAAGCAAGGCGAGGCCGTTCTGCATCCCGCGCAGCGCGCACGCGGTGAGAAGGCGCGGATAGATCACGACCGCGACGCCAAGGTCCTGCAGCTGCTTCGCGGACAGCAACGGTGTGGTCGAGCGCTGGCGGATGCCGAAGCCCATGTTGACACAGAGTGGCTTCGCCACGTTGCGCGCGAGCGCGGAGATGTGCTCGACCGACAACGCGGCGTCGGCGAACAGCAGGTCGGCGCCAGCCTCGGCGTACAGGTTGAGCCGCCGGATGGCCTCATGCAGGCCATGCGTCGCGAGCACGTCGGTGCGGGACTTGATCACGAAATCGGGATCGCTGCGCGCGCCGGCCGCGGCGCGGATCTTCTGCACCATCTCGTCGGCCGAGATGACCTCCTTGCCCTTCATGTGGCCGCAGCGCTTCGGCCACACCTGGTCCTCGAGCATGATTCCCGCGACGCCTGCCTGCTCGAACGCGCGCACGGTGTGATGCACGTTGACGGCATTGCCGTAGCCGGTGTCGGCATCGGCGAGGAGCAGCAGGTCGCTGCAGGCGGCCATCGCGCGCGCCGCGGCCACGTTCTCGTCGAGGCCCATGATGCCGACGTCCGGCTGCCCGAGGCGCGACTCGCTCACGCCGCTGCCCGTGATGAACGCCGCGCGGTAGCCTGCGTGCTGAACCAGCCGCGTGCTGAAGCCGTCGAACACGCCCGGCAGCACCAGAATGTGCGGCGCGGCGATGAGCTCCTTGAGGCGCGCACCTGCGCTTTGCGTCATGATGATCCTCCACGAGGCGGTCCCCGCGCGGGGCCGCCGGTTGCCGCGGATTATCGCAAATTGACATGAGCACCGGCCAGGCCGACCTCTTCGACGTCGAGGCGCCTCTGCCCGAAGGGCTCGTCTACAGGCGCGAGTTCCTCTCGCAGGAGGAGGAGCAGGCGCTGCTCGCGCAGATCGCCACGCTGGATTTCCATGCCGCGCGCTACAAGGCGTACACGGCGAAGCGCCGGGTGGTGAGCTACGGATCGAGCTACGACTTCGGCGACAACGCGCTGCGCGAGGCACCGCCCATGGCCGAATTCCTGCTGCCGCTCCGCGCGAAGGCGGCGGCGTGGGCGGGCCTCGCGGCCGAGGAGTTCGGCGACGCGCTGGTAGCGGAGTACGCGCCGGGCACGCAGCTCGGGTGGCATCGCGACGTGCCGGAGTTCGAGGATGTCGTGGGCATCTCGCTGGCCGGCGCGTGCCGCATGCGATTCCGGCCGTATCCGCCGCGTGCGAACAAGCGCGAAGGCGTTTTCGCGCTGAACCTCGAGCCGCGCTCGATCTATTCGCTGCGCCGCGAAATACGATGGCGCTGGCAGCACATGATCCCGCCGACGCCAACGCTCCGCTACTCCATCACGTTTCGTACGCGCGTCGGCAGACGCCGCGCGTGAGTCGGGCGATCAGCTCACCGCAAACGACCGCGTCAGCTTCGATGTGCGGTCCGCCTGCGCGCGCGCACGCCCCGCGATGCCGCGCGGCTGCTTCGCCGCGACCTGCTACGCTCGCGGCTTTTGCGCGGCGCGCATGCATGGAATACGTGCTGGTGCTGGCCGTCGGGCTGATCGCCGGCACGCTGGGCGGCGTCGTCGGCTTCGGCTCGTCGATCATGCTCATGCCGGTGCTCATGTTCACGTTCGGCCCGCGCGAAGCGGTGCCCATCATGGCCATCGCCTCGGTGATGGCCAACCTTTCACGCGTCCTCGCCTGGTGGCGCGACATCGACTGGCGCGCCGTCGGCGCCTATTCCGTGACCGCCGTGCCGGGCGCCGCCCTGGGCGCGCACACGCTGCTCGTGCTGCCGCCGCGCATCGTGGAGCTCGCGCTCGGCGTGTTCTTCATCGGGGTCATCGTCGGACGTCGCCTGCTCGCGTCGCGCGGGGTCCGGGTGACGCGCCTGCATCTCGCGCTCGTCGGGGCCTTCGTCGGCTTCTTGACGGGAATCGTCGTCTCGACGGGACCCATCACCGTTCCGATCTTCCTCGCGTACGGGCTCGTGAAGGGTGCGTTCATTGCGACCGAAGCGGCAGGCTCGCTGGCGGTCTACCTCACCAAGGCGATCGTCTTTCGCACGTTCGGCGCGCTGCCCGCCGACATCGTCGTGCAGGGGCTCATCATCGGGGCGTCGCTGATGGTCGGCGCATTCGTCGCGAAGCGCTTCGTGATATCGCTGCCACCCGAGCGCTTCAGGCTTCTCATGGACGCCGTGCTGCTGCTGTCGGGCGTTGCGCTGCTGTGGATCGCTTTGCGCTGATCGACTAGCCGAGGACGAGGATGTGCACGCGAAACGGCCCATGTGCGCCCAGGACGATCGTCTGCTCGATGTCGCCGGTGCGCGAAGGACCCGATACGAAGTTCACTGCGCGCGGCATGGCGCTGTATTCCGAGCGCACGCGTGCGAACGCCTCCTCCATCCCGGAAACCACGCGATCCGCACGCACCACGCAGACGTGCGTGTCGGGCAGCAGCATCGTGGCCGTCGGCGTGCTGGCGCCCGTCGTGAAGACCAGCGTGCCGGTTTCCGCGATGGCGCAGAAGCAGCCGGTGATGCCGAGACGGTCGCGACCGTCCGTCGGTCGGGCTTCGATGCGCAGGCCCGCCCCCGACCAGTCGAGCGAAGCGAACTCCGGCCAGCACACGCCCTCGAGGGACTTCTGCTCGGCAATGGATGCCGGGAGATCGAGCCGGGCGAGATAGCGCGCCACGGCGCCGGGTATGTCGCCGACGGCGCCGATGCGCTCGACCGTGCTCGCCATGTCGGTCGCGCGCTCGGTGAAGCGCGCGACGAGGTCGGCGGGCATGGCGGGACGCGGGCCCTCCCGATGCGCCGCAATGTACGCCAGCGCCTCCGCGCGTGCCTCGTCGCTTGCACCGCGGCGACCGAGCGCCTTGCGCACGGCGGCCAGCACGGCGTCGCGCGCGGCGCGATTGTCGTCCAGCGGATTGGGCTTGCTCAACGCTTTGCGCGGCGGACGAACGTCGCGAGCCGCTCGATGCCACGCTCGATCGCCTCGTTCGACGCCGCATACGAGAACCGGATGTGCTGCCCGTCGCCGGGCACGCGGCGGCCGAAATGGATGTCGGCGAGCACCGCGATGCCGGCTTCGGTGAGCAGGCGCTTGCGGAACGCCTCGGAGTCGGCGCAGCCCGTCATGCGGCACGCTTCCGTCACGTTGGGCCACGCGTAGAACGCGCCGCCCGGCGTCCTGCACGTGACGCCCGGCACGTCGTTCAGCAGGCGCACGATGAGGTCGCGCCGCTCGAGGAACCGATCGCGCATGGCGTCGGCGGCGCCCTGCGGACCGTCGATCGCCGCGACCGCGGCCCATTGCGAGATCTGCGATGCGCACGATTCCGTATTGGTGATCCAGCGCGTGAAGACCGGTGCCAGCGTGCGATTGGCGATGTAGCCGATGCGCCAGCCCGTCATCGCCCACGTCTTCGAGGCGCCGTCGCTGATCACCGTGCGCTCGAGCAGCCCCGGGCGCGTCGCGAGCGTGTCGAAGGCGCCGTCGTACACCAGCCGCGAATAGATCTCGTCGGCGAACACCCAGATCTGCGGGTGCCGTTGCAGGATCTCGGCGATCGCATCGAGGTCGTCGCCATCGAGAATCCCCCCGGTCGGGTTCTGCGGCGTGTTCAGGATCAGAAGACGCGTCTTCGGCGTGATCTTGGCTTCGAGCTCCGCCGGATCGAAGGCGAAGTCGCGTGCCTCGCGCAGGAATATCGGCACGGGCACCGCGCCGTTGGCGACGATCTGCGATTCGTAGATCGGGAATCCGGGCACCGGATAGATCACTTCGTCGCCCACGCCGTAGTCGGTGACCGACGCGATGGTGTACGCGATGAACGGCTTGGCGCCCGCCCCTACGACGACGTCCTCCGGCCGGATCTCGAGATTGCGGCGCGCGCCGAGGTCGCGTGCCGCGGCTTCGCGCAGCTCGTCGATGCCCGCCGACGGCGTGTAGCCGTGCTTGCCCGCTCGAATCGCCTCGATGGCCGCATCCTGCACGTGCACCGGCGTGGGGAAATCGGGCTGTCCGATGCAGAACGAGATGATGTCCTTGCCCTGGCGCATCAGCGCGTTCACTTCGGCGAGCACGACGAAAGCGTTCTCGGTGCCGAGCGATTCGCCGCGGCGCGACAGGCGGGGAATGACGACGTTATGCGGTGCGTTCATTGCGCGATCCTTCCGATGTTGCGTCCCGCGCGGTGCGCGCCGCGTAGAGCTCGCGAAACGTCCGACCCGCCGGCGCCGGCATGTCGCGGCCTCGCGTCCAGCCGCCGCCGAAAGGCAGTCGATGGATCATGCCATCGCGGGCCGCAAGGCCGCGCAGCATGCGTACGCCGAGCCGGCAGAGCCAGCCGTACAGTTTCGGACGCCGGGCCATCCACGTCCAGAGCCGCAGTCCGGTGGTCTCCGACCAGGGCCGCATCCCGCGCTCGAACTCCTTCTCGCGCAGCTTGCGCAGCAGGTCGGGGAGCGGAATCTTGACCGGGCACACCACGCCGCACTGGTTGCACAACGTCGACGCCTGCGGAAGATCGGGTGCGTTCTCGAGCCCGACGTACATGGGCGTGAGCACGGAGCCGATCGGCCCCGGGTACACCCATCCGTACGAATGGCCGCCGATGTTCTGATACACCGGGCAATGGTTCATGCACGCGCCGCACCGGATGCACTGCAGCGCCTCGCGCACGTCGCTCGCCAGCACCTCCGAGCGACCGCTGTCGACCACGATGAAGTACATGTGCTCGACGCCGTGATGCTCGCCGGGCCCTTTGACGCCGGTCAGCACGTCGACGTAGTTCGAGATCGACTGCCCGGTCGCCGAGCGCGGCAGGAGGCGCATGAGCGTCGCGACGTCCTCGAGCGTCGGCACCACCTTCTCGATGCCCGAGATGGCGACGTGCACCTTCGGCAGCGTCGTCGTCAGCGTGGCGTTGCCTTCGTTCGTGACGAGCACCACGGAACCCGTCTCGGCCACGAAGAAGTTTCCGCCGGAGATACCCATGTCCGCGGTCAGGTAGTGCTCGCGCAGGACGTGGCGAGCCTCGAGGCAAAGGTCCTCGATCACGTCCTTGCGCGGCGTGCCGTGCGTTTTCTCGAAGAGCGCCGACACCTCCTCCTTCGACTTGTGGAGCGCCGGGCCGATGATGTGCGACGGCGGCTCGTAGTCGTTGATCTGGAGGATGTACTCGCCGAGGTCCGTCTCGACGACCTGCATCCCGGCGGCCTCGATGGCGTGGTCGAGCGCCGACTCTTCCGAGACCATCGATTTCGACTTGATGATCTTGCGCACGGCGTGGCGCTTCGCGATCTCGAGCACGAGCGCGTTGACCTCGTCGGGCGTGCGCGCGTAGAGCACCGTAGCGCCGCGCGCCGTGGCGTTTTCCTCGAACAGCGTCAGGTACGTGTCGAGGTGGTCGAGGCCGCGCTGGCGGATCGCGCGGGCGGCTTCGCGCGTGCCCTCGAAATCGTCCAGCTCGACGATGGCCGCGCGGCGCGCCGCGACGAAGCGGCCCTTGAACTTCTGCAGGTTGAACTGGAGCTGCGCGTCGTTCAGCTTCTCGTGCGCGCGCTCCTTGAAATGGATGGATGCCAGCTGCATGAGCGTCAGGGCAGCTCGCCCGCGAGAACCTCGGCCACGTGCAGCACGCGGGTGCGCGAATCGCCGCGGCGGCGCAGGCGCCCTTCGATGTTCATCATGCAGCCGAGATCGCCGAGCACGACCGCCTCGGCGCCCGAATTCGCGATGTGCGCGCACTTGTTGTCCGCGAGGCGCGTGGCGATCTCGCCGTACTTCACCGAGAACGTGCCGCCGAAGCCGCAGCACGTCTCGCATTCGGCCATCTCCACCACCTCGACGCCGGCCTTCGCGAGCAGTGCGCGCGGCTGGCTCTTGACGTTCATCTCGCGCAGGCCGCTGCAGCTGTCGTGATACGTGACCTTGCCGGCGAATCGACCGGGCACCGCGGGCACGCGAAGCACGCTGACGAGGAAGTCGGTGAGCTCGTACGTCTTTGCCGACAGCGCCGCGGCGCGCGCCGCCCACGCGGAGTCGTCGCGAAAGACGTCGGCATAGTGCGCGCGGATCATGCCGCTGCAGGAGCCGGAGGGCGCGACGAGATAGTCGCAGTCCTCGAACTCCGCGACGACCTTGCGCGCGAGCACCTGGGTGTCGGCGCGGTCGCCCGAGTTGTACGGCGGCTGGCCGCAGCACGTCTGCGTCGCCGGGACGTAGACCTCGGCACCGCCCTCTTCCAGCAGCCGCAGCGCCGCGAAGCCGATCGACGGGCGCATGAGGTCGACCAGGCAGGTGACGAAGAGGCCGACGCGCATGGCAGGCGTCCGGCTAGGGGAAATTCGACTGCGTCAGCGCGATGGCGCAGAGGCCGATCAGCTGCTGCGGCAGGATGCCCAGCACGAGCAGCGCGAGCCCGTTCGCCGACAGCAGGACGCGCGTGTCGGCGCGCGCCACCAGCGGCGCCGATTCGATCGGCTCATCGAAATACATCAGCTTGACGATGCGCAGGTAGTAGAAGGCGCCATAGAGCGACGCGAGCACGCCCACGACCGCCAGCCAGACGAAGCCCTCGTTGATCGCGGCCTCGAACACCAGGAACTTGGCGTAGAAGCCCACCGTGGGCGGAATGCCGGCGAGCGAGAACATCGTGAGGAGCATGATGAACGCCCACCACGGCGAGCGCTGGTTCAGGCCCTTGAAGTCGTCGATGCGGTCGCTCTCGAAGCCGGCGCGGGAGAGGAGCAGCACCACGCCGAACGACGCCAGCGTGGTCAGGACGTACGCCACGGTATAGAACATCGAGGCCGAGAACCCGTAGCGGTTGGCCGTGAGGAAGCCCATGAGCATGTAGCCCATGTTGGCGATCGCCGAATACGCCAGCATGCGCTTGACGCTGGTCTGCGAGATCGCGATGAGGTTGCCCAGCACCACGGAGAGGACCGACAGGACGATCAGCATGCCCTGCCAGTCGATCGCCGCACCCTGCAGCGCCCCCGAGAGCAGCCGCAGCGCGAGCGCGAAGCCCGCAAGCTCCGGCGCGGTGCCGATCAGCAGCGTGAACGCCGTCGGCGCGCCGTCGTACACGTCGGGCACCCACATGTGATAGGGCACGACGCCCAGCTTGAAAGCGATCCCCGAGACGACGAACACGAGGCCGAAGATCAGCAGCGTGCGGTTGGGCTGCTCGCCGTTCAACGCGCGCGCCACGAGGTCGACGTCGAGCGAGCCGGTCGCGCCGTAGATCATCGACAGGCCGTAGAGCAGCATGCCGGACGCCAGCGCGCCGAGCACGAAGTACTTCATCGCCGCCTCGGACGCGCGGTTGTGGCTGCGCTGCGACCCGACCAGCGCGTAGAGCGACAGCGCGTTGAGCTCCACGCCGAGGTACAGCGTGAGGAAGCTGTTGCCGGTGATGATCACCTGCATGCCGAGCAGGGCGAACAGGATCAGCACGAACGTCTCGCCGCGGAACATGCCGCGCAGCTCGAGGTAGCCGCGCGAATAGAACAGCATGAGCGACACGCTGATGAAGCAGCCGATCCGCAGGAAGTCGGCCACCATGTCGGCGACGACCATGTTGTGGAAGCCCTTGACCCCCGCGGCGTGCAGGCCCGTCAGCGTGACGCAGGTCGCGATCAGGAGCGCGAGCTGCGTGAGCCAGTACGAGACGTAACGCCGCGCATCGGGAACGAACAGGTCCACGATCAGGATGATCGAGGCGGCCGCGAGGATGACGATCTCGGGCAGTGCGGGGGTCAGGTCGACGCCAGTCATAGCTTGGATTTGGCGACCTGGTCCAGCAGGTCGGTGACCGAGACGTGCATCACGTCGATGAAGGCCTTCGGGAACACGCCCATCGCGAGGACGGCGAGCGCGACGACGCCGAGGAGCCAGAATTCGCGGCGGCTGACGTCGGTGAGCGCCGCGACGTGCGCATTCGCGACGGGACCGAAGACCACGCGCTTGTACATCCACAGCGTGTAGGCGGCGCCGAGAATGAGCGTGATCGCTGCGGTGAAGCCGAGCCAGAAATTCGCCTTCACTGCGGCGAGGATCACCATGAACTCGCCGACGAAGCCCGACGTGCCGGGCAGGCCGCTATTGGCCATCGCGAACAGCATCATGAACGCGGCGAACCGGGGCATCGTGTTCACGACGCCGCCGTAATCGGCAATGAGGCGCGTGTGCATGCGGTCGTACATCACGCCCACGCACAGGAACATGGCCGCGGACACGAATCCGTGCGAGATCATCTGCGCGAGCCCGCCTTCGGCACCGAGCGGGCTGAACAGGAAGAAGCCGAGCGTCACGAACCCCATGTGCGAGATCGACGAGTATGCGATCAGCTTCTTCATGTCCGCCTGCACCAGCGCCACGAATCCGATGTACACGACCGCGATCAGCGACAGCGTGATCACGAAGTCGGCGAGGTAGCGCGACGCGTCGGGAACGATCGGCAGGATGAAGCGGATGAAGCCGTACGCCCCGACCTTCAGGGTGATGGCGGCGAGGACCACCGAGCCGCCCGTCGGCGCCTCGACGTGCGCGTCGGGCAGCCACGTGTGGACCGGCCACATCGGCACCTTCACCGCGAAGGCGAGGAAGAACGCCACGAACAGCAGGATCTGCGCCGTCAGCTCGAGCGGCACCTTGTACCAGTCGAGGATCGCGAACGTCTCGGACACGTTGTACAGGTAGATCAGCGCCACCAGCATCAGCAGCGAGCCGAGCAGCGTGTAGAGGAAGAACTTGAGCGCCGCGTACACGCGGTTGGGGCCGCCCCACACCCCGATGATCAGGTACATGGGGATCAGCATGGCCTCGAAGAACGTGTAGAACAGCACGCCGTCGAGCGCGGCGAACACGCCGTTGATGAGCCCTGACATGATCAGGAACGCGCCCATGTACTGCGCGACGCGCGTCGTGATGACTTCCCAGCCGGCCCAGACCACGAGGACGGTGACGAAGCTGTTGAGCAGGACGAACAGCACCGAGATGCCGTCGACGCCGAGGTGGTAGTGGATGTCGAAGCGGGGAATCCACTCCGTGCGCTCGACGAACTGCATGGCCGATGTCGTCACGTCGAACTGCCAGTACAGCGGCACCGTGACGAGGAAGCCCGCGATGGCGCCCATCAGCGCGATCCAGCGAGCGGTAGGCGCGTTGCGGTCGCTGCCGACCGCAAGCACGGCCAGCCCCGCGACGATCGGAACCCAGATGGCGAGCGAGAGATACGGTGGCATTGGTTGTTTTGCTCAGCGAACGCCCCACCAGTACAGCAGCACGAAGACGCCGATGATCATCGTGAACGCGTAGTGGTAGACGTAGCCGGATTGCAGGTGACGGACCAGCGCCGACGACCAGCCGATGACGCGCGCCGCGCCGTTGACGAAGAAGCCGTCGATGATCGTGCGGTCGCCGACGTTCGACGCGACATCCCCTACCTTGCGCGCGCCTCCCGCGAAGAACCAGTCGTTGAACGCGTCGAAGTAGTACTTGTTGTCGAGCAGCGTGTAGATCGGGCGGAAAAGCCGCTGCACCTTGGCGGGGAACGCCGGGTTGATCAAGTAGCAGTACGTCGCCGCGGCGATGCCGGCCAGGGCAAGCCACAGGATGGGGCTCGTGAGCGCGTGGACCGCGAACGCGAGCGCGCCATGCCATTCGCCCTTGAGCTCGCCGAGCACGTTGTGCGTCTCGTGCACCACGATGCTGTTGCCGAAGTAATCGCCGAACAGCATCGGCTCGATCGACGTCCACCCCGTGAAGATCGACGGGATCGCGAGCAGGATCAGCGGCACGGTGACGACCCACGGCGACTCGCGCGGCGGTCCGTGCGCCTCCGCCGCGTGCGCATCCGGCTCGGCACCCGCCTCGTGCGAGGCGTCGTGCTGCGCCGGCTGCCCCGCCTCGGCGTGGTGATCGTGGCCCTCGACATCGAAGCGCGGCGTGCCGTGGAACGCCATGAACAGCATGCGGAAGGAGTAGAAGGCGGTGACGAACACGCCGACGGTGACGGCGAAATCGGCGTACGTGTGACCCGTGATGTGCGAGACCTGCACGGCCTCGATGATGGCGTCCTTGGAGTAGAAGCCCGCGAAAGGCGGGATGCCCGCAAGCGCGAGCGAGCCGATGACCGCGGTGATGTACGTGATCGGCATGTACTTGCGCAGGCCACCCATCTTCCGCAGGTCCTGCTCGTGGTGCATCGCGATGATCACCGAGCCGGCGGCGAGGAACAGCAGCGCCTTGAAGAACGCATGCGTCATCAGGTGGAAGATCGCCGCCGAGTACGCCGACACGCCCAGCGCGACGGTCATGTAGCCGAGCTGCGAAAGCGTGGAATACGCCACCACCCGCTTGATGTCGTTCTGGACCACGCCGAGGAACGCCATGAACAGCGCGGTGGTGGCGCCGATGATCGTCACGAACGCCAGCGCGGTGTCCGACAGCTCGAACAGCGGGCTCATGCGCGCGACCATGAAGATGCCGGCAGTCACCATCGTCGCGGCGTGGATCAGCGCGGAGATCGGCGTCGGGCCTTCCATCGAGTCGGGCAGCCACACGTGGAGCGGCACCTGGGCGCTCTTGCCCATCGCCCCGATGAAGAGGCAGATGCAGATGGCGGTCATGAGCGGCCAGCCGGTGCCCGCGACGGACGCGCCGGCGAGCGAGGGGGCCTTCTCGAACACCGGCGCGTAGTACAGCGTGCCGAAGTACGCGAGCACGAGCCCGATGCCGAGCACGAAGCCGAAGTCGCCGACCCGGTTGGCGAGGAACGCCTTGAGGTTCGCGTAGATCGCCGACGGGCGCGTGTACCAGAAGCCGATCAGCAGGTACGAGACCAGGCCGACCGCCTCCCACCCGAAGAAGAGCTGCAGGAAGTTGTTGCTCATGACCAGCATGAGCATCGCGAACGTGAACAGCGAGATGTACGAGAAGAATCGCGTGTACCCGGGGTCGTCGGCCATGTAGCCGATGGTGTAGATGTGCACCATCAGCGACACGAACGTGACGACCAGCATCATCGTGGCGCTGAGCGGATCGATCAGGAATCCCACCGACATCCTGATGTCGCCCGATACGAGCCAGGTGTAGACGTCGCCGTTGAACGCGTGGCCGGCCATCACGTCGCGGAAGATGAAGTACGACGCAACCATCGATGCCGCCACGCCGAGGATGCACAGCCAGTGCGAGACGGCGCGGCCCAGCCGGTTGCCCCAGAGTCCCACCACGATCGACGCCGCGAGCGGCGCCAGCGGCACGGTGAGGTAGAGCTGCTGCATGGTCATCGGTCAGCCCTTCAGCGTGCCGAGGTCCTCGACGTCGATCGATCCGACGTTGCGGAACAGCAGCACGAGGATGGCGAGGCCGATGGCCGACTCCGCGGCAGCGACGGTCAGGATGAAGAAAACGAACACCTGTCCGCTCATGTCGCCCAGGTAGCGCGAGAAGGCGATGAAGTTGAGGTTGACGGACAGCAGCATCAGCTCGATCGCCATCAGCACGATGATCACGTTGCGCCGATTGAGGAAGATCCCGGCCATGCTGATCGCGAACAGGATCGCGCTCAGGACGAGGTAGTGGGCGAGCGTGGGCGCCTGGAAGATCGTCATGTCGTCCGTTTTCGTATTGTTCGTGTCAGGGCTGCGTCGTCTTCGCGACCGTCGTCTCGGGCGGCATCGAGACGAGGCGCACGCGGTCCTTGCGCCGGACCTTCACCTGGTTGCCGGGCGCCTGGTACTTGCTGGTCTTGCGCTCGCGGTGCGTCAGCGCGATCGCGGCGACGATCGCGACGAGCAGCACGACGGCCGCGATCTCGAACGGGTACACGTAGTCGACGTAGAGCAGCTGTCCCAGCGCGCGCGTGTTGCTTCCGGTCGGCGCCGGCGGCGCCGCCGTGCCGGGACCGATCGCGCTGCCGACGATGACGAGCGCCATCTCGAGCAGCACGAGCGCACCGACCAGCGCGCCGATCGGGACATAGCTGCGGAACTGCGCGCGCAGCGAGTCGAAGTTGACGTCGAGCATCATCACGACGAAGAGGAACAGCACCATCACGGCGCCCACGTACACCAGCACCAGCGCGATGGCCAGGAATTCCGCCTGCAGCATGAGCCAGATCCCCGCGGCGGTGAAGAATGACAGGACCAGCCACAGCGCGGCCTGCACGGGATTGCGCGTGGTCACGACGCGCAGCGCCGCGAAGACGAGGATCGCGGCGAAGAGATAGAAGATGAAGGTGGGGAACCAGGTCATCGGGGCGCTCATCGGAGGCCTCCTTGTGCGCTCACCGGCGGCCTCGCGCTCATCGGTACTTCGCGTCCTCGGCGCGGTCGGCGGCGATCTGCGCCTCGTAGCGGTCGCCGATGGCGAGCAGCATCTCCTTGGTGTAGACGAGGTCGCCGCGCTTCTCGCCGTGATACTCGAGCGTGCGGGTCTCGACGATCGAATCGACGGGACAGCTCTCCTCGCAGAATCCGCAGAAGATGCACTTGGTGAAGTCGATGTCGTAGCGCGTGGTGCGGCGCGTGTTGTCCTCGCGCTGCTCCGATTCGATGGTGATGGCGAGCGCCGGGCACACAGCCTCGCACAGCTTGCAGGCGATGCAGCGCTCCTCGCCGTTGGGATAGCGGCGCAGCGCATGCAGCCCGCGAAAGCGCGGGCTGCAGGGCGTCTTCTCCTCGGGAAACTGCACCGTGATCTTGCGCTTGAACATGTAGCGCCCGGTCAGGAACAGACCGCGCCAGAGCTCGAGCAGCGCCCAGGTTCCGAAGAAGTCGCGTAGCCTTTGCATCATGTCAGTGGACCGTCCCACGTGACGGAATTCGCCCCCTTGGGGGCGGCGAGCGAAGCCAGCGTGGGGTGATGTTCATGTCAATGGAACAGGTAGGCCCAGCGCGTCTGCATCATGACCGCGAGGAACACGATCCACACGAGCGTGACCGGGATGAACACCTTCCAGCCGAGCCGCATGATCTGGTCGTAGCGGTAGCGCGGGAACGTCGCGCGGATCCACAGGAAGATGAAGAGAATCGCGCACATCTTCAGGAACAGCCACGGCAGGCCGTCGCCCACGACCGGCGCCAGCGGGCCGTCGTTGAGGATCGGCAGCGGCGCGAGCCAGCCGCCCAGGAACATGACCGAGCACAGCGCCGAGATCAGGATCATGTTCATGTACTCGGCGAGGAAGAACAGCGCGAACGCGATGCCCGAGTACTCGACGTGGAAGCCGGCGACGATCTCCGACTCGCCCTCCGCGACGTCGAACGGATGGCGATTCGTCTCGGCGATGCCCGAGACGAGATAGACCACGAACAGCGGGAACAGCGGCCACGCATACCACTGCGCGAGCCCACCCTGCTGGCCTTCGACGATCTCGGACAGGTTGAGGCTGTTGGCGGCCATCAGCACGCCGACCAGCGCGAAGCCCATGGCGATCTCGTAGCTCACGATCTGCGCGGCGGAGCGCAGGCAGCCGAGGAAGGCGTACTTCGAGTTCGACGCCCAGCCGGCGAGGATCACGCCGTACACGCCGATCGACGTCATCGCGAGGATGTAGAGCAGGCCCGCGTTGATGTTCGACAGCACCAGCCGGTCGGTGAACGGGATGACCGCCCACGCCGCGAGCGCCGGCGCGAGCGAGAGCATCGGCGCCACGAAGAACAGCCATCGGTTGGCGCCCGACGGGACGATGATCTCCTTGAACAGCATCTTCAGCACGTCGGCGAAGGGCTGCAGGAGACCGAGCGGCCCGACGCGATTCGGACCGATGCGGACCTGGATCCAGCCGATCACCTTGCGCTCGGCGTAGGTCAGGTAGGCGACGGCGATGATGAGCGGAATCGCGATCACGACGATCTTCGCGACCGTCCACACCGGCAGCCACCAGGGACCGAGCGCGTTCTGTACCGTATCGATCATGCCGCAGGCCTCATGCGCGCTCGATGGTGACGGGGCCCGACAGGCCGTCCAGACCGCACGTGGAGGGATGCGCCGATGCGATGCGCACCACGCCCGGCGGCACCGCCGCGTCGACCTCCGCGTTCAGGACGGCCTCGCCGTTGCCCTGGCGAACGCGGACCTGGCCGCCGTCGCCGAGCGCGAGCTGCTCGAAGAGCGCGCGATGCATGCGCGCGCGGGGCGGCCGGGCGTCGGCAGTGCGCTGCAGCGCGTCGGCGCGGCGCACCAGCGGATCGGCGAAATAGATCGGCACGTCGGCCACGCGTTCCACGCCGGCGGCGCTGCCCGGCGGCGTCGTGATGGCGACGCGCGTGCCGTTGCCGAGCCGCGCGGCAATTTCGCTCGAGGCCGGCAGCACCGCGGCGCGCACCTGCTCGGAGGTATCGAGGTCGAATCCGGGCAGTCCCAGCATCGAGCCCAGAACCCGCAGCACCTTCCAGCCGGGCCGCGTCTCTCCGAGCGGCGGGACCACGCCGTTGAAGCTTTGCGCGCGCCCCTCGCAGTTCACGAACGTGCCGGACGTTTCCGTGAACGGCCCGATGGGCAACAGGACATCCGCATAGCCGGTCCCGTGGCGGAACGGGCTCATCACGACAACGAAGTCGGCCTTCTCGAGCGCGTTGCGCGCCGCCGCCGGGCGTGCGCAATCGAGCTCGGGCTCGGCGTGGAGCACGAGATACGCGCGGCATCCGTCGGCACCGAGCATGGCCTGTGCATTGCGGCCGCCGGATCCGGGAACGGCACCCGCGAGATGCGCGCCGACGGTGTTGGCGGCTTCCGTGAGCACACCGACCGTCGCGCCGCAAATCGTCGCCAGCACGCCGGCCAGCGCCTCGATCTGCGCGGCGTCCGGGTGCTGCGTCGCGTAATTGCCGAGCAGCACGGCGCGCGCGGTGCCACCGGTGACCAGGCTCGCGGCGATGGCTTCCGCGTCGGGCGACGGATCGACGCCGTCCAGTCCCTCGGGCATCGGCTGGCCGGACGCACGCGCGGCAGCGACGACGATTTCCGCCAGCGCGCGCGGCAGGAGCGACGGCGCGACGATGGACTTGCGCGCAACCGGCATCAGCCAGTCGTCGTCCACCGAGTGCAGCATCGACACCTGCGTGCCCTTCTTCGCCGCCTGGCGCAGGCGATGCGCCAGCAGCGGCTGGTCCTTGCGCAGGAAGCTGCCGATCACCAGCACGCGGTCGAGCTTACCGACGTCGGCGATCGGCATGCCGAGCCACGGAATGCCGCTGCGCTGCCCGTCGGCGCGGAAGTCGGTCTGGCGCAGGCGGAAATCGATGTTCTCGCTGCCGAGCCCGCGCGTCAGGCGCGCCGCGAGCGCGAGCTCCTCGAGCGTTGCATGGGGCGATGCGAGCGTGCCGAGGGCGGCCGCGCCGTGACGCTCGACGACGTCCTTCAGTCCGCGCGCGACCACGTCGAGCGCGGTGGGCCAGTCGACGGTGCGCCACTCGCCGTTCTGCTTCACCATCGGCTCGGTGAGGCGCGCCTCGTGGTCGTTCAGCGCACGGTACGAGAAGCGGTCCTTGTCCGACAGCCAGCACTCGTTGACGGCTTCGTTCTCGAAGGGCAGCACCCGCATCACGACGCCGCCCTTGACCTGCACGATGAGATTGCTGCCGAGGCCGTCGTGCGGCGATATGCTCTTGCGGCGCGTGAGCTCCCAGGTGCGCGCGGCATAACGGAACGGCTTGGACGTGAGCGCGCCCACGGGGCAGATGTCGATCATGTTGCCGGAGAGCTCCGAGTCGACCGTCTTGTTCACGAACGACACGATCTCGGCGTGCTCGCCGCGGCCGATCATGCCGAGCTCCATCACCCCGGCGATTTCCTGCCCGAAGCGCACGCATCGCGTGCACTGGATGCAGCGGGTCATCTCCGCCGCGGAGATGAGCGGTCCGAGATTCTTCTCGAACACGACGCGCTTGGGTTCGTTGTAGCGCGACGACGACGCGCCGTAGCCGACCGCGAGATCCTGCAGCTGGCACTCACCGCCCTGGTCGCAGATCGGGCAGTCGAGCGGATGGTTGATGAGCAGGAACTCCATGACGCCCCGCTGCGCCTTCTGCGCCTGCTCCGAATGCGTCCAGACCTTCATGCCTTCGGTGACCGGCGTCGCGCACGCCGGCAGCGGCTTCGGCGCCTTCTCCACTTGCACGAGGCACATGCGGCAGTTGGCGGCGATCGACAGCTTCTTGTGGTAGCAGAAGTGCGGAACGTACACGTCGAGCTTATGCGCGGCGTCCATCACCGTGCTGCCGTGAGGCACCTGCACCGGCTTGCCGTCGACTTCCAGGTTCAGCAGGTTGCTCATTTACAGGTAGTCGGGCACCAGGCAGCGCTTGTGGTCGATGTGGTGTTCGAACTCGCTGCGGAAGTGCTTGATGAAGCTCTTCACGGGAAGCGCCGCCGCGTCGCCGAGCGCGCAGATGGTGCGTCCCTGTATGTTGTCGGCCACGTCGTTGAGAAGATCGAGGTCCTCGCGCGAGCCCTTGCCGTTCTCGATGCGGTTGACCACGCGGTACATCCAGCCCGTGCCTTCACGGCAGGGCGTGCACTGGCCGCACGACTCCTCGAAGTAGAAATACGACAGGCGCATGAGGCTGCGCACCATGCAGCGCGTGTCGTTCAGCACGATGACGGCGCCCGACCCGAGCATGGAACCGGCCTTTGCGATGGCGTCATAGTCCATCGTGAGGTTCATCATCACGTCGGCCGGCAGCACCGGCGCCGACGAGCCGCCCGGGATGACCGCCTTCAGCGTGCCGCCGTCGCGCATGCCGCCGGCCATCTCGAGCAGCTTGGCGAACGGCGTCCCGAGGCGCACCTCGAAATTGCCCGGGCGCGCCACGTCGCCCGACACCGAGAAAATCTTCGTGCCGCCGTTGTTCGGCAGGCCGAGGTTCAGGAACCACTCGCCGCCGTTGCGGATGATCCACGGGACCGCCGCGAAAGTCTCGGTGTTGTTGATGGTCGTCGGCTTGCCGTAAACGCCGAAGCTCGCGGGGAACGGCGGCTTGAAGCGCGGCTGGCCTTTCTTGCCCTCGAGCGATTCGAGGAGGGCCGTTTCCTCGCCGCAGATGTACGCGCCGTAGCCGTGGTGGTTGAAGAGCTGGAAGCTGAAATCGCTGCCGAGAATGTTGTTGCCGACGTACCCGGCCTCGTACGCCTCGCGCAGCGCCTCCTCGCACTGGAGGTAGATGTCGAAGATCTCGCCGTGCACGTAGTTGTAGCCGCGCGTGCAGCCCATCGCATAGCCGGCGATCACCATGCCTTCGATCAGCGCATGCGGGTTGTAGCGCATGATGTCGCGGTCCTTGAACGTGCCCGGCTCGCCCTCGTCGGAGTTGCACACGAGGTACTTGTCGCCGGCGAACTGCCGCGGCATGAAGCTCCATTTGAGGCCCGTCGGGAAACCCGCGCCGCCACGTCCGCGCAGCGCCGACTTCTTCACCTCGGCGATGACCTGCTCGGGCGGTATGCGCTCGGTGATGACCTTCTTCAGCGCCTCGTAGCCGCCGCGCTGCACGTAGTCCGCGAGGCGCCAGTTGCGGCCGTTGAGCCCCGCCATCAACACGGCATCGGGACCATAGTCCAGGAATTCGCTCGGTGCATTCATGACGTCTTCACCTGCTTCGGTGCCGGAGCGCCCTCACCGCGATCCGCGGCGGCCGACAGCTCGTCGACGAGACCGTCGAGCGCCTCGGGGCGCATGAAGCTCACCATGCGCTTGTTGTTCACGAGGACCACGGGCGCGTCGCCGCAGGCACCGAAGCATTCGCCCTCCTTCAGCGTGAACTTGCCGTCCGCGGTGGTCTGGTTGAACTCGATGCCGAGGCGCTTCTTCAGGTGCGCGGCCGCGACGTCGGCCCCGGACAGCGCACACGGCAGGTTCGTGCAGATCGTGAGCTTGAATCGGCCGGTCGGCTCCGTGTTGTACATCGTGTAGAACGTCGCCACCTCGTAGACCGCCACGGGCGGCATGCCGAGGTACTGCGCGACCTCGTCCATGGCCTCGACGGACAGCCAGCCGTATTCGTCCTGCGCCACGGCGAGCGCCGACATCACGGCCGACTGCTTCCGGTCGGGCGGGTATTTCGCGATCTCGCGATCGATCCTGCGCAGGGCGTCGGGGGAGAGCATGTCAGATGCGATGGCCGCGCAGCGCCCGGCAAAGGCACCGACCGCCTCCAGGAGGCCGCGCATCGGCCCGTGGGAGGCGACGCGCGCGAAAGCCGAGCGAGCGACGAAGCTGTTTCATCTTAGCGAATGTAGTAGCCGGATACGCGCCAGGTGTCGTTTTCGCCGAGCTGCCACACGAGCTGTTCCTCGGCGTTCTTGCCGTTCGCGAACCGCGTGCGGAATGCAATCAGCGCGTAATCGCCGTCCGGCGCACCGGGCATCTCGTGGGCACGCGCGAACTTCTCGGCGGCACGCGACTGCACCTTGCCGAACGGCTTTCGCGCCGCGCCGATGCCGGATACCCACTGGTCGCGCGTCACCGACGACTTGAGCGTCGGCGCGGCGTTGTCCCACGCGGCGCCGAGGTGTCCGTCGTCGAGCAGCTTCAGCCACTTCTCCGACGCCTCGATCACGTCCTTGTCGTCGCGCAGCGTGGGCTGAACCTGCTGGTCGTCGCCGGGAGGTGCCGAGGGCTTCCCCGGCGGCGTCTGCGCGAGCGCCACGTTCGCCGCGATGGCGAAGATCAGCGCGCAGACGATGCGCGCGATCATCGGTCGACGCTCCCGAACACGATGTCCTGTGTGCCGATGATCGCCACCACGTCGGCGATCATGTGGCCGCGCGACATCTCGTCGAGCGCGGACAGATGCACGAAGTCCGGCGGGCGCAGCTTGATGCGATACGGCTTGTTGGCCCCGTCGGAGATCGCGTAGACGCCGAACTCGCCCTTGGGATGCTCGATCGCCGCGTAGACCTCGCCCGGGGGCACGTGGATGCCCTCGCTGAAGAGCTTGAAGTGATGGATCAGCTCTTCCATGTTCGACTTCATCGCCTCGCGCGACGGCGGCGCGACCTTGTGATTGCCGGTCATGACCGGCCCCGGGTTGGCGCGCAGCCAGTCGATGCACTGGCGGATGATGCGGTTCGACTGGCGCATCTCCTCGATGCGCACGAGGTAGCGGTCGTAGCAGTCGCCGTTCACGCCGACCGGCACGTCGAAGTCCATGCGCTCGTACATGGCGTAGGGTTGCCTCTTGCGCAGGTCCCACGGCACGCCCGAGCCGCGCAGCATGGCCCCCGTGAAGCCGAGCGCGATGGCGCGCTCGGGCGACACGACCCCGATCCCCACGGTGCGCTGCTTCCAGATGCGGTTGTCGGTGAGCAGCGTCTCGTAGTCGTCGACGTAGCCCGGGAAGCGACGCGTGAAATCCTCGATGAAGTCGAGCAGCGACCCCTGCCGGTTCTCGTTGAGCTTCGCGATCTCGCGCGCGCTGCGCCGATGCGTCACCTCGTACTGCGGCATGCGGTCCGGCAGGTCGCGATAGACGCCGCCGGGACGGTAGTAGGCCGCGTGCATGCGCGCGCCCGAGACCGCCTCGTACATGTCGAACAGGTCCTCGCGCTCGCGGAACGCGTACAGGAACGTCGTCATGCCGCCGATGTCGAGCGAGTGCGAGCCGAGCCACATCAGGTGGTTGAGAAGGCGCGTGATCTCGTCGAACAGGGTGCGGATGTACAGCGCGCGCTCGGGCACCTCGATGCCGAGCAGTCGCTCGATCGCGAGGCAATAGGCGTGCTCGTTGCACATCATCGACACGTAGTCGAGCCGGTCCATGTAGGGCAGCGACTGGATCCACGTGCGCGTCTCGGTGAGCTTCTCGGTTGCGCGATGCAGCAGGCCGATGTGCGGGTCGGCGCGCTCGATCACCTCGCCGTCCAGCTCGAGCACGAGCCGCAGCACGCCGTGCGCGGCCGGATGCTGCGGCCCGAAATTCATGGTGTAGTTGCGGATCTCGGCCATGTCACACCCGAGCGGCCGACCCGAAGCGCGCGTGCGACTGCACCGCGGGCAGCGAGCGCGAAGGTTGTTTCACTTCAGCCCTTCCTGAACCCGGGCTCGTCCGCGTAGTTCTCCTCGCGGATGATGCGGGGTGTGATCTCGCGCGGCTCGATCGACACGGGCTGGTAGATCACACGGCCCTGCTCGGGGTCGTAGCGCATCTCGACGTTGCCCGAGATCGGGAAGTCCTTGCGGAACGGATGACCGACGAAGCCGTAATCGGTGAGAAGCCGGCGCAGGTCGGGATGTCCGGTGAAGACGATGCCGAAGAGGTCGAACGCCTCGCGCTCGAACCAGTTCACCGCGGGCCACACGTCGATGATGCTCGGCAGGACGGGCAGGTCGTCGTCCGGCGCGAACGTGCGCACGCGCAAGCGCCAGTTGTGCGGCAGCGACAGCAGGTGCACCACGGCCGCGAATCGCGGTCCCTCCCAGGCGCCGTCGGCGTAAGCGCGATAGTCGACGCCGCACAGGTCGATCAGCATGTCGAATGCCAGGTCGGGACGATCGCGCAGCGTGCGCAGCGTGTCGAGGTAAGCGTCGGCGCCGACGACGATGGTGGCTTCGCCGCGCGCGATGTCGAGCGAGCGGAGGCTTGGCCCGAGCGCCTCTTTCAGCGCCGCCGAGAGGATTTCGATTCGATCGGCCATCAGCGCGCGATGGTGTTCGTGCGCCAGATCTTGTTCTGGAGCTGGATGATCCCGTAGATCAGCGCCTCCGCCGTCGGAGGGCAGCCCGGAACGTAGATGTCGACCGGCACGATGCGGTCGCATCCGCGCACCACCGAGTACGAATAATGGTAATAGCCGCCGCCGTTCGCGCACGAGCCCATGGAGATGACCCAGCGCGGCTCGGCCATCTGGTCGTATACCTTGCGAAGCGCCGGCGCCATCTTGTTGCACAGCGTGCCGGCGACGATCATCACGTCGGACTGCCGGGGGCTCGGCCGGAAAACGACGCCGAAGCGGTCCAGGTCGTAGCGCGACGCGCCGGCGTGCATCATTTCGACCGCGCAGCACGCGAGGCCGAACGTCATCGGCCACATGGAGCCGTTGCGCGCCCAGTTGATGACGCTGTCGAGGCTCGTCGTGACGAAGCCCTTCTCCATCACGCCTTCGAGGCTCATCGCGTCACCCCGCCAGGGATGTTCATTCCCATTCCAGTGCGCCTTTCTTCCACTCGTATATGAAGCCCACCACGAGGATTGCAAGGAACACCATCATCGCCGCGAAGCCGAAGAACCCGATGTCGTTCAGCACGACGGCCCACGGGAAGAGGAAGGCGATCTCCAGGTCGAACAGGATGAACAGGATCGCGACGAGGTAATAGCGCACGTCGAACTTCATGCGCGCGTCCTCGAACGCTTCGAAGCCGCATTCGTACGGCGAAAGCTTCTCGGGGTCGGGGCGGTTGGGCGAGACGAGCCGTCCGACCCCGAGCATCACCAGCCCGAGCACGATGCCGAAGCCGATGAAGAGCAGGATGGGGAAGTATTGTTCGAGCATGGTCGCTTCACGCGGCTGCTTCGCCGCCGCGGCAGTCCTGCGTCGCGCGCCGCGTGCCGCCGTGCCGCGCGCCTGGATCGGGTGGTGCCGACGGAGAGACTCGAACTCTCACGGCTTTCGCCACTGCCCCCTCAAGACAGCGTGTCTACCAATTTCACCACGTCGGCATTCGGGTAACGTCAGGCAACGAGCAACAGTACCAGCGCGCCGTCCTGGTCCCGCCGTTTCCCGTTGACTGGCGTTGAATCACTTCGGTACTTCGCCCGACTTGGGCGCGCTCGTGTCCGTCGGTGCCGCGGGCGCCGAGCCGGACGACTGCGGCTGCGGCACGTCGGAAGCCTTGGGCGCGGGCGCCGCCTTTTGCGATTGCTCCTGCAGCGCGCGCTCCATCAGGCCCTGCGCACCGGTGTGCAGCGTGCCGAAATACGTGAGCGCGATGCTCGTGAAGAAGAACACCGTCGCGAGGATCGCCGTCGTGCGCGACAGGAAATTGGCCGACCCCGCCGAGCCGAACAGGCTGCCCGACGCGCCGCTGCCGAACGCGGCGCCCATGTCTGCGCCCTTGCCGTGCTGCAGGAGAACGAAGCCGCACACGGCGATCGCCGTCAGCACGTGCAGCACGAGAACCGCAGATTCGATGTACGTCATCCAACTGCTCCAGGCTTCGCGTGCATGCCCGATTTAGGCATTCGCGATCGCCAAAAATTCATCCGCGTCCAGCGACGCGCCGCCCACGAGGCCGCCGTCGATGTCGGGCATCGCGAACAGCGCGGCGGCGTTCGACGCCTTGACGCTCCCGCCGTACAGCACCGTCGCCGCGTCCGCACCGGCGCGCGACAGCACCTGTCGAATGCGCGCATGCACGGCCTGCGCCTGTTCCGGCGTTGCCGTGCGCCCGGTGCCGATGGCCCACACCGGCTCGTACGCGTACACGACGCGCTTCGCGTCGCTCGCGACCGCACCGAGCACGGCGTCGAGTTGCCGCAGGACCACCGCTTCGGTGCTCCCGGCATCCCGCTCATCGAGCGTCTCGCCCACGCAGGCGATCGGCGTGACGCCCGCCGCCAGCGCGGCACGCGCCTTGGCACCCACCACCGCGTCAGCCTCGCCGTGCCCGTGCCGCCGCTCCGAATGCCCTACGATCACGTAACGGCACCCGAACTCCGCGAGCATCGACGCCGCAACGTCGCCCGTGTACGCACCGCTGGAATGCGGGCTCACGTCCTGCGCACCCCACGCGACGTTCGAGCGCGAGAGCTTGGCCTGCGCCTGCGCGAGATACGGGAACGGAACGCACACGCCGAGCGGGCGCTTCGCCAAAGCGGCAGCGGCCGCCAGGCGATCGAGCAGCGCCGCATTCGACTCGAGCCCGCCGTGCATCTTCCAGTTCCCGACGACGAGCTTTTCGCGCATGCGACCTGGTCTTGCGCCTTCGTGGCGGACGCCTCGATCCGAAACCTGAAGATTTTACCGCGTCGCAGCATCCAGGGCAAATTGCCCCGCAACTTGCGCGCCTCCGGCCGCGCGATCAGCGGCTCGCCGGCGACGCGTGCGCGGCGACGTTGAGCCAGCAGGCGCTGCGATGCGCGGGCGCCACCTCGTCGAGCGCCGGCACCTGCTCGCGGCAGATCGGCATCGCGTAGGGACAGCGCGGATGGAAATGGCAGCCGGGCGGGGGGGCGAGCGGCGAAGGGATTTCGCCCTTGATGGGCACGAACGTGCGCTTGCGCGGCTCGACTTTGCCGATCTCGGCCAAGAGCGCGCGCGTGTAGGGATGGCTGGGACGCTCGAAGAGCTCGGCGGCCGGCGCCGTCTCGACCACGCGACCGAGATACATCACGACCACGCGATCGGCGATGAATCGCACAACGCCCAAGTCGTGGCTGATGAAGAGGTACGTCAGGTTCAGCGCGCCCTTCAGTTCCATGAACAGATTGAGCACCTGCGCCTGGATCGACACATCGAGGGCGGCCACCGACTCGTCGCACACGAGGAACTCGGGCTTGACGGCGAGCGCGCGCGCGATGCCGATGCGGGCGCGTTGCCCGCCCGAGAACTGGTGCGGGTAGCGGCGCATCAGCGTCGGATCCATGCCCACGCGGTTGAGCATCAGGCCGACATATTCGACGCGCTGGCGAGGCGCGATCAGCCGGTGCACGACCGGTGCCTCGCCGACGATGTCGACCACCCGCATGCGCGGGTTGAGCGACGCGTACGGATCCTGGAAGATCATCTGCATGCGAAGCTGAAGGTCGCGCGCATCGACGGCGCGCGTACGGTCCACCGGCTGGCCCTTCCAGCGCCGCTCGCCTTCCGAGAGGCCCAGCAGGCCGACGGCGAGGCGCCCCAGCGTGGACTTGCCGCAACCGGACTCGCCGACGAGCCCGACGACTTCGCCGGGCATGACCGCGAGGTCGACGCGATCCACGGCGTGCACCGTCTCCTCGGACACGTGCGCGCCGAGCTTGCGTCCGATCTTCGCCGCGACGTCGAGCGTCTTCACGAACCGCCTGGAAACGCCGCGCAATTCGATGAGCGGCGTCGCAGCGGCCTGCACGGCGCTCACGCGGGAATCCTTTCCTCGCCGAGCGGGTGGTGGCAACGGATCGATTGATCCGGCGCGCCGTAGGGCCGCATCGGCGGATCGACGACACAGTCGGATCGAGCGTGACTGCATCGCTCCTGGAACGGACAACCGCGCGGCAGCGCGAGGAGCGACGGCGTCATGCCGGGGATCTGCCGCAGCCGCTGCCCGCGCACGTTGTTCGACGGCACCGAATCGATCAGTCCGCGCGTGTACGGGTGACGCGGCCGCGCGAGAACGTCCTCGACGCTGCCCTGCTCGACGATGCGTCCCGCGTACATGACGCAGACGCGGTCGGCGAGCCCCGCGACGACCGACAGGTCGTGCGTGATCCAGATCAGCCCCGTGCCGGTCTCGCGTGTCAGGCGCTGCATCTCGTAGAGGATCTGTCCCTGGATGGTGACGTCGAGCGCGGTGGTCGGCTCGTCGGCGATGATCACCGCGGGCGAGTTGAGCAGCGCAATCGCGATGGCCACGCGCTGTCGCATCCCGCCCGAGAACTGGTGGGGATAGGCCGCGAGGCGCTCGTCGGGCGACGGTATGCCGACCTTCACGAGCGCTTCGCGTGCGCGCGCACGCGCATCGGCGGCGCCGACGCGCGCATGCGCCTGGATGGCCTCGATCATTTGCGTGTCGATGCGCAGGACCGGGTTCAGCGTCATCATCGGGTCCTGGAAGATCATCGCGATGCGGTTGCCGCGCACCTGGCGCATCGCTTCCGCGGACAGCCCGCGCAGGTCCTCGCCGTCGAGGAGGATGCGGCCCTCGACGATGCGACCGGGGGGATCGATCAGGCCCATCAGCGAATAGCCGGTCATCGACTTGCCCGAGCCCGACTCGCCGACGAGACCGAGCACCTCGCCGCGTCGGACCTCGAACGACACGTCGTCCACTGCCTTCACCACGCCGGCACGCGTGAAGAAGTGCGTCCGCAGCTTCTCGACCGAGAGTACCGGCGCATCGCTCGGCCGGTCGGCGCGGCGCTCCTCGGCCGCGTCTTCCGCCCGGCCGCGCGCACCCGGGTGCGGCGCCGCGGCGCTTGGCGGCTCCGTCATTTCGCGAGCCGCGGGTTGAGCACGTCGCGCAACTGGTCGGCGACGAGATTGATGCTGACGATCGTGAGCAGCAGCGCGATTCCCGGGAAGAAGCTGATCCAGTATTTGCCCGACAGCAGGTACTGGTAGCCGTTCGCGATGAGGAGGCCGAGCGACGGCTCGGTGATCGGCAGCCCGAGGCCCAGGAACGAGAGCGTGGCCTCGAGCGCGATGGCGGCCGCCACCTGCACCGTAGCCACGACGATCATCGGAGGCAGGCAGTTCGGCAGCAGGTGCCGGAACACGATCCGCGACGGCGGGAGCGCAAGACAGCGCGCCGCTTCCATGTACTCCTTGCGCTTCTCGACGAGCGCGACGCTTCGCACCGTGCGCGCGTAATACGCCCATTGCACCGTGACCAGCGCCGCGATCACCTTGCCGGTGCCCTGGCCCAGCACGGCGATCAGGATCAGCGCGATCAGGATCGAGGGGAAGGAGAGCTGGATGTCGACGATGCGCATGATCAGCCCGTCGACGCGTCCGCCCACATACGCCGCGAGCAAGCCCAGCGTGAGCCCGATGACGAGCGCCAGCGCGGTGCTGCTCGCGCCGACGATGAGCGAGATGCGCAGCCCGTAGAAGATCGCCGACAGCATGTCGCGCCCCTGGTCGTCGGTGCCGAGCCAGAACGTCATGCCGGAAGCCGATTTCCCGCCGGGCGGCAGCTTGCTGTCGAGCACGTCGATCTGCGCGAGGTCGTACGGGTTCTGCGGCGAGATGACGGGCGCCAGTATCGCCACCAGGACGATGACGACCAGCATCGCGAGCCCCGCCACGGCGATGGGGTTGTCGATGAAGTCGCGCCAGATGCGGCGCAGCGGCGATTGCGCCGCGCGCGGCGAAGCGGCCGGCCCGGTGGAGGCGTCGAGGACGGTGCTCATGCGCGTCAGGTCTTCGCGTCGGTCAGCCGCACGCGGGGATCGAGCGCCGAGTACAGCACATCGACCGCCAGGTTGATCACGATGAAGAACGTCACGATCACGAGCAGGTACGCGACGATGACCGGGCGATCGAGGAGATTGATCGAATCGATCAGCAGCTTGCCCATGCCGGGCCACGCGAACACGCTCTCGGTGACGATGGCGAATGCGATCAGCGAGCCGAACTGCAGGCCGATCACCGTCACGATGGGAATGAGGATGTTGCGCAGCACGTGCACGCCGATCACGCGGGTGTTGGTGAGGCCCTTGGCGCGCGCGAACTTCACGTAGTCCTGCAGCAGCGCCTCGCGCGCCCCCGAGCGCGTCAGGCGGATCATCAGCGCAAGGTTGAAGAGCGCGAGATTCGTGGCCGGCATGATGAGATGGCGCCAGCCCTCCAGCGACAGGAACGAGACCGGGACGCCGAGGAGATCGGTGGTCGGTCCGCGGCCGTTCGACGGCAGCCAGCCGAGAATGACCGAGAACACCATGATCAGCATCAACCCGACCCAGAACGTCGGGAGCGAAAACCCGAGGATCGACCCGGCCATGATGGTGCGTCCCGCGAAGCCGTTGGGACGCAAGCCCGCCCACAGCCCGAGCGGGATGCCGAGCACGATGGCGATGAGCATCGCCGCCAGCGCGAGCTCGAGCGTCGCAGGCATGCGCTCCAGAATGAGGCCCAGCGCGGACGTGCTGTGCACGAACGAGCGGCCGAGATCGCCGTGAACGGCCCCGTTGAGAAAGCTCAGGTACTGCGCCCACAGCGGCTTGTCGAGTCCGAGCGCCTGGATCGCGCGCTCGCGATCCTGCTGGTCCGCCTGCGGGTTGATCAGGATGTCGATCGGGTTGCCGACGGCATACACCCCGACGAACACCAGGAGCGACATCGCGAAGAGAACCGCCACGCTCTGCAAGCCGCGGCGAATGATGAATACCAGCAAGACAGGAACCTACGAAGGTGGAGCAGGAGGGATCACGCGCCGCCGCTCCGAGCCGCGCGAAGGCACGGCTCTCTCCGGACCGGCGTGCGCGCGGCGCGCGGCGTCACTTGGCCGCAGCCATCTCCTTGGCCGGCCGGAACTGGTAGGCGAGCGTGTACTCGTCGGTACGCGGGATGTATTGGACGCCCTTCTTGGTAGCCCAGATCGTGAACTGGAAGTGGATGGGCATGATACCGAGGTCCTGCATCGCCAGCTCGGTTGCCCGCTGCAGCATCACCCTGCGGTTCTCGTCGTCGACCTGCTGCAGCGCCTGCTCGATCAGGTAGTCGACCTTGGGATTGCTGTAGCGGCCCCAGTTCACCGCGCCCATGCCCTTCTTCGGGTCCCAGGTGGCGAGCAGCGACCGCAGCGGCGAGCTCGCCTCGCCGGTGGAGGCGCCCCAGCCCACCATGTGAAAGCTGAATTCCTGCTTGGCCGCGCGCGACGAGTACGGTCCCATCGGCGCGGTCTCGACCTTCGACACGATGCCCACGCGCGTCAGCATCTGCGCCACCGCCTGGACGATCTTCTCGTCGTTGACGTAGCGGCCCGCCGGGCCGTGAATGGTCAGATTGAAACCGTCGGGATAGCCGGCTTCGGCAAGGAGCTTCTTGGCGCCCGCGGGATCGTACGCGTCGGGCTTGAGGCCGGGCACGTTGCCGAAGAGCTTGTCCGACACGAGCTGGCCGGAGGGAATGGCCTGGCCCTCCATCACGCGGTCCGCGATCGCCTGGCGGTTGATCGCCTTGGAGATCGCGCGGCGCACGCGCACGTCGGTGAGCGGATTCTTGTCGAGGGGCTTGCCGTCCTTCGCCGTGATGAATGGGCTCGACCGCTGCAGGTGATCGAAATTGAAGTAGATGACGCGATGCGAGATCTTCGACGTGACGACGAACTTCGGATCGGCCTTGATCTTCGGCAGGTCGGCGGTGGGCGGCTGCTCGATGGCGTCGACGTCGCCGGACAGCAGGGCGGCGACGCGCGCGGCCTCGTTCTTGATGATCTTGAACGTGACATTCTTCCAGTAGGGCTTCTCCCCGAAATAGCCGTCGTTGCGCGTGAGCTCGACGCGGTCGCCGTTCACGTAGCGCACCAGCTTGTAGCGCCCGCTGCCGATGGCGGCCTTGCCGCTGTTGAAGTCCTCGGTCGTCGCGCCGGTGGCGGCCTTCTTCGACACGATGTAGATCGTGGACATGTCGTTCGGCGCCAGCGGATACGGAGTCGCGTACTTGAACCGGATCGTGTACGGGTCGACGATCTCGACCGACGTGATGAGCTTGGTGTACGGCGTGAACGGGCCGGGGCTGTTCGGCACGTTGGGCACGCGATCGAGCGTGAACTTCACGTCCTCGGCGGTGAGCTCGGTCCCGTCGCTGAACTTCACGCCCTTGCGCAGCTTGAACTCCCAGGTCGTCGGATCCACCGTCTTCCACGACGTCGCGATGCCCGGGATCATGTGCGAGTCGGGGTCCATCTCGACCAGCTTGCCGAAGATGTGCTCGGCGACGTTGTTGTTCGGGAAGAGGTTGAAGAAATGCGGGTCGATCGATGTGACGTCCGCAGCCACGGCGATCTTGAGGTCCTGCGCGGGCGCGGGTGCGGCGGCCACGAGCGCCGCGGAGAAGGCGAGAGCGCCGAAAAGGCGAGCGAGTGGAACGATGCGCATGGGAACCTCGGTGCGGTGCGGATAGCGCCGCGGGCGGCGCGACGACGCGCGCAATCTAGCGCGAAAGCCCCCGGGGGTAAAGCAATCCCTGGACCGGCGCGCCGGAAGCGCCGCCGAGCGTCACAGCGCGGTCGGATAGGTCTCGGGCGGCTCGCCCGCGGTCCACGCCGAGGAGGCCTCGAGAGGCCGCAGGGCCTCGGTGCGATCGACGTGGACGTAGACGTCGAACTGATTCGCGAGCTGCGCCCCGAAATAGTGGCTCCAGCGCTCCGTTTGCGGGCGATAGATGACGCCGATCGCGCGCTGCAGCCGCTCGTCGCGTGTCGCACGCGCGGTGGCCGGATCGCGAAGATCGAGCCAGAACCGCTCGCCGGCGGTTGCGTGCATCAAGGCCTCGCAGCTGCCCGCCAGCCCGGGGCGCACGCGCTTGCGCTCGGCGGGCGCATCCCAGTCCGTCGCCGCCGTCACGCTTCCGCTGTAGGTGCAGAACCCGATCGAGCGCGTCGCCTCGCCATAGCGCTCGCGCACGAGCTGCCCGAGGTTGAGCTCGCCGCGGCGGCCCATCTCGGTGGCGCGCGCGTCGCCGAGGTGCGAGTTGTGCGCCCACACCACGATGCCGGCGTCGGCGCCGAGCCGGTCGCGCAGCGAATCGAGCGTTTCCGCCATGTGTCGGTCGCGCAGGTTCCACGATTCGTCGCGCCCGCGGAACATCGCCCGGTAGTACTGCTCGGCATTGCGGATCAGCCGCGCGTTCTGCTCCGCGGAGAAGAACTCCTCGCGCGCCGGGTAACCGTCGATGCGCCCGAGATCGGACGCGCGCCGGCGAAGATCGACGAGTTGCTCGACGACCTCCCGCTCGCAGCTCTCGGAGCCGCCGCTCGCGGCAAGCCCGTAGCGCTGCGGGTCGCCGTAGTGCTCGAAGCAGGCGTACCGCAGGCGCGCCCGCTGCGCGGCGGCAGGATCCACGGCGTCGAGGTAACGCAGCACGGCCTCGATCGACGCGTGCAGGCTGTAGAGATCGAGGCCGTAGAGCCCGGCCTGCGCGTCCGGGCGACGGCCGCGGTTGTGCTCGCGCAGCCATTCGCAGAAATCGCGCATCACCTCGTTGCGCCACATCCACGCGGGGAAGCGGCGGAAATCGCGCAGCGCGCTGTCCGCGTCGCCATCGTCGCTGCGATGCGTCACGTAGCGGTGCGCGCGAAACGTGTCGGGCCAGTCGGCCTCCAGCGCGACCGCGACGAAGCCGTGGTCCGTGACCAGACGGCGCGTGAGCGCGGCGCGCAGCGCGTAGAAGTCCTGCGTACCGTGCGATGCTTCACCGATCAGCACGGTGCGTGCGTGGCGCACGCGCTCGATCAGCGCGCATTCATCGCGCTCGCTCGTGAGCGGTCGGGCCTGCGCCGCAACGGCACGCGCGGCCGGCTCGACGACGGCGGTTTCGGCGCCCCTCATGGCCGTTGGACCACCGGGGCGCGCGGCGGGTTTCGGCCGGCCTACGCCTTGAGGACCGTCTTGTCGTAGAGGCCGGGGAAGGCGCCGCCCGGATCGTAGCGCGCCTTCAGCGCGGCGTACGCCGCGCCGCCGTACAGGGCATCGAAGGCTTCGCGCGTGTAATAGCTGTCGGAATAGAGCGACTTGATGCCGGACAAGGCGCGCACCTCGTCCTCGATCAGGCGATTGAAGTGCCCCGGTGCATGCGCCTCGGCGGAGCGCACGACGTCCCAGAAGCCGAAGTTGACGTACAGCGCACCCGGCCGCATCGGGTAGAGCGCGAAGCGGTCGGCATCCGCGCCCGCGCGCAACGGGCAGATCCACACCGGTGCGATCGGAACCTCGCGCTGGAAGAACGTGAGAAACCGCGCCGCATGAGCGATCGGGATGTCGACGTCCTGGATGACCGATTCGCGGTAGCCGTGCCGCACTGCGTCGATGCGCCGCGTGATGCCCCAGCGGCTGTTCCACCGCATGATCTTCTGATACGTGTGCGAGCCGAGCCGCTTGCGCCCGTACACGCGGCGCAGCAGCGGATTCTGGGCGCCGAGGTTGCTCGAGCACCAGAACCAGTCGGTATCCCAGCGCCAGATGAAATCGTGCACCGTCAGATAGTCCTCGCTGCGGGTGCGAACGGACCGGTAGAACACCTGCGTGTAGGTGTAGTCGCTGACGTACGGTGCCTGCGACGCGAATCGCCCTTCGCAGAGGTACAGCTCGCCGGGCGCGAAGGCGACGCCCTCGACGAAGTCCGCATCCCCGTCGCACGCGGCTGCCACCGCGGCGAAGAAGGCTTCCGCGTTGTCGAAGCGCCTGCGCGTGACCGCCACGTACGGCCGGACCGGCACGACGCGGGCACGCAGCCGCAGCGCGTAGCCGAGCGTGCCGTAGGAGTTCGGAAATCCGTAGAAGAGATCGGCGTGCGCGCCGTCGCGGGCGCACGTCACGACCTGCCCGCTGCCGCTCAGCACGTCGAGCTCGAGCAGGGTCTCGTGCACCAGTCCGTGACGGAAGGACGACGCTTCGATGCCCACGCCCGCGGCGGCGCCGCCGAGCGTGATCGTCTTCAGCTCCGGCACGACGGCCGGCATGAAGCCGTGCGCCAGCGTGGCCGCGACCAGGCGCTCGTACGTGACCAGTCCCTCCGCGTCGACGTAGTTGCGCGCGGCGTCGACCTGCAGCACGTGATCGAACGCGCGGGCGTCGAGCGCGCTCCCGGCATGGCGGGCGCGGTCGCGGAACAGGTTCGACGTCTCCTTGCGCAGCCGGATCGGGCCCGGCCCGCGCGCGCGCAGCGCGGCGACGAGCGCGTCCCGGCGCTCCGCGTAGGCCGCGGCCGCGGTCATGTCGGCACGGGCGCGTCGTCGCGGTACAGGAACGCCCGGCTAATCGGGTAGTTCTTCGAGCTGATGTTGCCGCGGCTGAACACGATCTGGAACAGGTGCGTGCGCTCGTTCGGGCTGCGGAACATCT
>DATJIS010000016.1:0-280238 GCA_035493035.1 Casimicrobiaceae bacterium | reverse complement strand
ACAGCATCGGCGGCGAGGGCGCGAGCAGCACGCAGGCGACGAGCGCGCGCAGCGCATCCTCGCGCCCGCGCGCGGCGGCGAGCGTCGCGATGCGCTCGCCGAAGGCGCGGTTGCCGACCTGGTCGTGCGTCTGCGTGGCGTTGACGAAGGCGAGCGGCGACAGGCCGGTCGACGGCGTGCCGCGCGGCGCGCCGTGGCGGTAGGGCGAAGGCTCGCCCTGGTAGGCGAAGCCTTCGGCGAGGGCGCGGCCGAAGAGGCGCACCGGCTCGGCCGCATAGTCGGCGTAATAGCCGTCCGTCTCGCCGGTGACGAGCACGTGCAGCGCGTGATGCACGTCGTCGTTCCACTGTGCGTCGGCGCGCGGCGCGAGCGCGGCAGCGCCCGCGAGGCGAGCCGCGTCGTTGACGTCGTTCTCGAGCACCAGGTGCACGTGCCGTTCGCGCCCCGGGCCGGCGCGCACCGCCCGCGCCAGCTCGTCGACGAAATGCGGCGTCGAGCGGTCGTGCATGGCGTGCACCGCATCGAGCCGCAGGCCGTCGAGGTGGAACTCCTCGATCCAGTACAGCGCGTTGTGGATGAAGAAGTCGCGCACCGGGCGGCTGTCGGCGCCGTCGAAGTTGAGGCCTGCGCCCCACGGCGTGCGATGGCGCTCGGTGAAGAAGGGCGGCGCGATGCGGTGCAGGTAGTTGCCCTCGGGACCGAAATGGTTGTAGACGACGTCGATCAGGACCATGAGCCCGCGCGCGTGCGCCGCTTGCACGAGTGCCTTGAGGTCATCGGGTGTGCCGTAGCGCGCGTCGGGCGCGAAGGGCAGCACGCCGTCGTAGCCCCAGTTGCGCTCGCCCGGGAAGTCGGCGAGCGGCATCAGCTCGATCGCGGTGGCACCGAGGGACACTACGTGGTCGAGGCGCTCCGCCACCCCGCGGAAGGTGCCCTGCGGCGAGAACGTGCCGACATGCAGCTCGTACACGACGGCCTCGTGCCACGGACGACCCCGCCACGGGCCGTCGCGCCACTCGAACGAAGCCGCGTCGACGACCGCGCTCGCGCCGTGGACGTCACCGGGATTCCAGCGCGACGCCGGGTCGGGGATGACGAGGTCGCCGTCGATGCGATACCTGTAGCGCGTGCCGGCGCGTGCCTCGGACATCGTGGCTTCGTACCAGCCCGCTTCGGCGCGCGACAAGCCGTGCCAGCGCGTGCTGCCGCGGTCGTCATCGAGGCCGAGCTCGACGCGCGACGCGCCGGGCGCCCACAAGCGGAACGTGACCCCGTCGGCGTCCACGCGGGCGCCGAACGGCATTGCATGCTGGCGAATCATCGCGGACGACAGAGCAGGACGAGCGATCGCCCCTGGAGTGGATACTCGGACTGCGGCGCCCAGATGACCTGGCCCGGCACGCCGTGGGCGACGTCCGTATCGATGCGCGCCTCCCATTGCGCGCCGTCGCCGTTGCCGGGGAGCTTGAACGGGATCACGTCGTGGTGGGCGTTGAGGAGGATCACGAGATCGTCGTCCTCGACCGGCTTGCCGAGCTCGTCGCGCTCGGTGAGACCGCGTCCCGACAGGTGCGCGCCCAGGCAGCGCGCGAATCCCTGGTTCCACTCGTCGTCGGTCATCTCGCGGCCGTCGGGGTTCAACCAGACGAGGTCCTTCTCGCTGTCCTCGTGCACCGCGCGGCCGCGGAAGAACGTGCGCCGGCGGAACAGCGGGTGCCGGTTGCGCAGCTCGATCACGCGGGCGGCGAACGCGCGCAGCGTCTCACCTTCGTCGTCGGTCCCCCAGTCGACCCACGAGATCTGGTCGTCCTGGCAGTAGGCGTTGTTGTTGCCGCCCTGCGTGCGCCCGCGCTCGTCACCCGCGGTCAGCATGGGCACACCCTGCGAGAAGAACAGCGTCGCGAGGAAGTTGCGCATCTGGCGCATGCGCAGCGCGCGTATCGCGGGATCGTCGGTGGGGCCCTCGACGCCGCAATTCCAGCTCTTGTTGTCGGAATGGCCGTCGCGATTGTCCTCGCCATTGGCCTCGTTGTGCTTGTCGTTGTAGCTCACGAGATCGCGCAGCGTGAAGCCGTCGTGCGCGGTGATGAGGTTCACGCTCGCCGTGGGAGGCCGGCCGCTGGGACCGAAGATGTCGCTCGAACCGGAGAGCCGGCTCGCGAGCTCGCCGACGACGCCGCCGTCGCCTTTCCAGTACGAGCGCACGGCGTCGCGATAGCGATCGTTCCATTCCGACCATCCGGGTGGGAAGCCCCCGACGCGGTAACCGCCTTCGCCGACGTCCCACGGCTCGGCGATCAGCTTCACCTGCGAGAGCACCGGGTCCTGCCGGGCGATGTCCAGGAACGACCCGAACGCGTCGAAGCCGCTCTGCTCGCGCGCGAGCGTCGAGGCGAGGTCGAAGCGGAAGCCGTCGACGTGCATTTCCGTGACCCAGTAGCGCAGGCTGTCGAAGATGAGTCGCAGGGTGATGGGGTGCAGCGTATTGAGCGAGTTGCCGGTACCGGTGTAGTCGATGTAGAACCGCGGGTCCTGCGCGAGCCGGTAATACACCTTGTTGTCGATGCCGCGGAACGACAGGGTGGGTCCGAGCTGATTGCCTTCCGCGGTGTGGTTGTAGACAACGTCGAGGATGACTTCGATCCCGGCCGAATGCAGGGCCTTCACCATCGTCTTGAATTCGCCGAGCGCGCCGGTCGCGCTGTAACGCGCCTCGGGCGCGAAGAAGCCGATGGTGTTGTAGCCCCAGTAGTTGTGCAGCCCCATTTCGATGAGGCGCTTGTCGTCGACGAACGTGTGCACGGGCAGGAGCTCGACGGCGGTGACGCCGAGACGGCGCAGGTAATCGAGCACCGGCGCCGTCGCGAGCCCGGCATAGGTGCCGCGAAGCTGCGGCGGCACATCGGGGTGAAGCTTGGTGAAGCCCTTGACGTGCAGCTCGTAGATCACCGTATCCTTCCACGGCGTGCGCGGTGGTGCGTCGTCGTGCCAGGTGAAAGCGGGATCGACGACCCGGCACTTCGGCATTCCCGACGCGCTGTCGCGCGTGTCGAGCGAAAGATCCTCGCGCTTGTTCCCGACGCGGTAGCCGAAGTGCGCATCGCTCCACCGCATCTGGCCGACGATCTGGCGCGCGTACGGGTCGAGCAGCAGCTTGTTCGCGTTGAAGCGGTGGCCCTGCTCGGGTGCATACGGACCGTACACTCGGTAGCCGTACAGCATGCCGGGCCGCGCCTCCGGCAGGTAGCAGTGCCACACGAAGTCGGTGCGCTCGGGCACGTCGATGCGCTCGACTTCGCGCCGACCCTGCGGGTCGAAGATGCAGAGCTGCACGCGCTCGGCGTTCTCGGAGTAGAGCGCGAAGTTGACGCCTTCGCCGTCCCAGGTCGCGCCGAGGGCCGCGGGCGATCCGCGCCACACCGTCGAAACGCCTCGAAGCGCGCGCGGCGGCGTTTTCATAGGCCTCGCCTCGGCCCGCGCGGGGGCGTCTCGACCGGCGGCTCGTCGACCGGCTCGTGCGTGCGCGACCAGCGATCGAGGAACTGCGCGGCACGCTTCTGCCCGCCAAGCCCGAACGCCAGCGCGAGCGCGAGCGCCACCGCGCCGAGGATGATCAGGAACGCCTGGCGGATGATGTCGCCGAGCCCGAGCTGATCGAGCGCGATGACGAACACGAACACCACGACCGCGTAGGTGGTGAGCCGTCCGAGCAGCGTCGCGTCCGGCATGCCGATGTTGCGGCAATACACCATGACCGCGCGCCCGACGAAGCGACCGAAGTACGCGCCGAACGCGAGGACCACGACCGCGAGGATCACGCGCGGCACGAACAGCACCACGCGGCTGATGAGATCCGACACGTACGCGAGGTCCAGGCCGTTGAACGCGATGAGGAGCGCCGTGAGGATGACGAGCCAGTAGATGAGGAGGCCCAGCACGTCGACCGTGTCGACGCCGCCGCCGCCTTCGCGCAGGAAGCCGTCGATACCGGCTTTCTCGGTGACGATGTGGAAGTTGATGGCGCGCAGCGCCTTCACGACGGCGAAGCGGATGACCTTGGCGAGGAGCCAGCCGGCGATGACGATCACGACCGCGATCAGTGCGCGCGGCAGGAAGTGCGCGACCTGGATCAGGAATTCGCGCGCGGGCTCCCACAACGTCTGGATCGGTTCCATGGCGGCTCCCAGGGTCTATGCGGTTTGCACAGCCGACGCGATGCCGCGCAGCGGTATCGCGACCCAGTCCGGGCGATTGTCGAGCTCGTACGCGAGCTCGTAGAGCGCCTTTTCCATAACGAAGAAATCGAGCACCGCCTGCACGGCGGGTTCGTCGGGCAGCAGCGCCGACAGCGACATCGTCGCTCGATACGCCTCGAGATACGCGCGCACCGCCTCGGATTGCCAGCGCTGGGCGAGCGGCAGCAGCGCAGGCACCAGGTCCGGGCGATCGGCGCTGACCCGCCTAACGGCGCTGTGCATCGCGTAGTCGAACGACCGCAGCATGCCGGCCACGTCCTTCAGCGGCGATTGCTTGCGCCGCCGCTCCGCGAGCGGCCGCGCCGGCTCGCCCTCGAAGTCGGTGATCACGAAATCGTTCTGCACCAGCAGCACCTGGCCGAGGTGATAGTCGCCGTGGATGCGAATGAGCGGCTTGCCCACGGCGCCGGAGCAATCGGCGAGCCTCGACGCGATCGCGTTGCGCCGCGTGAGCACCTGTTCCGCGTCCGCGCGCACGCCCGCGGGCAGCGCGGCAAGGCGCTGTGCCAGCCGGTCGAGTGTGTGCATGGCCTGCTCGCGCGCCCGTGCGCACCATGCGGCGACGTCGACTTGCGTGGCCGGCTCGGGCCTGAACGCGGGATCGCTCGCCGCCTTGCCGAGCGCGATGTGCAGCTCCGCGGTGCGCGTGCCGAGCGTGCGCACCAGCGCGAGGTAGCCGCCATGCGGATCGTCGGTGACCACGGCGTCGGCGGTCGCCGTGCGCGCCTCGAGGAACTGCGCGAGGTAGTTGACGCTGAAGGCGAAGCCGTCGCCCTGGTTCTCGACGAAGCCTTGCAGCAGCACGAGCGTGGTCGGCGTGCCGTCCTCGCCGACGTGATCGAGCGTGCCCGCGACGGGAATGCAATTGCGGAACTGGGCGACGTCCGAGAGATAGCGACCGATCTCCGCGTCGGGATTCACGCCGGCCTGCACATGGCGATAGGCCTTCAGGAAGAGCTGCTGGCCGAGCGACACCGTCGTGTTGCTGCTTTGCGCGTTGCCCATGCGGACCGGCAGCTGCCCCGGTGCGCTGCCCGCCAGCTCCGCGAACAGGCGCGTCGGCTGGCCTTTGAATACGCCGCGCGCGCCTTTCAACTCGCGCGCCGCCCCGATCGCCTCGACCACCGCACGGCAGAAGCGCTCGTCGGCGAGCGCATCGGCCAGCACGCCGATCGCGGCCTGCTGGCGAACCTTGGCGATGGCGCCCGCGGTGAGCGCGCGATGGCGCTCCTCGTCGGTGTCCTCCCACGCAAGCGCCAGCGGCAGGAAATAGGTTTGCGGCGGTGCGCTCTCGCGCTCGGCCTGCGCGAGCGTCACGAGCCACGACTGGTCGTCGCGATCGGGCCAGACGACGTGATCGAGCAGCGCGACCCGCGTCACCGCCGCATCCTTGCCGGCGAACCAGCGTTGCGGCGCGAGGAACTTCGGCAACAACGAGCGCTCGAGCTGCGCGCGCACGCGCTCGGCGAGCCCGATGCGCCACGGCACGACGCGGTCGCGAAAGAGGCTGTTCCAGCCATCGAAGAGCACCAGCACCGGCAGCTCCTCGGACGGCCTGCGCTCCTCGTGCCAGGCGGGCATTTCCTCGTTCCGGGTCAACCGGAACCACAGGAAGCCGTGGCTCGGCAGCGTCAGCATGTACGGGCGATCCGTGATCGGCGGAAACGCCGTGCGTCCGAAGAGCTCGACCGGAACGCGCCCCTTGCTGGAGCCGAGATCGAGCTCGACCGGCTGCGCGGTGCGCGAGAGATTCGCAACGCAGAGGATGCGCTCCTCGCCGTAATCGCGAAGGTAAGCGAGCACCTTGCGGTTGCCCGGATGCAGGAACGTGAGCGTGCCGCGCCCGAAGGCCTTCACGGTCTTGCGCACCGACAGCATGCGGCGCATCCAGTTGAGCAGCGACGACGGCTCGCGCGACTGGGCCTCCACGTTGACCGCCTGGTAGCCATAGATCGGGTCCATCACCGGCGGCAGGTACAGCCGCTGCGGGTCCGCCGTGGAGAAGCCGGCGTTGCGCTCGGGCTTCCACTGCATCGGCGTGCGCACGCCGTCGCGGTCGCCGAGATAGACGTTGTCGCCCATGCCGATCTCGTCGCCGTAATAGATGACCGGCGTGCCCGGCATGGACAGGAGGAGGCTGTTCATCAGCCGGATCCGGTCCATGTCGTTGTCGAGCAGCGGCGCGAGGCGGCGACGGATGCCGACGTTGATGCGCGCGCGCGGGTCCGCGGCGTACATCTGGTACATGTAGTCGCGCTCGCGGCTCGTCACCATCTCGAGCGTGAGCTCGTCGTGATTGCGCAGGAACACCGCCCATTGGCAGTTGGGCGGCGGATCCGGCGTCTGCGCCATGATCTCCACGATCGGATGGCGGTCCTCCTGTGCGATCGCCATGTACATGCGCGGCATCAGCGGGAAGTGGAATGCCATGTGGCATTCGTCCCCGTTGCCGAAGTACTCCTGCACGTCCTCGGGCCACTGGTTCGCCTCGGCGAGCAGCAGGCGCCCCGTGTAGTGCTCGTCGAGCGCGGCGCGGATCTGCTTGATCACCGCATGCGTCTCGGGCAGGTTCTCGTTGTTCGTCCCTTCGCGCTCGCACAGGTAGGGAATGGCGTCGAGCCGGAACCCGTCGACGCCCATGTCGAGCCAGAAGCGCAGCGTCTTCAGCACCGCCTTCAGGACGTTCGGATTGTCGAAGTTGAGGTCGGGCTGATGGCTGAAGAAACGGTGCCAGTAGAACTGCTGCGCGAGGTCGTCCCAGGCCCAGTTCGACTTCTCCGTGTCGGTGAAGATGATCCGCGTGCCGGCGTATTTCTTCGGGTCGTCGCTCCACACGTAGTAGTCGCGCTTCGCCGAGTCGCGGGGCGCGCGCCGCGCCGCCTGGAACCACGCGTGCTGGTCGGACGTGTGGTTGATCACGAGCTCGGTGATCACGCGCAGGCCGCGCCGGTGCGCCTCGCGCAGGAAGTGGCGGAAATCGTGGCGCGTGCCGTAGTTGGGATGCACGCCGTGGTAGTCCGCGATGTCGTAACCGTCGTCGCGCAGCGGCGACGGGTAGAACGGCAGCAGCCAGACGGTGTCCACGCCGAGGTCGCGGATGTAGTCGAGCGACTCGGTCAATCCCTGGAAATCGCCGATGCCGTCGGCGTTGCTGTCGCGAAACGCCTTGACGTGCAGCTGGTAGATCAGCGCGTCCTTGTACCAGAGTGGATCGGCGGCCGTGTCGGGCGCGACGGCGACGGAGCTCGCAAGGGCGGTTTCTCGCAGGGCGCTCATGTTCGTGGTGGCGGCGTGCCGGTGCGCACGCGCAGGATGTGCGCCGGTATCTCGGCCGGGCGCAGCTCGACGTAATTGTGCGCTCCCTGCCAGCGGTACCTGGCGTCGGTCAGCAGATCGTGCACCTCGTATGCTTCGCCGTCGTTGAGACCGAGCTCGGCGAGCGACAGGCTCGTCCAGCCCGACTGCGTGTAGCGCGGATCCAGGTTCACGGCCACGACAATCACGTTGGACAGGTCGTCGGTGGTCTTGGAGTAACAGATGAGCTGCGGGTTGCCGATCGCGTGGAAGCGCAGCCGCCAGTTGTGATGCAAGGCCGGATTCGTGCGCCGGATCGCGTTCACGCGCGCGATGAGCGGCCGCAGGCTGTCGGGCCGCTCACGGTTCCAGTTGCGGATCTCGTACTTCTCCGAGTCGCGATACTCCTCGGACCGCGGCTCGCGCGGCACGTGCTCCATCAGCTCGAACGCCGGCCCGTAGATGCCGTAGTCGGCGGACAGCGTCGCCGCGAGCACCAGGCGCGCGATGAAGGCCGGCCGGCCGCCTCCCTGCAGGTACTCGTGCAGGATGTCGGGCGTGTTGGGCCACACGTTGGGCCGGAAGTACTCGCGCGAATCGGACAGCGCGAGCTCGGTGAAGTACTCGGTCAGCTCCTGCTTGGTGTTGCGCCACGTGAAGTACGTGTACGACTGGTTGAAGCCCAGCTTCGCGAGCCAGTGCATCGGGTGCGGCCGCGTGAACGCTTCGGCGAGGAAGATCACGTCGGGGTGTCGCTGCCGGATCTCGCCGATCATCCACTCCCACATCGGATACGGCTTGGTGTGCGGGTTGTCGACGCGGAACATCTTCACGCCTTCGCCGATCCAGTGATCGAAGATGCTCTTCAGCTCGTGCCACAGCGCCTTCCAGTCGTCGGTGTCGAAGTCGAAGGGATAGATGTCCTGGTACTTCTTGGGCGGGTTCTCCGCGTACTGGATGCTGCCGTCGGGGCGATGCCTGAACCACGCGGGGTGCTCCGTCACGTAAGGGTGATCGGGCGAGCACTGGAACGCGATGTCGAGCGCGACCTCCACGCCCTGCTCGCGCGCGGCCGACACGAGGTGACGGAAATCCTCGGGCGTGCCGAGCGCGGGATGGATCGACTTGTGACCGCCTTCGGCCGATCCGATGGCCCAGGGGCTGCCGGGATCCCCGGGCGCGGCGGCGAGCGCGTTGTTGCGGCCCTTGCGCTTGGTCGTGCCGATCGGATGGATCGGCGGCAGGTACAGCACGTCGAAGCCCATGCCGGCGACGTAAGGCAGGAGCGCCTCGACGTCGCGGAACGTTCCGTGCGCCTGCCCGCTCGCGGCGGAGCGCGGGAACATCTCGTACCAGGCGGAGAAGCCGGCGCGCGGCGGATCGACCGCGATCGTGTACGTCTCCGACGTCGCGGCGCGACGCCGGTCCGGGTATCGCGCGGCCAGCGTCGACAGCGCTTCGTCGAGTGCGTCGGCGCGACGCGACATCGGGTCGCCGGCCGATTCGAGCCGTTCCTTCCATGTGCGGAGCGCGCGCGCGTCGGCGCCTCGCGACCGTCGCGCGGTCTCGCCGAGGAGTGCAGCACCCACTTGCAGCGACACGAGCACGTCGTCAGGATCGGTCCAGCGCGCGAGATCGTGACGCCAGGTCGTGAACGCATCGGGCCACGCGGTGACGGCGTATTCGTACACACCGAGCTGCGGCACGTCGAAGCTCGCCTGCCAGTGATCGTTGCCCACGAACGCCAGCTCGACCTCGCTCCAGCGCACCGTGCCCCGGCGCCGATAGAGCAGGATCGCGCGCATGAGCTCGTGACCGTCGATGAAGATGTCGGCCTCGACCAGCACGCTGTCGCCGGCGCACCGCTTGGCGGGGAACCGCCCGCCGTCGACGCACGGCTTCACGTTCTCGATCACGACGCGCTTGCGGCCGTCGGGCATCGACCTCGTCGCCATGCTCAGGCGGGCTCGAGGAACAGGATGCCGAGCGGCGGCAGCGTCAGGACGACCGACTGCGCGTGCCCGTGCGCGGGCACGCGCTCGGTCTCGACGCCACCGAGATTGCCCGTGCCGCTGCCGCCGTAGACCACCGCGTCGCTGTTGAGCGCCTCGCGCCAGCGGCCCGCGATCGGTACGCCGAGGCGGTAGCGCTGCCGCACCACCGGGGTGAAATTGCAAACGACGAGCACCGGCGCAGCCTCGGTGCGCGCGCGGCGCACGAATGCGATCACGCTATTCGCCGCGTCGCAGCAATCGATCCACGCGAAGCCTGCGGCCTCGAAGTCCTGCTCGTGCAGGGCCGGCGCGCGCGCGAGTTGCGCATTCAGGTCGCGCACCCAGGCGGACAGGCCGGCGTGCATCGGATATTGCGTGAGGTGCCAGTCGAGGCTCTGGTCGTGGTTCCACTCGCGCCACTGCCCGAACTCCCCGCCCATGAACAGCAGCTTCTTGCCGGGATGCCCCCACATGTACCCGAGCAGGCAGCGCAGGTTGGCGAAGCGCTGCCAGTCGTCTCCGGGCATCTTGCCGATCAGCGAGCCCTTCCCGTACACGACCTCGTCGTGCGACAGCGGCAGCACGAAGTTCTCGCTGAACGCGTACCACAGGCTGAAGGTGATCTCGCCGTGGTGGAACTGGCGATACACGGGGTCGAGCGCGTAGAACTTGAGCGTGTCGTGCATCCAGCCCATGTTCCACTTCAGCCCGAAGCCGAGTCCGCCGAGCCATGTCGGCCGCGAGACCTGCGGCCATGCCGTGGACTCCTCCGCGATCGTCTGCACGTCGGGATGCGCCTGGTAGACCGCTTCGTTCAGCTCGCGCAGCAGCGAGACCGCCTCGAGATTCTCGTGCCCGCCGTGAACGTTGGGCACCCATTCGCCCGCGCGCCGGCCGTAGTCGAGATACAGCATCGACGCCACCCCGTCGACGCGCAGTCCGTCGATGTGGTAGCGATCGAGCCAGAAGAGGGCGCTCGAGAGCAGGAACGCGCGCACTTCGTGGCGTCCGTAGTTGAAGATGCAGCTGCGCCATTCGGGATGAAAGCCCTGCCGCGGATCGGCATGCTCGAAGAGATGCGTGCCGTCGAAGTACGCGAGACCATGCTCGTCGCTCGGGAAATGCGAGGGCACCCAATCGAGGATCACGCCGAGTCCGCGCTGGTGCAGGTGATCGACGAACGCCATGAAGTCTTCCGGCGATCCGTAGCGCGCGGTGGGGGCGAAGTACCCCGTCGTCTGGTAGCCCCACGAGCCGTAGAACGGATGCTCGGTGATCGGCATCAGCTCGACGTGCGTGAATCCCATATGCGCGGCGTAGTCCGCGAGCAGCGGAGCGATCTCGCGATAGCCGAGCAGGCGATCGGGCTGCCCCGGATCGCGCCGCCACGAGCCGAGGTGCACCTCGTAGATCGACATCGGCGCAGCGAGCGCGTTGCGCTGCGCGCGCGTGCGCATCCACGCCTCGTCCTGCCACGCGTACTCGAGCGCGTTGATGACCGATCCGGTGTGCGGCGGGGCCTCGGTCGCAAAGGCGAAGGGATCGCTCTTGTCCGCCTGGTACCCGCGATGGCGCGAGCGCACGCGATACTTGTAGCGATGCCCCGGCTGCGCGCCGGGCACGACACCTTCCCAGATCCCGGAAGCGTCGCTGCGCGGCGTCAGGCGATTACGCGCGCCGTCCCACGCGTTGAAGTCGCCGACGACCGACACGTGCTCGGCGTTCGGCGCCCACACGGCGAAGCGCGTCGCGCCGGCGCTGCGCAGCACATGCGCGCCGAGCTTCTCGTAGAGGCGGTAGTGCGAGCCCTGGCGAAAGAGATGCAGGTCGTAGTCGGTGAGAGCCGAGCGCGCCCTCTCGTCGGCCGCGGTGGCCGGCGCTGCAGGGGGCGAAGGACTGTCGGCATGCGGTTTGGGCACGGTAGGCGGACGAAACAACCCCGCGCGCGGCGCTCGCCGCGGCGCACGCGGGCGTTGCATCTCAATTCAGCAGGTTGGCGTGCGGTCGGCGGGTTTGTGCGGGCTCGGATGGATTCTCGGGCAGCTCGACGGCGTCGTTGGCGGCGTGCAGGGCTTCGGTGTCCATCTCGAGCATCGGCACCTGCTGCGCGCTCGTCGCCGCGCCCTCGGGCGCAAGTGCGGCGTCGAGGAAGGCGTCGACCCACCAGAATACGTCATGCCGGCGGATCGCGTGGCGCATCCGGCGCATGCGGGCCCGCCGCTCGGCAGGCTCCATGGCGCAGGCCACGCGAATGGCATCCGCCACACCTTCGATGTCGTAGGGGTTCACGAGCAGCGCCCCGCGGCGCAACTCCGCGGCGGCGCCCGCGAACTCGGACAGGATCAGCACGGCATCCTCGGACAGGCTTGCCGCGCAGTATTCCTTGGCGACGAGGTTCATCCCGTCGCGAAGCGGTGTCACCAGCGCGACGTCGGCCGCGCGGTAATACGCGAGGAGCTCGGTCGGCGTCAGATGGCCGTACACGTACCACACCGGCACCCAGCCTCCCGGCTTCATGAACTCGCCGTTGATGCGGCCCACGAGCTGCTCGATCGTGCTCTTGAGCTCGTCGTACTCGGGAATGTCCACACGGCTCGGCACGACCACCTGGATGAGCGACACACGGCCGCGCATGTGCGGGCAGCGGTGCAGCAGGTCATGGAACGCCTGCAGGCGATGCGGAATGCCCTTGGTGTAGTCGAGCCGGTCGATGCCGAGCACGAGCGTGCGGTTCGGCAGCAGCCGATGGATCTCCGCGGCCTTGCGCGTGACCTCCGCGGTCGCGGCCTGGCGCACGATCGTGTCGACGTCGATGCTGATCGGGAACGCGCCCACGCGGATGCTGCGATTGCTCCGCAGGACGGTGAGCACCGGGCCCTTGCCCTCGAACTGCGCATCGGGCACCAGCGCGCGGACGCACTGCACGAAATTGCGGCGATCGCGCGCGGTCTGGAAGCCGATGAGATCGTACTGCAGGAGCGCGTCGATCAGCTGCGTGCACCACGGCAGCTTCGAAAACAGATCGAGCGACGGGAACGGGATGTGCAGGAAGAAGCCGAGCCTCGATCGAACGCCGCTCGCGCGAAGCTCGGCGCCGACGTTCATGAGATGGTAATCGTGCACCCAGATGAAGTCGTCGCTCCGGGCGCGCGCCGCGACCGCTTCCGCGTACTTGCGGTTGACCGCCTTGTACGTGCGCCAGTACACGGGGTCGAAGTTGCATACCGACTGAAGGTCGTGGAACAACGGCCAGACGATTTCGTTGGAAAATCCCTGGTAGAAGTCGTGGACCTCCGACGCGTTCAGCATGACGGGCGCGAGGTTGTAGCCACAGCCCGCGCCGACGTCGGCCAGCACCTGGTCGAGCTCGCGCGAGGCGGGCGCCTCGGTGCCGAGCCAGCCGATCCAGGTACCACCGCGCTGCCGAAGGATCGGCACGAGCGCGCTGATGAGGCCCCCGGAGCCCGGCTGCACCTGCCATTTGCTGTCGCCGTCGCGTGTCACGACGAACGGCAGCCGGTTCGACACCACGATGAGCCGTTGCGTCGGGTTTCTCATGGGGATCGTCTGCCGTCCGCTCGTTGTTCGCAGAATGAGATGCACGCGTGGCGCCTTGGGCGCTCCCCCGATTTACGCATGCCGGCGCCGATGGCGGAATCGGCGTTTGTCCTACGCCGTGTCGGGCTTCGGCGTCTTTCGAGCGTCTTCGGCTTGCATCAGGCCGGTTCCACCGCGATCGACTGCATGCTGCCCAGCAGCGACGGCACGCGGCATCGTTGGAGGTCGAGATTGGCGAGGATCGGCAGATGGTCCGAGGCGAGCCGCGACAACGCGCTGCGGTGCACCGTGATACCGCCGAGGCACGCGCGCGGTTTCACCCAGATCCGATCGAGCGCCGCCACGGGACGTCCCGCCGGGAAGGTCGCCGGCGAGGGCGGCCGGCCGAAGTGCGCGTGCAGCCAGCGCAGCGGACGGCCCCACAGGAACCATTCGTTCAGGTCCCCGAGCAGCACCGTCGGACCGCGATGAGTATCGGCGTTCACCTCGCCGAGCAGCCGTTGCACCTGGTAGCGCCGCTCGGTAGGGCGCAGGCCGAGATGCGTCGCCATCACGCGCAGGGTGACGCCCTCGCCGCAGGCGATCGTCGCATCGAGGGCGCCGCGCGGCTCGTGCCCGGGAACCGAGAGATCGAGGCGGCGGTGCGCCACGATCGAATGGCGCGACAGCAGGGCGTTGCCGTAGCGTCCGTGCGTCGGATGCATCAGCGTCGGACCGGGCAGCGACGCGTAGCCGGTCGCGGCCTGCAGGTGCGCCAGCATGTCGAACGTCCCGGCGCCGAGCTGCACCTCCTGCAAGGCGATGACGTCGGCGTCGAGCTCGCGCACCACGTCGGCGACGCGCTCGGGATGGAACCGTCCATCGCGGCCGATGCCGATGTGGATGTTGTACGACGCGAGGCGCAGGCGATCGACGCTCATGGAGCGGCTCAGTCGCCTGCGGTGGCTGGCGCGCGATCGCGCCGCGCGAGGCGGCGCTGCAGCATCACCGCGCTTCCGCCGAGCAGTCCCGCGATGATCGCCAGCAGCGCGAACGTGACGAAGCTCGGATTCTGCACGCTTGCCACGATGCGGTCGACGAACAGCACGATGCCCAGTATGCCCGGCAGCAGGCCGATTGCCGTGCCGAGCAGGAAATCGCGCAGGCCGATGTGCGACGCGCCCGCGACGATGTTCACGATGCTGTACGGCGCCACCGGCATGATGCGCACGAGCACGACCGCCAGCAGGCCGCGCTCGGCGAGCTTGCGGCTGATGGCGTTGAGGCGTTCGCCCGCGAGCCTTCGCACCGTCTCGCGACCGAGCGTGCGACCGATGAGGTAGGTCGTGAGCCCGGAGAGCAGGCTTCCTGCGAGCGCATACACGGCGCCGAGCGCCGGGCCGAACACCACGGCGGTCGCGGCAATGAGCACCGTGACCGGAACCACCATGAGTCCCGCCACCACGTACGCCACGAGAACGAGCACCGGCGTAGCCGGCAGTTCGTCGAGGCGATCCGCGTAGCCGATGAGGGCATTGAGGTCGAGCCAGTCGCGCAGCGGGGTCCAGCGCCATGCTACGGCCAGGATCGCGATTGCGCAGATGAGGACGCCGAGGCCGATGAGGCGTCCGCGCAACGGCTTCTGCGCGTGTTCCGGCACGAAGTCGCGCACGACCGCATCCGAGACGAGCGGCTGCTCGGGGTCGATGACCGCCGCGTCCGGCACGAGCGCATCGACGTCGCTCGAGATGCGCGGCTCGAGCGGCGTCAGCGTGCGCGAGTTGCCTCGCAGCGATTCGACGGCGCGGATCAAGCTGCCGTGCGCGCCGAGCGCGTCCTTGACACGCTCGGGCGCTACGCCGAGGTGCTCACCGAGCAGCCGATCGCGCAGCGCGCCGATCGCCGCGCGCAGCCGCGGGTCGCCCCGCGCCTCGATGGCGAGGTTGCACTCGGTGTCGAAGCCGAGCGAGCGATTGCTGAGATTCGCGGAGCCCATGGTGAGCAGCTCGTCGTCGACGACCATCACCTTGCTGTGCACGTTGAGGCATGCATGGTCGGCGAGGCCGGCGAGCTGGGGGCAGTACATCCGGAATCGCTTGTGCGCGTCCGCCGACACGAGCCGCCGGTACAGGCGCGCTCGCAGCACGCCCATGGTGGTCTCCTCGAGCCAGCCGCTCTCGGTGCGCGGTGACACGAGGACGGCCTCGGGGCCGCGCGGCTCGCGCAGCCTCTCGGCGAGCGCGCTGCCGATCGCGTTCGAGCTGAAGTACTGGTTCTCCATGAAGATGCGATCGCGCGCGGCCGCGAGCGCGTCGAGGTGCAGCTGACGCACTTCGGCAACGCCCGGCGAGCCCTGGTAGGCGGGCTCCGTGCGCGCGATCGCGACCTCGGCATCGGCGATGTCCACCGCGACGTCGCTCGGCCAGGGATCGTGGTCCGGCGCGTCCACCGCCGGCGGCGCGTTGCGGCAGCCGGCGCGGCGCCAGCGATCGCGGCACAGGTCTCCGAGCGCGCGCGCGACGTCGCCGTCGACCAGCGCCTGCACATCGTGGAACGGGCCGTACCGCTTGCCGTCGCTGTCACGGCGCATCGGCTCGTCCGGCGCGTGCGACGAGGTGTCCCAGCGGCGCTGCGCGAGATCGAATCCGCCGACGAATGCGACGGCGTCGTCGATCACGACGACCTTCTGATGATGCGACGCGCCCATCGGATGGCGCGCATCGAGCCGGAACGTGAGCCTTCGGTGTGTTCGCCAGTCGAGCTTGTACACAGGCAGCCATTCGCGCTCGAAGGCATACAGCATCGCGAAGTCCCAGCTCAGGATGCACCCGCGCAGGCCACGGCGGCGCGCGACGACGGCGTTCAGGAAATCGCCGAGCGGCTCGGGATAGCCGTCGTTCGCGCCCTCGGGCACGAGCAGCATGCGGCTGTCGATGTCCCAGCCGAGAATGAAGAAGGAATGGCGCGCTTGGCGCAACGCCTGGCGCACCGCCGTGAAATAGGCTGCACCGTCGACCAGGAACGACAGGCGGTGCGCGTGCTCGACCCGCCAGCAGTTCCGGCCCGGCTCGAGCAGCGCATCGGTGCGGCGTGCGGCGCTATCCGGCGGCATTCGCGCGTCTTCGCATAACGTTCAAGATCACGATGCTGCGGCGTCGAACGTGACGTGATCGGTGGACACGAGCTCCTCGGCACGCTCGAGCATGGCGTGATCCGTGAGGTCGAGCCGCAGCGGCGTCATCGCGATGTAGCCGTGCTCCACCGCCCAGCGATCGGTGCGGGGCTCGGCGGGTTGCAGCGGCACGACGGTCATCCAGTAGTGGCGGCGGCCCATCGGGTCGGTGCCGGGCACGACCTTGCCGTCGTAGTGGCGCACCGACTGGCACGTCCAGCGCAGGCCCCGCGGCGTCTCCGCCGGCAGGTTCACGTTGACGAGGCGCAGCGCCGTCGCGGGCAGCAGCGTCTCGAGCACGGCCGCGACCCACGGCTTCATGCGCTCGAAGTCGGGCTCGTCGTCACCGACGGGCGTGCTGAGCGCGATGCCGCGAAGGCCGAGGAGCGCCGCCTGCTTGGCCGCGGCCAGCGTGCCGGAGTGCCATATCGAGTTGCCGAGGTTGCTGCCGAGGTTGATGCCCGACAGCACGACGTCGACGCTGCCCCAGATATGGGTGCCGAGTGCAACGCAATCGGCGGGCGTGCCGTTGACGCGATACGCTTCGACCGGCCGGTTGGGCGTGCGCTTGTAGGACAAAGGCCGGCCCGCAGTGATCGAATGTCCGGCAGACGACATCTCCACGTCGGGTGCGACGATGCAGGCTTCGCCGAAACGGCGAGCGACCTCGGCGAGCGCCACGATGCCGGGACTGTAGATTCCGTCGTCGTTGGTGATGAGGATGCGCATGATCGAGCCTCGCTTCAGTCCCATTGGTCCGGCACACGCGCCAATCGTTCCGGCGACGGCGTGACGTCATGCGCGTGACGCTGATCCACAATCCCGGGGCTGGCGCGGGTAGCGCGCGCGTCGACGTCGACGACCTGGCGACGCTGATACGCGGCGAGGGGCACACGCTTCGCGTGCAGGCGACGGAGGAGGGCTGGGAGACGGCGCTCGACGCCCCCGCGGATCTCGTCGCTATCGTCGGTGGCGACGGAACCGTCGGCGAGGTCGCGCGCCGCATGATCGGCCGCGGCGTTCCGCTTGCGGTGCTGGCCGCCGGCACGGCGAACAACATCGCGATGACGCTCGGCACCGAGCACTGCGGCGCCGATGCGCAGGTCAAGGCGTGGAACAGCGCGCGGCGTCTTGTGTTCGACGCCTGCCGCGCGGAGGGCCCCTGGGGTTGTCGCTACCTCGTCGAAGGGCTCGGGTGCGGCCTCTTCACCTGGGGCATGCGGGCGGCCGACCGGAGCGCGCACACCGACGGCGCGGCGCCGGCGGAGAAGCTCGCCGCGATCCTGGCAATGCTTTCGGAGCGTGTCTCGTCGCATGCGACCACGCGCATCGAGGGTACGCTCGACGGTGACGACATCTCAGGCGCCTACGTGATGCTCGAGGCGATGAACACGCAGTTCATCGGTCCGAACCTCTTCCTCGCGCCACAGGGGCGACCGGGCGACGGCTTGCTCGACATCGTGAGCGTCGAGGACTCCGCGCGCGCGCAATTCCGCGAGCACTTGCAGAGCTGGCGCCGCGGCGCATTGCGTCCCGCGCAGTGGCCGTCGCGGCAGGGCCGCCATCTCGTGCTGCGGTGGAGCGGATTTCCACTGCACCTCGACGATCGATTCTGGCCGGGCGACGGCAGCGTCCGCGACGACACCGTGCAGATCGACGTGCGCGTGGTACCCGCTGCGCTGGAGTTCCTCGTGCCCCCGGATACCGAGCACCCGCCGGTGCCGTGAAGGCGTACACGCAGGCGCTGGTCTCGCAGCGTCGACACCATCCTAAGTGGAGAGCTCGACCAGGAATCGCGTGAGCAGGAGCATCTCGGCGGGATCGTCGACGTAGAGCGCGGCGCCGCTGTCCTCGCGCAAGCCGACGCGTACGCCGAGCACGAGGTCCGCCGGCAGGTCGAACACATGCTCGTCGGTGTCGTCGTCGCCGGCATACACCGCGCAGCCGCTCGGCACGTGCTCGAGCAGCAACTCGCGCAACGAGTCGCCCTTGGTGGGCGCGCCGGGCGGCAGCACGTTCACGACGCACTTGCCGGGGATGACCTTGGGTGGCGGAGCGAGCGACGCGATGAGACGGCGGATGACGCGCTCAGCGAGCTCGTGGTCGGGTGCATGCCGATAGTGCAGGGACAGCGAGTAGCGCTTGTCCTCCAGAACGATGCCCGCCTCGGCCAGCGCCGGATCGGTGGACGACGCGATCGCATCGCGCCACGCCATGCTCACCTTCGCCATGGCGCGCGTGCGCGCTTCCCAACCCGGCAGCCCCTCCATGCCGTGATTGCCGAGCACGTAGCGTGGCTCGAACGCGAGCATGCGGCGAGCGTCGTCGGATCCGCGCCCGGTGAGCACAGCGACCGGCGCGACCTCGCAGAGGCCGCGCAGCGCGTCCTGCAAGGCGTCGGGGATGCGCGCCGTTTCGGGGCGCGCCACGATGGGCGCGAGCGTGCCGTCGATGTCGAAGGTGAAGAGCGGCTTGCGCGCGACGAACCGTGCGAGCGTGTCCCGCCCGGCGGGGCTCAACGCATGCGTAATCATGCCGAGGCGGTCGTCGCCTTGCGGGCGGCGAGGCCCTGCGCGCGCAGCGCGTCGAGCGATGCGTTCGGCGTGAGCGCCTGCGGATCGATCCGCACGTGCAGCAGGGCCGGGCCGCCGTGCGCGCGCGCGCGCTCGAGCGCGGCCGGGAATTCGTCGGTGCGAAGCACCGTCTCTGCGTGCGCACCGTACGCGCGCGCAAGCGCGGCGAAGTCGGGATTGCGAAGGTCGGTGCCGGACACGCGTCCCGGGTACGTGCGCTCCTGATGCATGCGAATCGTGCCGTACATGCCATTGTCGACGACGACGAAGATCACGCCGAGGCCGTACTGCACCGCCGTCGCGAGCTCCTGGCCGTTCATGAGGAAGCAGCCGTCGCCGTTCCACGAGACCACCACGCGGCCGGGGTGAAGGATCTTCGCCGCGATCGCGGCAGGCACGCCGTAGCCCATCGCGCCGACGTACGGCGCGAGCTGAGTGCCCCGCCCGCGATAGCGAAAGCCGCGATGGAGCCATACGGTGCAATTGCCGGCACCGTTCGTCACCACGGCATCGTCGGGCAGCGCTTCGTCGAGCATGCGCACGAGCGCGCCGGGATCGACGTCGCCGGGCGCGGGACGCGGCGTGCGCCACGCCTCGTAGTCCGCGTGCGCCGACCGCGCCTGCACGCGCCATCGCGCGTCGGCGAGGCGTGTCGCATCGAGCGCGCGCAGGAATTCGCCGGGTGTTGCGATGACGCCGAGCGTCGGCTGGTAGACGCGCCCGATCTCCTCGGCGCCCGGGTGCACGTGGATCAGTGCCTGGCGCGGCAACGGAACGTCGAGCAGCGTGTAACCCGACGTCGTCATCTCGCCAAGGCGTTCACCGACCACGAGCAGCACGTCGGCGTCGCGCACGCGCGCCGCGAGCTTCGGATTGATGCCGATGCCCACGTCGCCGGCATAGTGCGGATGCCGGTTGTCGATTAGGTCCTGGTGGCGGAACGCGCAGGCGACGGGGATCCCGGTCGTGTCGCTGAACGCGCGCAGCGCATCGCAGTCGGAGGCGTCCCAGCGCTGTCCGCCCACGAGGCACAGCGGCGCCTTGGCGCCCGCGAGCAGCGATTGCGCGGCGGCCACGTCCTGCGCCGTCGGCGCGATGCGGATGGCGTCGATGCGCGGCGGGTCCTGCACGTCGGCGCGCGCGGCGAGCATGTCCTCCGGCAGCGCGAGCACCACAGGACCCGGGCGGCCGGCCAGCGCGCGGCGAAAGGCCTGCGCCATGTATTCGGGCACCCGATCGGCGCGATCGATCTGCGCCGCCCACTTCACGCTCGCGCCGTACATGCGCCGGTAGTCGATCTCCTGGAAAGCTTCGCGATCCATCGCGTCGGTGCCGACCTGGCCCACGAGCACGATGAGCGGCGTCGAGTCCTGCACCGCGGTGTGAATGCCGATCGCCGCATTGGATGCGCCGGGTCCGCGCGTGACGAGCACGACGCCGGGCCGTCCGGTGAGCTTCGCATACGCCTCGCCCATGTAGGCGGCGCCGCCCTCGTGCCGGCAGACGATGAAGTCGAGGCGATCGCGGACGTCGTAGAGGGCGTCGAGCACGGCGAGAAAGCTCTCGCCGGGGACGCCGAAGGCGTGCTTCACGCCCTGCGCGAGCAGGCTGGCGACGACGAGCTCGCCGCCGGTACGTGCGGGCATTGTCCGTTCTCCCGGGAAACCGCCGATTCTACGCGACGCCCGGCACGCGGCCGCGCCGTCCGACCCGCCTTGCGCACCCCGGGCGATACCGCCCCTATAATGCGGCGCGCCCCATGTTCACGGACCCCACCCTGCACGCGGCCATCATCTTCGCCGGCATGGCGCTGGTGCTGACGCTGATCGCGTTCGCGTTCGGATCGTCCCGGCGGCGCGGGCTCGTGCCCATGCTCGTCGTGCTGATCGTGGGCCTCCTGATCGTGCTGGGGCGCGACACCCTGCAGTCCTGGTTCGGCAGCCCGACCGCGAACGCCGTGGCACGCGAGCTGGGTCTCGCGCTCGTCGCGTTCGGCTTCTTCCGCATCGCGATCATCTTCGTGTTCCAGACGGTGCTCGCGCGCCGGAACATTCCGAAAATCCTCGACGACGTCGTCATGGCGCTCGCGCTGGTCGGCTACGTCATCTACCGCCTCGAGGCGGGTGGCGTGAACCTCGCCGGGATGATCACCGGCACCGCGCTCCTCGGCGCGCTCGCGCTGTCGGGACAGCAGACGCTACTGAATCTGTGGGGCGGCCTCACGCTGCAGATGGAGAAGACCTGCCGCATCGGGGACTGGATACGCATCGACAACCTCGTCGGACAGGTGGTCACGATCCGCTGGCGCTACACGGCTATCGCGACGATATTCAACGAGACGATCGTCATCCCGAACGCACAGGTCATGAACAACCGCGTGACGGTGCTCGCGCGGCGCGGCGAGGAGTCGTACGCCTGGCTGCGATACCTGCCGTTCCAGCTCGCCTTCGCACACACGCCGAGCAAGGTCATCGAGCGGCTCGAGCACGCGCTCGCGGAAGCCGAGATCGCGAACGTGGTTCGCGATCCGCCGCCGCAGATCGGCTGCACCAACTACAACGAGAGCGGCGTCGAATACACGGTGCGCTACGGCCTCGTCGATCCGGCGGACTACTGGCGCACCGACTCGGCGATCCGTGCTCACCTGTTCGCGGCGATCGCGCGCGAGGGATTCACGATCCCGTATCCGCAGCGGGTGGTGGAGATGCGCGCGGACGCGCGTCCCGAGCAGGCGCAGGCCGACCGCGCGGCGCGACTGCGCGCGCTCCGCAGCAGCGATCTCTTCGGACCGCTTACCGACGAGGAGCGCGACGCGCTCGCGGCCGAGCTCAGCCCGCTGCTCTTCGCCGACGGCGACGTGATCTTCCACAGCGGCGAGAAAGCGGAATCGCTGTACCTCGTGGCGGAAGGCGCCGTGCGCGTCGTCAACGAGGGCAAGGATCGCCGCTACGAGCTCGCTCGGCTCGTGGCGCCGGCGTACTTCGGCGAGATGGGGCTGCTCCTCGGTCAGCCGCGCGCGGCGACGGTCGTGGCCGACGGCGAGGCGCTGTGCTATCGCCTCGACAAGCGCGGCTTCGACGCCATCATCCAGGCGCGCCCCGAGCTCGCCGACGCGCTCGCGCGCATGCTGGTGCAACGCCAGGCCGCCAACGACGCCACGCTGCGCGCGCTCGACGCGGACGCTCGCGCGCGTCACGCCTCGAGCCGCGCGAGCGAGTTCGTGCGCAGGATCCAGCAGTTCTTCGGCCTCGACCAGCGGGAGAAGGAGCCGGCGGGACGCAGACGATAGCTCTGCGCCGCACGGCCTCCAGGGGCGTCAGCGCCCGGCGATGATTTCCTCGCGCCTCACCGCGAACACCGCTTCCTCGGGCGAGGAGGTCGCGAGCCACGTGAAGGCGAGCCGCGGAAACGCCTCCTCGGCGGCGGCGCGATTGTGGCCGATCTCCACGACGAGCGTGCCGCCCGGCGCGAGATAGCGCGGCGCGTCGCGCAGGATCGTGCGCACCGCGTCGAGGCCGTCGTCGCCGCCGGCAAGCGCCATCGCGGGCTCGTGGCGGTACTCGGCCGGCAGCTCGTCCATGGCCGTCGCCGTCACATACGGCGGATTGCTGATGATGAGGTCGTAGCTCTTCTCGGGCAGGTTGGCGAAGAGGTCCGAGCGGATCAGGTTGATGCGGCCGGCGAGGCCGTAATCGCTGACGTTGCGCTGGGCCACCGTCAGCGCGTCGGCGGAGAGATCCACCGCGTCGATGTCGGCTTCGGCAAAGGCGTGCGCGAGCAATATGGCGAGGCAGCCCGAGCCCGTGCAGAGGTCGAGCGCGCTTTGCACCGCGTGCGCGTCGCCGACGAATGGCATGAGGCCGTCGGGCAGGAGCTCGGCGATGTACGAGCGCGGGATGATGACGCGCTCGTCGACGTAGAACCTGAACTCGCCGAGGAACGCCTCGCGCGTGAGATACGCGGCCGGCACGCGCTCGTCGATGCGGCGCGTGAAGAGCGCTGCGAGCTCGCCGCGCTCGGCGTGCGTGAGGCGCGCGTCGAGGAAGGGCTCGAGCCGGTCGAGCGGCAGGTGCAATGCGTGCAGCACCAGGTAGGCCGCTTCGTCATACGCGTTGGTGGTGCCGTGCCCGAAGGCGAGCCGCGCTTCACCGAAGCGCGTCACGGCCCAGCGCAGCCAGTCGCGCAGCGACTCGAGCTCGGCCGGGGCATTCACGCCGCCGCCGCGGGAAGGAGTAGCCGCTCGAGCAGGCCGCGGTAGATCGCCGACAGCGGCTCGAGCTCGGCGATGGCGACGCGCTCGTCGAGCTTGTGGATCGTCGCGTTCACCGGGCCGATCTCGACGATCTCGTTGCAGATGTCCGCGATGAACCGTCCATCGGAGGTTCCCCCTTCGCACGACAGCACGGGGGTCACGCCGCTCACCGACCGGATCACGTCCGACGCGAGGTCGACGAGCCGTCCGCGCGGGGTGAGGAACGGCCGGCCGTGCCCGGTCCAGGTGAGCGTGTAGTCGAGTCGATGCCGGCGCAGCACCTCCTCGAAGCGCGACTGCAGCGACTCGCGCGTGCTCGCCGTCGCGTAGCGGAAGTTGAACATCACTTCCAGGTGTCCCGGTATGACGTTGCCTGCGCCGGTGCCCGCATGGATGTTCGAGCATTGCCAGGTGGTCGGCGGGAAATACGCATTCCCTTCGTCCCAGCGCATCGCGGCCAGCTCGGTGAGCACGGGGGCGACAAGGTGGATCGGGTTGCGCGCGAGATGCGGGTACGCGATGTGGCCTTGCACGCCGTGCACGACGAGCGTGCCCGACAGCGTTCCGCGCCTGCCGTTCTTCACCATGTCGCCGAGGATGTCCACCGATGACGGCTCGCCCACCACGCAGTAGTCGATGCGCTCGCCGCGCGCGGCGAGCCGCTCGACCACGCGCGCGGTCCCGTCGATCGACGGCCCTTCCTCGTCGGAGGTGACGAGGAGCGCGATCGACCCGTCGTGCGCGTCGTGTTGTGCGATGAAAGTCTCGATCGCGGTCACGAACGCCGCCAGCGAGCTCTTCATGTCGGCGGCGCCGCGGCCGTAGAGGTAGCCGTCGCGCACCGTCGGCTCGAACGGATCCGAATGCCACTCGGCCGTCGGGCCGGTCGGCACGACGTCGGTGTGTCCCGCGAAGCACACCAGCGGCGCCGCGCTGCCGCGTCGTGCCCAGAGATTGGTCACGCCGTTCATGCTGAGCGTTTCGCATGCGAAGCCGAGCGGGGCGAGCCGCTGCGCGAGCAGCGCCTGGCAGCCGGCGTCGTCGGGCGTGATTGAGCGCCGCGCGATCAGCGCGCGTGCGAGATCGAGCGTGCCGGTGCCGGGCGAGTCCACACCGGCGATGTTAGCAAAGCAGCGCGCGCCGCGCCGGAAGGCGCCGCGTCGCTCGCCCCAGGAGACGCTCTCCAACTCGAAGGAACGTACCGCCTCGTCCGGTTGAACGAGATGTCAGAAGTTTTGCGACCGCTCCAGCATCTCGGGGCTGATCGTCATGGACTCGAAGTCGGCCGCCATCGTGCGCCGCTTGCCGTCCGGCTCCGCGCCTTCGATCGAATCGACGCGCGACGTCGGGCTGTTCTGGTTGATGAGCCATGCGAGGTTGGTCGGGGAATCGGAGCCGGACATCGCCTCGTCGTACGTGATCACGCCGTCGAGGTACATGCGGCACAGCGCCTGCTCGAAGGTCTGCGATCCCGGGTAGAGCGACTGCTCCATGGCTTCCTTGATCTGCGCGAACTCGCCGCTCTTTATCAGCTCGGCGATGAGCGCGGTATTGAGGAGGATCTCCACGGCAGGCTGCAACTGGCCCTCGTTGTTGCGGATCAGGCGCTGGCAGACGATGGCGCGAAGGCCGATGGACAGGTCGGACAGCACCGCCGAGCGGGCGTCGTAGGGGAACAGGTTGATGATCCGCGACAGCGCGTGGTAGCTGTTGTTCGCGTGGATCGTCGACAGGCACATGTGACCGGTCAGCGTGTGGATGAGCGCCGACTGCATCGTTTCCTTGTCCCGGATCTCGCCGACCATGATGAGGTCCGGCGCCTCGCGCAGCGCGTTCTGCAGGGCCTTGTCGTAATCGTGCGTGTCGACGCCGATCTCGCGCTGGTTGATGAGGCTCTGCTTGTGCTCGAACAGGTACTCGATCGGGTCTTCGATGGTGAGAATGTGGCCCGAGCGGTTGCTGTTGCGATAGTCGATCATCGCGGCCAGCGTGGTCGACTTGCCCGAGCCGGTCGCGCCCGCGACCAGGATCAGGCCGCGCTTTTCCATGACGAGATCGAGCAGCACCTTCGGCAGCTTGAGCGCCTCGAACGGCGGCACGTGGCTGCGCACGTAGCGGATGACGAGCGAGATGGTGCCGCGCTGGCGAAAGATGTTGACGCGGAAGTTGCCGACGGCCCGGTCGAGATGCGAGAGGTTCATCTCCATCTCGTTCTCGAATTCGCGCGCCTGCTCCTTGCTCATGAGATCGTACGCGATGCGCCGTACGGTCTCCGTGTCCATGGGCTGCGTCGAAATCGGGCTGACGATACCGTTGATCTTGATGTTGATCGGCGCGCCGCACGAGATGAAGAGGTCCGACGCCTGCTTGTCGGCCATCAGCTTGAAGAGACGGTCCAGGTACATGAGCGCTCGCCTTCGCGGCTAGAATACGGGGGCGGTGGGAATTGCGATGGCACCGCAAGTTTCTATGATAGTGTCATGAATCGTCTGGGATTTCAAAGCCGCCTGGCCGCCGGGCGCCGCTAGCCGGCAGGCTGTTGCTCCGGCGCCTCGGGCGCCTCGTCCCTCTAACGCCCTTTCATGCTCGCGATCATCGGTGGCTCCGGCCTGACGCGCTTGTCGACCCTGGCGGTGGCGCACCGCGAGGTCGTCCGCACGCCTTATGGCGACCCGTCGGGACCGCTCCTGTTCGGGCAGATCGCCGACCGCGATGCCGTGTTCCTGCCGCGCCATGGCCACGGGCACACGATTCCTCCGCATCGCGTCAACTATCGCGCCAACCTGTGGGCGCTGCGCCAGCGCGGGGCGACCGCGGTGCTCGCGGTGGCGTCGGTGGGCGCGATCACGGGGGCCGGTCCCGGCGATCTCGTCCTGCCCGACCAGCTCATCGACTACACCGCGGGGCGTGCGCAGACCTTCTTCGACGGCGGCGACCAGCAGGTCGTGCACGTCGATTTCACGCATCCATACTCGCCGGTGCTGCGCGCCGCCTGCGTCGAAGCGGCGCGCGCGGGTGGCATCGGCGTCGTCGAGGGCGGGTGCTACGGGGCCGTTTCCGGTCCGCGTCTGGAAACCGCCGCCGAGATCACCCGCATGGAGCGCGACGGCGCCACGCTGGTGGGCATGACCGGCATGCCCGAGGCCGCGCTCGCGCGCGAGCTCGAGCTGCCGTACGCGGCGCTCTGCGTCGTGGTGAACCACGCCGCCGGACGCGGCGAGAGCGTGCAGCAGATCTCGATGGAAGGCATCGCGCGCGTCATCGAATCCGCCATGGACAAGGTGCGCGCGCTGCTCGAGCAACTGGTCCCACTCGTGGAGGAGCAGGCTATCAAATGATCCGCGACGTCTTGCGCATGGGCGATCCGCGCCTCCTGCAGCGCTCCGAGGAAGTGCGCGCGTTCGGCACGTCCGAGCTCGAGGCGCTCCTCGCCGACATGCGCGACACCATGAAGGCGCAGAACGGCGCCGGTCTGGCGGCGCCGCAGATCGGCGTGGGCGCGCGCGTGGTCATCTTCGGCGTCGAGCGCAACCCGCGCTATCCCGACGCCGAGCCCGTCCCGTACACGGAGCTCGTCAATCCCGTGATCACGCCCCTCACCGACGCACTGGAGGATGGCTGGGAAGGCTGCCTCTCGGTGCCGGGCCTGCGCGGCGTGGTCCCGCGCTGGGCCCGCATCCGCTACACCGGCTTCGATCCCCAGGGCAATCCGATCGACCGCACGGTGGATGGCTTCCACGCGCGCGTGGTCCAGCACGAGACCGACCACCTCGACGGCATCCTCTATCCGATGCGCGTGCGCGATTTCTCGCGGTTCGGATTCACCGAGGTGCTGTTCCCGGACGTCGCGAGCGACGACGCATAGTCCGGCGCCTCGCGAAGGCGCCGCCCGCTAGACCACGAGCTGCTCGTACAGCGAAGTCTCCAGCCGCAGCAGCGCCTGCTCGTCGTGCAGGCGCGCCCCGTCGATCAGGAAGACATCCTCGGCGCGCTCGCCGAGCGTGTTGATCTTCGCACTCACCACGTTGATGTTCGCCTTGGCGAGCACGTACGCGATGCGCGCGAGGAGTCCCGCGCGATCGCCCGCGACGACCTCGAGGATGTAGTGCGTCCCCTTGTCGTCGGGGAAGATCTGCACCTCGGGTGTCAGCGGGAAGTGGCGGAGCTGCCGCGAGATGCGGCCTTCGGCCGGCGGCTCGACCGGATGCGGATCGGACAGGCGCTCGGTGAGCTCGTACTCGATGTACTGCATCGTGTCGCGGTACGACGCGAGCGGATTGGCCGGATCGTGCACGACGAACGTGTCGAGCGCGTAGTTGTGACGTGTCGTGTGCACCTTTGCTTCGAGGATGGACAGTCCCGCGCGACCGAAGAAGCCGCAGATGCGCGCGAAGAGCTCGCGCTGGTCGGGGAGGTACGCGAGCACCTGCACGCCGGCGCCGCCGCGCGCGAGCCGCGCCTTCACGACGGGCTTGGCAGCCTCGACGCGCCAGTACAGATGGCGCGCGTGCCAGCCGATCTCGTCGGCCGTGTGGCGCTGGAAATACGTTATGTCGAGGTGCTTCCACAGCGCCTCCTCGGCGCCGTCGCGCACCGCGTAGAGACGCAGGAGACGCTGCGCCTCGGCCTGGCGCGCCTGCACGCTGTCGTGAATGGATCGCGCCGCGGAGCCGCCGGTGAGCTCGGCGCGCGTCGCGTGGAAGAGGTCCTCGAGCAGCTTCGCCTTCCACGCATTCCACACCCTGGGGCTCGTGCCGCGGATGTCCGCTACGGTGAGCAGATACAGCGCGATCAGGCGCCGCTCGGTGCCCACGCGCCGGGCGAACACGGCGACGACGGCCGGGTCGGTGATGTCCTGCTTCTGCGCCGTCGAGGACATGGTGAGGTGCTCGCGCACGAGCCAGCCGACCAGCGCGGCGTCGTCCTCGTCGAGGCCCTGGGCGCGGCAGAAGCGCACGGCGTCGCGGGCGCCGAGCGTCGAATGGTCGCCGCCGCGTCCCTTGGCGATGTCGTGGAAGAGCCCGGCGAGATACAGCACTTCCTTGCGATCGAAGTCGCCGATCAGCCGCGAGCAGAGCGGATACTCGTGCGCGTGCTGCGCCTCGGTGAAGCGGCGCAGGTTGCGGATCACCATGAGGATGTGCTCGTCCACGGTGTACACGTGGAAGAGGTCGTGCTGCATCTGTCCCACGATGCGCCCGAACACCGGCAGGTACTGGCCCAGGATGCCGTAGAGGTTCATGCGCCGCAGCGCGTGCGTGAGGCCGCGCGGCTCGCGGAAGATCTGCAGGAAGCGCGCGCGGTTCGCGGCATCGCGCCGGAACGCCGCGTCGATCCTCGGGCGATTGCGCACGAGCGCGCGCAGCGTGCGGGCGGTCATGCCCTTCAGCTCGGGGTCGCGCTGCAGCGCGAGGAACGCGTCGAGCATCGCCGCGGGCGTGCGCTCGAACAGCGATTCGTCCCGCATGTCGAGGAGCTCGTCGACGCGCTGGAATTGCGCGTCGATCGGCAAAGGCTCGGTCGCCGCGGGATAGAGCCGCGCGTGCAGGTTCTGCAGCAGGATCGTGTTCATCTGCCGCACGACCTTCGCCGCGCGGTAGTAGCGCTGCATGAGCTGCTCGCTCGCGAGGCGCGCGGGCGTGTCGGCGAACCCGAGCTCGCGCGCCAGCGCAGCCTGCTGGTCGAAGATGAGCCGGTCCTCGCGCCGGTCGGCAAGGTAGTGCAGGCGCACGCGGAGCTCGCCGATGAGCCGCTCCTGTCGCGAGACCGCCTGCGCCTCGGGCAAGGTCATCAGGCCGTTCTGCGCGAGCTCGCGCCAGGTGCGCCCGAGGCCCGCCGCGCGCGCGATCCAGATCACCGTCTGCAGGTCACGCAGGCCGCCCGGGTTCTCCTTGACGTTGGGCTCGAGGTTGTACGCGGCGTCGTGATACTTGAGGTGGCGCTGCTGCTGCTCCAGCGTCTTGGCCGCGTAGAACGCGCGCACGTCCATGCCGCGCTCGAAGCTGCGCGCGAAATCGGCGTACAGCGCGCGCGAGCCGGCGACGCGCCGGTGCTCGAGCAGGCTGGTGCGCACGGTGACGTCGGCGTTCATCTCGCTCTGGCACTGCGCTACCGTGCGAACCGCATGACCGGGGTCGAGGCCGATGTCCCACAGCGTGGTGACGAAGCGCTCCACCGCCGCGTCGGCGTCGTCGCGCGGCTGCTCGGGCAGGAGCACGACGATGTCCACGTCGGAATGCGGAAAGAGGCCGCCGCGGCCGTACCCGCCCACCGCCATCAGGGCCAGCGCGTCGGGGACGCCGAGCTCGCGCCAGGCGCCGAGCACGATGCGATCGATGAGGCGCGTGTGCGCGCGCAGCAGCGCGCCGGTATCGGGACGGGAGAAGAAGGCGTCGCGCAACGCGGCGCGGCCGCGCTTCAGCGCGTCGCGCCACTCGGCGATGCGCAGCGCGGCCGGACGCGTCGCGGGCGGCGACTGCACGGCGACCGGCGTCGCGCTCATCGTGCCGTCAGGCGGGCGGGGGAGGCGGCGTTCCCGCCGACTGCGTGAGGATCTCGAACCCGTCGGGCGTGACGAGCACGGTGTGCTCCCACTGCGCCGACAGCGAGTGATCCGCGGTGACGATGGTCCATCCGTCGGCGAGGCAGCGAATGCCCGGCCGGCCGGCGTTGATCATCGGCTCGACGGTGAAGACCATGCCCGGCTGCAGCTTGAGGCCCGTGCCCGCGCGGCCGTAGTGCAGCACCTGCGGCTCCTCGTGGAACTGCTTGCCGATGCCGTGCCCGCAGAACTCGCGCACGATCGAAAAGCCGTGGCCTTCCGCGTAGCGCTGGATGGTCGCGCCGATGTCGCCGAGATGCGCGCCGGGCTTGATCGCGCGAATGCCGCGCCACATCGCCTCGTACGTCACGTCGATCAGGCGCCTCGCCTGGATCGACGGCTTGCCGATGGTGAACATGCGGCTCGTGTCGCCATGGTAGCCGTCCTTGATGACGGTGACGTCGACGTTCACGATGTCGCCGTCCTTCAGCTTCTTGTCACCGGGAATGCCGTGGCAGACGACGTGGTTCACCGACGTGCACAGCGACGCGGGGTAGGGCGAATGACCCGGCGGCGCGTAGTTGAGCGTCGCGGGCGTGGTGTGCTGCACGTCGACCATGTAGTCGTGCGCGAGGCGGTCGATCTCCTTCGTGGTCACGCCCGGCTTGATGTGCGGCGTGAGGTAGTCGAGCAGCTCGGAGGCGAGCCGGCCCGCTTCGCGCATGCCCGCGATGTCGGCGTCGTTCTTGAGCGACACGGCCATGGTTCAGTCCCTCAGCAGCTCGTTCAGGCTGGTCTTGGCGCGCGTCTTCGCGTCGACCTTCTTGACGATGACCGCGCAATAGAGGCTGTGCGAGCCGTCCTGCGCGGGCAGGCTGCCGGCGACGATCACCGACCCGGCCGGGACGCGTCCGTACGTCACCGAGCCCGTCGCGCGATCGTAGATCTTCGTGCTCTGGCCGAGGTAGACGCCCATGCCGAGCACCGAGTTCTCCTCGACGATCACGCCTTCGACGACCTCGGAGCGCGCGCCGATGAAGCAGTTGTCCTCGATGATCGTGGGATTGGCCTGCAGCGGCTCGAGCACACCGCCGATGCCGACGCCGCCGGACAGATGAACGTTCCTGCCGATTTGCGCGCACGACCCGACCGTGGCCCACGTGTCGACCATGGTGCCTTCGTCGACGTAGGCGCCAATGTTGACGTACGAGGGCATAAGCACCACGTTGCGCGCGACGAACGCGCCGCGGCGCGCGACCGCCGGCGGCACCACCCGCACGCCCGCGGCGGCGAAACGCGCATCGTCGTACTGCGCGAACTTGGTCGGCACCTTGTCGTAGAAGCGGAACGGCACCGACGGCCCGGCGAGGCCGATGGGCACGTTGTCCGCGAGGCGGAAGGACAGCAGCACCGCCATCTTGATCCACTGATGCGTGACCCACGCGCCGTCGCGCTTCTCGGCCACGCGCAGTCGGCCGCCATCGAGCTCGTCGAGGACGTGCAGGACCGCCTCGCGCACCGACGCGGGCGCGCTCGCGGCCGAGAGACCGGCGCGCGATTCCCACGCGGATTCGATGGTCGACTGCAGCGTATCCATGCTCGAGGCGGAAAAAAACGACGATTTTACCCCGACCGGCAGATGCGGCCGGGTGGGCTACCGCGTAGATGGGGGCGGCCAGAGGCGGTAAAAGGCGACGCCGCCGCGCCGCGTCACATCGTCTTGAACCGATGCGCGAACGTGCGCGAGACGATGAGCTTCTCGGGCCGGTCGCGCAGGGTGATCACGGGCTGGTCGCGCCAGTCGCGCTCCACCTTCGAGATCGCGCGCAGGTTCACGATCGTGGCGCGGTGGATCTGCCAGAAGACCTCGGCGTCGAGCTCGTCGTAGAGCTCCTTGATCGGCTTCTTGATGAGCGCCTCGGCCGAGCCGGTGACGACCTTGGTGTATTTGTCCTCGGCCTGGAAGTACAGCACGTCGTCGACGGCGATCATCTGCAGCGTGTTGCCGAGCGAGGCGCGAATCCAGCGCAGCGGGGCCTCGCGGCTCGCCAGCCGCTCCAGCATCGCCGACAGGTCCATCGGGGGCGCGGCAAGGCGCGCCTTCAGCCGCGTGACCACCTTGGCGAGGCGCTCGGTGGTGACCGGCTTCAGCACGTAGTCGACGGCACCTTCCTCGAAGGCCGCGACCGCGTATTCGTCGTACGCCGTGACGAACACCACGTGCGTGCGCTCGCCGATCGCGCGCGCCACGTCGAGTCCCGTGCGCACCGGCATGCGGATGTCGAGGAACGCCACGTCGGGGCGATGCGCCTCGATCAGCTCGATGGCCTCGTGGCCGTTCTCCGCCTCGCCGACCAGGGTGAGCTCGGGCCACGCTTGCGCAAGACGCGCCTTCAGCTGCGCGCGCAGCATCGGCTCGTCCTCGGCGATGACCGCGGTGGTCACGTCGTCTCGAACGGCAGCGCGAGTACCGCGCGTGCGCCGGTGGGCTCGGCCGGCTCGAGCGTGAATCGCCCGCGCGGGCCGTAGAGCGCGGCCAGTCGCTCGCGCACGTTGGTGAGGCCGACGCCGGCGCCGCCGTTGGGCGACGCGGTGGCGAGGCCATGGCCCGTGTCGGTGACGCTCACGACCAGGGCGTCGCCGTCGCGGTGCGCGGACACGTAGACCGTGCCCCCGGCGGCGGTCGGCTCGATGCCGTGCTTGATGGCGTTCTCCACCAGCGAGATCAGGAGATTCGGAGGAAAGGGATGATCGCGCAGCTCGGCCGGCACGTCCACGTCGAACACCAGGCGCGGGCCGATGCGCATCTTGAGGATGCTGAGGTACTCGCGCGCGAGCTCCACCTCGCGGCCGAGCGTCGTCGAGGCGGCGCGCAGTTGCGGCAGCGCCGCGCGCAGATAGCCGATGAGGTGACCGAGCAGACGGCTCGCCTGCACAGGATCGGTCTCGACGAGGTACTGGACCGACGCCAGCGTGTTGAACAGGAAATGCGGCTCGACCTGCGCCTGCATGACCTTGAGCTCCGCCTCCACCGCCTGCTTCGAGAGGAGATGGCGCTCGGCTTCGGCCTTGTGCAGCGCCGCCGCTGCGCGCGTCTCGCGGAACTTCACGTAGAACATGAGGCTGATCAGGAGCCCGTTGCCCCACGCCGCGATCACGTTGTAGGCGAAGAACGGAAGACGCTCCTGCACGTACGACAGCGGATACTTGATCGCGATGATCAGCAGCACCCCGAGCACGGCGCCGACACCGACCGCGGCAACGAGCGCGCGGATCGGCTTCGCGCGATCCCATGGCTGTGCGACGTTGACGCAATACGCAATCAGAATGCCGTACGAATGGGCGGTGATCAGCGGATGCCAGAACGGCCGCGTGTCGTCGATCCACAGCAGCGCCGCGATGCCCGTGTTGATCGCGAGGATCAGCAGCAGCGTGGTCCACTTGAAATCGAGCCCCCGGCGCAGGGCGTGCCACACGGAGGGGAGATTGGCATCCGACATGGCGCGCATTCTAGGCGCGACGCGCGGCGCGCGCGCGGCCGGACGACGAAATGCGCCGTTCGACGACGAGGCGCGGCGGGCGGGTATGGACTACAGCTGTCGGGCGAACGCGACGATGCGCTCGATCGCCTCGCGGCATTCCGCCTGACTCGCCACGAGCGCGATGCGAATGCGACCGCGCCCCGGATTGACGCCGTGCGCATCGCGCGCGAGATAACTGCCGGGAAGCACCTGCACGTTCTCGGCGGCGAAGAGCTCGCGCGTGAACCGCGCGTCGTCGCCGGGCGTGCGCGCCCACAGGTAGAACGCCGCCTGCGGCATCGCGCACGGCAGCACCGGATCGAGCAGCGGCTGCAACGCGCGGAACTTCGCGGCGTACTCGGCGCGGTTGGCGACGACGTGCGCTTCGTCGTTCCACGCCGCGACGCTGGCGGCGGCCACCGCGCCCGACATGGCCGAGCCGTGATACGTGCGATACAGCAGGAACGATTCGATCGCCGCCGCGTCGCCGGCAACGTAGCCGCTGCGCAATCCGGGCGCATTCGAGCGCTTGGAGAGGCTTCCGAACACGACGAGCCGAGGATAGCCTTCGCGTCCCAGCGCCTGCGCGGCACCCAGCGCGCCGAGCGGCGGCGACGCCTCGTCGAAATAGATCTCCGAATAGCACTCGTCGGAGGCGATCGTGAAGCCGTGACGGTCCGAGAGATCGAAGAGCGTGCGCCACTGCGCGAGATCGAGCACCCGTCCCGTCGGGTTGTCGGGCGAGCAGACGTACAGGAGCTGGGTGCGCGCCCACACGCGCTCCGGGACGTCATCCCAGCGCTGCGGAACATCCTGCGTGGTGTTGATGCAATACGGCTCGGCGCCCGCCAGCAGCGCGGCGCCTTCGTAGATCTGGTAGAACGGGTTCGGCATGGCGACCGTCGCGTCGGCGCGGCTCGCGTCGACGATCGCCTGAGCAAACGAGAACAGCGCCTCGCGGCTGCCGAGGACCGGCAGCACCTGCGCTGCGGGATCGAGCGCGCGCAGTCCATGGCGGCGCACGAGCCACGCGGCGATCGCCTCGCGCAGCGCCGGCGAGCCGATCGTCATGGGATAATTCGCGAGGCCCCGCGCGGCGCCTTCGGCGAGCGCGTCGAGCAAAAGACGCGGTGTGGCGTGCTTGGGCTCGCCGATCGACAGATTGATGGGCCGCTTGCCCGCGGGCGCCGTCACGCCCGCCATCAAGCCGCGAAGTCGCTCGAAGGGATACGGCGCGAGCCGCCCGAGCAGGGGATTCATGTGAACGGATCGAACGCCGGACGATGTCGCAACCGCCCGCGATTATAGCGACGCGTCCGGGATGGCGCGCGCTCGCGATCGTCGCGACGCTCATCGCCGGTGCAGCGCTCGCGTACGTCATCGCGTACTGGACGTGGAGGCTCATCGCGCCGGCGGCCGTGCACGTCGCGCCCGCGGAGATCGCGGACCCTGCGTCGGCCATCGTGGCGGGGCGCCTCTTCGGCACGCCCGCGCGCGACGCGGCACCCGGCGCGCCGCCCTCGGATAGTCTCGGCGAGGTGCGCCTGCTCGGCATCGTCGCGCGACGCGACGGTGCCGGCTACGCGGTCTTTCGCCTTCCGTCCGGACCGCGCGTGGTCGCCACCGGGGAGGACGTCTCGCCAGGGCTGCGGCTCGTGTCCGTGACCGCCGACGGGGTGACGGTGCGCGGCTCGGACGGCGAGCGCACGCTCGCGTTGCGCAGCGGCGCCCCGCGCGACGCTGCACCGCCGCGCGGTGCCGCCGCCGTGACCACACCGCGCGTCGCGCCGGTGCAGCCGGCACCGGCCCCGCCCGGGCTCAACGTCGCGACGAACACGAGCGGCAAGTGCAATCCGCCGCCCGGATTCAAGGGCGAGATCGTGCGGCTCAACGTCGAGCTCGTCGGCGGCCTCATCTCGCAACCCGACACGTGGCGCTCGATGGTGGAGCCGCAGAACGGCGCGCTCACCGTGCGCGACACCGGCGGCTTCGGGCAGATGATCGGCTTGCAGCCCGGCGATCGTGTCGAGCAGGCCAATGGAATCGCCCTCACCGCGCCGGACGACGTCGTCGGCGCGGTGCTGCGTCCGCTCGCGGCGAATCAGCCCGTGCGTCTCACCGGCAAGCGCAACGGCCAGCCGCGCGAGCTGTGGATCGCCAACGCAAGCTGCTCAGGCTAGCCAGTCGAGCACGCCGAGCGGCGCGGCGATCCAGCCCGTGGCGGGCCAGCCTTCGGAAGAGCCCGACTCGCCGAGGTAACCGTAGTCGGCGACGAGGGTGCTCATGCCGGCGGAGTTGCCCGCGACCACGTCGCGCAGATCGTCGCCGACGTACACACAGGCCGACGGCGCGACGCCGAGCGTCTCCGCCGCGTGCAAAAGCGGCGCGGGATGCGGCTTCGGATACGCCGTCGTGTCGCCGCTGACGATCGCGCCGGCGCGCCCCGCCAGCCCGAGCGCTTCGAGGACGGGCATCGTGTACCGGTGCGCCTTGTTCGTCACGACGCCCCAGCGCACGTTGCGCGCCTCGAGCGCGTCGAGCATCTCCGCAACGCCGTCGAAGAGTCGCGTGGTGATGGCGAGCCCGTCCGCGTAGTACGCGAGGAACGCATCGCGCAAGGCGGGATAGTCGGCGTGATCGGGCGTGACGCCGAGACCCGCCGCGAGGAGCCCCCGGGCGCCTGCCGACGCGTGCGCACGCAGCTGCGCCGCCGGCACCGCCTGCAGGCCCTTGTCGGCGCGGACGCGGTTGAGCGCGCCCGCGAGATCCCCTGCCGTATCGGCGAGCGTGCCGTCGAGGTCGAACAGCACCGCCTCGATGGGCAGCCGGCGTGGCGCGGGACGGCGCGCGCCGTCAGGCATCGCGCGCGGAGCGGCGGCACGCCATCAGGTAATTGACCGAAGTGTCCGGGGTGAGCCGATAGGTGCGGGCCAACGGGTTGTACGTCATGCCGACGATCTCGCCCACCTCCAGGCCCGCGCGCCGCGCATAGCGGGCCAGCTCGGAAGGCCGCAGGAACCGCGACCAGTCGTGCGTGCCGCGCGGCAGCAGCCGCAGGATGTACTCGGCGCCGAGGATCGCGAGCAGGTACGAGCGCGGATTGCGATTCAGCGTCGAGAACACGACGTGACCGCCCGGTCGCACGAGCGCGCCGCACGCGGCGACTGTCGACGCCGGCTCCGGAACATGCTCGAGGAGCTCGAGGCACGTCACGACGTCGAAGGCGGCCGGCGAGGTCGCCGCCATCGCTTCCGCCGCGACGTGACGGTAATCGACATCGACGCCCGACTCGAGCTGGTGCAGCCGCGCGACGCCGAGCGCCTTGTCCGACAGATCGATCGCGGTGACCTTCGCGCCCCTCAAGGCCATCGATTCGGCGAGGATGCCGCCACCGCAGCCGACGTCGATCACGTTGCGGCCGGCGAGGCCGCCGACGGTGCGGTCGATCCAGTCGACGCGCAGCGGATTGATGTCGTGCAGCGGCTTGAACTCGCTGTTCGGATCCCACCAGCGATGCGCAAGCGAGGAGAACTTGTCGAGCTCGGCCGGATCGGCGTTGACGGTGCTCATATCACTCGTGAGCGGGGCGCCTTCATGGGGTGATGGTCATCGTGGGCCAAGCGAGCGTTCCGTGTCGTGCTAGCGCAGCTTCGCCTGCCACGCCCGTGCGCGCGCCGCGAGCGCCGCGACGTCGAGCGCCAGGAGCGCGCGATCGGCGACGACCGGTGCGCCGGCGACCCAGACGTGCGAAACGTCGGCGCGCTCGGCAACGTGAACGATGTGCGAGACCGGATCGTACACCGGCAGCGCTTGCACGCCGGACAAGTCGATGGCCGCGATGTCGGCCTGCTTCCCCGGCACGAGCGAGCCCGTGGTGTCGCCGAGGCCGAGCGCACGCGCGCCGCCCAGCGTCGCCATGTGCAGGACTTCGGCGGCCGGCAGCGCGGCCGCGTCGCCTGTCGCGGCCTTGGCGATGAGGCTCGCGAGGCGCATCTCGCCGAGCACGTCGAGGCGGTTGTTGGACGCGGCGCCGTCGGTGCCGAGCGCGACGTTGATCCCCCGCGCACGCAGCGCGGTCACCGGCGCGATGCCGCTCGCAAGCTTCATGTTCGACGCCGGGCAGTGCACCACGTGGCATCCGTGTGTCGCCAGGAGGTCGATGTCGGCCGCGTCGAGATGCACGGCGTGGATGGCGATGAAATCCGGACCCGTGGCGCCCAGCCGGGCGAGACGTGCGAGCGGTGCGCTGCCGGTCTGCGCGCGCGCCTCTTCGACTTCGGCGCGCGTCTCCGCCACGTGCGTCTCGATCGGCAGCTCGAGCTGGCCGGCGTACATGACGATCTTGCGCCACGTCGCGTCCCCCACCGTGTAGGGCGCGTGCGGCGCAAGCGCGAACGTGAGGCGCGGCGAATGCTTGAACGCGTCGCGCGCCGCGAGGCCGCGTTGCAGATACGCGTCGGCATCGGCGGCGTAGGGCGTGGGGAAGTCGAGGATCGGAACGCCGACGAGCGCGCGCATGCCGGCCGCTTCGTAGGCCCGCGCCGCCGCGTCGGGATGGAAGTACATGTCGTTGCAGCAGGTGATGCCGCCACGTAACATCTCGGCGGCGCCGATCAGCGTGCCGTCGTAGACGAAATCCGCCGATACGAAGCGGCCTTCGCGCGGCCAGATATGGTCGGTGAGCCACGGCCTGAGCGGCACGTCGTCCGCGATACCGCGCAGGAGTGTCATGGCGGCATGCGTGTGCGCGTTCACCAGGCCGGGAATGAGCACGTGATGCGGCAGCGACACCTGGGCGCGCGGGGCGTAGCGCACCGTGTCGGTCGTCGCCACCACGTCCACGATGATGCCGCCATCGACGATCAGCGCATGATCGGTCAGCACGCCGGCGGGCTCGACCGGCACGACCCAGGTCGCGTCGATGCGCAGGTCGACGATCTTCGGAGCCATGCAGGATTCTACGTCGAGGCACACGCGATCGCCCCGGCTCGCGCCCCGCGACAGCGGCGCGAAAAAGCAAAAGCCCCGCCGAAGCGGGGCTCTTGCTGAGAGCGGGACGGTGAGGCTTACCGGCGCATGGCGCCTTCGCCCTTCACCTCGATCTCGACACGGCGGTTCGGTGCCAGGCAGGCGATCAGCTCCTTCAGCGCCTTCTGGTTGCAAACCACGCCCGGAACCGGCTGCGTCTTGCCCATGCCCAGCGTCTCGATCTTGTCGCGCGGCACGCCCTTGCTCACGAGGTAATCGCGAACGGCGTCGGCGCGGCGCTCGGACAGCCGCTGGTTGTATTGCTGCGTACCGATGCGATCGGTGTGGCCGGTGACCAGCACGAGCTCGAGCTTCTGCACGTCGCGCAGCTTGCTGATGATCTCGTTGTCGATCGCGGCCTTGCCGTCGGGACGCAGCACGGCCTTGTCGAAGTCGAACAGCGCCTTCGAGGCAAGGGTGATCTTCTGCACGCTCGGCGCGGGAGCCGGCGCCGGTGCGGGCGGCGGAGGCGGCGGAGCAGGCGCTGCGGCGGGCGGCGGCGGCGCAACCGGCGCGGCGACCGGAACCAGGTCGGCGTCGCAATCGCGGATGGCCATCTGCGGCGTCCAGTAGCCGGTGCGCCAGCACAGGCCACCCGAGAGGCCCAGCGCCCCGTTGTAGACGCCGCTTCGCACGACGTTGTTGGCGTCTCCGGAAACGATCGCGCCGTTGCCCAGGACGTACGCGCAGTTGTTCGGATCGCACTGGGCGGGATTCGCGACGTAGCCCTTCGGATCGGCTTTCGGCTGTGCGGCGAGGCTGCCGGCGAATACCGCCGCGAGCGCCCCCACCACAACACCGGAAACGAGACGTCGAGTCATTGTTTCACCCCTTTGGCTTTGGTTTTGGGAACAGGATTATGTGAAGAGCGAAGACGTGTGCGCGCAAGACATAACTGCCTGACGCGCCGTATCCTTTTGCGGCCCAGCCCAATATAGCACACGGGTTTTTCGCCTAGCAAAGAAAAGCCCGGTCGAAATCTGCCGCGACTCGCGACTGTCGCGACAATACAACGGCGTGCTAAAATTACGTGTTTTCAAGGGCCTCCAGCGCCTCCCCGGACACGGAGGCGGTCCGGAGCCGCGCCCGGTGCCGACGCGGTCACGGGTGCAGAAAACGCCCGTCGCGCCCGCTTTTTCACCGGCGGCCTCAAGGTGAGCTGTCGTTAGCCAGGATCGCAAGTCACGCCCATGGAGCAGTTCGCCAAAGAAACCCTGCCGGTCAGCCTGGAAGCCGAGATGCGCCACTCGTACCTCGATTACGCGATGAGCGTGATCGTGGGGCGGGCGCTGCCGGACGTCCGTGACGGCCTGAAGCCGGTGCATCGCCGGGTGCTGTACGCCATGCACGAGGGCAACATCACCTTCAACCGGCCGTACGTGAAATGCGCGCGCGTGGTGGGCGACGTGATGGGGAAGTACCACCCCCACGGCGACATGGCCATCTACGACACGCTCGTGCGCATGGCGCAGGACTTCTCGCTGCGCTATCCGCTGATCGACGGGCAGGGCAACTTCGGCTCGGTCGACGGCGACAACCCGGCGGCGATGCGCTACACCGAGTGCCGCCTCGAGAAGATCGCCAACGAGCTCACCGCCGACATCGACAAGGAGACGGTCGACTTCGTCCCGAACTACGACGGCAAGGAGCAGGAGCCCGCGGTGCTGCCCTCGCGCCTGCCGAACCTGCTCGTCAACGGCAGCTCGGGCATCGCTGTCGGGATGGCGACGAACATTCCGCCGCACAACCTCGGCGAGACGGTGAGCGCGTGCCTCGCGGTGCTCGACAAGCCGGATGTGTCGATCGAGGAGCTGATGGACATCGTGCCGGCGCCCGACTTCCCGACTGCGGGAATCATCTACGGCCTCGAGGGTGTCCGCGAAGGCTACAGGACCGGACGCGGCCGCGTCGTGATCCGGGCGCGCACGCACATCGAGGACGTCGACAAGGGCGCCCGGCAGGCCATCGTCGTGGACGAGCTGCCCTACCAGGTGGGTGGCGACCAGGTGCTGAAGCGCATCGGCGAGCTCGTGCGCGAGAAGAGGCTCGACGGCATCTCCGACCTGCGCAACGAGAGCGACAAGAAGGGCATGCGCCTCGTGATCGAGCTGCGGCGCGGCGAGGTGCCGGACATCATCCTGAACAACCTCTTCAAGCTCACCCAGCTGCAGGACAACTTCGGCATGAACATGGTCGCGCTGGTCGACAACCAGCCGCGCCTGCTCAACCTCAAGCAGTTCCTGGAATTCTTCCTCTCGCACCGCCGCGAGGTGGTGCTCCGGCGCACGCGCTACGAGCTCCGTAAGGCGCGCGAGCGCGGCCACATCCTCGAGGGGCTGGCGGTCGCGCTGTCGAACGTCGACGAGATCATCGCGCTCATCAAGGCCTCGCCCAGTCCCGCGGACGCGAAGGTCGGCCTCATGGCGCGCACGTGGCGCTCGCCGCTGGTCGAGCAGATGCTGCAGCGGGCGTTCGCCGACCAGGCGCGCCCCGAGGGCCTGCCCGCGGACTTCGGCTGGCACGCGGCGCAGCAGGGCTACCGGCTGTCCGACGTCCAGGCGCAGCGCATCCTGGAAATGCGGCTCGCGAGCCTCACCGCGCTCGAGCAGGACAAGATCACGGGCGAGTATCGCGAGGTCATGGATCTCATCGACGACTTGATCGACATCCTGGCGAAACCGGTGCGCGTGACGCAGATCATCCGCGACGAGCTCGGGAAGATCCGCGACGAGTTCTCCGACAAGCGCCGCAGCGAGATCGTGGTGCAGGGCGAGGACCTGTCGATCGAGGACCTCATCGCCCCGGCCGACATGGTCGTCACCATGTCGCACGGCGGCTACATGAAGGCGCAGCCGGTCGCCGAATACCGCGCGCAGCGGCGCGGCGGCCGCGGCAAGCAGGCGACCGCGACGAAGGAGGACGATTTCGTCGACCGCATGTTCATCGCGAACACGCACGACTACATCCTGTGCTTCACGAACCGCGGGCGCGTGTACTGGCTCAAGGTCTACAACGTGCCGCAGGGCTCGCGCGCGTCGCGCGGCAAGCCGATCGTCAACCTCCTGCCGCTGGTCGACGCGGAGAAGGTCACCGCGGTGCTGCCGGTGAAGGAATTCAGCGAGGGACGCTACGTCTTCATGGCGACGGCCAACGGCACGGTGAAGAAGACGTCGCTCGCCGATTTCTCGCGGCCGCGCCCCTCCGGCATCATCGCGGTCGACCTCGACGAGGGCGATCGCCTCATCGGCGTGGCGCTCACCGACGGCAAGCACGACGTCATGCTGTTCAGCTCGGGCGGCAAGGCGGTCCGCTTCGACGAGAACGACGTGCGCCCGATGGGCCGCAACGCGCACGGCGTGCGCGGCATGTCGCTCGACGAAGGACAGACGGTCATCTCGCTGCTGGTCGCCGAGGACGAGACGCAATCGGTGCTCACCGCGACCGAGAACGGCTACGGCAAGCGCACGCCCATCGTCGAGTACACGCGGCACGGCCGCGGCACCAAGGGCATGATCGCGATCCAGCAATCCGAGCGCAACGGCAGGGTCGTGACCGCGGCGCTCGTGCATCCCGACGACGAGGTCATGCTGATCTCGACGGGCGGCGTGCTGATTCGCACCAAGGTGAGCTCGATCCGCGAGATGAGCCGCTCGACGCAGGGCGTCACCCTCATCAATCTCGGCGAAGGCGAGAAGCTCGCGGGTCTCGAGCGCGTGGTGGAAAGCGACGACGACGAGAACGGCAACGGCCACAGCGGCAACGGCAGCGTCAACGCGAGCGAATGACGCGGCGCGTCTGGAACTTCAGCCCCGGGCCGGCGGCGCTCCCCGAGCCGGTGCTGCAGCGTGCCCAGGCCGAGCTCCTCGACTGGCACGGCACCGGCATGTCGGTCATGGAGATGAGCCATCGGGGTGCGGACTTCATGTCCGTAGCCGCCAAGGCCGAGGCCGATCTGCGCGCGCTGCTCGGCATCCCGTCGGGCTACCAGGTGCTGTTCCTCCAGGGCGGCGCTCAGGGCCAGAACGCGGCCGTTCCGCTCAACCTGCTGCCGCCAGGCGGCACCGCCGACTACGTCGACACGGGCCACTGGGCGCTCCGGTCGATCGCCGAGGCGCGCCGCTACGGGAATGCGAGCGTGGCGGCCTCCGCGGCGGATCGTAAGTACACTTACATTCCGCGCCAGGACGCGTGGCGCCTGACTGCCGGCGCCGCGTACGTGCACGTCACCACCAACGAGACGATCGGCGGCGTCGAGTACCACTGGACGCCATCCACCGGCGACGTGCCGCTCGTCGCCGACATGTCGTCGCACATCCTGTCGCGCCGCATCGACGTGACGCGCTTCGGCGTCATCTATGCCGGTGCGCAGAAGAACATCGGCCCGGCGGGGCTCACCGTGGTGATCGTGCGCGACGATCTCCTCGGCCGCGCGCGCCCGGAATGCCCGAGCGTGCTCGACTACGGTGCGCAGGCCAGGGCCGACTCGATGCTCAATACGCCGGCGACGTTCGGCATCTATCTCGCGGGCCTCACGTTCGAGTGGCTGATCGCGCAGGGCGGCGTCGACGCGATCGAGCGGGTGAACGTCGCCAAGGCGGAGCGGCTCTATGCCGAGATCGACCGCAGCGGCTTCTATCGCAACCCGGTGGATCGCGAGGACCGCTCGCGCGTGAACGTTCCGTTCTTCCTTCCGGACGAGCGCCTCGACGCGCCGTTCCTCGCCGGGGCGGCGGAGCGCGGGCTGATGCAGCTGAAGGGTCATCGCGCGGTCGGCGGCATGCGGGCATCGCTCTACAATGCAATGCCCATGGCCGGCGTGGAGGCGCTCTGCGACTTCATGCGCGAATTCGAGCGGACGCACGCATGACAGCCGATCACGACGACGCCGACCTCGCGCTTCGCGCGCATCGCGAGGCCATCGACGCGCTCGACCGCGAGATCCTCGCGCGTCTCAACGCGCGTGCCGGGCACGCGCGCGCGATCGGCGAGCTCAAGGCCGGGCAGGGCGGCCCCGCCTACCGGCCCGAGCGTGAAGCGCAGGTGCTAGCGCGGCTCGCCGGCGACAATCGCGGCCCGCTGTCCAACGACGCGGTGCTCGGCGTGTTCCGCCAGATCATGTCGGCGTGCCTCGCGCTCGAGCAGAAGCTGCGCATCTCGTATCTCGGTCCCGCGGGCACGTTCACTCATGCCGCCGTGCTGCGCCATTTCGGCAGCTCGGTCGACGCGGTGCCGCAGGCGAGCATCGACGACGTCTTTCGCGCCGTCGAATCGGGCCAGACCGAGTACGCCGTGGTGCCGGTCGAGAATTCCACCGAGGGCGCGGTGGGGCGCACGATGGACCTCGTGTGCACCTCGGACATCTCGATCTGCGGCGAGATCAAGCTCCGCGTGCAGCAGAACCTGCTCTCCGCCGGCGCGGGCCTCGCCGAGATCACGAAGGTCTATTCGCACGCGCAATCGCTGTCGCAGTGCGTGCAGTGGCTCGCCAAGCACCTGCCCGGGGTCGCGCGCGTGGCCGTGGCGAGCAATGCCGAAGCCGCCCGGCTCGCGGCGGCCGAGCCGGGCAGCGCCGCCATCGCGGGCGAGATCGCCGCGACGATCTACGGCCTTGCGATCGTCGCGCCGCACATCGAGGACGAGCCGAACAACACCACGCGCTTCTGGGTGCTCGGCCGGCAATCGGTGTCGCCCTCGGGCAGGGACGTGACGTCGCTCGTCATGTCGGCGCCGAATCGTCCCGGCGCCGTGCACGGGCTGCTCGAGCCGTTCGCACGCCACGGCGTGTCGATGACGCGCTTCGAGTCGCGGCCCGCGCGAACGGGTTTGTGGGAATACCTCTTCTTCGTCGATCTCGCCGGCCACCGCGACGATGCGCCCGTCGCCGCGGCGCTCGCCGAGCTCGCGCAGAGGGCGCCCTTCCTGAAGCTGCTGGGCTCCTATCCCGCGGCGCTGTCCTGAGGCCTGCACCCATCATGTCGACTGCCGCTCTTGCCGCCAAAGCCCCGGACTACGTCCGCCGCATCTCGCCGTACGTGGGCGGGAAGCCGATCGAGGAGGTCGCGCGCGAGCTCGGCCTCGCGCCCGAGCGCATCGTCAAGCTCGCCTCGAACGAGAACCCGCGCGGCCCGAGTCCCAAGGCGCTGTCCGCCGTCGCGAGCGCCGCAGCCGACCTCACGCGCTATCCCGATGGCAACGCATACGCGCTGAAGGCCGCGCTCTCGCGCCGCCTCGCGGTGGCGCCCGAGCAGATCGTCTTCGGCAATGGCAGCAACGACGTGCTCGAGCTCGTCACGCACGCGTTCCTGCGCGGCGGCGACGAGGCCGTCTATTCGCAGCACGCGTTCGCGGTGTATCCGCTCGCCACGCAGGCGCGCGGCGCCACCGGCGTCGCCGTGCGAGCCCGCGATTTCGGGCACGATCTTCCCGCGATGCTCGCGGCCATCACGCCGCGCACGCGCGTGGTGTTCGTGGCGAACCCGAACAACCCGACGGGCACCTGGATCGAGCCCGAGCGGCTGCAGGCGTTCATCGCGTCGGTGCCGGCGGAGGTGCTCGTGGTGCTCGACGAGGCCTACAACGAATATCTCGAGCCGTCGCAGCAGGCGGAGGCGACGCGCTGGATCGCCCGGCATCCGAACCTCATCGTGACGCGCTCGTTCTCCAAGGCGTACGGGCTCGCCGCGCTTCGGATCGGCTACGGCGTGATGGACGCCGCCGTCGCCGACATGCTGAACCGCGTGCGCCAGCCGTTCAACGTCAACGCCCTCGCGCAGGCCGCGGCGCTCGCCGCGCTCGACGACGTGGCGTACGTCGAGGAAAGTCGCCGCCTCAATCGCGAGGGCCTTGCGCAGCTCGCGTCGGGCTTCGCCCGCCTTCGGCTGCGGGCGCTCCCGTCGAGCGGCAACTTCGTGCTGGTCGAGGTCGGCGACGCCGTGCGCGTGTACGGAGCGCTGCTGCGCGAGGGCGTCATCGTGCGCCCGGTCGCGAACTACGAGCTGCCGCAATGGCTGCGCGTCACCGTCGGGCTGCCGGAGGAGAACGAGCGCTTCCTCGCGGCACTCGAGCGCGCGCTCGCGGCGTGACGCAGCGTCACCGGTACGCCAAGCTCGTCGTCGTCGGCGTCGGCTTGATCGGCGGGTCGTTCGCGCTCGCGCTGCGCGATCGGTTCGCGGCGATCGTCGGCGTGGGAAGGACGCAGGCGAACCTCGACGCCGCGCATGCGCGCAAGGCCATCGACCGCGGCGTCACCCTCGCGCACGACTGGGCGCGCGAGGCGGCCGACGCGGACGTCGTGCTGCTCGCCACGCCGGTCGCGCAGTATCCGGGATTGCTGGCGACACTCGCGACGCACGTCGGTGCGCGCACCGTCGTCACCGATGCAGGCAGCACCAAGCGCGACGTGGCCGCGGCGCTGCGGGCGGCGCTGCCGACGCACCTCGCGCGCTGCGTTCCGGCCCATCCGATCGCGGGGAGCGAGCACTCCGGCGCGCAGGCAGCCGACGCCGCGCTGTTTCGCGATCGCCACGTGATCGTGACACCGCTCGCCGAAAGTGACCCGGCCGCGCTGGCGCTGGTGGCGTCGCTGTGGCAGGCGGCAGGCGCGCGCGTGAGCACGCTCACGCCGGAGCGGCACGACCGGCTCCTCGCCGCGGTGTCGCACCTGCCGCACCTGCTCGCGTTCGCGTTCGTCGACGAGCTCGTCCAGCGCGACGACGCGCGCGAGCTGCTGTCGCACGCCGGCAGCGGCTTTCGCGATTTCACGCGCATCGCCGCGAGCTCGCCCGAGATGTGGCGGGACATCGCGCTCGCCAACCGCGACGCGCTGCACGACGAGCTCGCGGCGTACCGTGCCGCGCTCGATCGCATGCTCGCCGCATTGGAGTCCGGCGATGCCGCGGCGCTCGAGGACCTCTTCGCGCGCGCCTCCGCGGCACGCAAGGCCTGGGCCGCCAGCTCGTCGTATCCGCGCGCCGACCTGCCGGGCGAGGACGACGCATGAGCGACGCGCTGACGCTGCAGCCGCTGCGCTCGGCGCGCGGCACGGTCGAGCTGCCCGGCTCCAAGAGCATCAGCAACCGCACGCTGCTGCTCGCCGCACTGGCCGAGGACGACACGACGCTCACCGGCCTCCTTGCCGCGGACGACACGCTGCGCATGACCGACGCGCTGCAGGCGCTCGGTGTCGGCGTCGCGCACGACACGGCGAGCGGCATTGCGCGCGTGCGCGGCTGCGCGGGCCGTTTCCCGGCGGCGCACGCCGATCTCTTCCTCGGCAATGCGGGCACCGCCGTTCGACCGCTCACCGCGGTGCTCGCGATGCAAGGCGGCGACTACACCGTGCATGGCGTGCCGCGCATGCACGAGCGCCCGATCGGCGATCTCGTCGACGCGTTGCGCAGCCTCGGCTGCATCATCGAATACACGGGCCGACCGGGTTTTCCACCCTTGCGCATCGGCCCGTCCGGCGGCACGGCGGGCAGGTCCGTCGGCATTCGGGGCGACGTGTCGAGCCAGTTCCTGTCGGCGCTGCTCATGGCGTTGCCGCTCGCCCGCGACGCGCAGCGCGCGACGACCACGGTAAACGTCCTCACGCCGCTCGTCTCGCGTCCGTACGTCGACATCACCACGAACCTCATGCAGCGCTTCGGTGTCAGCGTGGGAATGCCCGACCCCAGCACCTTCGTCGTCGCCCCGGGGGCGCGCTATCGATCGCCGGGCGTTCTCGCGGTGGAAGGCGACGCGTCGGCGGCGTCGTACTTCCTGGCCGCCGGCGTGCTCGGCGGCGGACCGGTGCGGGTCACGGGCGTGGGACGCGACTCCATCCAGGGGGACGTGGCGTTCGCGGACGTGCTCGCCCGGCAGGGCGCCGACATCCGCTTCGGCCCCGACTGGATCGAGTCCCGTTCGGGAACGCCGCTCGCCGGCGGCGACATCGACTGCACCGCGGTTCCGGACGCCGCGATGACGCTCGCGGTCACGGCCCTCTTCGCGGCGCGGCGCACGCGCCTGACCGGCATCGGAAGCTGGCGCGTGAAGGAGACCGACCGCATCGCCGCCATGGCCACGGAGCTTCGCAAGCTGGGCGCGCACGTGGCGACGGGCGATGATTGGCTCGCCATCGACCCGCTGCGCGAGTTCCGTGCGGCCGGGATCGACACCTACGACGACCACCGTGTCGCGATGTGCTTCGCGCTGGCGGCGTTCGGCGGTGCCCCCGTCACGATCCACGACCCGGATTGCGTGCGCAAGACGTTTCCGGACTTCTTCGCGGTCTTCCGGGTGATCGTGGCGTGAGCGCGAGCGCGGCTCCCGTCATCGCCATCGATGGGCCGGCGGCTTCGGGCAAGGGCACCATCGCCGCCGGCGTGGCAGCCGCCCTGGCATTCCATTACCTCGACAGCGGTGCGCTCTACCGCCTCGTCGCGCTGCAGTCGCTCGAGCACGCGATCGATGCCGCCGACGAGGCCGCGCTCGCAGCCACCGCCGCGGCCCTCGGCGCACGCTTCCTGTCCGGCCGCATCGAGCTCGACGGCCGTGACGTGACCGGGCTCATTCGCGGCGAGGCCGTGTCGAAGGCGGCCTCGGCCGTCTCGGTCCACGCCGCCGTGCGGGCGGCGCTGCTCGCGCGCCAGCGGGCCTTTCGACAGCCGCCGGGCCTGGTCGCCGACGGCCGCGACATGGGGACGGTGGTGTTCCCCGACGCCGCCCTCAAGGTATTTTTGACCGCCAGCGCCGAGGAGCGTGCAAGGCGGCGGTATAAGCAGTTGATCGAAAAAGGAATCTCCGTTACACTTGAGGGTCTTTTGCGCGATATCCGCGAGCGCGACGCGCGCGATGCGAGCCGGCCGGTGGCACCCCTGCGGCCCGCCGCCGACGCCGTTGCGCTCGATACGACCGATTTGTCGATCGCTGCTGCCACCGACGCCGTCCTGGCGCTGTATGCCGAGCGGACGTCGCCGGAGAGCGGTGGCGCACGAACGAAGGCGTAGTACGCAGAGGGCCGTTTCGCCGCGCTTCCAGAGCCGGCGCTGCGAAGCGGAGATGCGAGCCCTGAGGCTGCGGCGACCGACGCCTGCAGCCGGGGCTCACCCACCAACCCGGGACGGCGAGATACAGGGTTCTCGTCGCCGCGGCTTTATGTGAAGGAACCAACCCGTCATGGCTACCGCAACGCAAATGCCTGCAACGCAAACCCAGACATCCGTCCCGTCCGAGAACTTCGCGGCGCTGTTCGAGGAATCCCTCGCGCGCCAGGAGATGCGGCAGGGCGAGCTCATCACCGCGGAAGTGACGCGCGTCGATTACAACGTCGTCGTCGTCAACGCGGGCCTCAAGTCCGAGTCGTTCATTCCGATCGAGGAATTCAAGAACGACCAGGGCACCGTGGAAGTGAAGCCGGGCGATTTCGTCACCGTGGCGATCGAGTCGATCGAGAACGGGTACGGCGAGACCAAGCTCTCGCGCGACAAGGCGAAGCGCCTCAAGGCCTGGCACGACCTCGAGCAGTCGATGACCGACGGTTCCATCGTGAACGGAACCGTGACCAGCAAGGTGAAGGGCGGCCTCACCGTCATGATCGAGGGCATCCGCGCGTTCCTGCCGGGCTCGCTCGTCGACATCCGCCCGGTCAAGGACACCTCACCCTACGAGGGCAAGCAGCTCGAGTTCAAGGTCATCAAGCTCGACCGCAAGCGCAACAACGTGGTCGTGTCGCGCCGCGCCGTGCTCGAGGAATCCCTCGGCGAGGAACGCGAGAAGCTCCTCGCCACGCTGCAGGAAGGCGCGACCGTCAAGGGCATCGTCAAGAACATCACCGACTACGGCGCGTTCGTCGACCTCGGCGGCATCGACGGCCTCCTGCACATCACCGACCTCGCGTGGCGTCGCGTGAAGCATCCGTCCGAGGTCCTGTTGGTCGGTGACGAGGTCACCGCCAAGGTGCTCAAGTTCGACCAGGAGAAGAACCGCGTCTCGCTCGGCCTGAAGCAGCTGGGCGAGGATCCGTGGGTCGGCCTCTCGCGCCGCTACCCGCCCGGCACGCGTCTTTTCGGCAAGGTCACCAACATCACCGACTACGGCGCGTTCGTCGAGATCGAGTCGGGCATCGAGGGCCTGGTCCACGTGTCCGAGATGGACTGGACCAACAAGAACATCCATCCCACCAAGGTCGTGCAGCTCGGCGACGAGGTCGAGGTGATGATCCTCGAGATCGACGAGGACCGCCGCCGCATCTCGCTCGGCATGAAGCAGTGCATGCCGAACCCGTGGGAAGAGTTCTCGATGAACCACAAGAAGGGCGACCGGGTGAAGGGCCAGATCAAGTCGATCACCGACTTCGGCGTCTTCGTCGGCCTGCCCGGCGGCATCGACGGCCTCGTGCACCTCTCGGACCTGTCGTGGAACGCCGCGGGCGAAACCGCGGTGCGCGACTACAAGAAGGGGCAGGAAGTCGAGGCCGTGGTTCTCGCGATCGACGTCGAGCGCGAGCGGATCTCGCTCGGCATCAAGCAGCTCGAGGGCGATCCGTTCACGAACTTCGTCGCAACGCACGACAAGGGCAGCGTGGTCTCGGGCACGGTGAAGAGCCTCGACGCCAAGGGCGCCGTGGTCACGCTGAGCGGCGAGGTCGAGGGCTACCTGCGGGCCTCCGAAGTGTCGCGCGATCGCGTCGAGGACATCCGCACGCGCCTGAAGGAAGGCGATGCGGTCAACGCGATGATCATCAACATCGACCGCAAGAACCGCAGCATCAACCTCTCGATCAAGGCGAAGGACAACGCCGACGAATCCGAGGCGATGCAGCGGATGAGCGCCGAGAACCAGGGCGCGACCACGGGCACGACCAACCTCGGCGCGCTCCTCAAGGCGAAGCTCGACAACAAGAACGCCTGAGGGACGAGAGCGCGATGACCAAATCGGAGCCGATCGACCGCCTGGCGGCGCAGTTCCCGCAACTGGTCGCCAAGGATGCCGAGCTCGCGGTGAAGATGATCCTCGACGCGATGGCCGAAAGCCTCGCGAAGGGCGAGCGCATCGAGATCCGCGGGTTCGGCAGCTTTGGTCTCAACTACCGGCCGCCGCGCACGGGACGCAACCCCAAGTCGGGCGAGAAGGTGCACGTGCCCGAGAAGCACGTGCCGCATTTCAAGGCCGGCAAGGAGCTGCGCGAGCGGGTCGACTTCAAGAAGCCGGCGGCCGACTAGACGGATGAGCAAGAGCCATCGATCCGTGCGCGCCGGCGAGGCACGCACGGATTTTTTTCGCATGCACAACCCGGGCGCCGCGACATGCGCGTGATTCGCTGGGCCGCCGGCGCGGTCGTCTTCCTCGTGCTGCTGCTCGTCGCGCTGCAGAACGCCGATCCGGTCACGCTGCGCTTCTTCGACGTCGGCAGCGTCGAGGCGCCGCTCGTGTTCATCGTGCTGGTCGCGTTCGCGATCGGCGTGGGCTGCGGGCTGCTCGCCGGCGCGGTCAAGGTGGCGCGCCTGTCACGGCAGCTGTCGCGCGCGCGGCGCGACAACGTCGCGCGCAGGCCCATCCCCGGGCCGCACGGCGCGACACCCGGTACCGCGCCCGCGTCCGGCCCCGGCTTCGAGCCGCCCATGGATCGCTTCTGATGGGCGACTTCGAGCTGTGGTGGCTGCTGCCGATCCCGGCGCTGTTCTTCGCCATGGGCTGGATCGCCGCGCGCATCGACATCAAGCACCTGCTGCGCGAATCGCGCGCGTTGCCCCTCACCTATTTCCGCGGGCTGAACTTCCTGCTCAACGAGCAGCCCGACAAGGCGATCGAGTCGTTCATCGAGGTCGTGAAGGTCGACCCGCAGACGATCGACCTGCACTTCGCGCTCGGTTCGCTCTTCCGCCGCCAGGGGGAGACGGATCGCGCGATCCGCATGCACCAGAATCTGCTCGACCGTCCCGACCTCCCGGCCGACAAGCGCACGATGGCCACCTACGAGCTCGCGCAGGACTTTCATCGCGCGGGCCTGCTCGATCGCGCGGAGGCGCTGTTCAACAAGCTGCACGGCTCGCCGTTCGAGTCCACCGCGCTCGGGCATCTCATCTCCATCTACGAGACCGAGAAGGACTGGCCCAAGGCCATCGAGGCGACCACGCGCATGGAAGCGATCTCGCGCACGCCCTATTTCAAGGAGATCGCGCAATACCATTGCGAGCTTGCGCAAGCCGCGCTGTTGCGCGCGGACAGCGCTTCCGCCACCGCGGAGATCGAGCGCGCGCTCGCTGGACACCGCGCGTGCGCCCGCGCCAACGTGCTGCTCGGCGACCTGCGGGTCGCGCAGGGCGACCTGCGCGGCGCCATCGAGGCGTGGCAGCGCATCGAGTCGCAGAATCCCGCGTTCCTCGCCCTCGTGGCCGACCGTTTCGCCGACGCGTTCCGCAAGCTCGACGACCGCGCGACCGGCATCCGGCTGCTGCGCAGCTATCACGCGCAGTACCCCTCGCTCGACCTGCTCAATGCGCTCTTCAACCTGGTGCTCGAGCAGGACGGCGCGGCCACGGCGGCGGACCTCGTGAAGGAGGAGCTCGCGCGCAATCCCACGCTGATCGGCCTCGACCGGCTGCTCGAGGCGCAGCTGCACTCCGCGCCGCCCGAGCGGCGGCACGACCTCGAGCTCGTCAAGGGCCTCGTCGGCCAGCACATCAAGCGGCTCGGCATGTACCGCTGCGAGCAGTGCGGGTTTCGCGCGCGGCAGTACTACTGGCGTTGTCCGGGCTGCCAGAAGTGGGAGACGTATTCGCCCAAGCGCACCGAAACGACTGAACCTTAGGCTTGAAAATGCAAAGGCACGGACGATCACGCGCCGCCGCTCCGCGGCGACGCGAATTTGTGCTCATCAATGTGGGTCATTGCGCATGAACGAATCCCGCATCATCGTTGCGCTCGATTTTCCCGACGCCGAGGCTGCGCTCGCGCTTGCGGCGAAGCTCGATGCTGCGCGCTGCGCCGTGAAAGTCGGCAAGGAGCTGTTCGTGAGCGCCGGCCCGGCGCTGGTGCAGGCGCTTGTCACGCGCGGCTTCAGGGTCTTCCTCGATCTGAAGTTCCACGACATCCCCAACACGGTCGCACAGGCGTGCGCGGCGGCCGCGCGCCTCGGCGTGTGGATGATGAATGTGCATGCCTCGGGCGGCGAGGCGATGCTGCGCGCCGCCCGCGCCTCGGTCGACGAAGCCGCGCGCGCGGCCGGTGCCGCTGCGCCGCGCCTGATCGCGGTGACGGTGCTGACGAGCCTCGACGACGCCGCGCTCGCGCAGGTCGGCGTCGCGCAGCCGGCCGCTGGGCACGCGTTGCACCTTGCCAAACTCGCCCAGCGCTGCGGCCTCGACGGCGTCGTGTGCTCGGCCGCCGAAGCGTCGGTGCTGCGCAGCGCGCTGGGACGCGGATTCCTGCTCGTCACGCCGGGCATCCGACCCGCGGGAAGCGCCGGCGACGACCAGGCGCGCATCGTCACGCCGCACGCCGCCATCGCGAACGGCGCCGATTACCTCGTGATCGGACGCCCGATCACGCGCGCGCCCGATCCGTCGGCGGCGCTCGACGAGATCCAACGCTCACTGGGAGCCTGACGCTTGCGAATCACAATCATTGGAACCGGGTACGTCGGGCTCGTCACGGGCGCCTGCCTGGCGGAAGTCGGCAACGACGTGCTGTGCCTCGACGTCGACGCCGAGAAGATCCGCGTGCTGAACGGCGGCGGCGTGCCGATCCACGAGCCAGGCCTCGAGCCGATGGTCCGGCGCAACGCCGCCGCCGGCCGCCTGCGATTCACCACCGACGTCGACGCGGCCGTCGCGCACGGCACGCTGCAGTTCATCGCGGTGGGCACGCCGCCGCACGAGGACGGCAGCGCCGACATGCGCTACGTGCTCGACGCCGCGCGGAACATCGGCCGGCGCATGAACGAGTGGAAGATCGTCGTCGACAAGTCCACGGTGCCGGTCGGCACCGCGGATCGCGTGCGGTCGACCATCGCCGAGGAGCTCGACCGCCGCAACGCGCGCGTCCCGTTCGCGGTAGCGTCGAATCCCGAGTTCCTGAAGGAGGGCGCGGCGGTCGAGGACTTCATGAAGCCCGATCGCGTGGTCGTCGGCGCGGACGACGAGCGCGCGATCGCCGCGCTGCGCGCGGTCTACGCGCCGTTCCAGCGCAATCACGAGCGCCTGCTGATCATGGACGTGCGCTCCGCGGAGCTCACCAAGTACGCGGCCAACGCGATGCTCGCCACGCGCATCTCGTTCATGAACGAGCTCGCCAACCTCGCCGATCGGATCGGCGCCGACATCGAGCACGTGCGCCAGGGCATTGGCTCCGACCCGCGCATCGGCTACCACTTCCTGTATCCGGGAGTGGGCTACGGCGGCAGCTGCTTTCCCAAAGACGTGAAGGCGCTGCGGCACACCGCCGCCGAGCACGACGCGCCGCTGCGCCTGCTCACCGCCGTGGAAGCCGTCAACGAGGCGCAGAAGCACGTGCTCGTCGACAAGATCGTCGCGCGTCTCGGCGCCGATCTTCGCGGACGGCGCTTCGCGCTGTGGGGCCTCGCGTTCAAGCCGAACACCGACGACATGCGCGAAGCGCCTTCGCGCACGGTCATTGCGGCGCTCGCGTCGCGTGGCGCCCGCGTGACCGCGTACGACCCGATCGCGATGAACGAGGCAAAGCGTGCGCTCGGCGAGCTTGCGCACGTCGACTACGCGGCTTCGCCGCAGGCGGCGTGCGAAGGCGCCGACGGTCTCGTCGTCGTGACGGAATGGAAGGAATTTCGCAGCCCCGACTTCGACGCGCTGAAGCGTCTTCTGAAGGAGCCGCTGGTGTTCGACGGTCGCAACCTCTACGAGCCCGACGTCGTGCGCGCGGCCGGCCTCGAGTACTTCGCGATCGGGCGACGGTGACCCGCCGGACGCCACGCGACGAAGGACGCTTCTCCGCCTGGCGCGAGCGCGTCGCGTCGGCACGCGTGCTCGTCGTCGGCGACGTGATGCTCGACCGGTACTGGTTTGGCGACGTCGAGCGCATCTCGCCGGAGGCGCCGGTGCCCGTGGTGCGCATCGCGCGCTGGGAGGAGCGGCCCGGCGGTGCGGCGAACGTCGCGCGCAACGTCGCGGCGCTCGGTGCGCGCGCGACGCTGCTCTCGGTGACCGGCGACGACGAGGCCGGCCATGCGCTCGCGCGCCTGCTCGATGCGGAGCGCGTCGAGACGCATTTCCTGCGCGACCCCGCGCTGCAGACGACGGTCAAGCTGCGCGTGATCGGCCGCCAGCAGCAGCTCCTTCGCATCGACTTCGAGAAAGCGCCGTCGACGGAGGTGCTCGCGAGCAAGCTCGCGGACTTCGAGCGCATGCAGGACACGGCGCCGGTGGTGATCCTGTCCGACTACGGCAAGGGCGGTCTCGCGCATATCGCCACGATGATCGAGCGCGCGCGCGCCGCCGGCAAGCGCGTGCTGGTCGATCCCAAGGGCGACGAATGGGAGAAGTACCGCGGTGCCACGGTCCTCACGCCCAACCGCAACGAGTTTCGTGCCGTGGTCGGACGCTGGCGCGACGAGAGCGACATGACCGCCCGGGCCCAGGCGCTGCGCCGCGCACTCGCCCTCGAGGCGCTGCTCGTCACGCGTTCGGAGGAGGGCGTGACCCTCTATTCGGACGAAGGCACGCTGACCATCCCGGCCGAGGCGCGTGAGGTGTACGACGTCTCCGGCGCAGGCGACACGGTAATCGCCACGCTTGGCACGCTGATCGCCGCCGGTGCTCCGCTCGCCGACGCGGTGCGCATTGCCAACGCGGCCGCCGGCGTGGTCGTCGGCAAGCTCGGCACGGCGGTGGTGTCGCCCGGCGAGCTCGGCTAGGCGCGCATGGCGAAGCCGAAGACCGCCTACAGCTGCACCGAGTGCGGCGGCCAGTCGCCGAAATGGCAGGGCCAGTGCCCGCATTGCGGCGCATGGAACACGCTCGTCGAGAGCGTGGCGGCGCCACCGACACGCTTCCAGAGCGTCGCGGGAACACGTTCGGTCGTCACACCGCTGTCGTCGGTCGATGCGCAGGAGTCGCAACGCATCGCGACCGGCATCGCCGAGCTCGATCGCGTGCTCGGCGGCGGGCTGGTGGCCGGTGGCGTGGTGCTGCTGGGCGGCGACCCCGGCATCGGCAAGTCGACGCTGCTCCTGCAGGCGTGCGCCGCGCTCGGCGCAGGCCATCGCACGCTCTACGTCACCGGCGAGGAGTCGGTGGAGCAGGTCGCGTTGCGCGCGCAGCGGCTCGGCCTCGTCAACGCGCCGGTCGAGCTGCTCGCCGAAGTGCAGCTCGAGGCGGTCGTTGCGGCGATCGGCAGCCACGCGCCCGAGATCGTGGTCATCGATTCCATCCAGACGCTCTACACCGAGGCGCTCACCTCGGCGCCCGGCAGCGTGTCGCAGGTGCGCGAGTGCGCTGCGCAGCTGACGCGCGTCGCCAAGCAGCGCGGCATCGTCGTCGTATTCGTCGGGCACGTCACCAAGGAAGGCGCGATCGCCGGGCCGCGGGTGCTCGAGCACATCGTCGACACCGTCCTGTATTTCGAAGGCGACCCGCATTCGAGCTTTCGGCTGGTGCGCGCGATCAAGAACCGCTTCGGCGCGGCCAACGAGCTCGGTGTCTTCGGCATGACCGAGCGCGGGCTGAAGGGCGTCGGCAACCCGTCGGCGCTGTTCCTTTCGCAGCACAGCGAGGGCGTGGCCGGGTCGGCGGTGGTCGCGACGCTCGAGGGCTCGCGTCCCCTGCTGGTCGAGGTGCAGGCGCTGGTCGATCCCGTTCAGGGCGCGATGCCGCGGCGCCTGGCGGTCGGACTCGATTCTCAACGGCTCGCGCTGCTGCTCGCCGTGCTGCACCGGCACGGCGGCGTCGAGACCGCCGGCTACGACGTGTTCGTGAACGCCGTGGGTGGCGTTCGCATCAACGAGCCGGCAGCGGACCTCGCGATCCTGCTGGCGGTTCAATCTTCCTTGCGTAACAAGCCGTTGCCAGACAAACTTCTCGTTTTCGGTGAAGTGGGACTGGCGGGCGAGATCCGCCCCGTGCAGCGCGGACAGGAACGCATCCGCGAGGCCGCCAAGCTCGGCTATCGCACGGTATTGATACCGAGCGCGAACAAGCCCAAGCAGGACATTGACGGCATCAGGATCATTGCCGTGAAGCGGGTGGACGACGCGCTCGACGCCATCCGCGCGGACGCGTCATCCTGACAGCGCGACCCGGATAGGCTCCCGCACGCCGCGGCGATATTGATCCGCCATCGCGAGGTACGCCGACTCGAGCGCCCGCGTCGTCGCGGCCGTGTCGAACAGCGGCGCGGCGTGGCCCGGACCTTCGAGATAGGCGCGCAGCCGCTTGCGCTCCTGGAGATCGCCCGCGAGCGCGACGGCCGTTGCGACATAGCGATCGATCGTTTCCGTGACAAGCTCCGGCAGCCCCACGGCATGCAGCAGGCTGGCTGCGACCCGCGCGGCAAACGTCTCGCCGCGCAGGGTCACCACCGGACAGCCGGCCCACAGCGCGTCGCTCGCCGTCGTGTGCGCGTTGTAGGGCCACGTGTCGAGAAAGAGATCCGCGTGCCGGTACAGGCCCAGGTATTCCGCGTTGGGCCGCGTGGTTGCGAACACGAGGCGCCGCGCGTCGATGCCGCGTCGCACGGCCTCGCGGCGCAGGTGGCCGACCGCGGGATGATCGAGGTTGCGCACGAGCAGCCACAGCACGGCGCCGCGGACCTCCGCGAGGATGCGTCCCCAGGCGTCGAAAACCTCGGGATTGAGCTTGTAGGTGCTGTTGAAGCAGCACAGCACCAGGGCGTCGCCGGGCAGGCCGAGCGCGTCGCGTGACGGCGGCGTCGCGATCGGCCGCTGGCGGTCGTTGACCTGGTAGCTGTTGGGCAGCAGGACGAGCGTCTCGGCGTAATCCTGCGCATGCAGCGTCGGCGTGACGATCGCGTCACCGATCAGATAGTCGACGAGCCGCCTGCCGAGCGTGCCGGGGTAGCCGAGGTAATGCGCCTGGATCGGCGCGGGGCGCGCCGAGAGCACGGCGGGCATCTCGCCTTCGGTGTGACCCTTGAGATCGACCAGCACGTCGATCGCATCGGCGCGGATGCGCGCGGCAATGCGCTCCGCCGGCCAGCCTGCGGCGTCGACGAAGCGGTCGAACGCGCGCGTCAAGCGCTGGCGGATCGGGCTGCGATCGTCGGGCCCGGTCGAGTAGGCGACGCTCTCGAAACGCTGGCGATCGTGCGCCTCGAACAATCCCGCCGCGAGGAACGCCGTGGCGTGCTCGTGGAAGTCCGACGAGAGGTAGCCGATGCGAAGCCGCGAGCCCGACAGCAGCCGCCGCGGCGCCTCGGCCGCCTCCGGCACGTTCGCGGCCCAGCGCTCGGCGCACGCGCGCTGGAGTGCGCGCGAGTTGCTGTTGGACAAAAGCACGAACGGCGAGACGAGCGCGCCGCGCTCGACACTGCGCTCGAGCCGCTCGCGCAACGACGCGAGATCGTGCCAGTCCGCCTGGCGTTGCCGCACGAAGAGCAGCTGCGACAGCGCCGGTCCGTGATCGGGATCGACCCGCGTGACCTGCTCGTACGCATCGGCGGCCTCGGACAGCGTGCCACGCGTGTCGAGGAGGCCGGCCAGCTGGAAGCGCAGTTGCGAATGCGTGGGATTGCGCGCGAGCGCGGATTCGAGCGTCGCCTGCGCCTTGTCGGGCGCGCCGATGGCGGCCTCGAGATGCGACTTGAAGCCTGCGTATTCGGCCTGGGCCGGCGCCATCCCCGCCGCGCGACCCGCGGCATCGAGCGCTTCGAGCAGGCGACCCTGCGGCGCCAGCGCCAGCGCGAGGTTGTACCAGGCCGGCGCATGGTGCGCATCGGCGGCGATGGCGCGACGCGCCGTCGCTTCCGCCTCCTGCGGGCGGCCGAGCGCGATCTCCGAGGCGGCGAGGTTGCTCAGGATCTGCGATGAGCCGGGCGCGTGGCGCGCGGCCTCCTTGAGCGCATTGGCGGCCGCCTCGCGGCGGCCGGCGGCCTCGAGGACGAGCGCGAGGTTCGACCACGCTTCCGGCTGGGCGGCATCGACCGCGAGCGCGGCACGGATACGCTCCGCCGCCTCGGCATGCTTGCCCGCCTGGTAGAGCACGACGCCGGAGTAGTGGAGCGCGCCCGTGTGCGCGGGCTGCGCCTTCAAAATCGCGTCGTAGCGATAGAACGCCTCGCGCAGCTTTCCCTCCTGGTGGAGGCGAAAGGCGCGGTCGAACTCGGTCGTGATGCTCATCGCGAAATTGTAAGGGGTCGGCTTTCGCTGACCGGGATGCTATGCTCGGTCGAACGATCGTTCTCCGCCCCCGTCATGAGCACCGTCGCCGCCGCGCAGGACGACCCGTTCGCGCACCTCAACGCCGCGCAGCGCGAGGCCGTCCTGCACGGCGGGCGGCGCTCGTCGGGTCCGCTCCTGGTCGTCGCGGGTGCCGGCTCCGGGAAGACGAATACGCTCGCCTGCCGCGTTGCGCGCCTCGTGGCCGAAGGCGCGGACCCGCAGCGGATCCTGCTGCTGACGTTCTCGCGCCGCGCGGCGGCCGAGATGGATCGGCGGGCGGGACGCATGCTGCTGCGCCTCACGGGCGAAGGCGGGAAGCCGCCGGCGTTACCGTGGTCGGGCACGTTCCACAGTGTCGGCGCGCGCCTGTTGCGGGAGTACGCGCCGCGCATCGGCGTGCCCGAGGCATTCACCATTCAGGACCGCGGCGACTCGGAAGACCTCCTCGCGCTCGTGCGGCACGCACGCGGACTGGCCGACACCGAGCGGCGCTTCCCGGGCAAGGCGACGTGCCTCGCGGTCTACTCGCGCGTGGTGAACGGCGTGGTGCCGCTCGGCGACGTGCTCGCGCACGCCTTCCCGTGGTGCGCGGCGTTCGAGGCCGAGCTGCGCGGGCTCTTCGAAGCCTACGTGCAGGAGAAGCAGTCGCAGCACGTGCTCGACTACGACGATCTGCTGCTCTACTGGGCGCACATGATGGGCGACGCGGCGCTCGCGGCGGACATCGGCGGGCGCTTCGACCACGTGCTCGTCGACGAATACCAGGACACCAACGCGCTCCAGGCGCGCATCCTCCTCGGCCTCAAGCCGACGGGCGATGGCGTGACCGTGGTCGGCGACGACGCGCAGGCGATCTACTCGTTTCGCGCCGCCACCGTGCGCAACATCCTCGACTTTCCCGCGCACTTCGATCCGCCCGCCCGCATCGTCACGCTCGAGCGCAATTACCGCTCGACACGGGGCATCCTCGACGCCTCCAACGCGGTCATCGCGCTCTCGCCCGAGCGATTCGGCAAGACGTTGTGGAGCGAGCGTGCGGGCGGCGGGCGACCGCGGCTCGTCGCCGTTCGCGACGATGCCGATCAGGCGCGGTGCGTTGCCGAGACCGTGCTCGCGCACGCCGAGGGCGGCATCGCGCTCAAATCGCAGGCCGTGCTGTTTCGCAGCGCGAGCCACAGCGCGACGCTCGAGATCGAGCTCGTGCGGCGCGGCATTCCCTTCGTGAAGTACGGCGGGCTGCGGTTTCTCGAGGCGGCGCACGTCAAGGACGTTCTTGCCGTGCTGCGCTGGGCCGAGAACCCGCGCAGCCGCCTCGCCGGGTTTCGCGTGGCGCGCCTCACCCCGGGCGTGGGCGGCCGCCTCGCCACGCGGCTCCTCGACACCATGGCGCAGAGCGCCGACCCCGTGGCCGCGCTGCAGTCGTTCGACATGCCGGCGAACGTGGACGAAGGATGGCAGCCGTTTGCGGCGCTCTACACGCAGCTCCATCGCGCATCCGCGTGGCCGGCCGACCTGGAGCACGCCGTGCGCTGGTACGAGCCGCACCTCGCGCGCATGCACGACGACGCGCACGTGCGCCGCGGAGATCTCGCGCAGCTGCAGCGCATCGCAGCGACGTACGCGTCACGCGAGCGCTTCCTGACGGAGCTCGCGCTCGACCCGCCGGCGGCGACGAGCGACGAGTCGCGCGACGGCGGCCGGGACGACGACTATCTCATCCTGTCGACCATCCATTCCGCCAAGGGGCAGGAGTGGAAGGCCGTGCAGGTGCTGAACGTGGTGGATGGGTGCATTCCCTCGGACCTGTCGACCGGCAGCCAGGCCGAGATCGAAGAGGAGCGGCGCCTGCTCTACGTCGCGATGACGCGCGCCAAGGATCATCTCGCGCTCATCGTGCCGCAGCGCTTCTACGTCACGCAACAGGCGCGCGGCGGCGATCGGCACGTGTACGCGTCGCGCACGCGCTTCATCCCCGACGCGCTGCTCGACAAGTTCGACTCGCAGACCTGGCCGAGCGCGGACGAAGCGGCGCGCGCGAGCGCGCTGCGCGCCGCCGAGCCGGTCGTGGACCTCGCTGCGAAGATGCGCGGCTTGTGGCGATGAGCCGCGCCTACGCGGTGGGCAGGCGGTAGGTGCCGAAGCGCTCGCGCAGCGTCTTCTTGGAGAGCTTGCCGGTGGCGGTGTGCGGCAGCTCGTCGACGAACACCACGTCGTCGGGCGTCCACCACTTGGCGACCTTGCCGACATAGAAGCCGAGCAGGTCCTCGCGCGTGACGTTCGCACCCTCGCGCTTGACCACGAGGAGCAGCGGGCGCTCGTCCCACTTCGGGTGGCGCACCCCGATCGCCGCGGCTTCCATGACCGCGGGATGACCCATCGCGATGTTCTCGAGCTCGATGGAGCTGATCCACTCGCCGCCCGACTTGATGACGTCCTTCGAGCGATCGGTGATCTGCAGGTAGCCGTCGGGGTCGAGGGACCCGACGTCGCCCGTGGGAAACCAGCCGTCGGGCGTGAGCGGCGACGGCGCGCCGCTCTCGTAGTAGTCGCGCACGACCCACGGCCCGCGCACGAGGACGTTGCCCGTGGCGACGCCGTCGTTCGGCAGGTCCCGGCCCTGCGCATCGACGATCTTCATTTCCACCCCGTAGAGCGGGCGCCCCTGCTTCAGCGACAGCGCGAGGAGGTCCTCGGGCGGAAGCGTGGCGTGCTTGGCCTTGGGCGAGCCGATGGTGCCGACGGGGCTCATCTCGGTCATGCCCCACCCGTGGCGCACGCGCACGCCGTAGTCGTTCTGCAGCGTGGTGATCATCGACTCCGGCACGGCGGCGCCGCCGATCGTCGTGACCTTGAGCGTGGAGAACCCGAGACCATGCTGCTTCAGGTACTGGATGAGCCCGAGCCACACCGTAGGCACGCCCGCGGAGCTGTCGACGCCCTCGCTTTCGAAGAGCTCGTACAGGCTCTTGCCGTCGAGGCCGCCGCCCGGCAGCACCAGCTTGGCGCCGACCAGCGGGGCGGCGTACGGAATGCCCCACGCGTTGACGTGGAACATCGGCACGATCGGCAGCACCACGCTCTGCGACGAGTAGCCCTTCGCGTCCGGGAGGCAGGTGGCCAGCGCATGCAGCACGGTGGAGCGATGGCTGAAGAGCACGCCCTTGGGATTGCCCGTGGTGCCCGACGTATAGCAAAGACCCGCGGCGGTGTTCTCGTCGAAGGCGGGCCACGCATAATCCGCGCTCTCGCCCTCGAGCAGCGCCTCGTAGCACAGCAGCCCGGGCACTTCGAGCGCGGGCATGTGCGCGCGATCGGTGAGCGCGACCCAGTGCTGCACGCGCGGGCACGCCGGCGCCAGCTTCTGCACCAGCGGCGCGAACGTGAGATCGAAGCACAGCACGCGGTCCGACGCGTGGTTGACGATATAGGCGAGCTGTTCGTGGAAGAGGCGCGGATTGATCGTGTGGATCACCGCGCCCATCCCGGACACCGCGTAGTACAGCTCGAAGTGGCGGTAGCCGTTCCAGGCCAGCGTGCCGACGCGATCGCCCCGGGCTACGCCGAGCCGCGCCAACGCATTGGCGAGCTTGCGCGCCCGCACATGGGCGTCGTGATAGGTGTAGCGGTGGATCGGGCCCTCGACCGTGCGCGAGACGATCTCGCGGTCGCCATGGCGCCGGTCGGCATGCTCGATCAGCGACGAGATCATCAGAGGCCAATCCATCATCAGCCCGAGCATCGTGCGTCTCCCCTTTCATCGCCTGCATGTTGCACCGCGCAATCGGTCCCGCTTGCTCAGTCCCGCACGCCACGATTAGCATGCCGCGCTACGACGGCTCGCGCGATACGCGCCGACCGCCGGCCACGAGGAGGCACCATGAGCGTTCGTACGAGCAGCGCCGTCGGGCTGGGATTCGCGATCGCCTGTCTCGCCGGCTCCGCCGGCGCCGACGTGAAGATCGCTTTCATCGATCCGCTCTCGGGGGGCGCCGCCAGCACCGGCATTCTGGCCCAGAAGACGCACCAGTTCTACATCGACGCGATCAACGCGGCGGGCGGGCTCAACGGCGAGAAGCTCGAGCTCCTCTCCTACGACAACAAGGTCAACCCGCAGGAATCGCTGATCCAGCTGAAGCGCGCGATCGACGAGGGCGCGCGCTACATCGTGCAAGGCAACGGCAGCGCGGTCGCGCTCGCGATCAGCGACGCCGTGCAAAAGCACAACGAGCGCAATCCCGGCAAGGAGGTCGTGTACCTCAATTACGCCGCGATCGATCCCGCGCTGACCAACGACAAGTGCACGTTCTGGCATTTCCGCTTCGACGCGGATGCGGACATGAAGATGGCCGCGATGACCGACGTCATCGCGCGCGACGCGAAGGTCAAGCGCGTGTATCTCATCAACCAGGACTACTCGTTCGGCAAGGCCGTCGCGGCGGCCGCGCGCAAGATGCTGGGCGAGAAGCGGCCCGACGTCACCATCGTCGGCGACGAGCTGCACCCGCTGCAGAAGGTGAACGACTTCTCGCCGTACGTCGCCAAGATCAAGGCGGCGGGCGCGGACACGGTCATCACCGGCAACTGGAGCAACGACATGGTGCTGCTCATCAAGGCCGGCAAGGATGCGGGCCTCAAGGTCGAATGGGAGACGTACTACGGCGGCAGCCCGGGAACGGTCACCGCCGTCGGCGAGGCGGGCGTGGACACGCTGAAGCAGGTCTCCGAGTGGCATCGCAACGCCGCGCCCGAGCTCGACGGCAGCGTCGCTGCTTTCAGCAAGCGCTTCCCGGGCAAGGAGAACGAGTACGCGTACTGGCGCGCCAAGACGATGTGGGAGATGTTCGCCGCGGCGGCGAAGAAGGCGCAATCGAACGATCCGGTGAAGGTCGCGCGCGCCCTCGAAGGGCTCAAGATGCCCACGTCGCTCGGCGAGGTCGAGATGCGCGCCGACAATCATCAGCTCCTGCAGCCGCTCTACGTATCGACGCTGGAGCGCAACATGAAGTACGACAGCGAAGGCACCGGCCTCGGCTGGAGGACCGACGCCAAGGTCGACGGCAAGGCGACGGCGCTCCCGACCACGTGCAAGATGGAACGCCCGAAGTAAGGAGCTGACGCACCCGCATCGGCGGCGCCGCGCGTGCTCGAGATCGTCACAGTCTCGCTCCTGAACGGCGTCGTCTACGGCTTGCTGTTGTTCATGCTGTCGTCGGGACTGACGCTCATCTTCAGCATGATGGGCGTGCTCAATTTCGCGCACGCCAGCCTATTCATGCTGGGCGCGTACCTCTCCTACCAGCTGGGGCGCTGGGTCGGATTCTGGCCGGCGCTCGTCGTCGCGCCGCTGCTCTGCGCGGCGATCGGCGCGGCGATCGAGCGGTGGGGTCTGCGCCGCGTGCACCCGCACGGCCATGTCGCCGAGATCCTGTTCACGTTCGGGCTCGCCTACGTCATCGAGGAGCTCGTGACCATGACGTGGGGCCGCAACGCGGTCGCGAATCCGGTGCCGGCGTCGATCGATTTCTCGCTCTTCACGCTCTTCGGCAGCACGTTCCCGGCCTACAAGGGCCTCATGATGGCCATCTCCGTGGCGATGTTCGTGTGCCTGTACGTCGCGCTGCGCCGCACGCGCATCGGGCTCATCATCCAGGCGGCGCTCACCCATCCGCGCATGGTAAGCGCGCTCGGCCACGACGTGCCCGCGGTGTTCGTGCTGGTGTTCGCGATCGGCAGCGGGCTCGCCGGCCTCGCCGGCGTCATCGGCGGATTCATGCTGCTCACGCAGCCGACGCTCGCGCACGCCGTGGGACCGATCGTGTTCGTGGTCGTGGTCGTGGGCGGTCTCGGCTCGCTCGCCGGCGCGCTGATCGCGTCGATGCTGATCGGCATCCTGCAGACTTTCGCGGTCGCCGTCGATTACTCGATGCTCGATGTGCTGAACGCCATGGGCGTGGGCGTATCGCGCGCCTCGGCGCTCGGCGAGGTGCTCGGCATCAAGCTGGCCACGGCAGCGCCCGTCGTGCCGTACCTGCTGCTCGTGCTGATGCTCGTCGTGCGTCCCCGCGGATTGCTCGGCACGCGTGACGTGTGAGTGAAGCCGCGATCGTCGCGCACGGGGCGGCGGGGCGCCGCACCTGGAATCGCGGCGCCATGGTCGCGCTCGTGGGGCTGCTCCTCGTGCTGCCGCACATTCCCGGCCTTGCCAGCGACTTCGCGCGCTCGCTGCTCACGCAGATGGGCATCGCTGCGGTCTTCGCGTTGTCGTTCAATGTGCTCTTCGGACAGACCGGCCTTCTGTCGTTCGGACATGCCGTGTATTTCGGCATGGGGGGCTACGCGGCGATCCATGCGATGCGCGCGATCAACCACGGATTTCCGCTGCCCATGGTGCTCGTTCCGCTGGCCGGGGCGGCGGGCGGTCTCGCGTGCGGACTGGTCCTCGGCGCGCTGACCACACGGCGCGCGGGGACCATCTTCGCGCTGATCTCGCTCGGCGTGGGCGAGCTCTTCTACGCCGCCGCGTTCATGCTTCCTCGCTTCTTCGGCGGCGAGGAGGGCATCTCGGCGAGCCGCACGCGCGGGTCCTTCGACCTCGGCATTCCGCTCGCGACACAGCTCGACGTCTACTACGTCGTCGTGGCATGGGGCCTCGTCGCCGCGGCGCTCATGTACGCGTTCCAGTCCACCCCCGTGGGCCGCATGTGCAATGCCGTGCGCGACAATCCGCAGCGTGCCCAGTTCGTCGGATACAGCACCACGCGCGTGCGCTTCATCGCCTTTGCCGTGGCGGCGATGTTCGCAGGGCTGGCGGGCGGCCTCCACGCCATCAACTACGAAATCGTCGCCGCCGACGCGCTCGGCGCGCAGCGATCGGGCGCGGTCCTGATCATGGCGTACATCGGCGGCTGCGCGTATTTCGCGGGACCGGTCCTCGGCGCCATCGCGATCACCTGGCTGTCGAGCAGCCTCAGCAGCTACACGCCGGCGTGGCAGCTGTATCTCGGCGTGTTCTTCATCGTGATGATCCTCTACGCACCGGAGGGCATCGCGGGCCTGCTGCTGCGGCATCGCGCCGCCACGCGGCCGTCGCGTGGTGGATGGGCACGCGCGGCGTCGGCGAGCGTGCCGCTGCTGCTGATCGCGGCAGGCGCCATCGTCATCGTCGAGATGGGCTACCGCCTGTCGACCCAGGCGGAGCTCGGCACGCGCATGCGCGTGCTGTGGATCGGCCTGGACGCGGCATCCGCGTGGCCGTGGGTGCTCGCCACGATCGCGTTCGCCGTGGGCGCGATCGCGCTGCCACGCGTGTTGCGGTCGTCGAGTGGCGCGCCGGGCGAGGCCTCGTGACGCCCGCGCTGGAGCTGTGCGGCGTCGACAAGCGCTTCGGCGCGACCCCCATTCTGAACGGCGTCTCGCTCACGGTGGAGGCGGGCGAGCGCCACGCCATCATCGGCCCGAACGGCGCCGGCAAGTCGACGCTGTTCAACGTGGTGAGCGGCGCGCTCGCGCCCACGCGGGGCTCGATCCGCCTGCATGGCCATGAGATCGCCGGCGCGCCGCCGTATGTCATCAACCGGCGCGGGCTCGCGCGAAGCTTCCAGGTCACCAACATCTTTCCTCGCCTCTCGGTGTTCGAGAACCTGCGCTGCGCGGCGCTGTGGCCGCTCGGCCATCGCTATTGCTTCTGGCGCAAGGTCGACGCGCTGCGCGACGCGCGCGAGGCGGCCTCTTCCACGCTCGAGCGCATCGGGCTCGCGTCGCGCCGCGACGTGCCGGCGGCCGTGCTGACCTACGCCGAGCAGCGCGCGCTCGAGGTCGGCATCACGATCGTCGGCGGCGCGCGCGTGATCCTGCTGGACGAGCCGACCGCCGGCATGAGCCGCGTCGAAGCCGACCGCATCGTCGCGCTCATCCGCGCGGTCTCCGAAGGCCGCACGCTCGTCATCGTCGAGCACGACATGAGCGTGGTGTTCGGGCTCGCCGATCGCGTGTCCGTGCTCGTCCACGGCGAGGTGCTCGCGACCGACACGCCCGCGCGCATACGCGACGCACGCGCGGTGCAGGAAGCCTACCTCGGGGCGCTCCCCGATGCTTGAAGTCGACGACCTCCACGCGTACTACGGCAAGAGCCACATCCTGCAGGGCGCGTCGTTCCGGGTCGGCGCGGGCGAGATCGTGAGCCTTCTCGGCCGCAACGGCGCCGGCCGGTCCACCGCGGTGAAGACGATCATGGGCGAGGTCCGGCCCGTGGGCTCCATCCGCTTTTGCGGCGAGCGCATCGACGGCCTTGCACCGCACCAGATCGCGCGGCGCGGCCTCGGCTATGTTCCCGAGGACCGGGCGATCTTTCCGACGCTCACGGTGCGCGAGAACCTGCAGCTCGGCATGAAGTCGGCGCGCGGCGGTCAATGCTGGACGATGCGGGAGGTCTTCGCGCTCTTTCCCGTGCTCGAGGCGCGCATCGACACCCCGGGCGGCGTGCTGTCCGGCGGTGAGCAGCAGATGCTCACGATGTGCCGCACGCTGATGGGCGACCCTGCGCTCATCATGGTGGACGAGCCGACCGAAGGGCTCGCCCCGCGCGTGGTGCAGGAGGTGCGGGCGCTGCTCGAGCGGATCGCGGCGCGCGGCGTGGCGATCCTGCTGATCGAGCAGAAGCTCGCGATCTCGCTCGCGATCGCGCAGCGCGTGTACGTCATGGGGCAGGGACGCATCGTGTTCGAGGGCACGCCGACCGAATTGCGCGACAATGACGCCGTGCGCAGGGACTGGCTCGAAGTCTAGCGATCGACTGACGGAGGCGAATATCGGCGCTCGTTACGATATGACGGACCGCGTCGCGGTCATCACGCTGGACAATCCGCCGGTGAACGGCCTCGGCCACGACACGCGCAGCGCGCTCCTCGACGGCGTCGATCGGGCGAGCGCCGACGCCGCGTGCGATGCCCTCGTCGTCACGGGCGCCGGCAAGACGTTCTCCGGCGGGGCGGACATCCGCGAGTTCAATACACCGAAGGCCACGGCCGAGCCGACGCTCCATACCGTCATCCGCGCCGTCGAGGCGTGCGCGAAGCCGGTGGTCGCGGCGATCAACGGCGTGTGCATGGGCGGCGGTCTCGAGCTCGCGCTCGCCTGCCACTATCGTGTCGCGGTGCAGGCCGCGCCGCTGGCGCTCCCGGAAGTGAAGATCGGCCTGCTGCCGGGCGCGGGCGGAACGCAGCGTCTTCCGCGCGCGGTCGGCGTCGAGACCGCGCTCGGCATGATCGTGACAGGCAATCCGGCGAAGGCGGAGAGCCTCGCCGGCTCCGCGTTGCTGGACGAGGTCGTCGCAGGCGATGTCGTCGCGGCTGCGGTGGCGCTCGCGCGCCGCGTGGTCGCGCAAAAGCTGGCACGCAAGCGGCTGCGCGACGTGAACATCGACTATCCCAACGCCGAGGCGTACTTCCAGTTCGCGCGCACGACCGTGAAAGCGATGGCGAAGCACCTTCCCGCGCCGATGAAATGCGTCGACGCCGTGGCGGCCGCCGTATCGATGCCCTTCGAGGACGGGTTGGCGTTCGAGCGGCGTCTCTTCCTGGAGCTCGTGCAGACGCCGGAGTCGCGCGCGTTGCGCCACGCCTTCTTCGCCGAGCGCGCGGCCGGGCGCGTGGAGGGCGTCACGGACGCGACGCCCGCGCGCAAGGTCGATCGCGTCGCCGTCATGGGCGCGGGCACGATGGGCGGCGGCATCGCGATGTCGTTCGCCTCGGCGGGCATTCCGGTGACGCTCGTGGAGACCGATGCGGCCGCGCTCGAGCGCGGCATGGGAACGATTCGCGGCAACTACGCGCGTGCGGCCGAGCGGCGGCGGATCACGCGCGACGGTGCGGAACGCAACCTCGCGCGCATTTCGCCCACGCTCGACTACGGCGCGATCGCCGACGCGGATCTCGTCATCGAAGCGGTGTTCGAGGACATGGCGATCAAGCAGCAGGTATTCGGGCGCATCGACGCGATCGCGCGCAGCGGCGCCATCCTCGCGACGAACACCTCGACGCTCGACGTCGATCGCCTTGCCGAGGCGACGCGCCGTCCGCAGGACGTGCTCGGCATGCACTTCTTCAGCCCCGCGAACGTCATGAAGCTGCTCGAGGTCGTGCGAGGCCGGGCGACCGCGCCGGACGTGCTCGCAAGGGTCATGCAGCTCGCACGTCGCATCGGCAAGACCGCTGTCGTGGCCCGCGTGTGCGACGGATTCATCGGCAACCGCATGGTCGAGCACTACCTGCGGCAGGCGATGTTCCTGCTGGAGGAGGGCGCCTCGCCGGCGCAGGTGGACCGCGCGCTGGAAGCGTTCGGCATGGCCATGGGGCCGTTTCGCATGAGCGACCTCGCCGGCAACGACGTCGGCTGGCGCATCCGGCAACGCCGCTACGCGGAGCGTCCGGGCATGCGCTACGCGCGCATCGCCGATCGCCTGTGCGAGCAGGGCCGCTTCGGCCAGAAGACCGGCGCCGGCTGGTATCGCTATGAGAAGGGGCGCCGCGACGCGCTGCCCGACCCGGCAGTCGATGCGCTGATCGCGGCCTGCCGCGCCGAGGCTGGCGTCGAGCCGCGCGCCATCGACTCGGACGAGATCGTCGATCGGTGCATCCTCGCGCTGGTGAACGAGGGCGCGCGCATCGTGGAGGAGGGCATCGCTCAGCGCGCCTCGGACATCGACGTGGTCTATCTCACCGGCTACGGCTTTCCGGTTCACCGCGGGGGACCGATGCTCTACGCCGACATGCAGGGCCTGCGCAACGTGGCGCGCCGCATGCGCGAGCTCGGTGCGCTGCCGCGCGCCGACGAAGCGTTCTGGACGCCAGCCCCGCTGCTCGCGCGTCTCGCGGCGGAAGGAAGAACATTCACATGAACGAAGCCGTCATCGTGTCCACGGCGCGCACCGGGCTCGCCCGCAGCTGGCGCGGCGCATTCAACATGACCCATGGCGCGACGCTGGGCGGGCACGCCGTGTCGCATGCCATCGCGCGCGCGAGGGTCGACCCGGCAGAGGTCGACGACGTGCTGATGGGCTGCGCGCTGCCCGAAGGCGCGACCGGCTGGAACATCGCGCGGCAGATCGCGCTGCGCGCCGGGTGTCCCGTCACCGTGCCGGGTGCGACGGTGAACCGCTTCTGCTCGTCGGGGTTGCAGACCATCGTTCTCGCCGCACAACGCATCATCACCGGCGAGGCGGACGCCATCGTCGCCGGCGGCGTGGAATCGATCTCGTGCGTGCAGAACGAGATGAATGGGCACATGCGCCGGGAGACGTGGCTCGCGGAACACAAGCCGGAGGTGTACTGGACCATGCTCGAAACCGCCGAGACGGTCGCGAAGCGGTACGGCATCTCGCGCGAGCGCCAGGACGAGTACGGCGCGCGCAGCCAGCAGCGCGCGGCCGCGGCAGCCGCCGCTGGAAAGTTCGACGACGAGATCGTGCCCATCAGCGTCACGATGGGCGTCGCCGAGCCGGAAGCGGGTCGCATCTACACGCGCGAGACCACCCTCTCGAAAGACGAGGGCATTCGCGCCGATACGACCTACGAGGCCGTGTCGAACATCAAGCCCGCGCTGCCGGGCGGCACGGTCGCGGCCGGCAACGCGAGCCAGTTCTCCGACGGCGCATCGGCGTGCGTGGTGATGAGCGCTGCCGCCGCGGCGCGACGCGGCCTCGCGCCGCTCGGCGTGTTTCGGGCTTTCGCGGTGGCGGGCTGCGAGCCCGACGAGATGGGCATCGGACCGGTGTTCGCGGTGCGCAAGCTTCTCGCGCGCACCGGGCTTCGCATGGAGGACATCGACCTGTGGGAGCTCAACGAGGCCTTCGCCGTGCAGGTGATCTATTCGCGCGATGCGCTCGGCATTCCCGATGACCGGTTGAACGTGAACGGCGGCGCCATCGCGGTGGGCCATCCGTACGGCGTCTCGGGCGCGCGGCTCACCGGCCACGCGCTGATCGAAGGACGGCGTCGCGGCGCAAAGCGCGTCGTGGTGACCATGTGCATCGGCGGCGGCATGGGCGCCGCGGCGTTGTTCGAGGTGGCGTAGGTCATGGCGGCGGACGACTCGACGCCGGTTTCCGAGGGTGGCTGCGCCTGCGGCGCCATCCGCTATCGCGCCACGGGCAGGCCGACCAACACGATGGTGTGCCACTGTCGCACGTGCCGGCGCGTCGCGGCCGCACCGGTGGTCGCGTGGGTCACGTTTCCCGCGTCCCGGTTCGCAATCGTGCGCGGCGAGCCCGCGGAGTTCCACTCGACGCCACCCGTGCGGCGCACGTTCTGCGCGGCGTGCGGGACGCCGTTGACGTACCAGCATGCGGACGGCGGCGAGTCCATCGACGTGACGACCTGCAGCCTCGACGATCCCGATCGCTTTCCGCCGACGCACCATTCGTGGATGAGCCACGATCTCGCCTGGGTGCGGTTCGGCGACGGATTGCCGACATTCCCCGAGTGGCGGCACGACTCGGCCTGAAGGCGCGGCGTCGCGCGCTCAGGCCAGCCTGACGAGCTGCTTGCCGAAGTTCTCGCCCTTCAGCAGTCCGATGAGCGCGCGCGGCGCGTTGTCGAGGCCGTCGACGATCGACTCGCGATACTTGAGCCTGCCCTGCGCGAGCAGATCGGCGAGGCCCGCGACCGCTTCGCCATACCGGTCCTTCCAGTCGAACACGATCATGCCTTGCACGCGCAGGCGATTGACGAGGATCGATCGCACGCGCGTGTAGCCGTACGGCTGCGCGGTGTCGTAGTCGGCGATGAGCCCGCAGACGACCACGCGTCCGTACCGGTTCATGAGGCGCAGCACGGTGTCGAGCACGGGGCCGCCCGCGTTCTCGAAGTCGACGTCGACGCCACCGGGACACGCCGCGGCGAGATCGTCGTGCAGCTTTCCCGCGCGGTGGTCGACGCACGCGTCGAAGCCGAGCTCGCGCACGACGTAGTCGCATTTGGCCCTGCCGCCCGCGATGCCGACCGTGCGGCAGCCCATGCTCTTCGCGAGCTGTCCTACCACGCTGCCGACCGCGCCGGATGCCGCCGAGACGACGACCGTCTCGCCGGCCTTGGGCTGGCCGATCTCGCGCAAGCCGAACCACGCCGTGATGCCGGGCATGCCGAGGACGCCGAGGTAGTACGACGCCGGCGCATGCTGCGCATCGATCCGGGTCACGTCGCTCGCCCGCGCGACACCATGCGTCTGCCAGCCGAGCTGCGTCAGCACCATGTCGCCGGCAGCTACGCCGGCGGCGCGCGACTCGAGCACCTCGCCGACGGTCTGGCCTACCATCACCGCGTCGATCGCGACCGGTGGCACGTAGGACTTCGCGTCGCTCATGCGCCCGCGCATGTACGGATCGAGCGAAAGCCACCGGTTGCGCACCAGCACCTCGCCTTCGGCGGGGCGTGGCATCGGTACCTCGACGATGCGGAAGTTGGCCTCGCTCACGGCGCCCTGCGGGCGGCTCGCGAGCAGCACCTGCCGGTTCACGGTCATTGCACATCCTCCCCGTCGAGCGCCGCAAAGCGCGCGAGATGTCGATCGGCGTCGCCGAACTGCTGCGCGATGACGGTGAGACGTCGAAACGTGTGGCTCACCTTCATCTCGTCGCTCATGCCCATGCCGCCGTGAAGCTGGATCGATTCCTGGCTCACGCGGCGGCATGCATCGGCGATGCGCACCTTGGCGGCCGACACGTTGCGCACGCGCGTTCGCGCGTCGCGCACCAGGTCGACGCTGCTGCAGGCGAGCGCCGCCATCGACCGCGCCTGCTCGAGCTCGATGGTCAGATCGACCATGCGATGCTGCAGCGCCTGGAAAGCGCCGATGGGCACGCCGAACTGCTGGCGCGTCTTGAGGTACTCGAGCGTGGCGGCATTGGCCGACGCGATGGCGCCGACCCCTTCCGCGCACACCAGCGCGGTGGCGAAATCGAGCGCCTCGTCGATCACGTCCTGCACGGATCGCGATGCGGCGAGCATCGCGTCGTGCGCGATCGGCACCTGGTCGAGCGCGACGTCCGCGGCTCGCGTGCCATCGAGCATGCGCAAGGGCACGGTCGATGCGCCGGGCGATGCGGCTTTGGCAAGCGCCAGCGCAACGCGATCCTCGTGTCGGAACGCGACGACGAGCCTATCGGCGGCATCGGCGCCCGCGACGCCGCGCACGACGCCCGACACGCGCAGATCGTCGCCGCGGCGCGACGCTCGGAGCGCGGAGCTCCCTTCGACGAAGGCCAGCTTCAACGTGCCGTCGGCCACGCGCGGCAGGATGCTCGACTGCTGTGCCGCGCTGCCGGCACGCGCCACCAGCCGCGACGCCACGCCGACACAGGGCAGCCACGGCTCGACGATCAACGCATCGCCGATCGCTTCCATCAGGCTCACCGCCTCGATGGCGCCGCCGCCGAGGCCGCCGTGCTCGCCGGGGATCGTGAGACCCAGCAGCCCCAGCTCCGCCATGGCGTGCCATACCGCGTCGCTGTAACCCTTTTCGGACGCGACGATGCGCTTGCGCGCCTCGAAGCCGTAATCGCGCGCGACGAAGCGCTCGATCGAGGCCGCAATGAGCTGCTGCTCTTCCGAGCGATCGAAGTTCACAGTCCGAGCGCCTGCTTGGCGATGATGTTGCGCTGGATCTCGTTCGAGCCCGCGTAGATCGTCGTCTTGCGCATGTTGCAGTAGCGCCGGGCGATGGCGGCGAGCATCGGGTCGTCGAGCGGCGCACCGTCGGCACGCTCGAGGGCGAACGCCGCGGGTCCCGCGGCTTCGAGCATCAGCTCGGTCAAAGCCTGCTGGATCTCGGTGCCCTTGATCTTCAGCATCGACACCTCGGCGCCGGGCGCGCGCCCGCCGCGCAACGCATCGAGAAACCGCAGGTTGGTGATCGACAGGGCGGTGAGCTCGATCTCGAGGCGCGACAGGCGATCGCGAAAGCGCGTGTCGTCGACCAAAGGGCGTCCATCGCGCCGCTGCGCCGCGGCGAAGCGCTTCAGCTGCGCCAGCTCGCGGCGCGACGTTCCGATGCGCGCGGTGTTCATGCGCTCATGGCCGAGCAGGTACTTGGCGACGGTCCAGCCCTTGCCTTCGTCGTGAACACGCTGATCGACCGGGACTTCGACGTCGTCGAAGAACACCTCGTTCACCTCGTGGTGTCCGTCCATCAGCATGAGCGGCCGCACCGTGATGCCGGGCGAGCGCATGTCGATCAGCAGGAACGAGATGCCGTCCTGCTTGCGCTCGCCGCTCGCATCGGTGCGCACGAGGCAGAAGATCCAGTCGGCCATGTGCGCGAGCGTGGTCCACATCTTCTGACCGTTCACGATGTAGCGATCGCCCCGGCGAACGGCCGAGGTGCGCAGCGCGGCGAGGTCGGACCCGGCGCCCGGCTCCGAATATCCCTGGCACCAGAAGTCGTCGCCCCGATAGATGCGCGGCAGGAAACGCTGCCGCTGCGCGTCGGTGCCGAACTTCAGCAGCACCGGTGCGCACATCATGAGACCGAACGGAAGGAGCGGCGGCGCACCCGCGTAGCCGCATTCCTCCTCGAAGATATAGCGCTCGACCACCGTCCAGCCGGTGCCGCCCCATTCACGCGGCCAGGCCGGGGCGATCCACCCTTGGCCGGCGAGGATGCGATGCCAGGCGAGGAGGTCGTCGCGCGTCAACGGCGCGTAGCGCACCACCTTGTCGCGCAACGCCGAAGGAAGATTGGCGCGCAGCCACGCGCGGACCTCGTCGCGAAATGCGCGCTCGTCGGCGGAGTACTCGAGGTCCATGGGCGGGTGCATTATGGTCCAATCGCGACTGGCATCCGAGCAGGGTGGTCATGAGCCTCAAGGCATTGCTCGATCTCGGCGGAAGAACGGCGCTCGTCACCGGCGGCTCGCGCGGGCTCGGCCTGCAGATCGCCGAAGCGCTGTGCGAGCAGGGCGCGCGCGTCGCGCTGGTGGCCCGCAAGGACGATGAGCTGGCGAGCGCGCGAAAGCACCTCGCCGACACGCTCGGCGCGGACGCGATCACGCTGCCGTGCGACCTGTCGAGCGCGGCCGCGATCGCTCCGATGGTCGAGCGCGCGCAACAGGCGCTCGGGCCGATCGACATCCTGGTGAACAACGCCGGCGCGACATGGGGTGCGGCGACCGTCGACATGCCGCTCGACGCGTGGCTCAAGGTCATCCACCTCAACCTCACCGCCATGTTCCTCGTCACCCAGGAGGTCGGCAGGCGGTGCATGCTGCCGCGCCGCCAGGGGAGGGTGATCAACGTCGCGTCGATTCTCGGTCTCGGCGGCGGCCAGATGGAGGAGCGGCGCGCACCGACGCTCGCCTACAACACGAGCAAGGGCGGCGTGGTCAATTTCACGCGATCGCTGGCCGTCGAATGGGGCCGGCACAACGTCAACGTGAACGCCATCGCGCCGGGCTTTTTCCCGACGCGGATGACGCGCGGCGTGCTCGAGTCCATGGGCGACGAGCTCGCGCGCCGTGCGCCGTTGCAGCGCATGGGCGGCGCCGAGGATCTCAAGGGCATCGTCGCCGTGCTCGCCTCGGACGCAGGCGCGTTCATCACCGGACAGATCGTCGCGGTCGACGGCGGCGTGACCGCGATGTGAGGCGAACGATGGCGCGTGGATTCGCGCGACGTCGGTGCGGGGATGCTCAGGCGTGGACGCCTTGCTGCGCGGGCGCCGGTCGGCTGGTCGGCACGGTCGGCCGCGCTTCGATGTAGATGCGACTGATCTTGGGATAGCGGCCGCGGATCGACTCCTCGAGCGAGGCGACCGCGGTGGCGACGTCTGCCGCGGGCGCCGCCGGGTCGAACTCCACGTCGATCGCCAGCAGCACGTCCTCGGGTCCGATGTACATCGACAACGGGCGGCCCGCGCGGCGCACCAACGGATGGCTCGTCATCAGGCGATGGATCTCGGCCGCCGTATCGGGGCGGATGCCTTCGCCGATCAGAAGGCCGCGCGACTCGCGGATGAGCAGGATCGCCACGCCCGCCAGGAGGATGCCGATGGCGATGGACGCGGCGCCGTCGGCTGTCTCGATGCCGAGCGTCGTGCTGGCGTAGATGCCGATCGCTGCGAGCGCGAGACCCACGAGCGCGGCCGAATCCTCCGCAAGGACGGTATAGACGGTTGGGTCCTTGCTTGCGTGCAGCGCCTCCCAGAACGGTCGCGTTCCGGCCTCGCGCAGGAACGCACGGAGCGCGATCGCGAAGCTCGATCCCTCGAACAGCGCGGCGAGGCCGAGCACCGCGTAATTCCATCCTGTATCGCGAATGTGCGGTGGCGACAGCACGTGCTGCACGCCCTGCCAGGCCGACAGGCCGCCGCCGACGCCGAAGATCAACACCGCGACGATCAGGCTCCAGAAGTAGAGCTCCTTGCCATGACCGAACGGAAACTCCGGCGTCGCCTCGCGCTCGCTCAGGCGAAGGCCGACCAGCAGCAGCGCGCCGTTGCCGGTGTCGACCGCCGAATGAATTCCTTCGGCGATCATGGCCGAGCTGCCGGTGATCGCACCGACAGCGAACTTGGTCACGGCGATCGCAACGTTGGCCGCGATGGCGCCATACACGGCAATTGTCGATCCGGCCATCGGGCGCGCTCCGGGCGTGGCGAACCGGTAGGACGGCGAGGCGGAGGACCGGTTCCGGGGGTTGGCCGAATACGGGGTTCCGGGATCGGGGGCGCCACGATACCCTGCTACGCATAATTGGTATTATGTCAACTTCGTTGACATAATACCTTGCGGGGATTCAGCGCTGTCGCCAAGCCCTCTCGCTGGCGGTCCGCCGGACCCGCTGCAGCCGACGAACGCGCTGTACGTCCCGCGCCAACCTGCCGATAGCCACTCAGGTGCGCTACCGGGTCGGGTCATGGTCCTCGAAATGCTGTCGGTCGTTGCAGTCGTCGTCTATGCCATTCTCAAGATCGAGGGCTTCCTGATCGCGCGCTCCCAGCGCGAGGCCCTGCGCGAGCTCGCCGCCTTGCACGCGCAGCAGGCGGCGTTCGAGGCGACGGCGCCGGTCGACACGGCGCTTCGCATCGACGGCGCGATGCCGCTGCCGCCCCGGGATCACAGGCGGCTGGCGCGGTTCGGCGTTCGTCCCGAGCGCGCGCACGAGCTTCACCTCTTCACCTCGGACCGGCCCATCGAGGACTGGCCGGCGGCGGTCACCCGCATGGTGCGCCGGCTCTACCAGGACGGTCGCGTGCGCGGGCCCGCGATCGCCGACGTGGTGTTCGGCGCGCGCCGGCTGCTGCAGGGACAAGGGCTCTATTTCGCGCTCCTCGACGCCGGCGACGAGCCCGCGGAGGTGCTGGCGTTCGTCGACACGGTTTCCTGACCGGCTTTCCGGGACCGCGTGAGGAAGGCGCCATAACACCTTGAATGGGCAGCAGGCGCGCCTCTGACCCGAACCTCAGGTAACGTCTGAGGCGGCGGTAGGAAACCGCTGCAATATCCTGATCCAGCGGCCTCAAGCGGGCGCTACAGGACGGAACGCCTTTGCCAACGTCTTGTAGAGAGGCCGCGGGCATACCAGCCGTGACACGCCGTACGCGACGAGGGACACGGCCATCAGCGGCAACGCCATGTCCGAGTCGCGTGTCATCTCGAGCACGATCACGAATGCGGTGATGGGCGCCTGCACCGCGCCCGAGAAATAGCCCACCATCCCCAGGATGACGACCGCGGCCGGTGGCGCGAGCGGTATGACCGCCGAGAGGTTGTAGCCGAGCCCGGCGCCGACGGCCAGCGACGGCGCGAAGATGCCCCCGGGGATTCCGCTCGCATACGAGACCACCGTCGCGAGGAGTTTCAGGATGCCGAACGACTGCGGGATCGCGCCCGTTCCCCCGAGGATCGCTCTCGTCTCGGCGTAACCGGTTCCGAGTACCGTGTTGTTCGAGAAGGCGCCCAGCGCCGCGACCGCGAGCCCGCAGAGCGCCGCGAACAAATACGGGTGATCCTTGCGCAGCGCGCCGATTCGGCCCGGCAGGTGCGCAGCACTGCCGATGAGAAGGCGCGCGAACAAGCCGCCGAGAAGGCCGCCGAGCGCGCCGCACGCGACGACTGCCGGCCAGCCTGTGCGCAGGTCGAGGGTTGCGCGTGTGTGCCCGAAGTACGCATAGTCCCCGAGCAGCGCGAGGGACACGATGCCGGCGCACACGACGGCAGTGATCACGATGCCGCTCGTGCGCTGCGAGAACGAGCGGCTCATCTCCTCGATCGCAAACACCACGCCGGCGAGCGGCGCGTTGAACGCCGCCGCGACGCCCGCCGCCCCGCCCGCCAGGATCAGCCCGCGCCGCATGGTCTCGTGCGGGAAGGCGGTGTAGCGGCTGAGCGCGTACATCAGCGCGGCGCCGACCTGGACCGTGGGTCCCTCGCGGCCGATGGACGCGCCGCAGAGCAGGCCGCCGAGCGTCATCAGGACCTTGCCGATCGCGATGCGGATCGACAGCAGGTGGTCGCGGAACGCGACATCGCGATACGCGAGCGCCGCGATGGTCTGCGGAATGCCGCTGCCTTCGGCGCCGGCAAAGAACCGCCTCCCAAGCCAGCCGATCGTCGCGAAGCCCGCCGGCGCGATGACGAACGCCGCCCACGGCCACGCGTCGAGCAGATCGTGTACGGCCGCGTTCGCGAGCGTTGCGCCGAGCGCGAAGAGCACGGCGACGGTGCCGACCGCGATCGCCCCAACCAGGAAGATGAGCCGCCGGTTCCACAGCGAGCGCGAGAGCCAGACGTGCCGCGAGCGGCGCAGGATGCGCTGGCCGACGCGGAGAGAGCGCGTTTGCATCCGGGGACGGTGGTGCGATGCGGGCGACGCGCACCACCGGCGCGAGGCTAGAATGAACGGCATTATCGCGCACGCGTGCAGCGCCCTCGTTCCGCGCTGCTCGCCACACCGGGTCCGCCATGGCCGCCACGCCTCGCACGGCACGCCGCACCAGCCCCCGTCCTTCGTCACGCGCCTCCGCGGGCGCCACGAACGGATCCACCACGCCGTCCGATACGCTCGCCGTGCTGAGGCAGTTTCGCGAGCTCTTCCGGGTCTCGCAGCAGCATTACCAGCGCATCGAGTCGCACTGCGGGGTGAGCGGTGCCCAGCTGTGGGCGCTCGCCGAGCTGTCGCGGCGTCCCGGGCTCACCGTTTCCGGGCTCGCGCGCGTGCTGTCGGTCCATCTGTCCACGTCGAGCAACCTGCTCGACAAGCTCGAAGCGCAGGGTTTCGTCCGGCGCTCGCGCGATCGCGAGGACCATCGAGTCGTGCGCGTGCGTGTCACGCCGGCCGGCTTCGCCGTGCTCGCCAAGGCGCCGCCGCCGGTCGAGGGCGTCATTCCGGACGCGGTCAGGCGCCTCGACGCGCGCGCACGCGCACGCCTGCACGCCGACCTCGCGCAGCTGCTCGAGCTCATGAGCGTCCGCAGCCCGGACGCCGCGCTGAAGCTGCTGGCCGAGCCCTGAAAGCCGGCCGCCCGCCCCGCGCGAGATAGTGCTTGCCGGGCCAATGATATTGGGCAATACTGTTTGCCACGTGGACCGCGATCGGGCGATCGCGTGGACACGGTGGTCCGGAGGAGGAGAAGACTCGAGCGGGGGCAGCATTCCCGCTCGTTTTTTTCAGGCCGCCTCGAACCCTTCCAGCGACACCGCCGGCGTGCGTCCACCGACAATGTCCGCGACGACTCGGCCGCTTCCCAGCGCGAGCGTCCAGCCAAGGGCGCCATGCCCCGCGTTCACGAAGACATTCTCGAGGCGCGTGCGACCGAGCCGCGGCGCGCCGTCGGGCGTGGCGGGACGCAGCCCGGTCCAGGGCGAGAGGCGCGCGATGGGAACCTCGTAGTCGGTCGCGCGCGGAAACGCGCGCCGCGTCTCCGCCGCCAGCTGCGCCACGCGCGCGGGATCGGGTCGCGTCCCGTAGCCCGCGATGTCCGCCATGCCGGCGACCCGCAGGGCCGGACCCGTGGGCGTCGCGAGCGGCGCATAGACCACCTTGCGCCGCGCATCGGTGACGCTGACCTTCGGCGCGGGGCCGCGCAGCGGCAGCGTGAGGCTGTACCCTTTCAACGGATAGATCGGGAGCCGGATGCGCAGCGGGTCGGAGAGCCACGGCGACTGCGTGCCGAGCGCGAGCACGTAGGCCTCCGCGTGCAGCGGGCCCGACGCCGTATCCGCGCGAGCCACCCGGCGGCGCGCCACCACGAGGCGCTCGACGTCGGTCGACAGCGCGAAGCGCACGCCAAGCCGCTGCAGCCGGTGCTCGAGGCCGACGCAAAAGCGATAGCAGTCGCCCACCTCCTCGCCCGGCGTGAAGATGCCGCCCGCCAGGCGCGCGCCGAGCGCGCCGTCGGCGAGCGCAGGCTCGAGCGCAAGGCACTCCTCGCGCGACAGCGCGGACTGCTCCGATCCGAGCGTGCGCTGATAGTCCACCAGCCTGCGCGCGCCTTCGAAGCTCGCGCGGTCGCTGTGCACGATCAGCTTGCCGGTGCGCGCGTGGCCGAACTCGATCTTCTCGTCCTCGAGAAGCGCGTGCATCATCGCCCGGCTGTAGAACGACAGCGCGAGCATGCGCCGCGTCGTGCGCTCGCTCGCCTCGCGCGTGCAGGCGCGCACGAAGCCCCAGAGCCACGACCATTGCCGCCGATCGAACGCGGGATAGAAGCGCAGCGGTGAATCGCGGCGCATCAGCCATGGCGGGACCTTCGGAAGCACGCCCGGTCCCGCGAGCGGCGCGACATAGCTGTACGCGAGCTGGGCGCCGTTGGCATAGCTCGTCTCGAGCGCGACGCCGTCGTTGCGATCGACGATGGTGACGTCGTGACCGTCGCGGCGCAGGTAATACGCCGTCGCGAGTCCTACGACACCGGCGCCGAGCACCGCGACGTGCATGCGCCGCCGGTCAGGGCGAAAGGCCCGCCAGCGCGAAATCCGCCAGCGCGGCCTGGATGACGCTGCTCTCCCCCGCCGCTTGCGTCACTTCGACGTGGAGCTGCGGCACCCCGGCGCGCGCGGCCTCGAGCATCGCCGGGAAGTCCTCGCGCAGATGCCCGCCGCGCCCGAAGAAAAGCGGCACGATGCGCGTCGCGCGCGCGCCCTGCTCCACCTGCGCGCGCAGCGCCTCGTCGAGATTCGGGGCGAGATGCTCGAGGAATGCGAGCGTCACGACGAGGTCGGGACGCCGCTGCGCAATGTGCGCGGCGACGGCTCGAAATGGGTCCGCCCAGCGCGCGTCGCGCGCGCCGTGGGCAAACAGGACGAGGCCCTGGGACGGCATGCATCCCATTCTAAGCCGCGCACCACGCCTACGCGCGCTGGGCTGCGGCGCTCGTCAGCTCGTGGGCCCAGAGAAACGCCTCGCGCTGCAGGTTCGCGAGCTGCGCCGGATCGAAGCTCATGCGCTTGAGCGACCGTGCAACCGTCGCGCGATCGTCGCGCTCGAGGCCTTCGGTGAGCGTCAGCAGGTCGGCGAACTCGCCTTCACGCTGGATCAATGCGCTGGACACGGGCTGCGGGAGAGGCATGTGCTTCAGGATGTCCTCGTGCGGGATCTCGAGCAGCACGTCCATGAGCGATAGGATGCCCGTGATGAATGCGAGCTCCGCATCGCTCGTCTGCGGCCCGGGTCGGCGCGAGACCAGCAGCTCCATCAGCTTGCCGCGCACCGCGGCGAGCTGCAGCAGCGGGCTCGCGATCGCGCCGTTGCCGCGATCGGCGGTGTACAGCAGCAGCTGGAGCCACACGCGGAGCTGCTTGCGACCCATGATGATGAGCGCATGTCGCAGCGAGGTCACGGGCTGGCGCATGCCCGCCGCCGCCGAATTGACGAGGCGCAGGAGGTTCACCGCGAGGCTCGGGTGATGCTTGAACTCCTGCTCGATCTCCTTCACCTCGGCATCGCCCATCGACAGCGAGAGCAGGCGCAGCAGCGCGAGCTTCGCGGGCTTCGCGCGCTTGCCTGCGAGGAGCTCCGGGCGCGCGAAGTGGAATCCCTGGAAGAGCTCGATGCCGAGGTCCTTCGCCTGCTGGTAGTGCGCCGGCGTCTCGACCTTCTCGGCCACGATCTTCACATCGTAGCGGCGCACCATCTTCACGATGAGCGGCACCAGCAGCGGGTCGATCGCCTGGAAGTCGATCTTCACCATGTCGACTTCCGGCAGCAGCTTGTCGCGCTCGTCGAGATTGCCGACGAAGCCGTCCAGTGCGATCCGATAACCCTTCTTGCGCAGCTCGCGGCAGCGCTGCTCGGTGGACGCCTCGAGCACGCGCTCCTCGAGGAGCTCCAGCACGATGCGCTCCGGCGGCAGCGCCTCGACGAGCTCGCTGAACAGGAAGTCGGTGTCGACGTTGAGGTATCCGTCGACCTCGCCGATCACCTCGGACAACCCCATGTCGCCGAAGACGTTTGCGATAACCGTCGAGGTGGCGAGCACGCTGTCGTCGTGATCGGCCATGTCGCGCGGCGCCGAGCGGAACAGCAGCTCGTAACCGACGAGATTCTTGTCCACGTCGACGATGGGCTGTCGCGCGAGGTAGATGTCCTGTGCCGAGGAGGCGGCGTCGTGACCGTTGATTTCGCTCATGGGTGACCGGGCGTGGCAGGCGGATTGAAACGAGGCGCGCACGCTACCCGTGCCGAGCGGGCGATCGAAGCGGGCCGGTTGGACGTCATGGCGGCAGGTGCGCTGGGGCGCCGGCAGCCTCATGGCGGGCCGGTCGTGAGGATTATCGGCACGCCGCGGGATTTCCTTAGCCCGAAGATGCGCTGAAATCGGCTGCTGCTCGACCGCTCTCGCCGCCGGGCTCGCTACAATGCGGGCGCCGTCCCGCGCCCCGTGTCCATGACCGCCGTTTCCGCGCCGCCACTCGCCCTCATCGTCATCGAGGACTCGCCGGACGATTACGCGCTGCTGCTCGCCCGGCTCGCGCGCGGCGAGCGCAAGGTCGACGCGGTGCGCGTCGAAACCCGGCAGGCCCTCGACGAGGCCCTCACGTCGCGCCGCTGGGACGCGGTGATCTCCGACCATCGCCTGCCGCAATTCACGTCGCTCGAGGCCCTTGCGGTGGTCCGGGCGCACGACCGCGAGCTTCCTTTCCTCATCGTGTCGGGCGCCATCGGCGAGGAAGTCGCGGTCGAGGCCATGCGCGCCGGCGCCGACGACTATTTGATGAAGGACAAGCTCGGGCGGCTCGAGCCGGCGCTGACACGGGCGCTCGAAGCGGCCGCCGCGCGGCGGCGCCAGCGCGCCGCGGAGCAGGCGTTGATCGAGAGCGAGCTGCGGTTCCGCGCGCTCACCGCGAACCTGCCGGGCATGGTCTTCCAGCTCGAGGAGACCGACGGCCGCTTCGCGCTGTCGTACGTGAGCGAAGGCGCACGCCGCCTTTTCGACGTGGCGCCGGAGGCGCTCACGTCGCAGCCCGAGCGATGGCTCGCCCAGGTCCCGCGCGCCGACGCCCTCGCCTTGCGCCGGGCGCTGCGCGGCGCCGCGTCCGAGCGCCACGACCTGCACTGGATCGGGCGCGTCAACACGGCCGCCGGCGACGTGCGCTGGATCGAGGTCGCGGCGAGCGCGCGCGCGGTGGCACCGGGATGCGCGATCTGGGACGGCATCGTGACCGACATCACGCCGCAGAAGCAGGCCGAATCCGAGCTGCGCGGCTCGCGCGAGGAGCTTCGCACCCTGGCCGTGCACCAGACGCGCGTGCGCGAGCAGGAGCGCGAGGCCATTGCGCGCGAGATCCACGACGACGTCGGCAGCACCCTCACCGCGATCAAGTTCGAGCTCGCGTTCCTGCGCAATGCGCTGAAAAGCGACGAGCGCTTCACCGCCCCGCTAGCGCGCGTGGGCCAGCTCATCGATACCGCGATCCTGTCGTCGACGCGCATCATGCACGACCTGCGCCCCGGCATTCTCGACGAAGGCGTGGTCGCCGCGCTCGAATGGCAGGCGCGCAGCTTCGAGCAGCGCATGGGCATCGCGTGCCGTTTCGCCTCCTCGCACGACGAGATCCCGCTGTCGCCGGAGCAGGCGATCGCGGTGTTCCGCATCTGCCAGGAGGCGCTCAACAACGTTGCCAAGTACGCCGAGGCGCGCGCGGTCGACATCCGCCTGCGCGCGGGCAGCGGTCGCCTGACCCTCGACATCGGCGACGACGGCAAGGGCATCGAGCCCGGCGATCTCAACCGCCCCGATCGATTCGGCTTGCGCGGCATGCGCGAGCGCGCGCATTCGCTCGGCGGCACGGTCGACATCCAGGGCGTGCCGGGCAGCGGCACGCGCATCAGCGTCTCGCTGCCGCTCGCGCGCGCGGCGAGCAGCCACGAAGCGAGCTACGCACGATGATCCGCGTCGTCATCGCCGACGATCATGCGATCGTGCGCCAGGGCCTTCGGCAGATCCTCGCCACGCACGGCGACTTCGAGGTGGTCGGCGAGGCGGCCAATCACGGCGAGGTCATGCAGCTCCTGCGCCGCGAGACCTGCGACGTGCTGCTGCTCGACATCGCGATGCCGGGCAAGAACGGCATCGACACGCTGAAGCAGGTGCGTGTCGAGAAGCCCAAGCTGCCCGTGCTCGTACTGTCGATGTATCCCGAGGATCAGTACGCCTTCCGCGCGCTCAAGGCCGGGGCGTCGGGCTATCTCACCAAGATGACCGCGGCGGATCAGCTCGTCGACGCGATCCGCACCATCACGCGCGGCCGCAAGTACATCACGCCGGAGCTCGCGCAGTCGCTCGCCGAGAGCTTCGACCGCGACACCGAGATCGAGCCGCACAGCCTGCTGTCCGATCGCGAGTTCCAGACGCTGAAGCTGATCGCCGCCGGCAAGCCGCTCGCGCAGATCGGCGCCGAGCTCGCGCTGTCGCCGAAGACGGTGAGCGTCTACCGCGCGCGCCTGCTCGCGAAGCTCGGCCTGCACACCAACGCCGATCTCACGCGCTACGCGATCGAGCACGGCTTGCTGGAGTAGTTGAAGTAGCGCACGCAGGGCGCGATCGCGTCGAGGCGCGGTGCGCGGTACAGCGCGGAGCCGACTGCGCAGCGTCGCCGCTCTGCCCGCGGCGCGCCCGCGTTCCGATCGGTGGGTCGGCGGCCGCCCGGCGCGCCGGGTTTCGGGCAGCCGGCCCACTGATTGCGAGCATCGGAGGCGGAGCGCAGTACCGCGCGCCGCGCCTCGGCACGGACCGATGCAGAGCACGGACCGGACTTACTCCGACGCCGCAACCCGATTCTTGCCCGCCTGCTTCGCGTGGTAGAGCGCGCGGTCGGCGCGCGCGATGAGCTCCTCCTGCTGCTCGCCGGGCACGCGCTGCGCGACGCCGCCGCTGAAGGTGATCAGCACGCGCTCGTTGTTGTGCAGGAAGATGCGCTTGGTGAGCTCGCGCTGGACGCGCGTCATGACGCGCACCGCCTCGTCGAGCAGCGTCTCGGGCAGCAGGATCACGAACTCCTCGCCGCCGTAGCGCGAGATGACGTCGGTGGGACGGATCGAGCGGCGCACGATGCGCGCGAGGTGCACGAGCGCGAGGTCGCCCGCCTGGTGGCCGAGGCGATCGTTGAGGTGCTTGAAGTCGTCGACGTCGAGCACGGCGAGGCACAGCGGCCGCTGATAGCGGTCGGCGCGCGAGATCTCGGCTTCGAACGCGCGCGCGAGGCCGCGGCGATTGAGGAGCTGGGTGAGCTGGTCCTCGTGCAGCCGGTCGGAGAGCACCGCCATCTCGCCCTCGAGCTTCTGCACCTGCTGCTGGTACTCGTCGACGCGGCGGCGGCTTTCCAGAAGCTCGGTGCGGCTCCGCGCGAGGTCGGCCTGCACCGCGCGCGTGTCCTGCATGACCTCGACCACGAGTCCCGAGAGCTCCGAGATGTTGTCGGCGCGCTCGATGCGCGTCGCATAGCCGGCGAGGCGATCGTGGTATTCGCCGGTGTCGTCGGCCATGGACGACAGGCGATCGACGAAAGTGCTCACCATCTGCTTCAGCGCGTCGCGCGCCTGGTCGAGCGAGTGCTTCAACACACCCTGCTTGAGCGTCAGGTCGCGCAGGCCGCGCTCGAGCGCCTGGAGGCCCGCCTTGTCGATCGGGCCCTCGGTGAGCATGTGGATCGCCTTGATCTGACCTTGCATCCACGAGTCGCTGCCGACCAGCTCGGACAGGTTCGCGGCGAGGAGGCGCAGGATGCGCAGGAGACCCTGCTGGATCTCGTGATGGTCGTCGCTCGCGAGCTCCAGGGCGAACCAGAACTGCTTGAACCGTGCGTGAAGCGCGGCGAGCGCGCTGTTGTCCTGCGCCGCGCGGACGTCGGCGGCGAGCGCCTGCGCTTCCTGCGTGAGCTCGGGCGAATAGCCGAGGCGGTCGACCACGCCGAACATCAGCACTTGCGCGAGCAGCTCCCGCCACGGCGCGCTCGCCGTGCCCACCGCCGTGTCCACCAGCGGTGGCAGCGGCGGCAACGGCGGCTCGGACGCATCGGCGTCGTCCGCGGCACGCGTGCCGTCGGAATCCTCGACCAGCGCGACGGGGCGCGCCGTCGTCATCGCGGCCTGGTGCCAGCTGCGCGTCAGGCCTCGCAGGCGGGCGTACAGGCCGTCGTGAGATGCGGCGAAGGCCGCCAGCACGTGATCGAGCGCTTCACGCTTGCGCGCCTGCGTGAGCCCCGGCTGGCGCGCGTCCCAGAGCTGGACGAGCTCGCGAATGAGCGGCGCCCAGGACGGTGTTGCGGTCTCGTAATGATGACCGTTCGGGTTCGCGATCTCGTGATAGATGCGCGTGTAGTTGTCCGGCGTGGGCGGCAGGCGCCGCGCAGCCAGCTGCCGCAACGCCTCGCGCGCGATCGTGGACGGACTGGTCTGCATGACTCACGCGGTCGGTGGGCGCGTCACAGGAAGGAGAACAACGACAGCGAGCTGATGGCGGCGAACGACTTCTGCGCGGCCTGCAGCGACAGCTGCTGGCGCGCGAAATCGGAGAGCGCCTTGTTGTAGTCGAGGTCGGTGAGGTGCGACATGGTCGTGTCGTACTGCAGCGACCGGTCCGAGTTGGACGACGCCAGCGAGTCGAGCTCCGAGAGCCCCGCGCCCGCGCTCGCGCGAATCGTCAGTACGTGATCGGATGCCTGGTCGATATTGGCGAGCGCCGCGGTGAGGCCGTTCTGGAGCTGCGCCGTGCCTGCCGCGCCGCTGGCCGATGTGCGCAGCGTGGTGATGAGGCCCTGGATCGTCGTGAACACGCTCTGCGAGGTGCTCGGCGCCAGGATGAATGTGTCGCCGCTCGCCGGCGCACCGCTCACCGCGACCTGCATGCCGGCCACCGTGATGTTCCCGCCGCTGGTGTACGCGTTGCCGCTCGACACCGTCGCGCTGGTGGTCGCGTCGATGACGTCGTACGTGGTGACGCCGCCCGAGACGTTGAACTGCAATCGATAGGAGTCGCCCGGCAGCACCGACGGATTGACGACCGAGCCGGCCGAGATGGTCCCCGCGCCGGTGTTGGTCGACGCCGCGGTCGCGACGAAGCTGCCATTGCCGTTGCGCACCTGCTCGAACACGCTGGCGCCGTTGTACGAGGCCTGCATGGAGCGTCCCGGCGCGACGTCGAGCGTTCGATCGCCCTGGTCGCCGTTGTACACGATCGCCCCGGATGCCGCCGTCGAGAATGCCTGCGTGTTGCCGGCGAAGCCGCTGAACAGGTAATGACCGTCGGCATCCTTGGTGTTGGCTATGCCGAGCAGCGTCTGCAGCTGGCCGGCCGTGGCGGTCGCGAGGCTCGCGCGGTCGGTGTCGTTGAGGGAAGGATTTCCGGCCTGCACGACGAGCGTGCGCAGGCTCTGGAGAACGTCCGTGACCTGCGACAGCACGGAGTCGTTGAGGCCCAGCGCATCCTTCGCGGCCGCGATGTTGTCGCCGTATTGCGTGATGCGGTCCTTCGCCTGCGACAGGGTGAGCGCCTGCGACGCGGCAATCGGGTCGTCGGACGGCGTCTGGATGCGGCGGCCGGACGCGATTTGCTGCTGCGTGTGCGACAGCGTGCTCTGCTGCTGGTCGATGCCCGAAACGCCGGCGTTGTAGATCTGGGCGGTGCTGATTCGCATGATGCCCTCCTCAGCTCGTTGCGCCGATCGCGAGGATCGCGTCGAACAGCGTGCCGGCGATGGCGATCACCTTGGCGGCCGCCTGGTACGCCTGCTGGTACTTCTGCAGGTTGGCGGCCTCTTCGTCGAGGTTGACGCCCGATACCGCGTCCTGCTGCGACTGCGCCTGCGAAAGCAGCGCGGCCTGCGCCGTCTGCTCGGTCTGCGCGTTGCTCGCGGTGTTGCCGACGGTCGCCACGAGCTCGCCGTAGGCGCCGGCGAAGGTCGTCGTCCGGTTCGCCACCAGGTTCTGGCTCGCGAGCGCCGCGAGCGCCTGGGCGTTGCGATTGTCGTTCGTGCCGCTCACGTTCGGCGCGACGCTGAACGTATCGCCGTTCGCCGGCGTGCCGCTCAGGGTGAACGACACACCGTTGAAGGCGTACGTCGCGCCATCGGTGTACGGCGGGGATACGCCGGGCGCGTAGGTGGTGGACGTTCCGCCGAGGATGACCGTGACGGACGCGGACGCGGGGAATCCGTTGAGCGTGCCGGCACCGCCCGCGTAGGTGAGCGTCAGCGCGCTTGCGAGCGGCGTCGACGGATACGTGCTGTCGACGCTCGCGGCGCCGATCGCGCCCGAGCCTGCGTTGCCCGACGATCGGCCGGTGGTGACCGGGCCGGCTGCGGCGACGCGCGCGGGGTCCGTGATGGCGACCTTCAGGGTGCCGGGGACGTTGCGCGTCGCCTGGATCAGGAAGCGATCGCCGGCCGCGGGCGAGCCCGATACCGTGATCGCGAGGCCATCGACAGTCTGCGGCATCGAGCTGAACGTCTGCGCGTTGCCGTCCGACAGCCGGGTGACCGTGTAGTTGGTCCCGTCGTAGCTCAGGCGATAGTCCGACGCCTGCAGCGCCGTCGCATCCTGGATCGATGCGCCGACCGTGCCGCTGCCTGTGTTCGTCGTCGCGTTCGTGATCACCGGCGACGGAACGGTGAAGAGATCGCCGCCCAGCGCACCGGTGAGGTCCACGCCCAGGTGATGCTGCGCGTTCACCGCCGAGGCGAGCGTGACGGCGATGCGCCCGAGCGCGTTCTGCGCCGCCGTGAGGTCGCCATCACGAAACGCGAGCAGCCCGCCGAGCGCACCGCCGGTCAGCGATTGCGCGGTGAAGCGCAGCACGCTCGCGCCGTTCTGCAATCCCACTTCGTAATTCTGCGGATCGTCGGGGTTGGGCCGCGCGACGAGCGTGCTCGCCGTCTGACCGACGACCAAGCCCTGCCCGTTGCTCAGGAACACGTTCACCGTGCCGTCGCTCTGCGCGACCGCCGTCGCGCCGATCTGGTCGTTCAGGCCGCGGATCAGCTGGTCGCGCTGGTCGAGCAGATCGTTCGGCTGCTGATTCCCGGCCGCCGTCGCTTCGGCGATCCGCTTGTTGAGGTCGGCGATCTGTTGCGCGTCGCTGTTGATCGTCGTCACGGCGCTCTGGATCTGCTGGTTGTCGCCGCTGCGGATCTCGGAGAGTTGATCGTCCTGCTGCCGCAGGCTCGACACCAGCGCCTGCGCCGAGGCCAGGAGGGCCTGGCGCGACGGCGTGTCGGCAGGATGCTGCGCGACGGCGTTGAGCGCGGTGAAGAAATTGTTCATCGCCGGCGACAGGCCGGAGGTCGAGTCGCCGAAGAGGTTGTCGAGCTTGCCGAGCTCGGTCGAGTACGTGTCGAGCTGCGCCGCACCCGCCGCCACGTGCTGCGTCTGCGCGCCGAGGTAATCGTTGTACACGCGGCGCACCGTCGTCACCTGCACGCCCGTGCCGATGTAGCCGCTGCCGCTGAATTGCGGCGGGGCGTTGGATTGCACCGTCTCCTGGCGCGAGTAGCCCGGGGTGTTGACGTTGCTGATGTTGTGGCTGGCCGTCGTCAGGCCGGCCTGCGCCGCCGCGAGACCGCTCAAGCCGATGCCGAAGATGCCGTTGCTCATGTTCTAGTTGTAGCCGTGTCCGGCGGCGCGTCTGTCTTGTTAACGGCCGCGGCCGCGACAACTTGAGCGCCCTGGTCCTGGGTGTGGCGGGCGACGAGCCGTATCGCGCGGGTGAGCTTGTCGGCGTAGTGCGGATCGGTCGCGTAGCCACCCTGCTGCAGGCCTTTGGCGTACGCGACCGGATCGCCGGTCTTGGCGAGGGCGGCCCCATAACGCGCGTTGCCGGTGATGAGGCGGCCGAAGTCCTGGAACGCCTCGGTGTAGGAGCGATACGACCGGAACTTGTCGACGGTGCGCACGAGCGCCCCGGCGACGTACTCGGTCGTCGACGCCGAGGCGACGGCACCCGTCCAGCTCTTGCCCGCCTTGACGCCGAAGAGGTTGTGGCTGGTCGAGCCGTCGGTCGCCTTCGGCTGGCTGCGTCCCCAGCCGGTCTCGAGGCCGGCTTGCGCGAGGAGCAGCTCCGCCGGCACGCCGACGGCACGCGCCGCGGCTTCGGCATACGGCCGCATCTTGTCGATGAACGTGCGTACGTTCGCGGGAACGGCGCCCTTCGCGTCGTTGGAGGTGGTCGCTGCCGTCACCACGGCGGCGTGCGTCCTGCCCGCGGCTGCCGCATGCACGGGCGAGCTGCTGGCGCGGGCGTGCGTGACGGCCGTCGCCGTGTCGGGCTCCGGTGCCGTGCCTTTGAGCGCCGGCGCGAGCTGCTTCTCGAGGACCTTCGCGAGCCCGATGCCGCCGCTCTTGCTCATCTGCAGCGCGATCTGCTGGTCGAACATGCCCTGGTAGGTCTTCGACGTCTCGCTCGACAGCATGCCGTCCTGGGGCAGCGCGTCGCGCATGCTCTTCAGCATCATCTGTACGAAGAGCGCCTCGAACTGGCCCGCCGCTGCCGACAGCGCCTGCTTCGGCGAAGCCTTCGCCTGCTGCTTGAGCGACGACAGCGCGCCCGCGTCGATCGCGAGCGGCGCGGCGAGATCCGCCGCGGAGGCAGGTGGTCGCATCGTGCGGCCTCAGATGACTTCGATCTCGGCGCGCAGCGCGCCCGCCGATTTCATCGCTTGCAGGATCGCGAGCAGGTCGGCCGGCGTCGCACCGAGCGAGTTGAGCGCGCGCACGACGTCGGTGAGCTTCGCGCCGGCGGGCACCGTGGTGAGCGGCGTCTTGTCCTGCTTGATGTCGATCGTCGCCCGCTCGGTCTGCACCGTCTGGCCGTTCGAGAACGGTGCCGGCTGGCTCACCACCGGCTCGCTCTGGATCGTCACGGTCAGGTTGCCGTGCGCGACCGCGCACGCATCCAGCGTCACCGACTGGTTCATCACGATCGATCCGGTGCGCGCGTTGATGATGACTTTCGCGGCGGGTGCGGCGATGTCGATCGACACGTTCTCGATCTCGGCGAGGAATGCCACGCGCGCGTCGGGACCTGCGGGTGCGCGCACGCGGATCGTGCGGCCGTCGAGGGCGTCGGCGGCACCCTCGCCGTAGCGCTTGTTCAGCGCGTCGACCACCTGCCGCGCCACCGAGAAATCGCTGTCGTGCAGCTCGAGCGCGAGGAAGCCGGCGTCACCGATCGACGCGGGAACCGCGCGCTCGACCGTCGCGCCGGCCGGAACGCGGCCCGCGTTGAGCGCGTTGATCTGCGTCTTGCTGCCGCCCGCCGAAGCGCCCGCGCCGCCGACCGCGACGTTGCCCTGCGCCATGGCGTAGATCTGCCCGTCGGGGCCCTTGAGCGGCGTCAGCACGAGCGTGCCGCCACGCAGGCTCTTGGCGTTGCCGAGCGAGGACACGGTGACGTCGATCTGCTGGCCGGGCTGCGCGAACGGCGGCAGCTGCGCGGTGACCATCACGGCGGCGACGTTCTTGAGCTGCGGATTGCTGCCGGGCGGCACGTTGATGCCGAGCTGCGCCAGCATGGACTGGATGCTCTGGATCGTGAACGGCGTCTGCGTCGTCTGGTCGCCCGTGCCGTCGAGGCCCACGACGAGGCCGTACCCGATGAGCGCGTTCGTGCGCACGCCGGCGACGTTCGCGAGGTCCTTGATGCGCTCGGCGTGCGTGCCGATCGCGTAGCACAGCAGGCACATTCCGAGCGCTGCCGCCTCCATCCACACACGAGCCGATCGCATCGCACGCATCCTTCAGAACGGCATGACCGACATGAACGCGCGCGACAGCCAGCCCATCGTCTGCGCCTCGTCGATGTAGCCGGCCCCGCGGTATTCGAGCCGCGCGTCGGCGACCTGCGTCGACGACACGACGTTGCCTGGCAGGACGAAGCGCGGGTCGACGATGCCCGACAGGCGCACGAACTCGCTGCCCTGGTTGATCCCGATCTGCTTCTCGCCCGCGACGACGAGGTTGCCGTTCGGAAGCACTTCGATGACCGTGACCGTGATCGCGCCGGTGAAGACGTTGTTGGCAGCCGAGTCGCCCTTGCCCTCGAAGTCGTTCTTCGAGGTGGCGGAAATGTTGCCGCCCTTGATGCCCTTGCCGCCGATCTGGAAGTCCGGCACCACGAAGTCCATCGCGCCGGCGCGATTGGCCGTCGAGGTCGCGGTCTTGCTGGCGCTCACCTTCTCGTTGATGTTGATGGTGATCACGTCGCCGACGTTGCGCGCGCGATAGTCCTCGAACAGCGGCCGGTAGTTCGCCGGCTGGTAGATGGCGCCGCGGTTGGCCTGCGGCGGCACGACTGCCGGCATCGCGGGACGCACGCTCATGGGCTGCACGACCTCCACCTTGCGCAGGGCGTCCGGCGAACAGGCCGCCAGCGCCAGGGCCGCCGCGCCCGCGAGCGCCACGCGCACTACATGTACGTACATGGATTGGGCTCCGGGGTCACAGCTGCGTGAGGCGCTGCAGCATCTGGTCGGACGTGGAGATCGCCTTGGAGTTGATCTCGTAGGCGCGCTGCGTCTGGATCATGTTCACCAGCTCCTCCACCACGTTGACGTTCGACGTCTCGACGTAGCCCTGCTTCAGCGTGCCGATGCCGTTGGTGCCCGGCGTATTGGTCGTCGGCGTGCCGGACGCCGCCGTTTCCAGGTACAGGTTCTCGCCGCGCGCCTCGAGCCCGGATGCATTGATGAAGTTCGCGAGCTGGATCGTGCCGACCTGCGTCGCGGCGGCCTGGCCCTGTTGCGTCACGCTGACCGTGCCATCGGTGCCGATGGTGATCGTCTGTGCGTTGGCCGGGATCGTGACCGCCGGCGACACCGGGTAGCCGCTCGAGGTCACGAGCTGGCCTTGCGAGTCCTGGTGCAGCGAGCCGTCGCGCGTGTACGCGGTCGTGCCATCGGGCAGCGACACCTGCAGGAATCCCTGGCCGTTGATGGCGACGTCGAGCTGGTTGCCGGTCTGCGCGAGATTGCCCTGCGTGAAGATCCGCTCGCTCGCGACGGGACGCACACCGGTGCCGATCTGCAGCCCGGTCGGCAGCTGCGTCTGCTGCGTCGATTGCGCGCCGGGTTGCCGCACGGTCTGGTACAGCAGGTCCTCGAATACGGCGCGCGACTTCTTGAATCCGGACGTGCCGACGTTCGCGAGGTTGTTCGATACCACGTCGAGCTGCGTCTGCTGCGCGTCGAGGCCCGTCTTGGCGATGTAGAGGGAGCGGATCATGGCGGTTCCTGTGTAGGGCGATGCGGCGGTCAGCCGCTCACGGTCAGTAGCTGGTTGGCGCGCTGCTCGTTGCCGTCCGCGCTCTGCAGCATCTTCATCTGCATCTCGAAATTCCGCGCGAGCGTGATCATGTCGACCATCGCCGAGACGGCGTTCACGTTGCTCGATTCGAGCGCGCCTGCGGTGACGCCGACGGTCTCGTCCGCGTCGGCCGGCTGCCCCGAGCGCAGGCGGAAAAGGCCGTCCGGCCCCTTCTGGACGTCGGCCGCGGCGGGATTGACGAGCTTGAGCCGGCCGACGACGTTCACCGTCGCTGACTGGCCCGGCGTGGTCGCCGACACGGTTCCGTCGCGGCCGACCTGGATCTTGCTGTCGGGCGGGACGGTGATCGGCCCGCCCTCGCCCAGCACGGTCAGGCCGGTGCGCGTGATGAGCTCGCCGTCCGGCGAGACGTCGAAGCTGCCGCTGCGGGTGTACGCCTCGGTGCCGTCCTTGGCTTCGACCGAGAAGAACCCCGGGCCTTCGATCGCGACGTCCAGGTCGCGCCCGGTCGCCTGCACCGAGCCCGGCGTGAGATCGGCGCCGGTCGTCGTGTCCACCGCGTACGCGCGCGTCGGCATCCCGGGACCGACCACGGGGGCCACCCGGAACGCCGTCGTCTCGGCCTTGTAGCCGGTGGTGCCGGCATTGGCGAGGTTGTGCGCGGTAACGGCCTGCTGCTGCAGCAACTGCTGCGCGCCGGCCATCGCGAGGTAGATGAGACGGTCCATTACCTGAGATTGACGAGCGTGTTCATCACCGCGTCCTGCGTCTTGATCGTCTGGGCGTTCGCCTGGTAGACGCGCTGCGCGGTGATCATGTCGACGAGCTCCTGCGTCAGGTCGACATTGGATTCCTCCACCGCGCCGGACTGCAGCACGCCGTTGCTGCCGGCGCCGGGCGCGCCGGCCACGGCCTGTCCCGACGCCGCCGTCTCGCCGAACTGGTTGTTGCCGAGCGGCTGAAGACCGTTGGTGTTCGGGAAGCCGGCGAGCAGGAACTGGCCGAGGTTGCGCGTCTCCCCATTGGTGTAGCGGCCCTGCACCACGCCGTCGCTGGAGATCGAGAAGCCCGACAGCTGGCCCGACGAGAAGCCGTCCTGCTGCAGCGTGTTCACCGCGAACGCGCTGCCGAACTGCGTCGCGCCCGTGAACGACAGCGTGTACGGGAACGGCGTGGTCGCGCCGTTGGTGAGCGGGATCGACAGGTTGAACGGGCCGCCGGTCGCGAGCGTGCCGTCGGTGTTGAAGGTCAGCGAGCCGATGTTGCCGGAGAGCGCGGTGCCGTCGAGCGCGCCGTACACCGTCCACGCGTTCGCGGCGGTCTTGACGTAGTAGGTCGAGAACGCGTGCGGGTTGCCGAGGCTGTCGTACACCGTCATCGACGTCGCCTTGTTGTACGTCGACGGGTCGTTGATGTCGAACGTCGAGCCGTTCACCGCCTCGCGCGCATCGAGGTTGAGGCCGATCTGGGCGTTGGTCGTCGCGGTCGCGCCGAGGTTCGCCATGGAGATCTGCAGCGGGCCCGGATTGCTGATGATGATGTTGCCCGCGGCGTCCACGCCGTAGCCGGTCGCCTTGGAGCCGGTCGCGTTGACGATGAAGCCGTCCTTGTCGAGGTGGAACTGGCCGTTGCGCGTGTAGGTCACCGTGCCGTTGGTGTCCATGCGGAAGAAGCCGCCGCCGTTGATCGCCACGTCGAGCGGGTTGCTCGTCGTGCTGATGTTGCCCTGCACGAAGTTCTGCTGGATGCCGGTCACGGCGACACCGATGCCGGCGTCGCTGCCGCCGGCGCCGGCCAGCGAATTGGCGTAGACGTCGGCGAAGATCGCGCCGCCCTGCTTGAATCCGACCGTGTTGGCGTTGGCGACGTTGTTGCCGATGACGTCGAGATCGCGGGAGGAAGCGAACAGCCCGCTCAAGCCTTGCTGGAAACCCATCGTGTTCTCCTGTCCGGGATTGCGTTCGTTGCGTTCGTTTCAGTGGATCTGGATGACCTGCGCGAGCGGGATCTGGGTGCCGCCGGCGAGCTGCAGCACGGGGCCCGACGACGTCGTCTGCACCGCGTCGACCGTCGCATTCATCACCGTGTCGAACGTGACGGCCTTGCCCGCCGCGGTGGCGGTGACCGAGAAGGTGTAGTCGCCGTCCGGCGCGGTGCCGCCCGCGTCGGTCTTGCCGTCCCAGCCGAACATCTGCGTGCCCGCCTTCTGCGCGCCGAGGTCCAGCGTGCGCACGACGTTGCCGTTGGCATCCTTGATCGTGACCAGCACGCTGTCGGCGTTGCTCGACAGCGTCACGCCGGCCTGCGCGCTGCCCGAGGCGAGGTCGATCTGGTCGCCGCCCAGCACCACCTGATGCCCCACCAGGCTCGCCGCCTGCAGGTATTGCGTCATGCCCATCGACGCGCTCAGCGCGGCGACGGTGCTGTTGAGCTGGCTGATGCCGTTGACCGTGCTGATCTGCGCGAGCTGGCTCGTCAGCTGCGCGTTGTCCATTGGGTTGAGCGGGTCCTGGTTCTGCAACTGCGCGACGAGCAGCGTCAGGAAGCGGTCGGCGGCGTCGCTTGCGGCCTGTGCCGCGCTGTTGCCATCGCTTGCCGAAGTGGAGGACGTTGAGCCCGTGCCGTTCGCGGACGCATCCTTGACGGCAAGCTTCGGCAGCGCGTTCTGAATGGTGTTCATGGAATGGGTCCGTGAGGAAAGGTTCAGCTGCCGAGCGAGAGCGTCTTCTCGAGCAACGTCTTGGCCGTGTTCATCACTTCGACGCTCGACTGGTACGAGCGCGACGCCGACATCATGTTGACCATCTCGTCGACGATGCTGACGTTGGGCATCGTGACGTAGCCCTGCCCGTCGGCGAGCGGGTGCTTGGGATCGAATACCTTGCGCGCGGGCGAGGCGTCCTCGACGACGCCGGCGACGCGCACCTTCGCGGGTCCGTTGCCGTTGGCTTCGTCCGACGGCACCGCCTGGAAGACCACCTGCTTCGCGCGATACGCCTCGCCATCGGGGCCGGCCGCGCTGTCCGCGTTGGCGATGTTGCTGGCGGTGACGTTCAGCCGCTCCGTCTGCGCTGACATCGCCGAGCTCGCGATGTCGAAGATGTTGAAGAGTGACATGGCGATCAGCTCTGCAATGCCGCGAGCATGGTCTTCAGCTGCGCGTTGAGGAATTTCAGCGCGGCTTCGTAGCGCACGGTGTTGTCGGCGAATTGCGCGCGCTCGGCGTCCATCTCGACCGTGTTGCCGTCGAGGCTCGCCTGCGCGGGCTGGCGATAGAGGACTTCGGGCGCAGGCGCGGCGGCGCCCGGCTGCGTGTCGGTGGCGGCCTTCAGGGCCTTGGCGAAATCGAAGTCGACCGCCTTGTAGCTCGGCGTGTCGGCATTGGCCACGTTGGCCGCGAGCAGCTCCTGGCGCTGGCTGCGCAGCTTGAGCGCCTCCGTCTGGAAGCGCATGAACTGGTCGAGGGCATCGATCATGTGCGGGGTTCACCCTTCACTGGATGTGGCCGATTATCGACAGCCGCGTCCAGCGCGATCGAGCAAGAAAGCCGTCCTTTCCACCGCATTTCGGCGCATCGGCCATGCGCCTCGCGCGTAACCTTCGGCTCCATGGTGTCGCGCACAAGTTGACGCGGCACGGCAGGAGGAAACCATGAACGTCATTGCTGCACTGCTCGTCGCGATCGCCTTCGCCGCCATGGCGACGCCCGCACGCGCGGGCTCCGACCTCTCCGAGCGCGTGCGCATGCTCGTCGACGAGCGCGTGGTGCCGAATGGCGGCGAGGTCGAGGTCACCGTCGGCGAGCCCGATTCGCGCCTCACCCTCGCGCCCTGCGCGCGCATGGAGCCGTTCATCCCGCAGGGCGCACGACTGATCGGCCGCACGTCGCTTGGCGTGCGCTGCGTCGAGGGCGCGAACTGGATCGTCTACGTGCCGGTGCAGATCAAGCTGTTCGTCGACGCGTGGGTCGCCGCGCGTCCCATCCCGCGCGGCCAGGTGCTCGGCGCCGAGGACGTGCGCCTCGATCGCATCGACGTCGCGCCGCTCAACGGCAATGCGGTGCTGCCCGACATGCCGCTCATCGGTCGCACGGCGTTGCGCGCCCTCAATCCCGGCGACCCCGTCCGCCGCGACGCGCTTCGCTCGCCGCCCGTGGTCCAGCCCGGCGACGCGGTGCAGGTCCTGGCGCTTGGCACAGGCTTTGCTGCCCAATCGCCTGGAAAGGCCCTCACGGCCGCCGCCGAAGGGCAGACGGCCCAGGTGGCGCTCCCGGGCGGAAAGGTCCTGGCGGGCATCGCGCGGCCGGGCGGAATCGTCCAAGTGCGCTGAGGATCGGCGGCTCGATGCACGACCGAAGCGCTCAAGTTCCGACCGGGGCCGCCGATAATGGCGTCATGAGGGCTCGCGCGCAGCCGCCGCGGCTCTCCGACCCATTGCGGAGAAACACATGAAGATCCCATCCTCGCTCAACGCTCCGAGCCCCGGCACCGGTCCCGTATCCGACCGCGCGGGGACGGCCAAGCCCGCCAGCACCGGGACGCAACCGGTTGTCGGCGCGAGCGTGCACCTGAGCGAGCTCTCGTCGCAGCTGACGTCGTCCGTGACGGGCGGTGATTTCGACCACGCGAAGGTCGAGGCCATCAAGCAGGCCATCGCCGACGGCAAGCTCACGGTCAACGCCGACGCGGTCGCCGACAAGCTCATTGCGAACGCGCTCGCGCTTTCGGGTCACGCCACGAAATGACGCCGCTCGCCACACCGTCGTCGCAGGCGCTGCTGGAGCTGGAGATCGCCGGCTACAAGGCGCTGCTGCGCCTCCTCGACGGTGAATGCGACGCGCTGCGCAAGGTCGACGCGGACGCGATCGAGCGCGCATCCGAAGCGAAGCATGCGCAAGTGCGGGCGCTCGAACAGCTCGCGCGCGTGCGCGAGGACCAGCTGCGCGCGCAAGGCCTGCCCGTGAGCGCGGCGGGCGTGCGCCTCTGGCTCGCCGGCAGCGACGATGCCACCGCCGTCGACACCGCGTGGAACACGCTGCTCGACCTCGCGCGCGCCGCGCGCGCGGCCAACGTGCGCAACGGCAAGCTGATGGTGCGCCAGCGCCGTCATTACGACGGCGCGCTCGCCGCACTGCTCCAGGCCGCCGGCGTGCCGTCGGTCTATGGCGCGGACGGCCGGCCGCAGGCGACGGCCATCGGCCGCACGCTCGCGGCCATCTAGGCCGGCTTCCCAAACCTTTCAGGATCACCCCGGTCTAGTCGGAGTGAGCCCTCGTTTCCCGAGCGCGGCCGGCACCAGGGTGCTGCTGCTGTGCATCGCCTTGTGCGCATCGAGCTTCGTCCGCGCAGAGGACGCGCCCGCGCCGCCGGCGTCCGACACGACGCGCATCTTCGATCCCGCGCGCCATTGGGCCGACGACAAGAGCTATGTCATCCCGGCCGCCGAGATCGTCGGGTTCGATGTCCTGCTGAATCGCTACAACCACGCGTTCTCCGGCAGCCACGATTACGACGTCACGCTCGACACGATCCGCCGCAACCTGCGGCACAAGTGGGTGGCCGACAACGATCCGTTCAAGGTCAACCAGTTCCTGCATCCTTACCAGGGCTCGATGTACCACGGCTTCGCGCGCTCGGCGGGGCTCGACTTCTGGCCCTCGCTCGGCTACACCTTCGCGGGCAGCGCGTTCTGGGAGATCTTCGGCGAGTCCACGCCGCCGTCGCGCAATGATCAGATCGCGAGCGGCGTGGCGGGCAGCTTCCTCGGCGAGGCCCTGTTCCGCATGTCGAGCCTCGTGCTCGAGCACGACGAAATCCCGCCCTTCTGGCGCGAGCTCGGCGCCGCCGCGATCTCACCGGCGACCGGGTTCAACCGCCTCGCGTTCGGCAATCGCTTCAAGGGCGTGTTCGACAGTCACGATCCGGAGCGCTACAGCCGCTTCGCGGTCGGCGTCAGCACGCAGACGCAGAACATTCCGGGCACCTCGACCAAGCAGCGTCGCAACGAGGCGCTCGTCGACTACGCGCTCGACTATGGCCTGCCCGGCAAGCCGGGCTACACGTACACGCGGCCATTCGACTACTTCAGCTTCCAGTCGACCGCGTCGACGGCGAACGGCTTCGAGAACATCATGACGCGCGGACTGCTGCTCGGGCGCGACTACGACTGGGGCGAGCGCTACCGCGGCATCTGGGGACTCTACGGCAGCTACGACTACATCTCGCCGCAGCTGTTTCGCGTGTCGAGCACGGCGCTGTCGCTCGGGACCACCGCGCAGTGGTCGCCGCGCGAGGATTTCGCCCTGCAGGGCACGGGCCTGTTCGGCGCAGGCTATGCCGGCGTGGGCACGATCAACGGCACCGACGACACCGACTACCACTACGGGCTCGCGCCGCAGGCGCTCGCCGCGCTGCGCTTCATCTTCGGCGATCGCGTCTCGCTCGACCTGACCGCGCGCGAATACTTCGTGAGCCGCGTCGCGGGCGCGGCGACGCACGGTCACGACAACATCCTGCGCGGCGACACCGCGCTGACGTGGCGCATCCATGGCCCGCATGCACTGTCGCTGCGCTATCTCTGGTCACGCCGCGACGCCGACTATCCCGGACTCGGCGACCGTACGCAGTCGCGCGCCACCATCGGTCTCTATTACACGCTGCTCGGGCAGGACGGCTTCGGCGCCGTGAAGTGGTAGCGCTCAAGCGGCCTTGCGCGAGCGACCGCCGAGGCGCCGCGAGAGCGATAACGTCCATTCGCGCCAGCGCATCCAGCGGGGCACGTCGGAGGCCTCGTCCTCCTCCGCCTGGAACACCATGCTGAACGGCCGCTGCACCTGGCTCTTGTCGGTGACGATGTGAACGATCACGAAGGACGACAGTGCGCACATCGCGGTGATGATCTGCCGGCGCGCCGCGATGTCGCTCGCCTGGCGCGGGCGTCGGGTGGTGACATTAGGCCGCGGGCTCACGATGAGCCACAGCGTGACCTCGGCAAGCTTGTCGTGCCGGCTCATGTACCCGCCCGACACCGCGATGGCGTCGATGTAGAGCGGATTGCGGCGCCACTCCGCGTTGATGCGCGAGGCGCGCGCCGCGGCCTCGCTGATCAGCAGCTTCGCGCGCGATCGCTGCAGCGGCGGCACGACGCGCGCGGTGGCGTAGTTGCGCAAGCGCTCGGTGACGCGATACTCGCCGCGCTTGTCGGCGCGCAGCAGCCCGCCCTTGGCGAACGCGCGCAGCAGCACTTCGGCCTGCGCCGCGCCGACGCCGAAGTCCGCGCAGAGGGTCGCCGCGGTGACCTCGTGCGGGTCGCGCGCCGCATCGACGCGTGCGACGAGTCGCTGCACGCCATGCTGGAAGGCTTCGGGGTCGAAGCCGAAATACGCGCGCTGCGCGACGAGCGTGCGTGGCTTCTTTTCAGCGGATCGCTTCCACATCGCCTGCCTCCCGCGAGACCGGCGTCGGAAGCAGCGACATGGATGGGGGCGCGGACGAAGGCGGCGCGTTCCGCGGTCCATTCAAGCGGCGGACGGATCCGCCGGCAACCCCGCTACCCGGATGCCCGGGCCGGAGGCTTTGCGTCACTGCCTCGCGACAGTTTTGCCGATGACAACGTGCGCTGCGTGCGGCGCCTCGCGCGCAACGTGGGCTACATGATGTGGACCGGCCGCGGCGGTGTCAACGGTCGGCCGCCCGACGGTCGACCGCCGCTCGACCGGACCCCCGCACCTGACCTCAGGGCGGCGGCGTCTCGTTGAGCTGGAGCCAGTAGCGCACCAGGTCGCCCAGCTTCGCGATGAGCTCGGCGTACTCGACCGGCTTGACGATGTAGCTGTTGGCGCCGCCCAGATAGCACGCCTGGATGTCGCGGCGCTCGCGCGAGCTCGTCAGCACGACGATCGGCAGGGCGCGCGTGCGCGGGTCGCTCTTGATCCTGCGCAGAACCTCGAGGCCGTCGACCTTCGGCAGCTTCAGGTCGAGCAGCACCACGCGCGGCAGCGCGGCACCCGCACGCTGCGCGTGCGCACCCGTGCCGAACACGAACTCGAGCGCCTGAACGCCGTCCTCCGCCAGCGCCACGCGCAGCGCGACGTTCGCCTTGCGCAGCGCGCGCAGCGTGAATTCCGCGTCGTCGGGATTGTCCTCGACCAGCAGGACGTCGATGTCGGACATGATGGCTACGCAGCCCTTCTCGCGGGCGCCGCGGGCAGCGCGAAGTGAAACACGGTCCCCTCCTCGTTGCTCTCGGCCCAGATGCGTCCGCCGTGGCGCAGCACGATCCGGCGCGTGAGCGCGAGTCCCACGCCGACGCCCGGGAACTCGTCGGCGCGATGCAGGCGGTTGAATACGCCGAAGAGCTTCTCCGCGTACGTCATGTCGAACCCGACGCCGTTGTCGCGCACGTGGAACACGACCTCGCCGTCGCGCGCCTCGCCAGTGATCGCAACGCACGGCGTCGCGCGCGGCGCGGAAAACTTGAGCGCGTTGGAGATCAGGTTAGCCCACACCTGCCGCAGCATCGGCTCGTCGCCCACCACGCGGGGCAGCTCGCCGATCGTGAGCTCGACGGTGCGCGAGCGCTCGTCGCCCGCGAGCTCGAGCGCCACGCCGCGTGCGAGCGCTGCCATGTCCACCTCGGCCGAGACCGACTCGGCGCGCGCGAGCCGCGAGAAGTCGAGCAGGCCGTCGATCAACTGCGCCATCTTCGCCGCGTTGGTCTCGATCTTCATGAGCAGCGCGTCACCATCGGCGTCGAGCCTGTCGGCGTGCTCCTCGCGCAGGATCGCGGCGAAACCGTTGATGGCGCGCAGCGGCGCGCGCAGGTCGTGCGAGATGCTGTACGAGAACGCCTCGAGCTCGGCGATGGTGCGCGTGAGCTCCGAGGTGCGCTCGGCGATGTGATCCTCGAGGTCCTCGTGCAGGCGCCGCAGGAGCGTCTCGCTGTAGCGCAGCGACTGCTCGGTGCGGCGCCGGTCCTGGATCTCCTGCTGGAGCTGCTCGTTCGCCTGCGTCACCTCGCGGGTGCGCTCGGCGACCCGTGTCTCGAGCTCGCCATACGCGGCGCGCAGGGCCGCCTCGGCGTTGCGCCGCTCCTCGAGCTCGGCCGCAAGCGCGGTGTCGTGCTCGATCAGCTTCGCTACCCGCGGGCTCAGGCGCGCGAGCAGCCGGAATAGGAGGTCCATCGCATGGCGGGCCCGGCTCCGGCGGGAGCATAGCGCAAGAGCTGCCGGCGAGACCGCCGCCAGCGTCTCAGGCTCCGCTGCCGTTGCCATTGGCCCCTCCGTTGCCGCCGCCGTCGGCGGGTCCTGCAATGATGAGCAGCGTGACGCGCCGGTTGCGCGCACGGCCGTCCGGGGTGTCGTTGCTCTCGACCGGCCGATTGTCGGCATAGCCGCTCGCGGTGAGTCGGGCGGCGTCGACGCCGCTCGCCACGAACAGCCGCACCACCGAGCTCGCCCGCGCGCTCGCGAGCTCCCAGTTGGACGGAAACTGCGCGCTGGCGATCGGCACGTTGTCGGTGTGGCCCTCGACCTGCACGGCGTCGGACGTGGTCGTGAGCACCTGCGCCACCGCCTGCAGCGCGTCGATCGATTCCGGCTGCAGGCTTGCCTGTCCCGGCGCGAACAGTACGCTCGCGTTGATCTCCACCGCGATGCCCTTGGGGAGCTGCGTGAGGCGGACCTGACCCGTCTTGACCAGGGGCGCGAGCGCCTCCTTGATCTTGCTCGCCAGGTCGAGGAGCTTGCGCTCCTGCTCGCGGCGCAACGGATCCACCAGTTTCTGGCGCAGCGGCTGCGGAAACGGCGTCGCGGTGGTCCGGTTGATCGGCGCGACGCCGGTCGTCTGCGGCGTCACGACGCGATCGTGGCGAAACGCCATGACGAGCGCGTCGGACAGCACCTTGTACTTTCCCTCGTTCAGCGTCGAGATGGCGTACATCACGACGAAGAACGCGAACAGGAGCGTGATGAAATCGGCATACGACACGAGCCAGCGCTCGTGATTCTCGTGCTCCTCGTCGCGGCGCTTGAGGGCCATCACACTTTCCCGAGGTAGCCTTCGAGCCGCCCCTCGATGACCTTGGGGTTCTCGCCGTTGGCGATGCCGAGCAGCCCGTCGGCGACGATCTCGCGCCGGCGCACCTGGCGCGCGATCAGCGTCTTCAGTTTTTGCGCGATGGGCAGGAACAGAAGGTTCGCGCTGCCCACGCCATAGACGGTCGCCACGAACGCGACCGCGATGCCTCCGCCGAGCTTGTTCGGGTCGGACAGGTTCTCCATCACGTGGATCAGGCCGAGCACGGCGCCCAGGATGCCGACGGTGGGCGCGTAGCCGCCGGCGGCTTCCCACACCTTCGCCGCGGCGCGATGGCGCTCCTCCCAGGCGACTGTCTCGACCTCCAGCGCTTCGCGGATGCGCTCGGGCTCGAAGCCGTCGACCAGCATCTGCAGGCCGTTGCGCGTGTACGGGTCGTCCACCCCGGGAAGCTGGTTCTCGAGGGCCAGCATGCCGTCGCGGCGCGCTTCCGAGGCCCACTGCCCGACCTGCGCGATGATGCGGTCGGCGTCGAACGCGGGCGGCACCACGACCCACTTGGCGAGGCGCACGCCTTCCAGGAAGACGGACATGGGGCTCTGGACCATCACCGCGGCCAAGGTGCCTCCGATGACGATCAGGAACGCCGCGAGCTGCACGAGCGAGCCGAGGTTGCCGCCCTCGAGCAGCTGCCCGCCCAGGATGGCGACAACGGCGAGTGCGAGGCCGGCGAGGCTGAGCTTGTCCATGCGCATGGGAATACCCTGCGGTGTTATCGGCAGGGACCGGCGTTTGGCGCAGGGGAGACGTCAGGACGCCAGGCAGGATGTCGGTACCGCCGTCTCGTGTCGCGACCGGCCCGACTCACCGGCATGCCGGCGGCGGCCGGAGATGCGTGCCGCTATGTCCAGGCCTTCAGCTTCGAGCGCAGTCGCGCAACCGCCTGGCTGTGCAGCTGGCACACGCGCGATTCGCTCACCTCGAGCACGGCGGCGATTTCCTTGAAATTGAGCTCCCGCTCGTAGTACAGGCCCATCAGCAGCTTCTCGCGATCCGGCAGGCCCTCGATGGCGGTGATCAGCGACGCGCGAAAGCGCGCGTCCTTGTACTTCTCGAACGGGTTCTCGCGCTCGTCGGGCAGGTTGCGCTCGAGATAGTCGTCGTCCTCGTCGCGGCTGAAGTCCTCGAGGTGCAGCAGCTCGTAGCCGCGCGCCTCCTGCAGCATCGACTGGTACTCGGCGAGCGACACGTTGAGCTCCTTCGCGAGCTCGGTCTCGCTCGGCGCACGGCCGAGGCGCTGCTCGAGCCGGTTCATGGCCGTCTCGATGCGTCGCAACGCCTTGCGCGTGCTGCGCGGGAGCCAGTCGTTCTGACGCAGCTCGTCGAGCATCGCGCCGCGAATGCGCTGCGTCGCGTAGGTCTCGAACTGGTTGCCCTGGCTCTCCTCGAACCGCGCGGCGGCATCCATGAGACCGATCATGCCGGCCTGGATGATGTCGTCGATCTGGACGCTCGACGGCAGGCGTGCGGCGAGGTGATGGGCCATGCGACGCACGAGCGGCGCGAACGCGGTCACGCGTGCCTCTGTATCGAGCTTTCCGGATGCGGTGTACATGATGCGTACGACGAAGGTCAGTGATTGACGGCCTTGCGCGCCGTGGCGGGCGTTGCCAGGAGGCGCTGCGCGATGCGCGCCGCGGCGCGACTGCGCGCATCGTGGGCGTCCGCGTGGAACGGGCGTGGCGCTCCGGGCATGGTCCCCGCCAACGCAAGCGTCATGCCAAGGAAACGGCCCGCCGTAATGGCGACACTGTCGAACGCGTCCAGCGCGGCGGCTTCGCTGCGCGCCTTGTGCACGACGATCTCGCAACGCCGCGGCGCCCCGGCACGCGCGAGCTTCTTGAGCTCGGTGTACGCGAGCGTGATCGACGCCGACGTCGGCGCGAGCGTGAGCAATGCACCCGCGCCCGGAACCGACAAGGGCGCCCCGTTCACGAGGATGAGGTCGAACGGGCCGAGCGCCGCGTCCAGGTTTGCGGTGAGCTTCATCGCTGCGCCCGCCTCCGCTTCGATGACGGCAAGGCCGCGGGCGGCCGGCAGCAGCGTGATGCCGTGCGGCCCTTGGAGGACGACGTGGCGCAGCGTAGCGTCGCCCATGAGCGCATGGCGCAGGTCGTAACGCGCGCGCAACCCGAGTCCGCGCGACGCATCGCCGCAGGTTCGGTCGACGATGAGCACGCGCTGCGACAGCCGCGCGAATGCGCAAGCGAGCTCGAGCGTAACAGCCGTCGATTCATCGCCCATCACGCCGAGCATGCGCGCCTCGCGGCGCGCGAACAGGCGCCGCAGGCCGTGCGCCTGGTCATTGGCCATGGTGCGCGCCTCCGAGCGCGACGAGCGCCACTTCGTCGGGCTCGATCGCGAACGCCGACGGACGCGCCGCGGCACGCAGCGAGCGATCGACCAGGTAAGGCGCGTGCGGCAGCGCGAGGTCTTCGGGCACGCGTTGTCCGTGGGTCACGTACTGCAGTCGCAGGCGATGACGGATCGCGACGTCGAGCACTGCGCCGGTGCGCGCCGCCTCGTCCAGCTTGGTCACGATCGCCCCCGAGAGCATGTCGGTGGCGCCGTCGGGCCCGCGCCGATACGTCGTCACGACCTCGTCGAGCGTTTCCGATTGCGCCGCCGCGTTGAGGAGCAGGATGCGGCGGATCTCGGGACTTGCGAGGAGCTGCGCCTGCTCCGCGACGCGCGCGTCGCGCTGGCCGATGCCGACGGTGTCGATGAGGACGAGATGACGTCCGCGCACCGCGTCGAGGGCCTGCTTGAGATCGTGGCGATCCGAGACGGTGTGCACGGCGACGCCGAGGATCTTGGCGTAGATGCGCAGCTGGTCCTGCGCGCCGACGCGGTAGCTGTCGGTCGTGAGCAGCGCGAGCTTCGACGCGCCGTAGCGCACGGCGCAGCGCGCGGCGAGCTTGGCCGTGGTCGTGGTCTTGCCGACGCCGGTCGGGCCGATCAATGCATAGATGCCGCCGCGCGTGACGAGCTCCTCCTCCGCATCGACGGCCGACACATTGCGGGTCAGCACGCCGGCGAGCCAGGCCTGCGCTTCGGCCGCGTTGAAGTCGTCGGGCAGCCGCTCCGTGATCGTGCGTGCGAGCGTCGCGCTGTAGCCCGCGAGCAGGAGATCACGGGTGAGCCGCGTGCGCAGCGGCGAGCGGCGCAGCGATTCGCTCCAGGCGAGCTGCGCCATCTGATCCTGGAAGAGCGCGCGCATCGCCGCCATCTCGGCCATCATGCGCGCGGTGATGTCGGCCGACGGCGGCGTCGCCTGTGGCGGCACGATCGGCTCGCTCGCAAACACATGGGGCGTGACGACGGGCGGCTCGGCCGGCGCGGCCTTCGGCACCGGCTTGGGCGCTGCTTCGATACGCCGCGACGACAGCGTCACGGTGACGCCCTCGTCGTCGCCGGTGGCGAGCGGCACGGCGGGAGGCACTGCCGGCGCGGGCGTGTCCGACAGGATGTGCGGCAGCGCGTCGGCCGGCATCGCGGTGATCTCGATGCCTTCCGCCGACGCGTGGTTCGCGACGATCATGGCGTCGGGCCCGAGCTCGGCACGCACCTGCTCGAGCACGGCGCGCGAGGTGGGTCCGAAGAATTTGCGCAGCTTCATCGCTTGCCTCCAACGGTGGCGCGCACGCGAATCGCGCGCGCTTCGGGAATCTCGCTATGCGCGAGGATCTTGAGAGTGGGTGCGCCGCGGCGCAGGAGCCGCAGCATGGGAAGGCGCAGGCGATCCGACACGAGCAGCACCGGCGCGTCGCCTTGCGCCTCGGTTTCGGCCACGGCGCGGCCGATCTCGCGCGCGAGCGTCGCGGCCAGGTCGGGCTCGAGACCGCTGCCGTCCGCACCGGCAGCGGACAGCACCTGGAGCAACACGCGCTCGAGCTCGGGGTCCAGTGCGATGACCGCAAGGTCGGACGCGCTGCCGAAGATCTGCTGGACGATCGCACGACCCAGCGCGACGCGCACCGCGGCCGTGAGCTCGGCAGGGTCCTGCGAGCGCGGCGCGTGGTCGGCGAGCGTCTCGAGGATGGTGCGCAGGTCGCGCACGTGCACGCCTTCGTCGAGCAGGTTCTGCAGCACGCGCTGCACGGTCGCGACCGGCAGCAGCTTTGGCGTGACTTCCTCCACGAGCTTCGGCGTGGACTTGGTGAGCTGGTCGAGCAGGCCCTGCACTTCGGTGCGGCCGAGCAGCGCGGACGCCTGCGCATTGACGACGGTCGACAGGTGCGTCGCGATCACCGAGCCCGGGTCGACGACGGTGTAGCCGTGCGCCTGGGCGAGATCGCGCTGGCTCGGGTCGATCCACAGCGCGGGCAGGCCGAACGCCGGGTCCTTGGTGGCGATGCCGGGGATGGCGCCGGTCACGCGACCCGGATCGATCGCGAGCATCGCATTGGCGCGGCACTCGCCCTCCGCGATGGGAACGCCCTTCAACGTGATGCGATACGCATTGGGTGCGAGCTCGAGGTTGTCGCGGATGTGCACGGGCGGCGGCAGGAAGCCGACGTCCTGCGCGAACTTGCGCCGGATGGCCTTGATGCGTCGCAGGAGCTCGCCGTCCTGCCCCGTGTCCACGAGCGGGATCAGCCGGTATCCCACTTCGAGGCCGAGCGCATCGACCGGCTGCAGGTCGTCCCACGACACGTCGCGCTGCTCGGGGGGTACGATGGGCGCCGCGACCGGGGCCGGCGCGGGCTTCGCTTGCCGGCGGAACAGCGCGCGCGCGAGCGCGCCCATCCCCGCCGCAAGCGTCAGGAACGCCACGTGCGGCATGCCGGGCACGAGGCCGACGACGCCGAGCACGAGCGCCGCGATCACCAGCGCCTGCGGCTGCGCCGTGAGCTGGCTCGCGAGCTGGCTGCCGGTCTGCTGCTCCTTGCCGACGCGGCTCACGACCAGGCCCGCGGCCGTCGAGATCACGAGCGCCGGAATCTGCGCCACCAGCCCATCGCCGATCGCGAGCAGGATGTAGTTGTTCGCAGCGGCCGACAGCGCCATGTCGTGCTGCAGCATGCCGATGGCAAGGCCGCCGACGATGTTGATGAAAAGGATCAGGATGCCCGCGACCGCGTCGCCGCGCACGAACTTGGACGCGCCGTCCATCGCACCGTAGAAATCGGCCTCGGAGGCGATTTCCTGGCGACGCCGGCGCGCCTCGTCCTCGCCGATCAGGCCGGCGTTGAGGTCGGCGTCGATCGCCATCTGCTTGCCAGGCATCGCATCCAGCGTGAATCGCGCGCTCACCTCGGCGATGCGGCCCGCGCCCTTGGTGATCACGATGAAGTTGATCACCACCAGGATCGCGAACACCACGAGTCCCACGGCGAAGTTGCCGCCGATCAGGAATTCGCCGAACGCCTCGATGACCTTGCCCGCCGCGTCCGCGCCGGTATGGCCGTGCAGCAGCACGACACGCGTCGACGCGACGTTGAGCGACAGGCGCAGCAGCGTCGTGATGAGGAGCACGGTCGGGAACACCGCGAAGTCGAGCGGCTTCACGGTGTACATCGACGACAGCAGCACCAGCATCGCGAGGGCGATGTTGAAGGTGAACAGGAGATCGAGCAGGAACGGCGGCAGCGGCAGCACCATCATGCCGAGGATCAGCACGATGAGCACCGGGCCGCCGAGTCCCACCATGGTGGCCGGCGTGATGCCGAAACGGAGCGCGAGCGCGTTCATGCTGCCGAAGGCGCGGGATCCATGCCGTCAGGCACGGCGAGATCGCTCGGCGGCTGCGGCGCGCGGCCGCCCTGCCGCTTCCATACGCGCACCTGGTACACGTACGCCAGCACCTGCGCGACGACCGCGTACAGCGCCTGCGGAATCTCGGCGTCGAGGTCGGCGTGGCGGTAGAGCGCGCGCGCCACGGCGGGCGCCTCGAGGAGCGGCACGCCGTGCTCGGCGCCGATCTCGCGAATGCGCGCTGCCACGCGCTCCATGCCCTTGGCGACGACGCGCGGGGCGCGCATCGATTCGTCGTACGCGAGCGCGACCGCGTAGTGCGTCGGGTTGGTGACGATGACCGTCGCCTTCGGCACCTGCGCCATCATGCGCTTGCGCGCGCTCGCGCGCTGCAGGCTGCGCACGCGCGCCTTGAGCTGCGGGTCGCCTTCGCTTTCGCGCAGCTCCTCGCGGATCTCCTCGCGCGTCATCTTGAGCGCGTCGCGGTGCCGCCAGATCGCGTACGGCACGTCGAAGCCGGCAATGAGCGCGAGCCCGCCGACGAGCGCGAAGAAGCCCGTGCCGACGAGGCTGCCGAGGCGGATGGTGGCGCCGCCCACGTCCTGGACGGCGAGCGTGGTGAGCTCGTCGAACGCGTGCAGGATCGACCACGCGCCGATGCCCGCCAGGAGCGCGCACTTGGCGAGCGCCTTGACGAGCTCGACGAGCGAGTGCGTGGACACGAGATTGCCGAGACCGCGCAGCGGATCGAGCCGCTTCCAGTCCGGAACGAATGCCTTGCCTGAGAACACCCAGCCCGAGAGCAGCAGCGGCGCGGCGAGCGTTGCTGCCAGCGTGAGGGCCAGCACCGGCAGGATCGCCCACACCGAGCCTTCGGCCAGTGTCGAGAGGCTTCGGAGCATGCGCTCGGGATCGAATGCGCTGCCGCGGTCGAGCGACAGCCCCGCGCGCATGATCTCGGCGCAGCGGCTGAAAAGTGCGGGACCGAGACTCGACAGCGTGATGGCCGCCGCGAGCGCGATCGCGGCCGTCGAAAGCTCGCGCGAGCGCGCGACCTGGCCCCGCTCGCGCGCCTGCTCGAGGCGCCGCGGTGTTGCCGGGTAATTCCGTTCCAGGTCCTGCTCTTCCGCCATCCTGCCGCTCTCCCGCAGATGGCGAATTGTCCCGGCCCGGCATGACCGGCATTAGCGGGAATAACCCCGGTTTAGAGCGGCATTTCGGGGGCGATCGTCAAGTGCGCGACGAGCGCGCCTGCTGGGTCAGGTGGCCGAGCACGTCGGCGGCGATGCCATCGATCGGCAGCACGGCATCGACGGCGCCCACCGCGATCGCCTCGCGGGGCATGCCGAAGACCACGCAGGTCGCCTCGTCCTGAGCGACGTTGTAGGCGCCGGCGTCCTTCATCTCGCGCATCGCCTGGGCGCCATCCTTGCCCATGCCGGTCAGCATGATGCCCACCGCGTTGCGGCCCGCGACGCTCGCGGCCGAGCGGAACAGCACCTCGACCGACGGCCGGTGGCGGTTCACGGGGGGGCCGTTGTCGAGCTCGGCGAGGTAATGGGTGCCGCTGCGCGCCACGCGGAGGTGCCGGTCGCCCGGCGCGATGTACACGTGGCCCGGCAGCAGGCGCTCGCCGTCGACGGCCTCGGCGACGCGCACGCGGGCGACGCCATCGAGGCGGGCGGCGAACGCGCGCGTGAAGCCGGGTGGCATGTGCTGCGTCACCAGCAGCGCGGGCGCGTCCGCCGGCATCCCCTGCACGAGCCGTCGCACGGCCTCGGTGCCGCCGGTGGAGGCACCGACGAAGATCAGCTTCTCGGTCGACAGTCGGGTATTGTGCAGGGCGTCGGGCGCCGCGCAGGTCTGCACGGACGTGACGGGCCGCCGCCGCGGCACCTTCGCGGCGATCCGCAGCTTCCCGACGATCTCCTGCGCGTACGCTTCGATGCCGTTCGCGATGTCGATGCGCGGCTTCGGCACGAAGTCGACCGCGCCGAGCTCGAGCGCGCGCAGCGTGGCCTCCGAGCCGGCCTGCGTGAGCGTCGATACCATGACGACCGGCATCGGACGCAACCGCATCAGCTTGTCGAGGAAGTCGAGGCCGTCCATCTGCGGCATCTCGATGTCGAGCGTGAGCACGTCGGGATCGGTCGTGCGGATCATCTCGCGCGCGATCATCGGGTTGGCGGCGGCACCCACCACGGTCATGTCGGGCTCGCGCGACACGATCTGCGCGAGCACCTGCCGCACGAGCGCCGAGTCGTCGACGATCAGCACCTTGGTGCGCGTGACCTGGGGCGCGGACGGTTTAGCGGAAGAGCTCAACGGGCCCCTCGACGTGCTCGGCGCGAAGTCGCGAGCGGTAATCCGCCTCGCGACGCATGATCGTGTCGTTGTTGAGCTCCTTCAGCGTCTTCACGAGCACGCGACCGCTGCCGGGAAAATAGTAGACCTTGCGCGGATACGGACCGAGGAGGTCCCGCGCCGCCAGCAACAGCGACTCGGCGCGCACGAACTCGATGACGAACGCCGCGTTGCGCTCGCCGACGTTCGCTTGGGCGAGACCCGGCATGACGTTGCCGGCGCCGAACACCTTCACTTCCAGCGCATCGCGGCGCGCGCCGAGCTTCAACATCTCGTTGACCAGCGTCTCCATGGCATACGCGCCATAGCGCGCCGATTCGCCGACCGGCCCCTGCGCGTCGCTGGCGTTGTCCGGCAGCATGAAATGGTTCATGCCGCCGATTCCGAGACGCCGGTCCCGAATGCACGCCGACACGCATGATCCGAGCACGGTCACGAGCACCACGTCCTCGGTCGCGACGTGATATTCGCCAGGCAGGATCTTGATCGCGTCACGATCGAAACGGCGATCGAAATACCGGTTGACCACCGCGGCGTTCGTGGCGAACGGCGCGGTGCCCGTGCCCCGCGCGCGTGTCAGCGGGCCCGCCAGGATGGTGGTCGGGGCGTCGAGACGTGCCATCACGCGCCCTCGACCCGCTTGTCGTACACCGTCTGGCCGCGCAAGCGGAAAAGGCGATGCGCGTACGCGAGGCTCTCCGAGTGACCCGCGAACAGCAGCCCGCCGGCGCCGAGCAGCGGGGCGAAGCGCGCAACGATGCGCGCCTGCGTCGCGCGATCGAAATAGATGAGGACGTTGCGGCAGAAGATCGCCGCGAGGCCGCCGCGCACCGGCCACGCGGCGTCGAGCAGATTCGTCTGGCGAAACGATACGAGCGCGCGCACCTCGTCGCGCACGCGCGCCGTTCCGGCGTTGCGCCGCGTGCCCCGCTGGAAGAAGCGGCGCAGCCGGTTCGCATCGACGTTCTCGAGCCGGTCGATTGCATAGATGCCCCGTGCCGCGGTCTCGAGCACCTGCGTGTCGATGTCGCTCGCCACGACGTGCACCGGCGGGCTCAGCGTGTCGAACGCTTCGCAGGCGGTCATCGCGATGGAATAAGCCTCCTCGCCGGTGGACGCGGCGGCGCACCACACCACCATGGGTTGCCGTGCGGGCCAGTCGCGCAGGTGACGCGCAAGCAGCGGGAAGTGATGCGCCTCGCGAAAGAACGACGTGAGGTTCGTCGTGAGCGCGTTGACGAAACGCTGTCGCGTCGCGGCGTCGCTGCAGCGCTCCAGCGCATCGAGGTAATCGTGAAAGCTATCGTGACCCGCCGCGCGCACCAGCCGCGACACGCGGCTGTAGGCGAGATTGCGCTTCGAGGGGCCGAGCGCGATGCCGGCCCACGCACGGATCATGCGACGGATGCGCTCGAAGTCCGCATCGGTGAACGCGAACTGACGATCCGGTGCGATCGTGACGCCATCGAACGCGAGCGGCGCGCGACCGGCCTTCGTCGCGGGGCCTCTCGCGTCACGGGGCATGCCGACCCTCATGCGCTGCGTCCGCGCTCAAGCCGCCGCGCGCAATCGGCTCGCCGGGCGCGCATCGCCGCGGCTCGAGGCATGGGCGGCTTCATCCGCCCCGATCGGCGACGGCAGGTCGCTCGATGCGGCCAGGCGGAACACGGAAACGGCGGCGACGAGCGCGTGCGCCTGCTCGCGCATCGACTCGGCTGCAGCGGCGGCCTCCTCGACCAGCGCCGCGTTCTGCTGCGTCACCTGGTCCATCTGCGCCACGGCCCGGTTCACCTGCTCGATGCCGGTGCTCTGCTCCTGCGACGCCGCGGTGATGCCGTCCATGATGTCGGTCACCTTGCGGATCGCCGCCACCATTTCCTCCATCGTCGTTCCGGCCGTCTCGACCAGCTTCGCACCGCTGTCCACGCTGCTCACCGAATCGCCGATCAGGGTCTTGATCTCCTTTGCCGCCGCGGCGCTGCGTTGCGCGAGGCTGCGGACTTCGGCTGCGACGACCGCGAAGCCGCGGCCCTGCTCGCCGGCGCGCGCGGCTTCCACCGCCGCGTTCAGGGCGAGGATGTTGGTCTGGAACGCGATGCCGTCGATGACCCCGATGATGTCCGCGATCTTGCGGCTGCTCCGCGTGATCGCGCTCATGGTGGCCACCACGTCGGCGACCGCGGCGCCGCCGCGCTCGGCCACTCGGGACGCCGACGCCGCGAGCTCGCTCGCCTGGCGCGCGTTGTCGGCGTTCTGCTTCACCGTGCCGGTGATCTGGGCCATCGATGCGGCGGTCTCCTGCAGGCTCGACGCCTGCTCCTCGGTGCGCTGCGACAGGTCCTGGTTGCCCGCCGCGATCTCGCGCGAGGCGGTGCCGATGGTCGCCGTGGCGGTGCGAACCTCGCCGACGATGCCGGCGAGGCTGTCGTTCATGCGAGCGAGCGCGGCGAGCAGCTTGCCCATCTCGCCATGCGCAACGACGTCGATGCGGGCGCTCAGGTCGCCGCGGGCGATCGTCTCGGCGAACGCGACCGCCGCGTCGAGCGGCCGCGTGATCGCGCGCACCAGCACGACGCCCATCCACGCGGCGAGCAGGAGTCCCGCGCTCGCGGCGGCAACCATCACCAGCCGCAGCCGGGCATACGTTTCCGCCGCGTTGGCGTATTCGGTCTTGGCGGACTCGATCTGCAGCCCGATGAGCTCGGTCACGCCCTGCTGCACCGGCGGCCAGTAGAGCGCCATCGCGCCGTTGGAGATCTCGCGGGCCAGCGCGACGTTGCCCGCCTTCAGCGCCGCCACGGCGGGATTCAGCGCCTCGGTGACGAACGTCTGCCGATCCGCCGCGAACTGCTTGGCCACGGCGCTCTCCTGCGTATCCTTGCGGCCGCTCATGAAGGCTTCCCACGTGGCCGTTACGTCGCGCGTGTTGCGCTCGACATCGGCCACGCGTGCCGCGGCCGCGGCGCCGCTGAGGTTGGTCGCCTCCGACACCGCAAGGCGGTTGGCGTCGACGAGGCGCGCGATGGTGTCGAGCTGCGTCGCGGGAACGAGGCTCTGCTCGTAGACCGTGCGCAAACCGTCGCCCACGCGCGACAGACCGAACAGCGCCAGCATGCCGCTCGCGAGCAGCAGCCCTGCCAGCGCGGCCATGGTCGCAATGAGCCGCGCCTTGATCGTGAGCTTCTTCGGCATGAGCACGGTCGAGACGCGCGCAAGGAATCGTCCAGGGCGCTTCATGATCCTGCCTCGTCCATCAGCGCCATGTCCGGAGCGCGCACGAGACGCTCGATGTCGACCAGGATGAGCATCCGCTCGTCCACTGCGGCGAGTCCGAGCAGGTACTGCGTGTCGCAGGCCGCGCCGAACTCAGGCGCCGGCCGGATCTGGTCCGGGCGCAGCGTGAGGACGTCCGACACGCCATCGACGACGATGCCGACGACTCGGCTCGCGACGCTGAGGATGATCACCACCGTGAACGCGTCGTAAGTCACCGCATCGAGGTTGAACTTGATGCGCATGTCGACCATCGGCACGATGTGGCCGCGCAGGTTGATGACGCCCTTGATGAACGGCGGTGCGTTGGCGATGCGTGTCACCGCGTCGTAGCCGCGGATCTCCTGCACCTTCAGGATATCGATGCCATATTCCTCATCGCCCAATGTGAACGCGAGATACTCATGGCGTGCCGGCACGCCTTCGAGACGCGCGGCACCGCCGCTCGCGGATTCGTGTGTCGCCTGGAACATGCGTTGCTCCCTCAGAATTCGGCCCAGTCGTTGTTGTCGGCGTCGGTGCCCGTCTTCTTCCCTGCAGCGACCGCGCCCTGCGGCGTGGTGGAAGGCGCGGCCGGTGCCGCCGCGCCTGCGGCACGCACCGGCAGGCGCGCGACGTTGCGTGCGCGGTCGCGGCCGCGCCGCTCGACCTCGGGCCACGTCTTCGGCGGCATCGCGGACGCAGGCGGCGCGAATGCGACGCGCGACGGGTCGTCGGCCATCACCTTGAACACCGCGACCGCTTCGGCGAGCGCCTTGGCCTGCTCGTGCATCGACTCCGCGGCCGCGGCGGCCTCCTCGACCAGCGCCGCGTTCTGCTGCGTGACCTGGTCCATCTGCGCGACCGCCTGGTTCACCTGCTCGATGCCGGCGCTCTGCTCCAGCGATGCCGCCGTGATCTCACCCATGATGTCGGTCACCCTGCGGATCGACATGACCATCTCCTCCATCGTCGCGCCGGCCGTCTCCACCCGCTTCGCGCCGCTGTCGACCTTCGCCACCGAGTCGTCGATGAGCGCCTTGATCTCCTTGGCCGCCGCGGCGCTGCGCTGCGCGAGGTTGCGCACCTCGCCGGCCACGACCGCGAACCCGCGGCCCTGCTCGCCCGCGCGCGCGGCTTCGACCGCCGCGTTGAGCGCAAGGATGTTGGTCTGGAATGCGATGCCGTCGATGACCCCGATGATGTCGGCGATCCTGCGGCTGCTCTGCGTGATGGCGCTCATGGTGGTGACCACCTCGTCGACCGCGCTGCCGCCCTTGACGGCCACCGCGGAGGCCGACGCCGCGAGCTGGCTCGCCTGGCGCGCGTTGTCCGCGTTCTGCTTGACCGTGCTCGTGAGCTCCTCGATCGACGCAGCCGTCTGCTGGAGGCTCGACGCCTGCTCCTCCGTGCGTTGCGACAAATCCTGGTTGCCGGCCGCGATCTCGCGCGACGCCGTCGCGATCGTGTCGGTGCCGCCGCGAACCTGCGCGACGATGAGGGCAAGGCCGCGCCCGATGCCGTTGATGGCGCCCATGAGCCGGCCGATCTCGTCGTCGCGATCGACGTCGATGGTCACGCTGAGGTCGCCGGCCGCGAGCTGCTCCGCCGCGACGACGCCGTGGGCGAGCCGCCGGCGTATCGTTCGATAGAGCATCACCAGCGCGGCCGAAGCGGCGAGCAGCGCCAGCGCCAGCGTGGCGATCGCGATGAGGTAGGCGTGCTGCACCGAAGCCGACGCCGCGTCGACCGCGGCCGCGGTGCGATCGTCCAGCATCCCGAGGAACTCGTTCAGCGGCTTCATGATGCGTGACTTCGCGCGGTGATAGCTCTCGTCGTGCACGAGTCGCCGCGCGAGCTCGAGGTCGGGCGCGGCCTTGCGCGTGAAGTGCCCGGTGCCGTCGTCGTAGAGACCCTTCACGGCGTTCATCGCGATGGTCTCGGCCTTCACGAGCTCGTCGGAATTGCGCTGCGCCTCGGACAGCTTGGCGAACTCCTGCTCGGTGAAGCCGGCCTTCTTCATGAGATCCGCGAGTGCGGCGGTCTCGCCGTCCGGGCTCGGCTTCGGCTCGCCGGCGGCGACGAAGTCCCAGTAGATGCGCTCGTAGTGCTGCGGGCGCGGGGCCTTGCCGTTGCGGATGTCCAGGATCTGGAAATACTGCGTTTCATACGACGGGTCGCCCGTGACCACGTACGTGCGCGCGAGCCTCGTGAGGTCGTCGGAGCTCTGGCGCAGCTCGTCGGCGAGCAGGTAGGAGCGGTACCGCGCGTCGCGGGCGGCGCTGACCCGGTCCTGGCTCGCAGCGACCTGCATCAGCGCGGCCACAAGGGCGGCAAACGAAAGGATCGTCACGGCGAGCGCGCCGGCGAAGAGCTTCTTCAGCGTGAGTGCGTTGCGTTTCATGGATGATGCCGTTGCCGTTTTTATGCCGTGAATGAGAGGCGTCAGTCGCTTTGCGCCGCACGCGACGCACCTTGCCGGCGCCCGCGCGTGAGCGAGGCGATGTCGAGGATCAGCGCCACGCGGCCGTCGCCCATGATCGTGGCGCCGGAAATGCCGGGCACCTTGCGGTAATTCGCTTCCAGGCTCTTCACCACCACCTGGTGCTGGCCGAGCAGCTCGTCGACGAGCAGCGCAACCTTGGCGCCGTCGGCCTCGACGATCACCATCGTCCCGCTCGCGCGCTCTCGGAGCGCGGGACCGTTCACGAAGAACTCGTGCATCGACAGCACCGGCAGGTATTCGCCGCGCACGTCGATCACGAGCCCCCGTCCCGTGATGGAGCGCACCTGGCCCTCGCCCACCTGGAGCGATTCCACGATGCCCGATAGCGGCAGGATGTAGACCTCGCCGCCGACCGCGACCGACATGCCGTCCATGATCGCGAGCGTCAGCGGAAGGCGGACGGTGATGCGCGTTCCGGCACCGCGAACGGATTCGATCTCCACGCTGCCGCTCAGCGCAGCGATGTTGCGCCGGACGACGTCCATGCCGACGCCGCGTCCCGACACGTCGGTCACGACCTGCGCGGTGGAGAATCCCGGCTCGAAGATGAGGGCCCACACCTCGGCGTCGCTCATGCCGTCGTGAACGGCAAGACCGCGCTCGCGGGCCTTCGCCAGGATGCGCGCTCGGTCGAGCCCGGCGCCGTCGTCGCTCACCTCGATCAGGATGTTGCCGCCCGCATGCGCGGCGCGCAGGCTCACCATGCCGAGGGAAGGCTTGCCGGCGGCCTCGCGCACATCGGGCGCTTCGATGCCATGGTCGATCGAGTTACGCACCAGATGCGTAAGCGGATCGGAGATGCGCTCGATCAGGCCCTTGTCGAGCTCGGTGGCCTCGCCGTGCGTGACGAGCTCCACGTGCTTGCCGAGCTTCGCCGCGAGGTCGCGCACGAGTCGCGGGAAGCGGTTGAACACGAATGCGATCGGCAGCATGCGGATCGACATCACCGATTCCTGGAGGTCGCGCGTGTTGCGCTCGAGTTCGGCCATGCCGGCCACGAGCTTTTCGTGCAGCACCGGGTCGAGCGCCGCCACCGACTGCGCGAGCATTGCCTGCGTGATGACGAGCTCGCCGACCTGGTTGATGAGCTGGTCGACCTTGTCCACGCTGACGCGGATCGACGTGTCGCTCGGCGACCGATCGGGCGGTCGCGGCTCGCTCTTCGCGGCCGAAGCGTCGTCGCGCACCACGACGCAAGCCGCAACGGAAGCGTCGCGGTGGGTGTGCAACGAGGCGGGCGCCATGGCGGACGTGGCGTCCGCACCCCCCGCCTCACGCGGCGCCGGTGCGCTTGCTTCCTCGATGCGCACCTTCGAGGAATCCATGACGAACTCGAAGAGGGTCAGCACGACGTCGGCCGATTCGGCCGTTTCGAGCGCGTAGCGCCGCGTCTTCGGCTTGCGCCGCCCGGCCACGGGAAGGGTGTTCTCGGTGAGCGTCCCGAGGGCGCGCAACTGCTCGATCAGATCGTCGGGCATTGCGGGATCGCCCTTGCCTGCGGGCACCTCGATGACGAGCGTACGCACCGGTGGCGGCGCGCATTGGGCCGGCGCTCCTTGCCGGACGCTTCCGGGCAGCGGCGTCGAGAGCGACGACTGGCATGCCCGAATGCGCGCGCACATCTCGTCGACGCCGACCGACGGCGCGCCCGCGTGACCGCCGTAGAAGGCGAGCTGCTCGCGCAGCAGGTCGCTCGACTTCAGCAGGACGTCGACCATGATGGCGGTCAGCGCGAGCTCGCCCTTGCGCACGCGATCGAGCAGCGACTCGAGCTCGTGCGTCAGCGTGGTCATGTCGGTGAACCCGAACATGCCGCTGCCGCCCTTGATCGAATGCGCCGCACGGAAGACGGCATCGAGCGACTCGCGCACCGGCGCCGCGAGGTCCATGCGCACGAGCAGACTCTCCATTTCCGCGAGATGCTCGGTCGCTTCCTCGAAGAACACGCCCTGGAACTGCGCGAGGTCGAGGTCGCCTGCCGGTTGTGTCTTCACAGGGCTCGCCTACCGCGTGACTTTGTCGACGACGTCGAGGAGCCGCCGGGGATCGAACGGCTTCACCATCCACCCGGTCGCGCCGGCCGCGCGGCACTCGGCCTTCATCGCTTCGCCGGACTCCGTGGTCAGCATGACGATCGGCAGCTGTGCGTATTGCGGCATCGCGCGCAACGCCCTGATCAGCGCGAGCCCGTCCATGTTCGGCATGTGCTGGTCGGTCAACACCAGCGCGATGGCGTTCGCGCGGGCTTTCTCGAGCGCTTCGTGTCCGTTGCTTGCCTCGATCACGTGGTAGCCGGCGCCCTTCAGCGTGAAGCCGACCATCTGGCGCAACGAGGGCGAATCGTCGACGGTGAGAATCGTGGGCACGGCGGGATCGCGAGCGGCGGGCGTCATGGGCGACTCGGGCGTCGTCAGAAGCCGAGGGATGCGAGGAGATCGTCGACCTCGCCCTGGGTCGCCACGCTGTCGCTGCTCGCGCGCATCGCCGGGCCCGCAAGGCCCTCGTGCTCGAGCGCGCGCGACTCGGGGCGCGTTTCGACCAGGAGCTCGACGAGGCTCGCCTCCACCTTGCGCGCCACGTCCGCGACACGCTTGATGACCTGGCCGGACAGATCGTGGAAATCCTGCGCCATCATGATGGCGTGGAGCTGCGCGCGCGTCGCGCGGGTGCGCTCGGCGATCCGCTCGAGCAGCGCCCGGCTACGCAGGCGCAAGTCGGCGTCGATGTCCGGGCTGGCGGCGTCGGACGGCGCCGGATAATGCGCGAGCAGCGACGCCACATCGTCCGCGATGCGCGTCTGCTCCGCCTGCGCTTCCTCGACCGCGCAGAGCACGCGCTCGGCGGCCTGACCGGTAAGCGTGGCGACATAGGCCAGGCGATCCCGCGCGTCGGGCAGCGCATCCGCGGCCGCGCCCAGGCTGCGGTCGTAGCCGAGAGCCCGCATCGCGTCGTGCAGCTCGCGCGTCAGCGCGCCGATGCGCTGATGAACCGTGGAATCGCTCTCGACGCTCATGTTCGGATCAGGCGGGCTGCATCTTGGCGAGGATCTTGCGGAACTTCTCCTCGAGCGTCGCCTTCGTGAACGGCTTGACGATGTAGCCGCTCGCGCCCGCCTGCGCGGCGCTGACGATGTCCTCCTTCTTGGCCTCCGCGGTCACGAGCAGCACGGGCAGGCTCTTCAGCGCGGCGTCCGAGCGAATCTGGCGCAGCAGATCGAAGCCGTTCATGTTGGGCATGTTCACGTCGCTCACGACGAAGTCGAAACGCTCGCGGCGCAGCTTCGCGAGCGCGATCTGCCCGTCCTCCGCCTCGTGCGTGTTGGCGTAGCCGATCTCCTTCAGCAGATTGCGCACGATCCGGCGCATCGTGTTGAAGTCGTCGACGATCAGGATCTTCAAATTCATGTTGCTCATGCGATTGCCTTCGGTTGCGGACTGCGTGTGCTAGTTTCCCGTTGCGGCGGGCTCGTGCGGTGCCGGCGCCGCAGGTGGAGCAGCCGGCGCGGACGGTGGCGTCGCCACGGCCTCCGGTGCGGACGGGTCGGACGGCGGGGATGCCGTGGCAGCAGCCACCGCAGATGCCGGCGCGGGCTCGGCACTTGCGGGCGACGCGCCGTCGCTCGCGTCCTCGAGGATCCGCTTCTCCGCGCGCTGATTGAGCACCGTGATGCTGATGCGGCGGTTCTGCGGATTGAACGGATCGGTTTTATCGAGCAGCACGGCGGAGCCGAGGCCGACGACGCGGACGATCTTCCTCTCCTCGATGCCGCCGGCCACGAGCTCGCGCCGCGACGCGTTCGCACGCTCCACCGACAGCTCCCAGTTGCTGTAGCCACGCTCGCCACCGGCATAGGGCTTGGCATCCGTATGACCCGACAGCGAGAGCCGGTTCGGCACGTCGTTCAGGACCTTGGCGATCTCGCGCAGGATCTCCCGCGTGTAGTCCTTGAGCATCGCCGAGCCGATGTCGAACATCGGGCGGTTCTGCTCGTCGATGATCTGGATGCGCAGCCCTTCGGGCGTGAGCTCAACCCTGATCTGGTTGCGGAACGCACGCATGGTCGGCGACGCTTCGATGGCGGCCTCGATGCGGCGCTTCAGGTCGCGCAGGCGGTCCATCTCCTGCTGCTCGAGCACGGCCTGCGCGGCCTGCAGGTTGATCGTCTTCTTCTCGTCGGGCTTCTGCGCCTTGGCGACCTGCCCGTTGGTTCGCGTCAGGTCCTTGCCGCCGCCCTGGATCACGGACGAGCTGTCGCCGCTGCCGGAGCCGCCCTGCAACGCGACCTTCAGCGGCGTGCGGAAGTAGTCGGCGATGCCTTCGAGGTCGCCCTTGGTGGTCGAGCCGAGCAGCCACATCAGGAGGAAGAACGCCATCATCGCGGTGACGAAGTCCGCGTACGCGATCTTCCATGCGCCGCCGTGATGAGCGTGCCCGCCTTTCTTGACACGCCGCACGATGATCGGCGGCTTCTGCTCTCCCGTCATGGCGATGCGGCGCTACGCTAGGCGCGCGACCCCTTCACGTGGCCCTCCAGCTCGGAGAAGGTCGGCCGCTCCGTCGAGTAGAGCACCTTGCGCCCGAACTCGATGGCGATGGCCGGCGCGTAGCCGTTGAGCGTGGCGAGCAGCGTCACCTTGATGCACTGGAGCACCTTGGTCGACTCGTTTGCGCGCTGCTCGAGCAGGAGCGCGAGCGGACCGACGACGCCGTACGCGAGCAGGATGCCGAGGAACGTTCCGACGAGCGCGTGCGCGATCAGGATGCCGAGCTCCGCCGGCGGCAGTCCCACCGATTCCATCGTGTGCACCACACCCATGACCGCCGCGACGATGCCGAAGGCGGGCAGTCCGTCGGCCACCTTCTGGATGGTGGTGGCCGGCACCTCGGCCTCGTGATGGTGCGTCTCGATCTCGTGATCCATGAGGTTCTCGATCTCGAACGCGTTCATGTTCCCGCTCACCATGAGCCGCAGGTAATCGGTCATGAACTCGAGCAGGTGATGATCGCCGGCGACCTTGGGGTATTTGGCGAAGAGCGCGCTCTCGTTGGGATTCTCGATGTCGCGCTCGATCGACATCAGCCCTTCCTTGCGCACCTTGTTGAGGATCTCGTAGAGCAGCGCCATCAGCTCCATGTACAGCGCCTTGGTGTACTTCGAGCCCTTCAGCAGGGCCGGGAGCGAGCCGAGCGTGGCCTTGAGCGACTTGGGGGAATTGCCGCAGACGAACGCGCCGAATGCGGCGCCCCCGATCATGAGCAGTTCGACCGGTTGCAGCAGCGCGCCCAGGTGACCGCCGGTCAGCGCGAAGCCGCCGAACACGGACGCCAGGACCATGATGTATCCAACGATGACCAGCATTGCGGTCGACCCCCGAAGTGAGCATGCCCGCCCGCAAGGGCCCTCTGGGGGTGAGGGACACCTCGCGGACGGACAATTCGGTTTTCGGCCGCCGGCCGGCTTTCTTTAGTGCGCGAGGCGCGTCGCCGGGTCCTTCGTGCGCCCCGCGCGCGAGGGCATGTGGCACAGGCCGCATACATAGTGCCGGGTCAGGTCGTGGTCGCGCACGACGAAACGGCCCCCGCACTTGGTGCACGGCGTGAGCTTCAGCATGCCGGCATCGATGAAGCGGACCAGGCGCCAGGCGCGCGTGATCGACAGCTCGGGCTTGAGGTCGTTGCCGCCGCATTGCTCCTGATAGAGGCGGAACGACTTGACGATCGCGTCGACGTCGTCGAGCGCGCTCGACTTGATGAGCGTGTTGTAGATCGCCATGAAGAGCGAGGCGTGGATGTTCGGCATCCACGTGACGAACCAGTCCGTCGAGAACGGCAGCATGCCCTTCGGCGGCGACTTGCCCTGGATCTCCTTGTAGAGCTTCAGCAGTCGCTCGCGCGACAACCGCGTCTCCGATTCCAGGACCTGCAGGCGGGCGCCCAGCTCGATGAGGGACGTGGCGCGGCGGACTTCGGCCGCGTCGTCCATGACACTGGCGAGTCGCATGATCAGGCCGCTTCGGGCAGCGCTTGCGCCATCAGGATCGCGGCATGCGCACCGGCGATGCCGCGCTCCTTCGTGTGGCTGCGCAGCAGGTTCCACACCACCGCGTCGTCGAAGCGGAAGCGGCACATCAGGAGGTTCGCCGCGGCGATCTTCAGGATCTGCGCGGTCGAAAGGCTTTCCAGCACGTCGGCCACTTCTTCGCTGATCCCCAGGCGGAAGAGCGCCTCGGCCCGGTCCTGCCGGATCAGGTGCTGTGCCAGCACCAGGTAGGACAGGTTCGCGTCACGAATCTCGTCCAGCAGCTGCTCGGTCTTCACGGTTCGCCTCCCTGATCGGCGGTCATCGAGTGGCGCCATCTTGCGGCTCCAGGGAGGGTTCCCTTAAGTGGGCGGGACGCCATGCGTGATGTTGGGCGGATGGCGCGACGGGAGGTACGGCGGGCGCCTACAGATTATGACATTGGCATAATCATTCGGCCTCGCCCTGCACCCGGCGGTGGCGGGCGATTGCGTGCCCGCGCGCCGGCTTAGGGTCGGCGCCACCAGCCGGTCGGCGGCGCGGGACGGCTCGCAGGCTCGGGTCGCGCTTCGCGCCGGGTCGCGCTCGCCGCGCGCCGGGCGACGCGCGCTTCCATGCGCCTCCACGCGGGGACGCAATCGCCCGCTGAGACATCCTGCAGGCGCGGCACAGAGCGAGGTTACGTTCACTCTGCCACCCGACGGCGCCTACCCATGGGGAGGAAAGCTGGGAAATGGGAGGCCACTTCGGCCCATCGCGCGGACGCGTGCGCGGCTAACGTACGGGGGAAGGGTCAGGACGGCGCGGGCCGGCAGCGACCGCGCCTCAAGTTTTCCGGGACGGGGTCCGATAACGCCAGTACGGCGGTGCACGAAGCCTCTCGCTGCCACGAGGCAAACCATCCGTCGCCCGGCCGCGCGCCGGAATCCTAACCCAGGAGACGAAAAAATGCCTCAGATCATCAACACCAACATCGCTTCGCTCAATGCGCAGCGGAACCTGAACACCTCGCAGTCGAGCCTCAACACGTCGCTGCAGCGCCTGTCGTCCGGCCTTCGCATCAACAGCGCGAAGGACGACGCCGCCGGCCTCGCGATCGCGACGCGCTTCACCTCGCAGATCAACGGCCTCGACCAGGCCAGCCGCAACGCCAACGACGGCATCTCGCTCGCGCAGACCGCCGAAGGCGCTCTCGGCACGATCACGGACAACCTGCAGCGTATCCGCGAGCTGGCCGTGCAGTCGCGCAATGCCACCAACAGCGCAACGGACCGCGCCGCGCTGAACACCGAAGCGCAGCAGCTCAAGGCCGAAATCGACCGCGTCGCGTCGACGACGTCGTTCAACGGCGTGAAGCTGCTCGACGGCTCGTTCACCAACCAGGCGTTCCAGGTCGGTGCGAACGTCGGCGAGACGATCACCGTCTCGAGCCTGGTCAATGCACAGAGCGCGAACCTCGGCTCTTCGTCGGTCGCGCAAGTGACCGGCGCGGCCGCGTCGACCTTCGGTGCGATCACCGCGGGCGACCTGCAGATCAACGGCGTGAACGTCGGCGCGATCGGCGCGGACACGAACGCGGCCAACCGCGCGTCGAGCGTCGCCGCCGCGATCAACTCGTACTCGTCGCAGACCGGCGTCTACGCGACAATCCTCTCGTCGGCTCCGACGCAGATCGTGCTGACGAACTCGGGCTCGGTCCCCGCCACGCCGAACATCGTCGTTGCCCTCGCCGGCACGGCGACCACGGCGAGCACCGGCCTCACCGCCGCCACGACGACGCCGACGACGACCTCGGGCTTCGCATCGCTCGACATCTCGTCCGCGGCCGGCGCCGACACGGCGATCACGACGATGGACGCGGCGCTCACCGCCGTCAACACCGCGCGTGCGACGCTCGGCGCGATCCAGAACCGGTTCTCGTCGGTGGTCACGAACCTGCAGACGACCTCGGAGAACCTGTCCGCGTCGCGCAGCCGGATCCAGGACACGGACTTCGCGGCGGAAACCGCGAACCTGACCAAGGCCCAGATCCTGCAGCAAGCGGGTACGGCGATGCTGGCGCAAGCCAACGCGCTGCCGCAGAACGTGCTCGCGCTGTTGAAGTAATCGCAGTCGAAGCTCCGGCCGGCGATCCCGGCCGGAACTCCTGAAGGAGCGGGTTTGCTCATACGACCGCTTGAGAGTGCACCGCCCTCGTCCGCCACCGCGGGCGAGGGCGTTGCCGTTGCGGTCGTCGGCGACGAGCGCACCGCCACGGTTCAGGCCGTCGCGCCGCCGACGCGCTCGCAGGTCGAAGCAGCCGTCGAGGCCGCGAATGCCTCGCTCGCGGCGATGAATCGCAGCATCGAGTTCCAGGTCGATCCGGACACGCGGCAGATCGTGGTGCGCCTGATCGACACGCAGAGCAATCAGGTCCTGCGGCAGATACCGTCGCAGGAGATGCTCGAGATCGCGAAGTCGATCGATCACCTGCAGGGCGTGCTGCTGCGCAATCGGGCGTAGCGGCGCACGGGAATCCCATGGCAACGACCGTCACCAACACCACGAACCTCAATCTCCCGACCCTGTCTTCGCCCGGCATAGGGTCGGGCCTTGACGTCAACAGCATCGTCAGCTCGCTGATGGCGGTCGAGAGCCAGCCGCTCAACCAGCTCAACACCAAGGAAACGACGGTCCAGTCGAAGATCTCCGCGTACGGGACGCTGAAGAGCGGGCTCTCGTCGCTCCAGACGGCCGTCGCGGCGCTCGCGACACCCGCGCCGTTCCGCACGATGACCGCGACGGTGGCCAGCACGGGCGTGGCGACCGCCACCACGTCCGACGGCGCGATCGCGGGACGCTACAGCCTCGAGGTGACTCAGCTCGCGCAGAACCAGAAGCTCGTGTCGAGCGGGTTCGCCTCGACCGCGACGACGGTCGGCTCGGGCAGCCTCACCTTCACCTTCGGCACCTGGTCCGGTGGCGCATTCACGCCCAACGCGAGCGCCGGCGCGCACACGGTGACCATCGCTGCGAGCCAGTCGTCGCTCGCGGGCATTCGCGACGCGGTCAACGCCGCGAACATCGGCGTGACCGCGACGATCATCAACGACGGCAGCGCGAGCGGCCAGCGGCTGGTCTTCACGTCGAACCAAACCGGCGCGGACCAGAGCCTCAAGATCACCGCAGCCGACGACGACGGCACCAACACCGACGCGGCGGGACTGTCGCAGCTGGCCTATGACCCCGCGGCCGCCGCGGGCAGCGGCAAGAACATGACCGAAGCGATCGCCGCGCAGGACGCGTTGCTGAATCTGGACGGCATCGCGATCCGTTCCGACTCGAACACGGTCTCCGGCGCGATCAACGGCGTGACGCTGAATATCGCGCAGACCAACACGGGCAGCCCGACGACGATCTCCGTGGCACAGAGCACCGGCCCGGCCACCACCGGCGTGCAGTCGTTCATCGCCGCGTACAACGCGCTGCAGACGACGATCACGAACCTCACCAAGTACGACGCGACGAACAACCAGGCATCCGTGCTGACCGGCGACACGACGGTGCGCCTGGTGCAGAACCAGCTGCGCTCGCTCGTCGGCGGCGCCGTGAGCGGCGCCTCGAGCTCGCTCAACACGCTGTCCCTCATCGGCATCACCACGAACGACGACGGGACGCTCGCGCTCGACACGACCAAGTTCAACGCCGCGCTGACGTCGAATCCGAGCGGCGTGGAGAAGCTGTTCTCGGCGACCGGCAGCGCGAGCGATTCGCTCGTGTCGTTCACGAGCGCGGGGTCCTCGGCGACGGCCGGCACCTATGCCGTCAACGTCACCCAGCTCGCCACGCAGGGCACGCTGACCGGGTCCGCCCCGGCGGGCCTGACGATCACGGCCGGCGTGAACGACGCGCTCACCGCGACGGTCGACGGCGTCGCCGTGAGCGTCACGCTCGACGCGGGCGTCTACGCATCGGCCGACGCGCTCGCCGCGCAGGTCGCGGCCAAGATCAACGGCGCGCTCGCGCAGGGCACGAGCGGCAGCTCCGTCAGCGTCGCGACCAGCGGCGGAGCATTGACGCTCACGTCGAGCCGCTGGGGCAGCGCGTCGAGCGTTGCGCTGCAAGGCTCGGCGGCGCAAACCCTGGTCGGCGCCACGCCGACGGGCGTGGTCGGCGTCGATGTCGCCGGCACCCTCGGGGGCTTCGCTGCGAACGGCTCCGGCCAGAGCCTCACGGGCGCGACGGGCACGCCCGTGAACGGATTGAAGATCGGCGTCACGGGTGGAAGTCTCGGCGCGCGCGGCTCGATCAGCTACAGCCAGGGCATCGGCTTCAGCCTCAACGCCGTGCTGAGCTCGGTGCTCGGCAGCGACGGCACCCTGCAGGCCCGCACCGACGGCCTGCAGAGCACGGTCGACGACATCGAGAAGCAGAAGACCGCGATGCAGGGACGCCTCGACCAGATCCAGCAGGCCTATCTCGCGCAGTTCAATGCGCTCGATACGCAGCTCGCGCAGCTGTCGTCGCTCAGCACCTATCTCGCGCAGCAGCTCGCCACGCTGCCCAAGCCGGGCGGCACGTCGTCGTCATGACGCGACGCGAAGCTCAAGGCTGCTGCGCCGCGGCCGATAAGAAAGCAATCCACCCCGCATCGAGAGACGCATGGTCGCCGCACACGCCGCACAAGCCTACGCCCGCATCGGACTGGAGACCGGTGTGGCCGCCGCGTCGCCCCAGCGTCTCATCGTGATGCTGTACGACGGCGCGCTGGCGGCGATCGCGGATGCGCGCGGCCACATGCGCGACGGGCGCACCGCGCAGAAGGGGCGTGCCCTCGGCAAGGCGATCAGCATCGTCGAGGGCCTCAAGGCGGCGCTCGACGTGAGCCAGGGCGGCGCCATCGCGCAGCAGCTCATGGAGCTCTACAACTACATCGGGCGGTTGCTGCTGCAAGGCAACCTCCGCGACGACGCGACGCATCTCGACGAGGCGAGCCGCCTCCTCGCGGAGCTGCGCGGCGCGTGGGCAACGCTTGCCGAGCGCCAGGGCGCGCCGGCCTTCGCCTCCAACGACTGAAACGGCCCCATGTCCATGCAACCGTTGTTCCTCGCCTGCTACGAAGCCATCGCGCACGCCACGCAAGGCATGCTGCTCGCCGCGCGCGCGGCCGACTGGCACGGCTTCGCCGCATGCGAGCGCGAATGCAGCCAATGGATCGCCCGGGTCGAGGACCTCGGCAGCGCCGACGGCGTGCTCGACGCGCAGGGCCGCCTGCGCCGCCTCGAGTTCATGCGGCGCATGCTGCGCGACGACGCGGAGATCCGCGACCTGCTCTCGCCGCCGCTGGGCCGCGTCGACGGGTGCATCGGCCGAGCCGCGGCCTGCATGGAGGCGCGCTGACCCGGCGCGCGCGCCACGGTTGCGCAGAGCTTCATGATCGACACGCAACGCCTGGGCGCCCTGCTGCGCGCGCTGGTGCGCGACGATGCGCAGACCGCGCGTCTGCGTACGCCGGCAGCGATCGCGGTACGCCCGACCGACGGCGTCGACCCCGAGCTCGATTCGCCCGGAGCGCAGGTCGCGCACGTCGCCGCGCCGGTTGCGCAGCAGGCCGCCCGCGTCCCGCCGAGCAGCGCCGCGCTCGAGCTCTCGGATGCCGGACGGATGCTGCTATCGGCGCTGCGGGTCAGCGGCGCGCCCATCGACGGGGTGACGGTGCCGCGGGGCGCCATGCAGCCCGTGCTGGTCGCGCGCGACGACGATGCCGCGGACGCGCGCGGCTCGGCAGCGACGCGCGCGCGCCCGCTGGTGGCGGTGCCGCCTCATTCCGAATACGCGACGGATCGACTGGCGTTGCAGCTCAAGGACGCCGTGGAGTTCTCCGGCGTGTTCTACGAGTCGCACCTCGCGCAGTGGGCCGACGATCTGCGTCCGCGCGCCCTCCTCGCGCACGAGCCGCAGGCGCGATGGCCGGTGGCCGCGGAGATCGCGCACACTGCGACGGCGGCTGCGCAGGCGCCCGGCGATTACGCGGCGCCGATGTTGCGACAGCAGCTGGAGGTCCTCGACACCGGCCGCTTCGTGTGGGCCGGCGAGCTGTGGCCGGGCCAGCGCGGCGCGCTGGTCATCGAGGAAGACGAGCCTTCCGCGCATCCCGACGCGTCCGCCGGCATGCCGCGTGTCGCGCGCTGGCGCGTACGACTCACGCTGGATTTCGCACACCTCGGCACGATCGATGCGTCACTGCTGCTCGCGGGCGACTCGCTCGACCTCGCCCTGCGCTGCGATGCAGCGGACGTCGCCACCCAGATGCGTGCCGCGGCGCCGACGCTGCGCGCCGCGATTGCCGAGCGCGCGCTCGACCTCGACCACATCTCGATCGCCGATGACCGCGCCGCTTGACACCCGCCCCGAGGCCGTCGCGCTGCGCTATGCCGCAGGCGACGCCGCGCCCGTCGTGGTAGCGAAGGGCCGCGGCGCGCTCGCGGAGGAGATCGTGCGCCGAGCGCGCGAAGCCGGCCTCTTCGTGCACGCGTCGCGGGAGCTCACGGCGCTCCTGATGCAGGTCGACCTCGACGCACGCATTCCGCCGACGCTGTATGTCGCCGTCGCGGAGCTCCTGGCGTGGCTGCATCGCCTCGAGCGCGAAAAGGCGGCCCCCGGTGCGCGCGCCGGGTCGTGAGCGTGACGCCATGGCGCTCGCCCTCGGCCAACGCGAAGGCCCCGTCGACGAGATCGGCGACGACGACCGTTTTCGCATCCAGTCGCGCATGGAGATCGTGGGACTGCTGCGCGCGGTGGCCGCGCACCGCGAGCTCGTGACGGTGCAGTTCGGCAGCGCCGAGGACTTCGTCGTATCGGCCGTGCTGGCGGTGAACCCGGACTTCGAGGAAGTCGTGCTCGACTACGGCGCCAACGAGGCCGCGATGCAGCGCTTGCTGAAGTCGGAGCGCCTGCGCATCAGCACGCAGCTCGATCACGTGCGCATCTACCTCGAGGCCGGGGTCGCGGAAGCCGTGCGATTCGAAGACGGCCTCGCGTTTCGCATCCGCCTCCCCGAGTCGGTCCTGCGCTTCCAGCGGCGCGACAGCTATCGCCTCAAGATTCCGCTGGGACGTCCGCTGCTGTGCGAAGTTCCCGCCAACGACGAAGGCACCGAACGCGTATCCGTGCGCGTGCGCGACATCAGCGTCGCCGGCGTCGGGCTCACCGATTTTCCGAAGGCATTCCGCCTCGCGGTCGGCATGGTGTGGCCGGGCTGCCGCATCAACCTGCCCGAGCTCGGAACGCTCGCCGGCGAGCTCGAGGTGATGCACACGACCGAAGGTGACATCCGACGCGCGGGTTGCCGCTTCCGCAACCTGTCGTTTCCGATGCAGAACCTGATCCAGCGCTACATCACGCGCGTGGAGCGGCAGCAGCACGCGAATCGCTAGCGGCAGAGGCTGCGGCGCCCGAGGGACGAGCCGCGAGGGACGAGGGAACGTTTCGATCACGGCGACGTGATCGACATGTCGAGGGGCACATCTCGTAGTCGACACCGAGCGTCGGCGCGAGCCCCTCGGCCCTCGCCCCTCACGGCTCGCCCTTCGCCGCGCGGCCGCTACACCTGCATGTTCATCACGTCGTGATACGCGGCGATCACGCGGTTGCGGATCTGCACGACCTGCTGGAACGACAGGCTCGCTTTTTGCACGGCAACCATCGTCTCCTCGAGGCTGACCTTGGGATCGCCGAGCTGGAATTTCTCCGTGAGCGACGTCGCCTGCTGCTGCGCGGCGTCGACGCTGTCGAGGCTCTTCTTGAGCAGCGAGCCGAAATCGACCTGCTTCGCCGCGGAAGGCTCGATCCGGGCTGCGAGCGGACCTACTGCGGGGCCCACGCCCTGGGTCAGCGCGTCGCGCGCGGCATTGAGCTTCGCGAGCAGCGATTGCATTCCGACGGGGTCCATCGATCTCGCTCCTGCGGGTGCGGTGCGCACCCTCGTTGGGACGCTGCGCACTGTAGCGGCGAACGTGCAAGCGCAAGCGCGCGAAATGCGCCGCAAAACGGCGGCTAATCGTGCCTTGCGGACCCTTCAGTGGCCGCAATAATCGCCGCACCCGAAATCCGCGTGCTCCCCAACTCGTGGCCGAAACCGCTCAATTGCCCGCCGTAGCGCCGAATCTCGCCCCGGCAGCGTCCGCCGCCGGCGCGCCGGCGTCGCTGGCGAGCTGGACCCGTCTCCCGGTGCGTCACACCCTGACCCTCGCCGTCGTCATTGCGGCCGCCCTCGCCGCGGCCGTCGGCGCATGGCTGTGGGCGCAGACTCCCGACTACCGCGTGCTGTACAGCAACCTGTCCGACCGCGACGGCGGCGCCATCATCGCGGCGCTCGGCCCGATGAACGTGCCTTACAAGGTCGACGGCGGAGGCGGGGTGATCATGGTGCCGGCCGACAGGGTCCACGAAACCCGGCTGCGCCTGGCCTCGCAGGGCCTGCCCAAGGGCAGCGTGGTCGGCTACGAGCTGGTCGACAACCAGAAGTTCGGCGCCACGCAGTTCCAGGAGCAGATGAATTTCCAGCGCGGCCTCGAAGGCGAGCTCGCGCGCTCGATCCAGTCGCTTTCCGCGGTGCAGTCGGCGCGGGTGCACCTTGCGCTGCCCAAGCAGTCGGTTTTCCTGCGCGACTCGCAGCAGCCGACCGCCTCGGTGCTCCTGACGCTCCACGCGGGCCGCACGCTCGACAACGCGCAAGTGAACGGCATCGCGCATCTCGTCGCGAGCAGCGTGCCGGAGCTCTCCATCGACCGCGTCAGCATCGTCGACCAGAACGGCAACCTCCTGTCGCAACGCCGCGACGGCACCGACGGCGGCCTCGATCCCACGCAGCTTTCCTACGTGAAGCAGGTCGAGCAGTCGACGATCCAGCGCATCACCGACATCCTCGAGCCGATCGTCGGCCGCAACAACGTACGCGTGCAGGTTACCGCCGACGTCGACTTCACGCGCAACGAGTCGGTGGCGGAGAGCTTCAAGCCGAACCAGGACCCGAAGAACGCGACGCTGCGCACCTCGCAGACGAGCCAGCAGCAGACGACCGGCAGTGCGTCGACCGGCGGGGTGCCCGGCGCGCTCACCAACCAGCCGCCGGCGGCCGGCGTCGCGCAGATCGACGGCAAGGCGCCGGGCGCGCAGGTCGCCACGACATCCACGGCGCCGTCGAGCACGCGCAAGGACGAGACGGTCGCCTACGAGGTCGACAAGAAGATCGAGCACACGCGTGCGCAGGTCGGCGGCGTGCGTCGCATGACGGCGGCGGTCGTCGTGAACTATCGCAAGCAGGTCGACGCCGCGGGCAAGGCGACGAGCGCCGCGCTGCCCGAGAAGGAGATGACCGAGATCAACGCGCTGGTGCGCGAGGCGATGGGCTACAACAAGGAGCGCGGCGACTCGGTGAACGTGGTGAACGCCGCGTTCAACGAGCCCGAGCAGGCGCCCGCGGTCGAGCTGCCGTTCTACAAGCAGCCGGACAACATCTCGCTCGCGAAGGACATCGGACGCTACACGCTCTTCGCGGCGCTCATCGCGTACCTGTTCTTCGGCGTGGTGCGCCCGATGCTGCGCCAGGCGCAGGAGCGCATGGCCGCGCTGCCGCCCCCGCCGCAGCCGCTCGCCGAGCTGGCGGCGCCAGCCCCGGGTGCCGATTCGCTGCAGCGCGCGCGCGCGCTGGCTCGCGACGACCCGAAGGTCGTCGCGAACGTCGTCAAAGGCTGGGTGACGCGGGATGAGTGACGCCGGGCTCACGAACAGCGCGATCCTGCTGATGTCGCTCGGCGAGGAGGAGGCGGCGCAGGTGTTCAAGTACCTCGCGCCGAAGGAGGTGCAGAAGATCGGCCAGGCCATGGCCAAGCTCAAGAGCGTCACGCGCGACCGCATCGAGGAGGTGCTGACCGCGTTCCACAGCACCGCCGAGCGCGAGACGTCCATCGGCATGGACGCGGACGCGTACATCCGCACGGTGCTGACTCGCGCGCTGGGTGACGACAAGGCGTCGTACCTGCTCGACCAGATCCTCACCACCGGCGACTCGAGCGGCATCGAGAGCCTGCGCTGGATGGCGCCGCAGAACGTCGCCGAGCTGATCAAAGGCGAGCACCCTCAGATCATCGCGTCGATCCTCGTGCATCTCGAGCGCGACCAGGCGTCCGCGATCCTGAACCAGTTCACGCCGCAGGTGCGTCACGACGTGGTGCTGCGCATCGCGACGCTCGACGGCATCCAGCCCAACGCGCTGCGCGAGCTCAACGACGTGCTCGGCAAGCTGCTGTCGGGAACCGACACGATGAAGAAGTCGGCGCTGGGCGGCGTGCGCACCGCCGCGGAGATCCTCAACTTCCTCGGCACCACGCAGGAGACGGCGGTCATCGAAGCGGTGCGCGAGTTCGACGCCGACCTCGCGCAGAAGATCCTCGACGAGATGTTCGTCTTCGAGAACCTGCTCGATGTCGACGACCGCGGCATCCAGGCGCTGCTGCGCGAAGTGCAGTCCGAATCGCTCATCGTCGCGCTGAAGGGGGCGAACCAGGAGCTGCGCGACAAGATCTTCAAGAACATGTCGCAGCGCGCGGCCGAGATGCTGCGCGACGACCTCGAGGCCAAGGGACCGGTGCGCGTCTCCGAAGTGGAGGCGGAGCAGAAGGAGATCCTGAAGATCGTCCGCCGCATGGCGGAGGAAGGCCAGATCGTGCTCGGAGGCAAGGGTGACGACCAGTTCGTCTGACGTCGCGCCAATGCCGTCCACGCTGGCCGCGCTCGCCGCTTCCGACGCGGCCGCGACGACCCGGCCCGCGCGGCTGGGCGCCACGGACGCAAAACGCCTGTCGGCGTTCCAGCGCTGGGAGCTCGCATCGCTCGACGCCGAGCCCAGTCGCGATGCGGTCGTCGATCCCGCGGCGCTCGCCGGGGCGCGCGCCGCCGCCGAAGCCGAAGGCCGCGCAGCGGGCTACGCCGCCGGCCTCGCGGCCGCGAATGGCGAGCGCGCCGCGCTCGCGCTGCTGCTCGCCAAGCTCGGCAGCGCCGCAGGCGATCATGAGCAGCGCCTGGTCGACGAGGTGCTCGACCTCGCACTCGTGCTCGCGCGCCAGCTCGTGGGCGAAGCGCTCGCGGTGCGGCGCGAGTTCGTCCTGCCGATCGTCAGCGCGGCCCTGAAGCAGCTGCCGCAATCCACGCAGCGCGTCGAGCTGATGCTGAATCCTTCGGACGTCGAGCTCCTGCGCAACTTCCTCGGCAACGGCGAGTTCGCCGGCCGCTGCCAGCTCGTCGGCGATGCGTCCATCGCACCCGGCGGCTGCCTCATCGAGACCGAGCAATCCGAGATCGACGTCACGATTCCCTCGCGCTGGCGGCGCCTCCTCGCCGCGCTGGGTCGCTCCGATGACTGGCTCGAGCCCGCCTGATTTTGCCGAATCGGTGAGCGACTTCCTGGCGGAATGCCAGCGTCGCACGCGCGGCATCGCGAGCCTCGACGTGCGCGGCAAGCTGACGCGCGTCGCCGGCCTCGTCATGGAGACGGTCGGCGTGAAGCTGCCGCTCGGCACCGTGTGCCTGATCGAGCAGCGCGGCGGCGGGAGCGTCGAAGCGGAGGTCGTCGGCTTCTCGGGGGAACGGCTGTTCCTCATGCCCACCAGCGACATCTCGGGCGTGTATCCCGGCGCGTCGGTGCGGCCGCTCGAGCCGCATCAGCCGCGTCCGCGCCTGCACGTGCCGTGGCATCCGCTGAGGCGCGCGAGCGATTACGCCAAGCACCTTCCCGTGGGTGATGCCCTTCTCGGCCGCGTGCTCGACGGCGCGGGCCGGCCGCTCGACGGGCTGGGTACGCTTCATCACCCCGACACGCGATCGTTGCAGGGCCGCCCCTTCAATCCACTCGAGCGCGCGCCCATCGACACCACGCTCGACGTCGGCGTGCGCGCGATCAACGGCCTCCTCACCATCGGTCGCGGGCAGCGCCTCGGACTCTTCGCCGGAAGCGGCGTCGGCAAGAGCGTGCTGCTCGGCATGATGGCGCGGTTCACCAATGCCGACGTGATCGTCGTCGGTCTCATCGGCGAGCGCGGCCGCGAAGTGAAGGAATTCATCGAGCAGATCCTGGGTGCCGAGGGCCGCGCGCGCTCGATCGTCGTCGCCGCACCGGCCGACACGCCTGCGTTGCTGCGCTTGCAGGGCGCGGCGTACGCGACCGCCATTGCCGAGCACTACCGCGACCAGGGCAAGCACGTGCTGCTGCTCATGGATTCGCTGACGCGCTACGCGATGGCGCAGCGCGAGATCGCGCTCGCCGTGGGCGAGCCGCCGGCGACCAAAGGCTACCCCCCCTCCGTTTTCGCCCGGCTGCCGCAGCTCGTCGAGCGTGCGGGCAACGGTGTCGCCGGCGGCGGGTCGATCACCGCGTTCTACACCGTGCTCACCGAAGGCGACGATCCCCAGGACCCGATCGCCGACGCGGCGCGCGCGATCCTCGACGGCCACATCGTGCTCGCGCGCGACCTGGCCGAGCAGGGCCACTACCCCGCGATCGACGTGGAGACGTCGATCAGCCGCGCCATGCACAACCTCGTGCGCCCCGAGCAGATGCAGCGCGTGCGCCGCTTCAAGCAGCTCTACTCGCGCTATCGCCGCGACCGCGACCTGATCAGCGTGGGCGCCTACGTCGCGGGCTCGGATCCCCTGCTCGACCAGGCGATCGCGCTCCATCCGCGCATGGAAGCGTTCCTCACGCAGGACATGCACGCACGCGTGCGCTATCCCGACGCCCAGCGCGAGCTCGACGCGCTGCTCGCCCAACCCGGAACGCTGCAATGAGCCGCACACCGCCATGGGACCGACTGAAGGAGCTCGCCGAGAAGAAGCGCGACGCGCAAGCGCAGCGCCTCGGCGCGCTCACGCGCGAGCGCGACGAAGCGCGCCAGCGCCTCGCGATGCTCGTCACGTACCGCACCGAGTACCAGTCGCGCCTGTCCGAGGCGTCGAGCCAGGGGATCGATCTGACGCGCCTGCGCAACTACCAGGCGTTCCTCGCACAGCTCGAGCGTGCGATCGCGCAGCAGACCGATGTCGTCGCGCAGGCCGAGCGCCACGTCGACGACGCCCGGGCCCAGTGGACGCACGAGCGCCAGCGGGTCGAGTCCTTCAACGCGCTCGACGAGCGACATCACACGAGCGCCGCGCGGAGCGAGCAACGCCGCGCGCAGAAGCTCACCGACGAGTGGGCGGCGCGCAACGGCGCGGTCGCGCGTCCCGCCGCATCCGATACCGATCATTGAGCACGACCACGAGGGCACATTCATGCCGATCGCTTTCGACTCACCGGCCAGCGCACCGCACGGCACGCTGCCCGTCCGCGCGGGCCGCGAGCAGGACGACGATGCGTCGGCGCTCGACGCATTCGCCCTGCTCTTCCTCGCTGCCGCGGGTGCCGCTGATGGCAGCCCCGTGGCCGCCTCCGACGCCATGCACCAGGCGCCGAAGGACGAGGCCGCGTCCGCGCCCGCCGATGCGCCGTTCCTGATGCTGCCGTTGCCGGGCGTGCCGACGCTGTCGATCCCCGTGCCGGGTCAGGTGACGATCGTCGCATCGGAGAAGCGCGTCGGCGCGACGGCACCCGTCGTCGCGGCCCCTGTCGCGAACGTCGTGTCCGACGCAGCCGAGGGCGCGCAGGCGACGGCAGCGTCGGACAGCAATCGCGACGGCGAACACGCCGCGCGCAGCGAATCGCAAGCCGCGCCTGCCGCGCCCGACCTTCGGGCACAGACGGCGCAGGACGCGCCGAAGCCGAGGATCGAAGCGCCGCAGCCCGCGCCCTCGCTGCTGGCCGCGCTCGCGTCGCATGCCGACATCGACAAGGCAACCAGCGCCCGACCCGAGGCCGATCGCGTCAACGCGACGTCGCTGCTCGTCGCGACAGCACCGCCACCCCATGTCGCGGCGGCCGCTCCGGCGCACGCGGAGGCCGTTGCCACGCCGGCGTTCACCGCCGGCTGGCAGGACGAGGCCGTCGCAAAGCTCGCGCACATCGTCGTCACGCGCAACGAGCGGGCGGAGCTCACGCTGAATCCCGCCGAGTTGGGGCCGGTGAGCATCCGCGTCGACATGAACGCCGACCACGCTTCGCTGCAGATCGTTGCGGCGAGTCCGGAGACCCGCACGGCGCTCGAGCAGTCGCTGCCACAGCTGCGCGACCTGCTCGCCTCGCAGGGCATCACGCTCGGCCAGGCGAGCGTGCACGACGGGAGCGCGCAGCGCGACGCGCCGTCGCCGGCCTGGCTCGCCGCAACGCGCGACGGCCGCGACGCGGCCGGAACCCGCGGGCCGGCCGACGAAACGGTCGAGCGCATCCTGCGGCGCGCCGACCGATTGCTCGACGTGTTCGCTTGAGGGCGCATGGCGCGCGAATTGCAGCGCATTAGCCGGCGTATTCCAGCCATGACCCAGCCTGCGCGGCTTTGATAATCGACCGCACGAACGATTGCCCATGAACTTCGGACGCTTCCGTGGCCAAGACCGCTAACCTCGCCGTTGTCGCCGATTCGGCCGCCGCACCGGCCAAGAAAAAGAAGAAATCCAGGCTGCTGCTGATCGTGGTGGTGCTCGTGCTGCTGGCAGCCGCCGGTGGCGGCGCGGCATGGTGGTTCGTCGGTCGCACGCCGGCCGCAGCCGAGCACAAGGCCGAGGTCGTGAAGCCGCCGGTTTTCCAGACGCTCGAGCCGTTCACGGTGAACCTCGCCGAGGAGAACGGCGATCACTACCTCCAGGTCTCGATCGTCTACCAGGTCATCGACGACAAGGCCGTCGACCAGGTGAAGACCTACCTGCCGATCATTCGTAATCGCATCCTGATGCTGCTGTCGGCCAAGCGCCCGAGCGAGCTCAACACGCCCGAGGGCAAGCAGAAGCTCGTGAGCGAGCTCGTGACGGCGGCACGCGAATCCATCCCGGGGACCACGCCCGAGCGCGGCGTGACGGGCGCGTTCCTCGGCTCGTTCGTCATCCAGTAGGGCCTTCGTGTCGAACGAATTCCTCACCCAGGACGAAGTCGACGCGCTGCTGAAGGGCGTCAGCGGCGACGAGGAGGCGCCCCCGCAGGCGGGCGCCGAGCCGGTCGACGGCGTGCGCCCGTACAACCTCGCGACGCAGGAGCGCATCGTGCGCGGGCGCATGCCCACGCTCGAGATCATCAACGACCGCTTCGCGCGCCTGCTGCGCATCGGACTCTTCAACTTCATGCGCCGTAACCCCGACATCACGATCGGGCCGGTCAAGGTGATCAAGTACAGCGAGTTCCTGCGCAACCTCGCGGTGCCGACCAACCTCAACATCATCCAGGCGAAGCCGCTGCGCGGCAGCGCGGTGCTCGTGATCGAGCCCGCGCTGGTGTTCCTCAGCGTCGACACGATGTTCGGAGGCGCCGGGCGCTTCCACATGCGCGTGGAAGGCCGCGACTTCACGCCCACCGAGCAGCGCATCATCCAGCGCATGCTCGAGGTGATCCTCGCCGATTACCAGAAGGCGTGGTCGAGCGTGCATCCGCTGCAGTTCGAGTACGTGCGCTCGGAGATGCAGACGCAGTTCGTGAACATCGCCACGCCGACGGAGGTCGTCGTGGTGTCGACGTTCAACCTCGAGCTCGGTCCGTCGGGCGGCGGCGCGTTCCACGTGTGCATGCCCTACGCGATGCTCGAGCCGATCCGCGACCTGCTCTACAGCCCGATGCCCGACTCGACGGAGCCCGACCGCCGCTGGGTGCGCATGCTGTCGAAGCAGGTTCAATCCGCGGAAGTGAGTCTCGTGGCGCAGCTCGGCACGTCGGACGTGCGGCTGCGCGACCTGATGAACCTCAAGCCCGGCGACGTGCTGCCGCTCGACATCCCCGAGAGCATCGAGGCGACGGTCGACGGCGTGCCGGTCATGCAATGCAAGTACGGCGTTCGCAACGGACAGTACGCACTGCGCATCGAGCGCATGTTGACGCCCGACGGCGACGCCCTCGTGGGAGGCAGCCATGCTTGAAGACGGCTCGAAGACGGGCAACGGCGACACGGCGGTCGCCGAGCAGAACCCAGCGGCACCGGCGCCGCAGCCACGGCCCGCGGCGTTCGACAAGTTCGCCGCGGCCGCCGCGCCCTCGGGCGCGCCGAGCGACATCGACCTCATCCTCGACATCCCGGTGCAGCTCACCGTCGAGCTCGGGCGTACCAAGATTCCGATACGCCACATCCTGCAGCTCGCGCAAGGCTCGGTCGTCGAGCTGGACGGCCTCGCGGGCGAGCCCATGGATGTGCTGGTCAACGGATGCCTCATCGCCCAGGGCGAGGTCGTGGTGGTCAACGACAAGTTCGGCATCCGGCTGACCGACATCGTCACGCCGGCCGAGCGGGTGCGCAAGCTCAATCGATGACGCGCTGGGTGCTCCTGCTCTGCGGTTTGCTGCCGCAAGGGGTCTACGCGGCCGATACCGCGGAGCTGGCGCCCGACGCGGGCGGCCTGCTGCGCGCGACGCTCGGCCTCGCACTCGTCCTCGCGCTGATCCTCGTCGTCGGCTGGCTCATGCGCCGCCTCGCGCCGGCACGCGGCGGCGTACAGGGCCCGCTGCGCATCGTCGGCTCGCAGGCGCTCGGCGCCCGCGAGCGCGTGGTGCTGCTGGAAGTGGGCGAGCAATGGCTGGTGGTCGGCGTCGCGCCCGGCAACGTGCAGAGCCTCGGCACGCTGCCGCGCGGCGAGCTTCCGGCTCCACCTGCGACGCCGGTCACCGCGTTCGCGGCGATGCTGGCGCGCGCGCGCGGCCACCGCGAGCCGCCGCCGTCATGAGCGTCGCTCTGCTGCACCGAAATCACGCGATGCGCCGTGCGTTGCACGGCCTTGGACTCGCCTGCCTGCTCGTTGCGCCTGCCGCGCTCGCGCAGCAGAGCGATCTCGCGCTCTTCAACAGCACGCCGGCGCCGGGTGGCGGCCAGAGCTATTCGCTGCCGGTCCAGACGCTGCTGTTCCTCTCCGCGCTCGCGTTCCTGCCGGCGATCCTGCTGCTGATGACCGCGTTCACGCGGATCGTCATCGTGATGTCGCTCCTGCGCCACGCGCTCGGCACGCAGGCCTCGCCTCCGAACCAGATCATCATCGGCCTGTCGCTGTTCCTCACCTTCTTCGTGATGTCGCCCGTCGTCGACCGCATCTACGCCGACGCGTACGTTCCCTACACCGAGAACCGGCTTAACGCCTCGCAGGCATTCGACCGGGCGCAGGTGCCGCTCAAGACGTTCATGCTGAAGCAGACGCGCGAGCCCGATCTCGCGCTGTTCCTGCGCCTCGCGCACGAGACGCCGCCGGCCGCGCGAGAAGCGGTTCCGCTGCGCGTGCTGGTCCCGGCCTTCGTGACGAGCGAGCTCAAGACCGCCTTCCAGATCGGCTTCATGGTCTTCATCCCGTTCGTGATCATCGATATGGTCGTCGCGAGCGTCCTCATGTCCATGGGCATGATGATGCTGTCGCCAGTCCTGATCTCGCTGCCCTTCAAGTTGATGCTCTTCGTGCTGGTCGACGGGTGGAACCTGCTCATCGGCTCGCTGATCGCCTCGTTCGGATAATCGATGACGCCCCAGACCGTTCTGACGCTCACCCAGCAGGCCCTGTGGGTCACCGCGCTCGTCGCCGCGCCGCTGCTCCTCACAGCCCTCGTCGTAGGCCTCGTGGTGAGCATCTTCCAGGCGGCAACGCAGATCAACGAGATGACACTGTCGTTCATCCCCAAGCTCCTGGCGATGTTCGTCGCGCTGGTGCTGGCCGGTCCCTGGATGCTGGCGATGCTCGTCGACTACGTCCAGCGCCTGTTCCAGAGCATTCCGCAGATGATCGGATGACCTGCCGCGCCCGCGGATTCATCCGCGCGCGCGGCGACGGCGCGACCGACGCGGCGAGGCCAGACGGGACAAGAACATCATGATCACCTTCACGTCCGCCGACATCGAAGGCTGGGTCGCGGCGCTGCTCTATCCATTCCTGCGCATCCTCGCTCTGATGTCGAGCGCGCCGCTGTTCTCGCACGAGAGCGTGCCGGTGATCGTGCGCGTCGCGCTGGCCTTCACCATCACGTTCGTGGTCGCCGCCACGCTCCCGGCGGCGCCGTTCGTGTCGCCGTTCACCGTCGCGGGCGGCATCCTGGTCGTGCAGCAAGTCGTCGTCGGCATCGCGATCGGACTTGCGATGCAGCTCGTGTTCGCGGCGGTCACGCTCGCCGGCGACATGGTCGGCTTGCAGATGGGCCTCTCGTTCGCCGCCTTCGTCGATCCACAGAACGCCGAGCAGGCGCCACTGGTCGGCAGCTTCCTGTCGCTCGTTCTGATGCTGCTGTTCCTGGCGATCAACGGCCACCTCGCGCTCATCGCCGCCATGGTCGACTCGTTCAACGTCATGCCGATCGGGCCATCCGGCTGGACGTCGCTCGACACGATGCGCCTGGTGCAGGCGGGCAGCGGCCTCTTCGCGACAGGCGTCGCGCTGTCGCTGCCGGTGGTCGGCGCGCTGCTGCTCGTGAACCTCACGCTCGGTGTGCTCACGCGCACGGCGCCGCAGCTGAATCTCTTCGCCGTCGGCTTCCCGATCACCCTCGCGGTCGGGCTCGTCATGCTCTTGCTCGCGATGCCCTTCGCCATGCCGGCGCTGCAGCAGGCGTTGGAACGCGGACTCGCGCTGCTGCTGCGCTAGCGCCTCATCGTGCGTCGCGCGGCCGTTACGTGATCTGGCCGAGAAAGGCGCGGGTTCGCTCGTGCTTCGGGTGGCTGAAGAACGCCTCGGGCGGGGCCATCTCGACGATCTCCCCGCGGTCCATGAAGATGACGCGATCGGCCACGCTTCGCGCGAACGCCATCTCGTGGGTGACCACCAGCATCGTCATGCCCTCCTCCGCGAGGTCGATCATGGTGTCGAGCACCTCCTTGACCATCTCGGGGTCGAGCGCGGAGGTCGGCTCGTCGAACAGCATCACCTTCGGGTTCATGCAGAGCGCGCGCGCGATCGCCACGCGCTGCTGCTGCCCGCCGGAGAGCTGCGCCGGGTACTTGTCCGCCTGCTCGGGAATGTGAACGCGCTCGAGGTAGCGCCGCGCGGTTGCTTCGGCCTCTTCCCGGCTCACGCGGCGTACCTTCATGGGGGCGAGCGCGCAGTTCTGCAGCACGGTGAGATGCGGGAACAGGTTGAACTGCTGGAACACCATGCCGACCTCGTGCCGGATCGCATCGATGTTGCGTCGGCCCGCGAGCTCGATGCCGTCGACGAAAATGCGCCCCTTCTGGATGACCTCGAGCTGGTTGATGCAGCGGATCAGCGTGGACTTGCCGGAGCCCGACGGGCCGCAGATCACGATGCGCTCGCCGCTCGCGACGGTCAGGTTGATGTCTTTCAGGGCCTGGAAGTCGCCATACCATTTCCCGACGCCTTCCATCCGCACGGCGATCGCGGCGTCGGGCGACGCGGACGAAGCGTTCGCGTTCACGGACGCGGCCTCTTCATGCGATTCCCCGGCGCCGCGCGCTCATTTCTTCTTCAGCACGGCGGGCATGCCCTCGCCAAGCCATTTCTGGTTGACCTTGTCGAGCTCGCCGTTCGTCTTCACTTTGTCGATGAACTGATTGACCCATGCGAGCAGCTTCGCCTCGCCGGGCTTGACGGCGATGCCCTGGACCTGGCTCGAGAGCTCGAATTTCTTGTTGAACTTGCCCGGCGCGAGCTTCTGGATGGTCAGGTAGCACACGTTCGAGCAGCCGATGAGCGCAACCTGGCCCGACATCAGCGCCTGCAGCGCCGCTGCATCCGAGTCGAAGCGGCGGATGGTGGCCGATTGCGGCGCGACCTTGGTCACCGCCGTATCCTGCGTCGATGCACGGGCCACCGCGATCGTCTTGCCGGCGAGGTCCTCGGGCTTCGCGACGTTGACGTCGTCCTTGCCGTAGACAGCGATCGTGATCGCGGCATACGGCTCGGAGAACTCCACGCTCTTCGCGCGTTCGGGGGTGATGCCCAGCGACGCGACCAGCAGGTCGACCTGGCCGCTCAGCAGGTACGGGATGCGGTTCGGTCCCGTGACCGGCACCAGCTGAAGCTGCACGCCCATGTCGCGCGCGAGGAGCTTCGCCACGTCGGGGTCGTAGCCGTCCGGCTTGTTCTGCTCGTTCATGAGCCCGTACGGCGGGAAGTCCACCAGCACGCCGATCTTGATCGTTCCGCGCGACTTGATGTCCTGCAGCGCGTCCGCGCGCGCCGTCGCGCTTCCGGCCAATACGAGGCCAAGCCCGACGATGAGGGCCATGCCCTTGCTCAAGATGCTCATGATTCGCTTCTCCGTGGTTGAGGCCGGACGATCCGGCATGGGGTCGCATCACCGCTGGGTCGCACGCGCCATTCCTCGCTCCATGCCGCGCGCCGCCAGCGACAGCGGCCAGCACAGGATGAAATAGACGGCTGCGACGATTCCGTACACCAGGAAAGGCCGGAACGTGACGCTGGTGATGATCTGTCCCTGCCGCGTCAGCTCGACGAAGCCGATGATCGACGTGAGCGACGTCTCCTTGAGCAGCTGCACCAGAAAGCCGACCGTGGGCGGCACCGCGATCCGCGCGGCCTGCGGCAGCACCACGTGGCGCATGCGCGCGACGTAGTGCAGCCCCAGCACGGTGGCCGCCTCCGTCTGGCCGCGCGGCACCGCCTCGATGCAGCCACGCCAGATCTCGCCGAGGTATGCGCTGGCATGCGCGGTGAGCGCGATCACGGCCGCGGTCAGCGGATTGACGTTGAAGCCGAAGATCGCCATGCCGAAGTACGCGAGGAAAAGCTGCATCAGCAGCGGCGTGCCCTGGAACACGCGGATGAACGCGACCATGGCCGTGCGCGCGACGCGGCTGTCGCCCGTTCGCAGCAGCGCCACGATGAGCCCGCCGATGCCGCCACCCACGAACGCGAACAGCGCGAGAACGATCGTCCAGCGCGCCGCGAGGACGAGGAGCTCGAACTCGTTCCATCCGAACTGGCGGATCATGCGGACGTGCCCGATCTAGCGCCCCAGCGGATAGCGAAACGCCATTCGCTGGATCGCGGAAAAGAACCCGGACAGGACGGTCGACATCACCAGGTACATCGCGGTGACGACGACGTAGGTCTCGAAGCTCGCGAAGGTGTCCGAATTGACGTCGTTGCCGGCGGCCGCCAGGTCGTTCGCGGCAATGACCGATACCACGCTCGAGGTGAGCATCAGGAAGATGAACTGGCTGGTGAGCGCCGGGTAAACGGTGCGCAATGCCGGCTTGAGGACGATGTAGCGGAAGATCTGCACGCGCTTGAGACCCAGCGCGATGCCGGCCTCCACCTGGCCCCAGTGGATCGACTCGATGCCCGCGCGGATGATCTCGGTGCCGTACGCACCCACGTTGACGGTGAGCGCCAGCAGCGCGGCGGGGTTGGGATTGAATGAGATGCCGACGGCCGGAAGGCCGAAGTAGATGAAGAAGATCTGGACCAGGAACGGCGTGTTGCGGATGAGCTCGACGTAGCCGGCGACGGCCCAGCGCAGCGGCACGATGTGCGAAGTACGGGCGGCCGCGCAGATCACCGAGATCACGAGGCCCAGCAGCATGGCGCCGCACGACAGCTCCATGGTGATCGCGGCGCCCTGGAGCAGGCGGCCGAAGTGGGCGAACACCGGGGCGAAATGGAAGGTGTACATGCCGCGTGCTCGCTCTCCGGTTGCGCCGGGGCGCGCGCAGCGCGGCTTGCACCACGCATCTCGATCATGCTCGCCGCTGCAGCCTCGCCCCCAAGAAGGAGTCAGCGTGCGGCGCTATCAGTTCCCTGCGGTGCAGGTCAGCGCGGCCCGAAGCCGCTAAAGCGTGCCGGCCTGCAGCTCGGGCGGTGGTGGAGCGAGGGCGGTCCAGGACGTGCCGAGCCGACGCGCGAGCCCGGCGGCGCTCATGGCGACGGCGCCAGCGTGAAATAGAGGGTGGTGCCGTGGCCTTCGGCGGACTCCGCTTCCACGCGACCGCCGTGGCGGTGGACGATGCGCTGTACCAGCGCGAGGCCGATGCCCGTGCCGGCGAAGTCCTGCTCGGCGTGCAGGCGCTGGAACGGCGCGAACAGCTTGTCGGCGTGCTTCATGTCGAAACCGGCGCCGTTGTCGCGCACGAAATACGTCGCGACGCCGTCGCGCTGCGTCACGCCGAACGCGATCGACGGGGCCTTGGTCTTGACGGTGAACTTCCACGCGTTGCCGAGCAGGTTGGCGAGCACGATCTGCGCGAGACCGCGATCGATCTCGGCCGTGATGCCCGGCATGATCCGCACCTGCACCGCGCGCTGCGGATCGTTCTCCTGCAGCTCCGCGACCACCTCCGCCGCGAGACGGCTCAAGTCGACCTGGACGCGGTTGAGCTCGAGGCGCGCGATGCGCGAGAGGTTCATGAGGTCGTCGATGAGGCGCGACATGCGCTGCGACGCCGCCTGCACGCGCTGGAGATAGCCGCGCGCCTCGTGGTCGAGGCGCTGCATGTGGCCCTCCGCGATCATCTCGGTGAAGCCGCTGATGGCGCGCAGCGGCGCACGCAGGTCGTGCGACACCGAATAGCTGAACGCCTCGAGCTCGCGATTGGCCGCCTGCAGCGAGCGCGTGCGCTCCTCGACCTTCTGCTCGAGCGTTGCATTGAGCTGGCGCAGCGCGCTCTCGGCGCGCTCGCGACGATCGTCGGCCGCCATGGTGTCGAGCGCGAACGACAGATCCGCCGCGAGCAGCTGCAGGAGGTCGGTCATGTCCGAGTCGAAGCAATCGACCTCGCTCGAATGCACGTTCAGGTAGCCGGTGACCTTGCCCTCGCGATGGAGCGGAAAGGCGGCGGTCGAGCGGATGACGCCGCGCGCGGGCCCGTGCAGCACCGGGACGGCACGCGGGTCGTGCTCGCGGTCGTTGCTGATGTACGAACGGTCCTCGCGCAGCGCGATCAGCGACGGCACCTCGGGATGGTCGTCGGCCAGCGAATATTCGACGCGATCGTAGTGACCCATCGTGTCGCCCGCGGCCGCGACCGTGCGCACATGGCGCGATCCTTCGTCGACGAGACCGACGCTCACGATGTGGAAGCCGCCCTGCTCGACCGCGATCTCGCACACGCGCTGCAGCAGCGCGCCGGTGCCGCGCGTACGCGCCATCGCCTCGTTGGCTTTCGACAGCGCCGCGTACAGCGTCGATAGCCGCCGGATGCGCCGCTCCGCCATGACGCGGTCGTGGATGTCGACGCAGGTGCCGATGTAGCCGACCAGCGCGCCATCCTCGCCGCAGCGCGGCACGCCGTGGTTGAGCACCCAGCGGTATTCGCCGTCGTGGCGCCGCAGCCGGAACTCGAAGGAGAACGGCCTGCGGTTCTCGAACGCGTCGTCGTTGCGCGTGAGCAATCCGGGCCGATCCTCCGGATGCACCGACGCGGCCCAGCCCTCCCCGCAGGCCTGCTCGAGCGTCGTGCCCGTGAAGTCGAGCCACGGCCGGTTGACGTAGAAGCAGCTGCCGTCGGCGGTCGCCATCCAGATCAGCGACGGCGCGGAGTCGGCGAGGAGGCGGAAGCGCGCTTCGCTCTCGCGCAGCTCGGCCTCGACGCGCTTGCGCTGCGAGATGTCGCGCACGAAGGCGGCGAATACGTCGGCACCGCCGATGCGCAAATAGCTGAACGCGATCTCGATGGGCAGCTCGCGGCCGTCCGCGTGCAGGCCGACCGATTCGGTGCCACGCCAGTCTAGCCTGCGCTCGCCGGTGGCGAGGAACCGCCGCATGCCGGCGCGATGTGGCTCGTGGAAGCGCGCGGGTTGCAGCACGGACAGCTCACGCCCCGCGAGCGCGGTGGGGCGGTGCCCGAACACGCGCTCGGTCGCCGGATTCGCGAACACGATGCGATTGTCCCGATCGACGATCAGGATCGCGTCGTTCGACGTCTCGAAGAGCTGCCGGAACCGCGCCTCGCTGTCGCGCAGCGCCGCCTCGTCGCGCTGACGCTGGTCGAGCATCCGGTTCACCTGCGTCGCGATGTCGGCGAGCTCGCGCGGGCCGCTCGCCGTGGCACGTGCCGCGATGTCACCGCGCGCGACCGCGTCCGCGACGCCGGCAATCGACTGGATGGGCCGCAGCATGCGCCGCGCGAGAATGGCCACGGCCAGCAGCACACCCGACAGGATCGCCATGACGGCGAAGGTGTTGAGCAGCGCCGAGCGCTGCGCGAAGGCGAGCACGTTCGCGGCCGGAGTGGACACGACCGCCATCCACGGAACCGTCGAAAGCGGCGCGAAGCCGACGACCTTGTCGACGCCGTCGTAGCTCACGCCGCGCAGCGCGCCCTCGCGCTGCGCGAGCACGCGCTCGACGACATCGCCCGTGAGACGGTTCCCGATGTCTTCGGGACCGTGCGATCGTGCGAGCAGCGTACCCCGGGTATCGATCAGCTCGATCGTCGATCCGCCCGGCAGATCGGCGCCGCGCAACGAGGGCGTGCGCAGTCGCGCGAGGTCGAGGCCGGTCGCGAGAACGCCGCCGAGCGACCCATCGGCGCGACGGACCGGAACCGCCACCGTGACGATCCACCGATTGCTCGTGCGCGCCCGATGCGGAGCGTCGATCTCGAAGCCGCTCCCCGCCACGGTGGCCTTGAACCATTCGCGGTCGAGGTACGGCGAGGGTCCGCGCGGTGGCGGCAGTGTGCTGCAGACTGCCCGGCCCTCCGGGTCGACGAGGAGGAGATTCACGAGCGGCGCCTGCTGGGTGCTGAAATCGGCGAATACCGAATCGCAATGAGCCGGATCGGGGTTGCGCACGCCGGGGCGCGCGGCGACCTGCTCGAGGAGGCCCCGCGCGTCGGTGAGAAAGAGGTCCGCCTCGGCGGCGCTGATGCGCGCGAGCTGCCGCACGGTGGTGCCGGCCTGGCTTTCGTCCTGCGCCGCGATCTGCCGCAGTGCGGCCACCAGCAGGGCGCCAAGCGGCAGTGCAACGGCCAGCACGAGCAGGAAGGCGTAGGTCTGGACGCTCAGCCGGCCCTGGCGAGGCACGCCCGGCTCCGCCTCGGCGGGTGCGCCGGCACCCCCCGAGGCGGAGCGCAGGACGGCGAAACCGGGCCGTATGTGCATGAAGTGACGGGCGGGAACGAAGGCGGTGCGCCGGAGGTAAGCAGGATTTGAGCCACCGTTCACTACAAGTCCGTTAGGCGCATATGGAATAACGCCATAGCGACAAATCGCTTCCAATTATTACGAGCCGCGACTAACGTCGTCCGGTCAGCAGTGCACCGCAGCAACAACGACAAGACATGTACCGCTACGACACCTTCGACCAGCGCCTCATCGACGAGCGCGTCGCCCAGTTCCGCGACCAGACCCGCAGGTTCCTGGCCGGCGAGCTCACCGAGGACGAGTTCCGCCCGCTGCGTCTGCAGAATGGTCTGTACATTCAGCGCTACGCGCCGATGTTCCGCATCTCCGTGCCGTACGGGATGCTCGAGTCGCGGCAGTTGCGCACGCTTGCCGCGGTGGCGCGGCGCTACGACCGCGGCTATGGTCACTTCACCACGCGGCAGAATCTCCAGCTCAACTGGCCGCGGCTCGAGGACGTTCCGGACATACTGGCCGAGCTCGCGCGCGTGCAGATGCACGCCATCCAGACGTCGGGCAATTGCGTTCGCAACATCACCAGCGATCATTACGCGGGGGTCGCGCAGGACGAGATCGTCGACCCGCGCCCGTATTGCGAGCTCGTGCGCCAGTGGGCGGCATTCAATCCGGAATTCGCATACCTGCCACGCAAGTTCAAGATCGCCATCACCGCCGCGGCATCGGACCGCACCGCCGTGCTCATTCACGACGTGGGCCTGCAGCTCGTGCGCAACGACGACGGCGAGCTCGGCTTTCGCGTGCTCGCGGGCGGCGGCCTCGGCCGCACGCCGATCATCGGACACGTCATTCGCGAATTCCTGCCGCGCGGCGAAGTCCTGAACTACCTCGACGCAATCCTGCGCACGTACAACCGCTATGGCCGGCGCGACAACAAGTGGAAGGCGCGCATCAAGATCCTCGTGAAGGACCTCGGGCCTGCCCGGTTCGCGTCGGAGGTGGAGGCCGACTGGGCGCACGCCGCCGGTGGCGAAGGCACGGTACCCGACGCGGAGTTCGAGCGCCTCGCGCGCTTCTTCGAGCCGCCCGCTTACGAGCGGCTGCCGGGCGACGACGCGAGCTTCCGAGCGATGCTCGCCGACCATCGCGGGTTCGCGAACTGGGTGAAGCGCAACGTGCATGCGCACAAGGTTCCCGGCTACGCCATCGTCACGCTGTCGCTCAAGAAGACCGGCGTGCCGCCGGGGGACGTGACCGCCGATCAGATGGACGCGATCGCCGACCTGGCCGATGCGTACAGCTTCGGCGAGATCGGCGTGTCGCACGAGCAGAACCTGATCTTGCGCGACGTGCGTCAGCGCGATGCGTTCGCGCTGTGGACCGAGCTGAAGCGCCTCGGGCTCGCGACGCCCAACATCGGCCTCTTGACCGACATCGTGTGCTGCCCGGGCGGGGACTTCTGCTCGCTCGCGAACGCGAAATCGATCCCGATCGCGCAGGCGATCCAGGAGCGATTCGACGACCTCGACTACCTCCACGACATCGGCGAGATCGACATCAACATGTCGGGCTGCATGAACGCGTGCGGCCAGCATCACATCGGGCACATCGGCGTGCTCGGCGTCGACAAGAACGGGGCCGAGTGGTACCAGGTGTCGATCGGCGGCGCACAGGGTAACGACGCGTCGCTCGGCAAGGTCATCGGCCCGTCGTTCGCGGCGCACGAGATGCCCGACGTGATCGAGCGCCTCATCGAAACCTATCTCGAGGCGCGCCACGCCGGCGAGCGATTCATCGATACCGTGCGACGCATCGGCATCGAGCCCTTCAAGGAACGCGTCTATGTCACAGCTCATTAAGCAGCGCGTGGTGGCCGACGATCGCTGGACGCTGGTGCGCGAGGCGACGTCCATTGCCGAGCTGCCCGACGACGCCGTCATCGTTCCGCTCGAGCTGTGGCTCGAACGGCGCGCAGCGTTGATCGCGCGCGGCGAGGTCGGCGTGTGGCTCGCGCCGCATCAGGATCCCGGCGCGGTCGCGCCCGACGTCGCGCGGCTGCCGGTCATCGCGGTCGACTTCCCGCAGTTCACCGACGGCCGTGGCTACTCGATCGCTCGCCTTTTGCGCGACCGCTACGGATACCAGGGCGAGCTGCGGGCGGTCGGCGATGTGCAGCGCGACCAGCTCTACTACCTCTCGCAGTGCGGCTTCGACGCCTTCGCCATTCGCGAGGACCGGAACGCGGCGGAGGCGCTGGCAAGCCTCGGGGACTTCTCCGACGGCTACCAGCGCACGCAGCAGCGCACGCCCTGGTTCCGGCGTCGCGTCGATGCCGCGGCCGCTCCGCCGTGCGACCGCGCTTCATGCGCGTGAGCGAGCCTTCGACCATGAGCCTCGGCACGGTCTACCTCGTGGGCGCGGGTCCCGGCGCACCGGACCTGCTCACGGTGCGCGCCGCGCGCCTGCTCGAGCGCGCCGACATCGTCTTCCACGATGCGCTGGTGCATCCCGACACACTGGCGCTCGCGATGCGGGCGGAGAAGGTCGCCGTCGGCAAGCGCTGCGGCCGGCACTCGACCGCGCAGCGGTTCATCGATAAGCGACTGGTCGATGCGGCACGCACGCACCGCGTCGTCGTACGCCTGAAGGGCGGCGATCCGATGCTGTTCGGGCGTGCGCAGGAGGAGATCGCCGCGCTGGAAGCGAGCGGCGTCCCGTACGAGATCGTGCCCGGTGTCACCGCGGCGCTGGCCGCGTGCGCCTCGATCGGCACGTCGCTCACCCAGCGCGGCAGCGTGCGCAGCGTCGCGCTCGTCACGCCGCGCGTCGGCGACGGCGAGCCGCGGGCCAACGCGTGGGTAGACGCCCTCGCCGGCAGCGACGCGGGCGCGATCTACATGGGTGCCGGCGAAGCCGCGGCCATCGCGGCCGCGCTGATCGACGCCGGCAAGCCTTCGTCGCTGCCCGTGGCGATCGTGGAAAGCGCGAGCCTGCCGGATACCCGCACGCTCTACACGACGCTGCGCGCGCTCGCCGGCGGCGGCTCGCTGCAGGTCGAGGGACCCGCCGTATTGCTGGTCGGTCCGCAGTTCACCGCACGCGCCTGTCATCGCGGCGTCGCCGGCTGCGAGCGAAGCGAGCGCGCGGCCGCGGGCTGAGGCCCGTGCCGTCCGGCGACCGCGCCTCGCTACAATGACGCCGTGGCTCTCGGCCACGGCACGATGCCTCTTCCCCTTTTCGAACTGTCCCCAGCCGAGCAGCGCGCCTGGATCGCCGAGCGACTCGCGCGACCGGCGCCGGCGGACGCGCGCGGGCTGAACGACGGCTTCCGCTTTCCCGGGCGCGAAGGCGTCGCGGTGCCCGCAGCCGTGCTGGTGCCGATCGTCAACCGCCCGGCGGGCCTCCAGATCCTGCTGACCGAGCGCTCCCTCGACCTGCCGGACCATCCCGGCCAGATCAGCTTCCCGGGCGGCCGCGTGGAACCGCAGGACCCCGACGACGCCGCCGCGGCGCTGCGCGAGGCGCAGGAGGAGATCGGCCTCGACCCGGCGCGAGTCGAAATCCTCGGCGAGCTGACGACGTACGAGACGGTTACCGGCTATCGCGTCGCGCCCGTGGTGGGCTGGGTCGAGCCGCCCTTCGAGCTCAGGCTCGATGCCAAGGAGGTCGCGTCCGCCTTCGAGGTACCGCTCGCGTTCCTCCTCGACCCCGCCAACCACCTGCGGCATTTCCGCATGCTGGGCGAGCTGCGGCGCGACTACTGGGCCATGCCTTACGGCGAGCGCTATATCTGGGGCGCGACCGCCGCGATGCTGCTCATTCTCGAAAGAACGCTCAAGGCCGCGCCGTAAAAGCCGAAATCACGCTATGTCGACGAGTTGGCGAAGTCCATGGCGCTGGCCGACCACGAGACGGGCCTGATCCTGTCCGGAGGCGGCGCGCGCGCCGCCTACCAGGCCGGCGTGCTGCGCGGCCTTGCGCGCATCCTGGGCCGCGACACCGCGGCGCCGTTCCCCATCATCTGCGGCACGTCGGCAGGCGCGATCAATGCGGCGACGCTGGCCGTTCATGCCGACGACTTCCGCCGCGCGGTCGCCCGACTTCTGCGCTGGTGGCGCGCCGTGGACATCGAGGACGTGTACCGCACCGATCTTCGCGCGTTGTCGATGCACGCCGTTCGCATCCTCGGCTCCCTCCTCGGCGTGGCCCGAGCACCCCAGGGCGCGACCGCGATGCTCGACAACGCGCCGCTCGCGGCGACCATCGGGCGCGAGCTCGACCTGTCGCGCATCGACCGCATGATCAAGCAGGGGGCGCTGCGCGCGCTCGCGGTGAACGCGACGAGCTACGCAACCGGGCAGGCCGTGACGTACTTCCAGGGCGCGCTCACCGTGGCGCCCTGGCATCGCACCCGCCGCCGCGGCGAGCGGTGCGCGCTGACAGTCGACCACCTCATGGCGTCCGCGGCGATTCCGTTCGTGTTCCCTGCCGTGCGGCTGCGCGACGACTATTACATGGACGGATCGGTGCGGCAGATCGCGCCGCTGTCTCCCGCGCTGCATCTGGGCGCCCGACGTCTCCTGGTGATCGCCGTCGGCCAGTTCTCCGGCCAGCGTGCCGGGCTCACGGGCGGCGAGCCGCGCTATCCGTCGTTCGCGCAACTCGCGGGGCACGCGCTCTCGTCGATCTTCCTCGACAACCTCGGCGCGGACCTCGAACGGCTGCTGCAGACGAATCGCGTCCTCGATCTCGTGGAGCGCGCCGACGCGGCGCCGGCGTGCCTGCCGGCCGCGCACGTGGACGCATTCGTGATCTCGCCTTCGCAAGACCTGGGCGAGCTGGCCCGTGCGTACGTGCATCGACTGCCGCCCGCGGTGCGCGCCATGCTGCGCGGGTTCGGCAGCACGCGGGGCACCGGGGCGAACCTGCCCTCGTACCTGCTTTTCGATCGCGGCTTCTGCCGCAAGCTCATGGCGCTCGGATACGCGGACACGGTGGCGCGGCGCGACGAGATCGCCGCCTTCCTCGCCGGCGGGCACGTGCGCTACGTTCCGCTCGCGCACGCCCTCCAGTAGCGCGCCGCCGGCGCGCCAACCCGTACAATCGGGCCATGACGTTGCCGCATCGGCCCGCGGGTCGGACCCGATCATGAGCCTGACCCGCACCGAGCCGCGCGTGCGCGCGCTGCGCAGCCTGTCGCCGCACGGCTTCCATCGGGTGGTGTGGTACGAGTGGGGCGAGCCGGACGCGCGCGACGTCGTGGTCTGCGTGCACGGCGTCGGCCGCAACGGCCGCGACTTCGACGTGCTCGGCGAAGCGCTCGCCTCGACGCATCGCGTGCTCGCCCCGGACATGCCGGGGCGCGGCCGCAGCGAATGGCTCGCGCAGGCTGAGGACTATGTCGCGACGACATATCTCACGACGCTCACCGCATTGATCGCCGCGAGCGGCGCTGACACCGTGAGCTGGGTCGGGACTTCGATGGGCGGCTTGCTCGGGATGGCACTGGCCGCGCAGCCGAACACGCCGATCGCGCGCCTTGTTCTGAACGATGTCGGCCCGGTCGTGGAGGCGCCTGCCCTGGCGCGCATCGGCGAGTACCTCGGCGCTGATCGCGCCTTTGCGACCTACGCCGAGATCGAAGCCTACGTGCGGACGATTTCGGCACCCTTCGGACCGCTCACCGATGCGCAATGGGCGCATCTCACACGCACCAACGTGCGCCAGGACGCCGACGGCCGCTGGCGCGTGGGCTACGACCCGAAGATCGCGGTGCCGTTCAAGGCGACGCCCCCGCCCCGCGACCTGTGGGCGCTGTGGGATCGCGTGGCATGCCCGGTGCTCGCGCTGCGTGGTCAGCGCTCCGACGTGCTCTCGCGCGAAACGGCCGGCGCGATGGCCGAGCGGGGGCCGCGTGCGCGCGTGGTGGAGATCGACGGCGTGGGCCACGCGCCGGCGCTGCTCGACTGCGCGCAGGTCGATCGCGTCGCGGCATTCCTGCGCGCGGGCCCTGGCGACGACCCTTCCCGTACAATCGGCGCGGCCTGACGCGCCCACCTCGCGAACCGTGTCGACGACCCTCGCCCTCAGTCTCCCGCCGCTGGAGACGCACCCGGCCAACCCGCCGGAGACGCGTCCGGCCCGCGTCGCCGAATGGCTGGCGGACGCGGCCAAGCGCGACCCCGCGTACGCCGCGCGCGTGATCGGCGACGCGCTCGCGGCGACCAATCGCGTGGCGATGAGCGATTCGCGGCGCATGGAGCTCTCCGAGCTCTACTGGAACACGGCGAACGCGCTGTGGCCGCAGCTCGAGCGGCAGTTCACGCGCGCATCGCACCCGCTCACCGGCGACGCGCTGGAGGCCGCCAAGGGCGCGCTCATCCTGTCGTCGGAGCTGTCCACCGCCTACAAGCACCTGCTCGCGCGCGAGGCCGACAAGCGCATCTCGCTCGGCGGCGCGCGCATGCAGGTCGCGCTCATCCATCGCTGCATGCAGATGACCGCGCGCGTGCTGACCAACAGCTACCTCGCGTACGCGCCCGTGCCGCCGCGCACCTGGCACGACGCGCATGCGATCTACGTGTTCGCGCGCGCCCGAAACCTCCACGCGACGCCGCTGCCGGGCGAGCCGCCGGAGGCGACGCCGGAGCGCATCTATACGCAGTCGCTCCTGCTCGCGCTCGCCAACCCGTACGGCTTCCTGCAGGGCCAGCTTCCCACGGTACTGCGCTATCTCCAGGAGCATGGTCACTGGGCCAAGCTCACCGACGTCGCGCCCGTGCATCGCATGGCCAAGGCCGTCGCCATCATTCCCGTCGGCCACGACTTCCCGCCCTTTTCCGCGAACAAGGGCGGGTCGATCGACGGCTCCAAGCTCTTCCTCCTCACCTTCGACCTCGCGTTCCAGATCCAGGAGCAGCTGCGCGCGCTCGAGGCGGGCGGCGATGCGCCGCCGGGGATCGCGAACGATCCTTCCTCGCGCATGCTCTACGTGGTGCTGCTGAAGCGCCTGCTGCGCCAGTGGGCGATTCCGCCAGCGCGGCAGTTCAACCGCCTGCCTTCGCGCGCCCGCGTGGTCATGTGCGCCGGATTGTCGGGCGTGTGGCAGTACAGCCGTGGCGTGCACGCCGGCGTGGCGCACGCGCCGGCCGGGCTGCCCGCGATGACGACGTGCCAGGTCGTCAATCACACGCCCGCAGGCTACGCGCTGCGCCAGATCGACCCGGCGCCCGCCGCGCTGCGCATCGGCGATCTGGTCGCGTTGCGCGTCGAAGGCCGGACCGGCCTGCAGGTCGCGATCGTGAGGTGGTTTCGCAACACGTTGAAGAGCGCCGCGCTCGAGTTCGGCTGCGAGCTCCTGTCCGATTCGCCCGAAGCGGCGGCCGCCGCCGCGGAAGACGCCGCGGACAGCACGCTGACCCCGGTCGTGGTGCTGCCCGAGGACCGGGACGCAGGACCGGAAGGCGCGCAGCCGCAGATGATCGCGCCGTCCGGCGCATTCGCGGTCGAGCAGGCCGTGAGCCTGCGCCGCGGCGCTGCGACGGGATTCGCGGTCCTCACCAAGCTGGTCGATCAGGGCCCCGGCTTCGACCTGTACGAATTCGTGGCGGTCGGTTGACGCGCCCGCACGCAGCACGCATCGCGTTCGCGGGATTGCTTGCGCTGACGCTCCTCGAGGTGCTCTGGGAAACGCTGCTCGCGCCGCTGCGGCCGGGCAGCGCGTGGCTCGCCCTCAAAGCGGTGCCGCTCGCGATGCTGGTGCCCGGCGTCGCGCGCGGCAGCCGGCGTGCGCGCCAGATCGCGAGCCTGGTCGTGCCGTGGTACGCCGCGGAAGGCCTCGTGCGCGCGGCGAGCGAGCACGGACGTCACGCGGTCGTCGCCGGCATGGCGTGCGTGCTCGCGGTCGTCACGCTCGTCGCGCTGCTGCAGTGGCTGCGCGGGGCATGAGCGCGATCGCAACCCTTCGTCGACATTGGGCGCTCGCGCTCGCGATCGCCTGCGCGGGCGCGCTGTCGGTGGTCATCGCGCTGAACTTCAAGACCGCGGAGAAGGAAGTTTCCGAGTCCATCCCGCGGCTCTATGACGTCGGCGACCCGCAGTTCGCCCGCACGATGAGCGTGCTGCTCGGACCGCCGATCGTCGGCGGCAATCGTTACGAAGTGCTGCGCAACGGCGAGGAGATCTTTCCCGCGATGCTCGATGCCATCCGGCATGCTCAGCGCACCATCGACTTCGAGACGTACATCTACTGGTCGGGTGACATCGGCAAGACGTTCGCGGACGCCCTCGCCGAGCGCGCACACGCAGGCGTGAAGGTTCACGTCCTGCTCGACTGGCTTGGCAGCCAGAAGATCGACCGGGCCATCATCGAGGAGATGGCGCGGGCCGGCGTCGAGGTGCAGCGCTACCACGCGTTGCGCTGGTACGACCTTGCGCGGCTCAACAACCGGACGCATCGCAAGGTGCTCGTGGTCGACGGGCGCGTCGGATTCACCGGCGGCGTCGGCATCGCGCCCGAGTGGACCGGGCACGCGCAGGATGCGGACCATTGGCGCGACACGCATTTCCGCGTCGAGGGGCCGGTCGTCGCGCAGATGCAGGCGGTGTTCCTCGACAACTGGCTGAAGACCACCGGCGCGGTCCTGCACGGCGAGGAGTATTTCCCGGCGGTCGCCCCCGCGGGGCACGGCGATGCCCAGATGTTCATGAGCTCGCCCACCGGCGGCAGCGAGAGCATGCATCTCATGTACCTGCTCGCCATCACCGCGGCGCAGCGCTCGATCTACCTGTCCATGGCGTATTTCGTGCCCGACGACCTGGCCGTGAAGGCGTTGCGCGATGCGCTGGCGCGCGGCGTGCGCGTCGAGATCATCGTGCCGGGTCCGATCACCGACACCCAGACGGTGCGACGCGCGTCACGCGAGCTGTGGGGGCCGCTGCTCCAGGCGGGTGTGAAATTCTACGAATACCAGCCCACCATGTATCACTGCAAGGTGATGGTCGTGGACGGCCTGATGACGTCGGTAGGCTCGACCAACTTCGACAACCGGTCGTTTCGCCTGAACGACGAAGCGAATCTCAACATCTACGACGCCGATTTCGCGCGGCGGCAGATCGAGATCTTCGAGGACGACCGTGCGAGGTCACGCGCGTACACGTACGACGACTGGCTGAACCGTTCGCTCAAGGACAAGGCGCTCGACTGGCTCGCGAGCGCGCTGCGACTGCAGCTCTGAGCGCCGACGCTCAGGGACCCTTCCAGCGCTCGAGGAAGGCATGCACCGAGCGGGGGTCCATGCTGCGCATCGACTCGAACTCGCCGTGCCTCTGGCTGTAGACCACGCGGCCGTCGGCCTCGAGGACGGCGAGCGCGGGCACGCCCTTGCGCAGCGGAATGCCGTACCGATCGGCGAGTGCGAAGTTCTCGCGGATCCCGCGGTCGCCGACGTTGACGTGCACCACGACGTAGCGCTGCGCCAGGAGCGTCGCGTTCTCGGGCCTGCGAAAGTTGAGGTCGAGGACCTTGCAGTCGGTGCACCAGTCGCCGCCGAAGTCCACGAGCACGCGCCGGTGCGTGCGCGCGGCCTCCTGCAGCGCGGCCGCAACGTCCGCATCGGCGCGCGCGACGTCGGGATAGACGCGTTCCGCGGCGCGGGCAGGCTGCGCGGCGAGCAGCACGGCAGCGAGCAGCAGGGCGTGGATCGATGTCATGCGTTGCGTCCCCGCGGGCCGGTCTCCGGCGCCTTGGCGCTGACGTTACCGTGCAAACCGCGCGGCAGCGGGAATACGATCTTCTCCACCACGCCCGCGAGCTCCTCGACGTGCTGCGCGCCGAGGGCGCGCAAGCGCTCGATCACCTGCCGCACCAGCACTTCGGGCGCCGATGCGCCGGCTGTCACGCCGACGCGCCGCTTGCCGCGCAGCCATTCCGCGCGGAGCTCTTCGGCTCGATCGATCATGTAGGCGTCGATGCCGCGATGCGCGGCGACCTCGCGCAGACGGTTCGAGTTGGAGCTGTTCGGGCTGCCCACGACGATCACCATGTCGACCGAGTCGCACAGCGCCTTCACCGCGTCCTGGCGATTCTGCGTGGCATAGCAGATGTCGTCGCGGCGCGGCCCGACGATGGCCGGGAAGCGCGCCTTGAGCGCGTCGACCACCGCCGCGGCGTCGTCCACCGACAGCGTCGTCTGGGTCACGTAGGCGAGGCGCGATGGATCGCGCACCACGAGCGTCGCGACGTCGGCGACCGATTCGACGAGATGGATGCCGTCCTCGCACTGGCCCATCGTGCCCTCGACCTCGGGATGGCCGGCGTGACCGATCATCACGATCTCGCGGCCGTGCTCGTGCATCTTCGCGACCTCGACGTGCACCTTGGTCACGAGCGGGCAGGTCGCGTCGAACACGCGGAGGCCGCGCGCGTCGGCCTCGCTGCGAACCGCCCTGGACACGCCGTGGGCGCTGAACACGACGGTCGCGCCGGTCGGCACCTCGTCGAGCTCGTCGACGAACACGGCGCCCTTGGCGCGCAGCGCGTCGACCACGAACTTGTTGTGGACGACCTCGTGGCGCACGTAGATCGGCGCGCCGAACTGCGACAGCGCCTGCTCGACGATGCCGATCGCGCGGTCCACGCCCGCGCAGAAGCCGCGCGGGTTGGCGAGCACGACGTTGAGCGGCGGCGGCGCGGCCTTCATCGCGCCACTCCCGGCGCGCCGGCATGACGCTGGCGGAACCCGTCGAGGATCAGCGAAGCCGCGCCGATCGTGATGGCGCTGTCCGCGACGTTGAAGGCGGGGAAGGTCCACCGGCCGTAATGCACGAGGATGAAGTCCACGACCGTTCCGATCGTCAGGCGATCCCACAGGTTCCCGAGCGCCCCACCGATGATGAGCGCAAGGCCGGCGCAGAGCCACCGGCTGCCGCCGCGGCGCAGGAGCCAGAGCATCAGCGCGCAGGCGGACAGCGCAACCGCGGCGAACAGCCAGCGCTGCCATCCCGTCGCACCGGCCAGGAAGCTGAACGCCGCGCCGGGGTTGAAGGCGACGATCAGGCTCAGCACGGGCAGCAGCACGATCTCCTGACCGGGGCGAAGCGCGGCGAGGATCATGTGCTTGGTCGCCTGGTCGAGCGCGATGACCAGCACGCTCAACCAGAGCCAGCGCTGCCAGCCCGCAACCGCGCGGTCAGGCATGGCGTCGCGGCTCCCCGGAACCGAACAGGTTCGCGACGCAGCGCCCGCACAGACCCGGATGCGTGCGATCGTGGCCGACGTCGCTGCGATAGTGCCAGCAACGCTCGCATTTCGTCGCCGCGCTCGGGCGCACCGTGACCGTGAGCGCGTCGCCGCTTTGCACGCTCGCCGCGGAGGTGATGAAGACGAAACGCAGGTCGTTCTCGAGCGACGCCAGCGCCGCAGCATCCTCGGGCGGCGCGACGACCTCGACTTCGGCCTGCAGGGACGAGCCGATCGCGCCCGTCTGACGCACGTCCTCGAGCTCCTTCAGCACGACGGCGCGCACGGCGAGGATGCGTTGCCATTTGTCGCTCAGCGCCGCGGCGTCGTGGAAGCGCGGCAACGCCCCCGCGAAGACGCGCACGAAGATCGACGGATCGTCCGGATGCAGGATGTGCCAGGCTTCCTCGGCGGTGAACGAGAGGATCGGCGCCAGCAGCTTCAGCAGCGCGTCGCGTATGAGCGCGAGCACGGTTTGGGCCGAGCGACGCGCGCGGCTGTCGCGCCCGGCGGTGTAGAGGCGATCCTTCAGGACATCGAGATAGAAGCCGCCGAGGTCCTCCGAGCAGTACGTCTGCAGCCGCTGCACCACGAGATGGAAATCGTAACGTGCGTAGTCGCCTTCCACGGCCTCCGCAACGGCGGCGGCCTGCACCAGTGCGAAGCGATCGAGCTCGAACAGCTCGTCGAGCGGTACCGCGTGCGTGGCCGCATCGAAATCGACCGTGTTGGCGAGGAGGAAGCGCAGCGTGTTGCGGATGCGCCGGTAGCTCTCGACGACGCGCTTCAGGATCTCGTCGCCGATCGCCATGTCGCCGGAGAAGTCGGTGGCGCCGACCCACAGTCGCAGGATCTCGGCGCCGAGCGTATCGGCGATCTTCTGCGGCGCCACGACGTTGCCCTTCGACTTCGACATCTTGTGACCCTGCCCGTCCACCACGAAGCCGTGCGTGAGCAGCGCCTTGTACGGTGGCACGCCGTTCAGCATCGACGACACGAGCAGCGAGGAATGGAACCAGCCGCGATGCTGGTCCGAGCCTTCGAGATACAGGTCGGCGGGGAAGCCGGTCTGGTCGGGATGCGAGCCGGCATGCTTGCGCCGGCCCTCGGGGCCGCCCATCACTGTCTGATGCGTGGAGCCCGAGTCGAACCACACGTCGAGCGTGTCGGTGAGCTTGCGGTATTTCTTCTCGTCCACACCGAAGTCCTCGTGCGTCGCCTCGAACCAGGCCTCGATGCCGCCCTCCTGCACCTTCGCCGCGGCGAGCTCGACGAGCGCGGGCGTGTCCGGGTGGAGCTCGTCGGTCTCGCGGTCGACGAAGAACGGCAGCGGCACGCCCCATTGCCGCTGGCGCGACAGCGTCCAGTCCGGGCGGTGCGCGATCATGTTGTACAGACGCGAGCGGCCCCAGCCCGGGAAGAATTGTGTGGCCTCGATGCCGCGCAGCGCGGTCGCGCGAAGCGGCTCCGCCGGCTTGCGGCCGCGGTAGCCCGGCACGTCGTCCATGCCGGCGAACCACTGCGTCGTGGCCCGGTAGATGATCGGCGTCTTGTGCCGCCAGCAGTGCATGTAGCTGTGCTTGTGCTTCTCGACGTGCAGGAGCGCGCCGACCTCCGCCAGCTTGTCGACGATCTTCGGGTTCGCGGCCCAGATCTTCTCGCCACCGAAGAAAGGCAGCGTCTCGATGTAATGACCGTCGCCCAGCACCGGCTTCTCGATCTCGTCGTCGGTCATGCCGTAACGCCGACAGCTCTCGAAGTCCTCGATGCCGTACGCAGGCGCGCTGTGCACGATTCCCGTGCCGGCATCGAGCGTGACGTAGTCGCCGAGATACACCGGCGACGCGCGATCGTAGAACGGGTGGTGGAACGCGATGCGCTCGAGCCCCGCGCCCTTGGCCGTCGCGATCACGTCGCCTTCCAGTCCGTAGCGCTTCAGGCACGCCTCGACGAGATCGAGCGCGAGCACGAGATCACCCCGCGGCGTCCTCACCAGCGCATACGTGAGGTCCGGATGCACGTTGAGCGCCTGATTGGCGGGAAGCGTCCACGGCGTCGTGGTCCAGATCACCGCCTCGACCGGCGTCTCGCCGAGCGTCTCCAGGCCGAACGCGTGCGCGAGCTTCGCGCGCTCGCCCGGATCGGTCAGCGGAAATCCCGCGTCGATCGCGGGATCGACCCGGTCCTCGTATTCGACCTCGGCTTCCGCGAGCGCGCTGTGGCAATCGAAGCACCAGTTGACGGGCTTCAGCCCGCGGTACAGGTAACCCTTGGTCAGGAGCGCACCGAGCGTGCGGATCTCGTCCGCTTCGTTGGAGCGCGCCATGGTGAGGTACGGATGATCCCAGTCGCCGATCACCCCGAGTCGCCGGAATTGCGCCTTCTGCCGCTCGATCTGCTCGGCGGCGTACGCGCGGCACAGGCGCTGCGTTTCCGCGGTGGTCAGGTTCTTGCCGTGCGTCTTCTCGATCTGCACCTCGATCGGCATGCCGTGGCAGTCCCATCCCGGCACGTAGGGCGCGTCGAATCCCGCAAGCGTGCGGCTCTTCACGACGATGTCCTTCAGGATCTTGTTGAACGCCGTGCCGATGTGGATGTCGCCGTTGGCATAGGGAGGACCGTCGTGGAGCACGAACAGCGGACGTCCCTTGCAGGCCTTGCGAATCGCTTCGTACACCTTGTCGCGCTGCCACGCTTCGACCCATCGGGGCTCGCGCTTCGCCAGATCGCCGCGCATCGGGAACGGCGTGTCGGGCAGGTTCAGGGTCGACTTGTAATCGGTCTTGGCGTCGTCGGGCATGATGGACGGATGAAGGTCAGCGGGCGGCCGCGAAGAATTCACGCGCCTCTGCCACGTCGGCGTGCATGCGGCGCGTCAGCGCATCGAGGTCGGGGAACCGCTCCTCGTCGCGCAGCTTGTGGAGGAACTCGACGGTGATGCGGCGGCCGTAGAGCGACGCGTCGAAGTCGAACACGAAGACCTCGAGCAGCGCCCGGCCGTCGGACGCCACGGTCGGGCGCACGCCGAGGCTCGCGACGCCGGCAAGCGGTACCCCGGATGCGCCGTGAACACGCACGGCGAAGATGCCGCCGAGAGCCGGCCGGCGGCGCAAGCGGATGTTCGCGGTCGGAAAGCCGAGCGTGCGGCCGCGCTTGTCGCCGTGCGTGACGTGGCCGCTCAGCGTGTACGGCCGCCCGAGCAACGCCGTGGCGCGGCGGAGGTCGCCCCGCGCGAGCGCCTCGCGTACCGCGGTGCTGGAGACGCGCTCGCCGTCGACGAGCACCGTGCTCATCGCCTCGACGCTGAAGGTGCGCGCCGCGCTGCGCAGGAGCGCGAGGTCGCCGCGACGCTTGCGGCCGAAGCGGAAGTCGTCACCGACCAGGACCCAGCGCGCATTCAGCCCGACTTCGAGGACCTGCTCGATGAACGCCTCCGGCTCGAGCGACGCGAGCCGCTGATCGAAGCGTGCGATGTAGACGGTGTCGACGCCGTAGGCGCGAAATGCATCGATCTTCGCGCGGAGCGTCGACAGGCGAGGCGGTGCGGAATCCGGCGTGAAGAACTCGCGCGGGTGCGGATCGAACGTCAGCACCGCGGGCGGCAGCTCGAGGTCGTCGGACGCTTCATTGAGCCGCGCCAGCATGGCCTGGTGTCCACGGTGAACGCCGTCGAAATTGCCGATGGTGAGCGCGACGGGGCGGGAGGCGGCGGCAGTGAGGCTGCGCTTGACGAGCACGACGGAGCGACAAAAGGATCGATTATACGTTATGCGTTTGTTTCACGAGGAAAAAGCGCCATGGTTCGCCGCCGCGGCGGCTACGGCCAGCGCTGCGCGCGACGTCCGTGCGCGGCCGCCGCGCGCTGTGTCACGCTATCGCCCTCGCCGATCGATCACCCTGTCACCATGTCCTACGTCTACTCCGCCCTGCTCGCCGTCGGCCTGTTCGCGCTGACGTTCCTCAGCCCGGGCCCGAATCTCCTCATCGTCGTGCAGTCCAGTGTGTCCGCGGGACGGCGCGCGGGGGTCGCCGCAAGCCTCGGCGTTGCCACGGGCGACGGCCTGTATGCGGGGCTCGGCCTCTTCGGCATGAGCGCCGCGATCGCGCAGGGCGGCGCACTGTTCGCGGCGATCAAGCTCGTGGGTGGCGCGTACCTGATCGGCTACGCCGTGCGCCTGATGCGTAATCGCAAGGCCGTCGAGATCGCACCGGACGCGGCAAGCCGCGCCGTGCCCCTCGGTCACTATTTCCGGCGCGGTCTCGTGACCGATCTCGCCAACGCGCAAACCGTGCTGTTCTTCGCCAGCATCTTTTCCGTGACGTTGACGGCGCACACGCCGTTCGCGGCCAAGGTCGGCGCCTGGATCGGCATCGTTGCCGCCTCCGTCGCGTGGCGGCTGATGCTGAGCCACGCGTTCTCGCGCGCGGCCATTCGCCGCGGCTACGCGCGCATCCAGCGCACGCTGGAGCGCCTGGTCGGTATCGCGCTCGGGGCGTTCGGAGTACGGCTGGTGTACGAAGGACTGTCGCGCCGCTGAGCCGCTACGCGCGCGCCACGGCGTTGCTCGATGCCGGTGCCACGAGCGCCTCGATCGGCACGCCGTCCACGTCGGGCAGGTCGACGCCCAGCATGGCGCAGAACGTCGGCGCGAAGTCCATGATGGACACGGTTCGATCGAGCGTGCCCGTCGGCAGGCCGGGTCCGGCGGCGACGAACATGCCCCCGGGGAAATGATCGCCGGTACGGCAGAACGTGTATTCGCCGCTGATCTCCGGCAGGCGCGGCGAGCCGATGCGAATGCGCGAGATTGGCGCGTAGTCCGACCATTCGACGAGCAGGTCCGGCAGCACGTCGCGATGCTCGCCGCGATAGAGGTCGTCGGTGCGAAGCACGCGGCTCACCACGCGCTTGCCCGTATCGAGGTCGACGATGTCGCCGAGGTCGCGGGCGAGCGTCTCGCAGAACGCTTCATATTCGGCGCCCGGCGCGACGCGGCCTCGCGGCTCGCGTCCGATCAGGTTCACGCGCAGGCCCGCGTGCGCATGATTGTTCTCGACGCGAAAGCACAGGCTCGCGGCGGGATCGACCAGTGGCGGTGGCGCCGGGCGATCGGGAAGCATCCAGTCGCGGAGCGGCGCGCGGACCGGCCCCAGGAGCGTCTGCAGCGCCTTCGGCATGTGCTGCCAGCCCCACGTCAGCAAGGGATCGAGCGCATCGCGACGACGCTGCATGGGTGGCGCCGGTGGTGCGGCAGGTGCGGGCGCGGCGACGCCGAGCCCGAGCAGGATGCGGTCGACCAGCACTTGCGGCCCGTACTTGTAGCCCATGCCGTGGCTCGCGAGCACCACGACGGTCGTCTCGTCGTCCAGGCACCCGAGCGCATCGCCGATCGCCGCGTCGATCGCGCGATACACGTCGAAGATCGGATCGCCGACGGCACGCGCCTGTGCAGCGTCGTGCCGCGGATGCGCCGGATCGTGCAGGTGCCAGCATTGATGACCGACGCAATGGCTCTCGCTGAAGGCCTGCGCGAAGAAACGCCAGTCATTCTTGCGCAGGAAATGCTGCATCACCTGCGAGCGCTTTCGCACGCCGGCGACCAGCCGGTCGCGAAGGTCGATGTACCCGGCCGTGTCGCGGTCTGCGTTGCAGCTGCTCGGCATCGGATGGCGGCCGAAGCGCGACTCGACCTCGCGCGCAAGCTGGGGCGGCCACGTCCTGAAGCCGTACTGCGCATCGTGCGCCCCCCACTCGACGAGTTGCACGCCGTTGAGCCCCGTGCTCACGCCGGACAGCGGGATGTCGAGCACGGTCACGCGCCTGCCTGCGCGGCCGAGATGATTCCAGAACGGCTCGCGCTTCAGCGCCTCGCCGGTGAGGCATCGCCGCTCCTCGTAGGTCCCCGGAACGATCTGCATCCACGAGAAGACGCCGTTGCGCGCCGGATTCACGCCGGTCTGGAACGCGGGCCACGTGGCGCCGGTGAAGAGCCCGGGGAGGCTCATCGTGCGGCCCTTGAGTCCGCGCGCGAGCAATCCGCGCAGGTTCGGCAGGTGACCTTCGCGCGCCCATTCCTCGAGCAGGAAGCGATTGCCCGCGTCGATGGCGAACAGCGCAACCCGCCGCGTCATGCGCTCTCCCAGCGGGCGAGCCGCTGCACGCTGTGAGCGGTTCCGTAGACGAAGCGATAGAAGGCACCCGCCGCGAGATGCGCCAGCACGCGCGGCGCGTCGCGATCGCGCGGCACGCGAAAGAGGTCGGCCACGAGCCGCCTGACTTCCCAGTACGCCATCCTTGCGATCTGCCGGTCGCGCAGGAACTTGCAATAGAACGCGCCGCGGCCGCGAACGTACTCGCGGCGCAGCGTGCGTAGTGCCTCCGTGGTGCGCCGCCCATGCGCATGCATGACGACCGGGCGCGGTGAATAGCGGATGCTGCACGCGTGCTTCAGCACGCGGTACAGCATGTCGATGTCCTCGGCCGATCCGGTGTGCCGGCCCTTGCCGAACGCCGGATCGAAGAGGCCCACCTCGGCGAACACCTCGCGGCGAAACGCCATGTTCGATCCGCTCATGATGGACATGATCTGCCGCGCCGTGGTGATGCGCTCGGGACGTCCATGGACGCGAATCGAAACGGGATAGTCGTTCGTGTCCGCCAGCATCACCTTGCCGCCCAGCACGGACAGCGTCGGATGGCGCGCGAACTCCTGCATGATCGCACGAAGCCAGCGCGGACTGACGAGGCAGTCGTCGTCGGTGAACGCGATGAGCCCGTGCTCGGCCGCCGCGACGCCGCGGTTTCGCGCATGCGCAAGACCGGGGCGCGGCTCGAACGCGTACGTGATGGGCAGGCGCGCCGCATAGCGCTCCACCACGGCGCGCGTGCCGTCCGTGGACGCATTGTCCACCACGACGAGCTGCCAGGCCGCGTCGGGCACCTCGCACGCCGCGCACAGGTGCTCCAGGCATCGCTCGAGACGCGACGCGCGGTCGCGCGTGCAAATGACGACGCTGATCACGGCTGTGTGCGCATGGCGGCCTGGTAGGGTCCGCGATTCTATCGGCACGGCACGCGCGTGTGCAGCACCGTTCATCCGCGCCTAGCCGGTGTAATCGAACACGCGGAATCCGTCGTCGACCAGCGGGTAATACAGCGCGAGCCGGATCGGCCTCGCGTCGACGCCGCGCACCAGGCGCGCATAGCGCTCGAGCTGCGGACGATACCGCTCGACCTCGCGATCGAGGAACGCGCTCGCATCGCCGCCTTCGTGCGCGCCCGTCTTGTAATCGACGATCCAGCGCACGCCCTCGGACACGAACGTATGGTCCAGCGCGACGTGCACGATCTCGCCGTCGTCGATGCCGGCGAGCGGCCACTCGATCTCGCGCTCGACGTGCACCGGCGAGAACAGCCACCGGCCACGCGCATCGCCAAGCGTGCGCTCGACCGCCAGCGCGACGCGATGCGTGGCGTTCTCGCGCTCCGCGGCCGGCACGCCGAGCAGCGCCAGCTCGGCGGCGATGCGCGAGCGTTCGCGCGGGATGCGCGCCGCGGTCCATGCATCGAGTCCTTCACGGCCCATCTGTGCGAGGAGCCGATGCGCCACCGTTCCGACCGCAGCGGCCGTTGCCTGCGCCCAGTCGAATGCCGGCGCATCGCTGCGCGGCGAGGCGCGCGGCGTGCCGTGCGGCAGCGGCGGCGGCAGGTCGGGCTGCGGCCATGACAGCGGCAGCCGCCCGAGCGGAGCGGCCTCGGGCGCGACCTCCTCCGCTTCCTCCCCCGCCTCGAGCGCGGTCTCGGCGTCCGGCGGCTCGATGCGCGATGCGAGCGCCGACCACACCCGCTCCAGCGCGCACCCGCGCACGGGCGCGCGCCATTGCGGCGCATCGGCGTCCTTCGGCTGATGCGCTTTCGCCACGGCGACGAGATGCAGGCGATGCCGCGCACGCGTCGCGCCGACGTAGAGCAGCCGGCCGAGCTCGGCGGCCTCCTCGATCGCGTCGAGGCGCCCGAGCCATTCGTAGACGGGATCCGATTGCGCATCGGCACCGGTGCGCGTCTTGAGCGGCGCGAGCAGGAGCGTGCGCGCCTGACCGGTTTCGCGAATCTTCCATCGCAGCGGACGCGTCTGCCCGCCACGCGTCGCGAGATCGAGTCCGGGCAGGATCACGGCGTCGAACTCCAGGCCCTTCGCCTTGTGCAACGTCATGATGTGCACGCACCGCTTCGCGCCTGCCGGCGGCGCGGCTGCGTAGAGGCGTTGCGTCGCGGCGACGAACGCGTCGTAGTCGGCGAGATCGCCTGCGTGCTCGTGCTCGGCAATGAGCGCCAGGACACGATCGGCGCCGTCGCGGTCGAGCGCGGTTTCGGCGCACAGCGGGCCGCCCAGCGCGAGCCAGGCGGCGCGCACGCGCAGCGCAAAGGACGCTCGTCCGCGGGCCGCGAGCGCGGGCTCGATCGCTTCTCGGAAACGGCGCGCCCGCGCGGCACCGTCGGGCGTCAACCGCGACAGCGTGGCCGGATCGTCGAGCGCGCGCAGCAGCGGACGCTCGTCGCGCGACCCCGCGAGCGCGACGAGATCATCGAGCGCGAGCCCGCACCACGGCGCACGCAGCACGGCGAGCCACGCGACGCGGTCACCCGGCTGCGACAGCGCGCGCGCGAGCGATATGAGGTCGCGCGTCGGAAGGCGCTCCTGCAGCGGCTCGAGCTCGACCGCCTGATACGCGATGCGCGCCTCGCGCAACGCGGGAAGTATCGCCTGCACGTGCGGCCGCGCGCGCACGAGCACCGCGATGCTCTGCGCGCCGTCCGCCTGCGCCGCGCGGATCGCGTCGACCACGGCCTGCGCTTCCGCCACCCGGTCCGCGCACAGCGTGAGCAGCGGCTGCGGATCGGCGCGCGCGTCTTCGGGATGGGCGGCGTGGAACGCCACCTCGCCACGGCCGGCGTCGGATACGGCGGGCAGCACTTGCGCGAAGACGTCGTTCACCCAGCGCACGATCGCGGCACGCGAACGGAAGTTGCGCTCGAGCGAGAGCGTGCCGACCGGCACGGCGGCGATGCGCCCGCGCGCCTGCGCCTTGATGAAGATGCCGACCTCCGCTTCGCGAAAGCGATAGATCGACTGCATCGGATCGCCGACCGCGAAGAGCGTGCGTCCGTCGCCGGCCTGCCATCCGGCGGTGAGACGCTCGATCAGCTGCAGCTGGGTCGCGGACGTGTCCTGGAACTCGTCGATGAGAAGGTGCGAGACGCGCTCGTCGATGGCGAGCAATAGATCCTCGGGCTGCTCCGGCGTGCCGAGCGCGTGGAGCGCGCGCAACATGGCTTCGGCGAAGTCGGCCTTGTGCTGTGCACTCATCACCACGGTGAGCTGCGCCCATGCCGGCTTCAGGATCGCCAGCGTCGCCTCGACGAAGGCCCATGCATCGTCGGCAAAGCGCGGCGGCGGCAGGTCGCGCACCGAGCCCAGCGCGGTCTCGAGCCCCGGGACCCCGCGCGCGGCCTCGAGCCAGCGCTCGAATGCGGCCTTGCGCGCATCGCGCTCCCGCGCGCCGGGCCCCGTACCCGTGGGAGGGAACCCGTGGCGCTTGTTCACCCGCTGGAAGAACGCGCCGTCGCGCGTGAGCGCCCAGTCCGCGAACGCGCGCCATGCGGCCAGTGCCTCGAGCGTCTCGTCGGGCAGCCCGCCGCATTCGGCGAGCGCGCGCATCGCGGCCGCCTGCTCGTGGCCCTCGCCGTCGAAATACTCGAGCGCGGCGCGTGCATGCGCGGCGAGCTGCCGTCCGAGCAGCTCCGGAAAGAGCGCACGCAGCGTGCGCAGCGATGTGCATATCTCGTCGGCAAGCACGCGCTCGAGCTCGCCTCGGAGCTGCCGCGGCGTCGCCTCGAGCAGCGCGGGCGGCCAGCGATCGCGCGCCGCGAGCATCTCGGCGATCAGGCTCACCGCGGCCTGCGCATCGTTGTCGATCCATTGGAGGAAGGTGCGCCACGCTGCATCGTCCGGCGTCGCCGCCGCCAGCGCGGCGCGCGCCGCCGCCCGATACAGCGGTGTCGCGTCGTCGATGAACTGCGGCAACGCGCCGACCTGCGTGGAGATCGGTGCCGCGCGCGCCAGCATGGTCGTGTACGCATCGATGGTTTCGATGCGCAATCGCGCCGGATGCTGCGTGACCCTCCATCCGCGCCGCGCATCCTGTTCGAGCGCCCTTTGCGCGAGTTCCCACGTGACGCGCTCGTGCGCGGAGTCCGGCGGGGCCGTCGAACGCGCCGCCTGACCGAGCGCGTGGAGGACGCGCTCGCGCATCTCGGCGGCCGCCTTGCGCGTGAACGTCATGGCGACGATGCGCTCGGGCGCCTCGACGTGCGCGAGCAGCGCGAGGTAGCGCTGGATCAGCAGGCCGGTCTTGCCTGAGCCCGCCGGCGCCTGCACGAGCCACGAGCGCGTGACGTCGAGCGCGTCGGCGCGGGCCGCGCTGTCACGCGCGAGCGCGGCATGCGCGTCATTCATCTTCGTCGGTGACGACCGGCTCGCGCAGCGCGTCGTCGTAGAGGTTGCGAATGCGGCACAGCTGCGACAGGTCGCAGCGCTGGCAGGCCTGTGCGTTGCGCGGCGTGACGCGCGCTTCACCGCGCTGGAACTCGGCACCGAGCTCGGTGAGCGTGTCCATCCAGAACTGCTCGAGATCGCGCCATTCGGCCGGCGGATCCTTGATGGCCTTCGCAGGCGGCGTAAGGCTCGGCCACAGCACGTCGTCGGCGACGACGCCGCTCACCTTGATCTGACCCGCCTTGATCTGCGCATACGCGGCGGCCGATACGGGCCGCGTCGGCACTTCCGCCTTCAGCGCGACTACGTAGAGTCCGAGCTGCGTTCCTTCGGGACGGGGCTTGAACCATGCGCCGGGCGTGGTGACGCGTCCCGACTTGTAGTCGATCACGGCGAGCGCGCCCGACGCGAGCGTATCCGCGCGATCGATCTTGAGTCGCAGCCGCACGCCGCCCATGACGAGGCCGCGGTCGCGCTCCGTGAGCAGCACGCGAAACGGCGGCCGCGGCCGCTCGCATTGCTCGAGCCACGCGAGGATCGTCTGCGTCAGTCGCTGCGATTCACCAGCGGCGATGGCGGGCGCGAGCGCATTCCAGCGGGGCGCCGGCAGCTTGCGCTTCGCCGCATCGACGGCGCCGGCAACGCGGGCGCGCAGCGCCGCGGAGTCGAGCGCGATCAGCGTGGCGTGATCGCGCACTTCGTCCCAGAACGCGCGCATCGCGAAGTGCAGCAGCGTGCCACGCTCCTTGGGGGTCAGCCCTTCGTCGGGCTTTTCCCAGGCGCGCGCGCCGAGTCGGAAGCGTGCGAACGCCTGGAACGGGCAGGCGCTCTGGCTCTCGATGACGCTGGTGCCCCCGCCCGCATCGGCAATCGGCAATGGCGGACCGGCGTCGTCGCGCCACGGAGCCGGACGCACCGTGAGCGACGCGATGCGGTCGCGCAGGCGCTCTCCCCGGCCGGTGTGCTCCAGCGCCGGCCAGTCGGCGAAAAGCGGTGAAACCGCCTGCGGCGCTTCGTTGATCTCGCGCGCATAGCTCACCACGACCGTTGGCGCTGCCGCCTCGAACCCGGTGACCAGCGCGCGCGCGTAGTCGAGCTGCATGGCCGGCGAAGCGCGCGGCGTGCCTCGTGAGCGCTGCCAGGCCAGCGGCAGGAACGGATTGGGGTTCGGCGCGGGCGGCCACGTCTCGGCGCTGAACCCGGCGAGCCACAGCGCATCGAACGCCAGTCCCGATGCCTCCAGCACGCCGAGGATCTGCACCGGCGCCGTGCCGCTTTGCGGCGCCCAGATCTTCTCGCGCGCCAGCGCGCGCACCGTGTGGAACGCCGAGGCGGCGTCCAGCGTTGGCGCGACCTCGTCGAGGAGCGCGAATTCGAGCAGCAGCGCGTTCCATGCATCGCGCGCCTGCCACTCCGCGCTGTCGAGCGGACGAGCCCCGGGCCAGCCGAGAGTCTCCAGCCACGACGTCCATGCGCTCACCCAGTCGCGCGGCTTCATGGCGCGCGTGGGAAGGCGCGCGCGCAATCGACCGGCGAGATCGGCGTCGTAGCGCTCCAGCGTCGCCGCCACGTCGTTCCATCGCAACGTGCGCCGGCCCTGGTCGCGCCATACGCGCTCCACGTAGGCCCGCGTCTGCCAGGCGTCCGCCGCACCGGGCAGGTACGGCGAGCGCACCAGCGCCGCGGCGACGGTCGCGTCGAGCGACGTGCTCGCCAGCGCCAGGAGATCGAGCGCCGTCGCGACGATCGGGATATCCGCGAGCGGCGCGCCGAGCGACACGCCGTACGGCTGCGCGCTTCCCGGCGCGAGCGGCCACAGCCGATGCGGCGCGAGGATCTCGTCGGCCAGTGCCACGACCTCGTTGCGGCGCGCGGCGAGGTCCTGCACGACGATGCCGACGCGCGCGCCGGGATTGCGCTCCGCGTGCTCGCGCGCGAATCCAAGCGCGCGCACCAGCTCGTCGGATGGCGAGTCGCACGCGACCCGCGCGCGGCTCGAATCGCGCGCGGCCAATGCGAGCGTGGAAACCTCGACCCCCTGCGCGGCGAGCGCGTCCAGCAGCCGGCGCTGCTGCGGCGACACGCGGTTGAAGCCGAGGAGCGCCACGCGGCCGCCGCCGGGCAGCCAGCCCGGCGAGCGCGCCAGACGATCGGGCACCTCCGCGCGATCGAGCAGGCGCGCGGCACGCAGTCGCTCGTGGTAACGCGTCGCCCACCGCGCGAAGGTCGCGGCGTCGTCGCCGATGCCGCTGCCCTGCCACCCGCGCCACGTCTCCTCGCCCTCGCGGTACGCGAAGAACCATTCGTACGCTTCGGCGGCCGTGCGTGCGGCGCCGCGCGCGTCGAGCAGGGGCCGGTCGTCCGATTCCACGATCGACTGCCACAGGTGCAGCGCGGCGGCGGGCGCCACCGGAATCGCTTCGGCGTTGTGCGCGATGGCGTCGGTCCATAGCGCATCGACGAACGCGCGCCAGGGCAGCGCGCGCACGGCACGCCAGGTCGCGTGGCCGGCGGCGCGCTGCGCGGCGTCGTGCCGCAGCGCGACCTGCCGCGCGAGCCGGTTGTTGGGCGTGACGACGATCGCGCCGTTGGCGAGCGCGACGTCGAGAGGATCCGGGGACATCGATCGATGCGTGGACGCGCGGCGCGGTTCGAGCTGCGCGCGGCGGCCGCGAGCAGCCGGGCTTGACGCTAGACTGTAGCAGACGCCGACGTGGCGTTGCTCACGCAGGAACAACGATGCCCGCTTACATCATCGCCGAGATCGACGTGCACGATGCCGCGCGCTACGAGCAGTACAAGGCCCTCGCGCCCGACGCCATCGCCCACTACGGCGGCCGTTATCTCGTGCGCGGCGGCGACGCCGTGGTGCTGGAGGGCGCCTGGAAGCCCAAGCGCGTGGTCGTGCTGGAGTTCCCGACGCTCGAGGTGGCGAAGCAGTTCCACGACTCGCCGGAATATCGCGCCGCGCGCCAAAAGCGCGAGGGCGCGTGCGACATGCGAATGATTGCCGTGCCGGGCGCCTAGCGCCACCCGGTCAGTCGGACGCCGCGCTTACCGGCGCGGGCAGCGGCGCGAGCGTGGCGACGCGCGCGGTGCCGCTGGAAGGCGTCATCAACGACGCCGGCTTGGCTTCCGCGAGCCGCGGGTCGCCGCGACGCGGCAGGACCTTCCACTCGCCGCACCAGTCGTCGTCGCGCACGTGCGGCCACACGCCCTCGATCATGTACGACTTCACGTTGACGGGGTGCAGCATGGGCGCGGTGCGGCGGCACTGGCCCCAGGCGGGACCTTTTGCTTCGCCGCGGTCGCGCCGGTCGTAGTAATGGCAGGTCACGCACTTCTCCACTGCATCCTCCCTCGTGGTCGTGCGCGCGCGACCGCGGACCGGGCCGGGCGCTTGTCGCGACCGGATCGGCCGTTCAGTGCAATCGCGCCGGAACGAAACCCGACTCGCGCGGCGGCGGCGGCACGCGGCGCCGCACGTAGCGGCGCGACATGCCCTGCGCACGCCGTCGCAGCAGCGCGGCGCGATCCACGCAGGGCCGCAGCGCAAGCTTGCACGTGCGCGACGAGCGCCGCGACGCCGTCAACGGAAGCCTCACGTGCGCGCGAAGCGCGCTACGGGCTGGGGTTAGAAGAACGGCCGCCGACCGCATCGCTGTTTGCAGTTGGAAGACTTCTCCGAAGGCGGCCGTGAAAACTTCGCCTCGATCACGCGGCTGCCCTGTCGATCATCGCCGCGAGTCCCGGCGGCACGTCCTGGACGCGTCGCTGGACCGCCATCGCCTGCGCATCGAGCGCATGCTTCAGCTCGAGATCGGCGCGCGCCGCCGCCTGCGCGAGCTCCGCGTCGTACGCACGGCGGCGATCCGGGTCGGACAGCACCTCGTACGCGGCGTGGATCATGCGAACGAGACCGGACAAGTCCTGTCCGGCGTCGGTCATCCCGTATTGAAACCGCTCGAGCAACGCCGCGTAGGCCGCTTCGACCCGCGCCCGGCTCGCGCCGGGTGCCAGCTCGAGGTAGTCGTAGTGCGTGTAGTTCACTGTCGCGCTCCTGTCGGGTCCGGCAATCATCGCTGCCTGCGACCGTTCCAGCAGCAACCGTGCCATGCGCCGAAACCGTCCATCGGCCGCACGCTAAGTGCCTGACCGCGCAACGCGCGGCAGAACTTGAGGCCATCCGTCGGAGTCGAGCGGCGCCGCGCGCGGCATCGGCGGCGGCCGTGCGCGCCAGCGTCGCCCGGGTCAGATGACCGAAATCGTCGTCGGCTGACGCGGCGGCGGGAACGCGGCGTCGAGCGCCGCGAGCGTCGCTGCATCGAGCGTCAGCCCGACCGCCGCGCGATTGTCGCGAAGATGCGCGGGATCGCTCGATTGCGGAATCGCGATCACGTCGCGGTGACGCATGAGCCACGCGAGCGCGATCTGCGCCGGCGTTCGCCCAAGCCCGCGCGCGATCGCGGCGAGCTTGCGGCTGCGCAACAGATCGCCCTGCCCGACCGGCGAATAGGCCATCAATGCGACGCGGCGCGCTCGGCACCACTCGAGGAGCTGCCATTCGACGGCGCGCTCGGACAAGTTGTACAGAACCTGGTTGACGCTGCACGCGTCGCCGCCGTCGACCGCGAACAGTTGCTCCATGTCGTCGACGTCGAAGTTCGACACGCCCCAGCGCGCGATCTTGCCGTCGCGCACGAGCTGATGGAACGCATCGACCGTCTCGGCGAGCGGGATGCGCCCGCGCCAGTGCAGGAGATAAAGATCGAGCCGTTCGATGGAGAGCCGCCGCAGGCTCCGCTCGCACGCCGCGATCGCCGATTTGCGGCCCGCGTTATGGGGATAGACCTTGCTCACGACGAACACGTCGTCGCGCCGGCCCGCGATCGCGGCGCCGACGAGCTTCTCCGCGCCGCCGTCGGCGTACATCTCGGCGGTGTCGACGAGCGTCATGCCGAGATCGAGGCCCAGCGTGAGCGCGGCGCGCTCGCGCGCGTCCTTCGCGCCGGACTCGCCCATGTGCCACGTGCCGAGCCCGAGCACAGGCACGCGCGCGCCGTCGCGCAAGGCGATTCTTCGAATCGCCGCCTGCCGAATTTGCGCCATGCGCCCAGCATACCGCGCCCCGCGCCGACCTCGTAGAATGACGCAATGCCGCTCGATACCGCCTCGCGGGCCCCCGGACGGCGCGTCGTTCGCGTCGCGTGTCCTCACGACTGCCCGGACACGTGCGCCATGCTGGTGACGGTCGAGGACGGCCGCGCGATCGACATCCGCGGCGCGCCTGATCATCCGACCACGCAGGGCACGCTGTGCACCAAGGTTGCGCGTTACCTCGACCGCACCTATAGCAGCGATCGCGTGCTCTTCCCGATGCGCCGCGCCGGGCCCAAGGGCGAAGGACGCTTCAAGCGCATCTCGTGGGACGAGGCCCTCGGCGAGATCGCCGAGCGCTTCGACGCCATCGCGCGCTCCCCCGACGGCCCGCAGGCCATCCTGCCCTACAGCTACGCCGGCAACATGGGCCTGATCCAGTACGGGTCGATGGATCGGCGGTTCTTCCATCGCCTGGGCGCGTCGCTTCTCGATCGCACGATCTGCGCGATGGCCGGCAAGGTCGGCTGGGGCAGCGTGATCGGCGCATCGATGGGCATGGATCTCGAGGAGTACGAGAACAGCCGGCTCATCGTGATCTGGGGCAGCAATCCGATCGCCTCGCACCTCCATTTCTGGACGCGCGCCCAGGAAGCCAAGCGCCGCGGCGCACGCCTGATCGCGATCGACCCGTATCGGAGCGCGACCGCCGAGAAATGCCACGAGCACATCGCCCTCATGCCGGGCACCGATGCCGCGCTCGCGCTCGGGCTGATGCACCTCCTCATCCGCGACGGGCACATCGACCGCGATTACATCGCGCGCTACACCGTGGGCTTCGACGCACTCGCCGCCCGCGCGGCCGAGTGGCCACCCGAGCGCGTGGCGCGGACGTGCGGCGTGCCGGCCGAGCAGGTGCTGCGGCTCGCCGAGGACTACGGCACCATTCGACCGGCCGCGATCCGCCTCAACTACGGCATGCAGCGTGTCGCCGGCGGCGGCAACGCCGTGCGCGCGGTCGCCTGCCTGCCCGCGCTGATCGGCGCGTGGCGCGATCCCGCCGGCGGCGCGCTGCTCTCGTCGTCGGGAACGTTTCCGGTGAACGGCGCCGCGCTGGAGCGGCCCGACCTGATCCGCGGCACGCCACGCACCGTGAACATGAGTGCGCTCGGCGATGCGCTCACGGCCCTCGACGACCCGCCGGTGCGCGCGATCTTCGTCTACAACTCCAATCCGATGGCCGTGGCGCCGGAATCGGCCAAGGTCGCCGCGGGATTCGCGCGCGACGATCTCTTCACCGTCGTGCACGACATCTTCCGCACCGACACGGCCGACTACGCCGACATCCTGCTTCCGGCGACCACACAGCTCGAGCACATCGACGTTCACAGCTCCTACGGGCACCTCTACGTGCAGGCAACCTCGCGCGCCATCGAGCCGCTCGGCGAGGCGCTGCCGAACACCGAGGTGTTCCGGCGCCTCGCGGCGCGCATGGGCTTCGACGAGCCGTGCTTCGCCGACGACGACGAAGCGCTGTGCCGCAGCGCGCTGCGCTTCGACGATGCGCGCATGCGCGGCATCGAGTGGGAGACGCTGAAAGCGAACGGTTTCGCGCGCCTCGACGTCCCGCGGCCGTACGCGCCTTTCGCGCAGGGCAACTTCCCGACCGCCTCGGGCAAGTGCGAGTTCTGGTCGCAGTCGCTGCAGGCCCGCGGCGAGGATCCGCTGCCGGCGTACGTCGCGCCGCGCGAGTCGGCGGCGTCGAATCCCGACCTCGCGCAACGCTATCCGCTCGCCTTCATCTCCCCGCCCGCGCGGAACTTCCTCAACTCCTCGTTCGCGAACCTGCCTGCGTTCATCGCCGAGGAGAAGACGCCGCATCTCGACATCCATCCCGACGATGCGGCGCCGCGCGGCATCGACCACGGCACCGTCGTACGCATCTTCAACGACCGCGGCGGGTTCAGCGCCACCGCACGGGTGACCACCCGCGCGCGACCGGGCGTCGTCGTGGCGCCGTCCATCTGGTGGCGCAAGCTCGCTCCCGGCGGCGAGAACGCCAATGCCGTGACCAGCCAGGCGCTGACCGACCTCGGTCGCGCCGCGACGTTCTACGACTGCCTCGTGGAAGTCGCGCCCGCCTGAGCAATCGCCGGCATGAATCCGCCGCTTCGTCGTGATCCCGCGGTGACGGCGCTGCTGGCGCTGCTCGAGACCGCCCCCACGCCGGGCGAGCGTCTCAGCGTCATGCTCGATCTCGCGGAGCATCTCATCGGCGTCGACGCCGCCGAGGCGATGCACTACGCCGAGGACGCCGAATCGCTCGCCACGTCGCTCGGGCGCGCCGCCCCGCGTGCCGAGGCGCTGTACCTCAAGGGCCGCAGCGCCGAGCACCTGCTCGACTATCCGCGCGCCCTGGCGATGTACGCCGATGCCCTCATCGCGTTCGAGGGTGTCGAGGACATGCGCGGCATGGCGAAGGTCCTGCGCGCGCTCGGTTACCTGCACGACGCGCTGGGCGACTTCGCGACCGCGCTCGACCATCTCTTCCGGGCGCTGGCGCTCGACGAGCGCGCGGGCGACAACGGCAGCCGCGCCGCGACGCTGCGCACGATCGGCATCGTTCACTCGAAGTCGGGCGACACCGCGACCGGCCTCGACTACTACCGGCAGAGCCTGGCACTTGCCGACGCGAACACCGAACCGGCGGAGCGCGCCAAGACGCTGAACAACCTCGGCATCAACCTGAAGAACCTCGGGCGCATCGAGGAGTCGATCCGCGCGCTCACCGAAGCGCGCGACATCTTCGATCGACTCGGGTTGTCGCTGCACAAGGCGGGCTCACTCACCAATCTCGGCCTCGCGCAGGAGCGCGCCGGCCAGCTGGACGTTGCCGAAGCCACGCTGCGCGAGGCGCTGGAGCTCTCCGAACGGACGGGATACGGATACGGGGTCGGCGATGCGCGCATCGCGCTGGGGCGGTTGTGCAGCCGCCAGCAACGTCACGACGAAGGTCGGGCATTCCTCGAAGCCGCGCTCGCGCTGTGCCAGCGGCACGGGCTGCGACAGCTCGCCGCCGAATGCCACGAGGCGCTCGCCGATCATCACGAGTCCAAGGGCGACTACGCCGCCGCGCTCACGCACTACCGCCATTTCCACAAGGTGGAGCGCGAGGTCCTGTCGGAGAGCGCCGGCAACAAGGTGCGCGCGCTGCAGATCCACCATGAAGTCGAGGCCGCGCGCCGCGAGGCCGAGATGATGCGCGAGCGGCAGGACGCGCTGTCGAAGGCGAATGCCGAGCTCGAGGCGCTCAACGCGTCGCTCACCGAGGCCAACGTGCTGCGCATCTCGCTCGTCGACCAGCTCGAGCGGCAGACGTACGAGGACGCCCTCACCGGACTCGCGAACCGCCGCAGGCTCGACATGCGCCTCACCGAGTCGTTCGCACTGGTACAGCGTCACGGCCGACCGCTCGCCGTCGCGGTCGCGGACCTCGACCATTTCAAGCACGTCAACGACCAGCACTCGCATGCGATCGGTGATGCCGTGCTGAAGGCGCTCGCGCAGCTCCTGCAAAGCCAGGTCCGTCAGACCGACCTCGTCGCCCGTTACGGCGGCGAGGAGTTCGTTCTGGTGATGTCCGAGACCGACGCCGACGCCGCGTTCGTCGTGTGCGAGAAAGTGCGCAGCGCGGTGGAGCAATATCCCTGGTCGAGCATCGCGCCCGACCTTGCGCTCACCATCAGCATCGGCTACTGCGCCGACACGTCGCTCGACTCGGGCGAGCGCATGCTCGCGGCGGCGGACGCCGAGCTCTACGCGTGCAAGGCCGCTGGGCGCAACTGCGTGAGCGGCACCGGGGCGTCGCTGCGCGACAAACCGAAGAGCGCGCGAATGGCGTCCTAGCCCAACCGCGCGAGACGCGTCAGATGCCGGTGCGCGGCCTCAGAGCTTGCGCACGAGGCCGACCATGACGCCGAAGATCTCGAGCGCGCCCTCGGGCCGGATCACCGGGTAGGCGGGATTCTCGGGTTTGAGCACGAAGCGGCCCTGCTCGAGATCGAGGCGCTTCAGCGTGAACTGGCCGTCGACGATAGCCACCACGATGTCGCCCTTCTGAGCGGCGGGCCGTTTCTCGACCACAACGAGGTCGCCCTCGAAGATGCCGGCGTCCATCATCGAGTCGCCCCGCACCCGCACCAGCACCGTCTGCGAAGGCCGCTCGATCAGGTAGTCGTCGATCGTGACGGCGTCGGGATCGTCGTCCTCGACCGCCTCGGGCAAGCCCGCGCGCACGGGCACCGACGCGAGCGGCCGCGCGAAAAACCGCTTGGTGGGCGCGAGCCGGCGATCGGGGGTCGCCTCCAGGTAGCCGGCAAGCTTCAGCCGCGCCACGAGCGCCGCGACCGAGGACTTGGACTTCAGCCCGAGCAGCGAGCCGATGGACGCATACGACGGCAACGCGCGATGCATGGCGTAGTAGTCTTGCAGGCGCGCCAGGTAGGAACGATCGTTCGACACGGCGCTACAATAGCCGAACGAACGTTCTGGCGTCAAGGCCGGCTGGCGGCCGACGCGACCGCGACCGAATGCTTCCGCGCGACCTGCCCGATTTCGCCTTCGTCGACCTCGAGACGACCGGCACGCACGCAGGCGGCGACCGCATCACCGAGATCGGCATCGTGCGCGTCGCCCGCGACGGCGACGCCGTGCGGGTGAGCGAGTGGTCGAGCCTCGTCAATCCCCAGGTGCCCATCCCGCCGGCGATCCAGACGCTCACCGGAATCACCGATGCCATGGTGGCGCGTGCGCCGTCGTTCGACGCCGTGGCGGCGCACGTTCGCGCGGAGCTCGCCGATTGCGTCTTCGCCGCGCACAACGCGCGCTTCGATTACGGCTTCCTGAAGAATGCATTCGCGCGCATCGGGGCGGCGTTCACTGCGCGCGTGCTGTGCACCGTGCGCCTGTCGCGGCGCCTGTTTCCGGAAGGAGAGGGACACGGCCTGGACGCGCTCATCGCGCGGCACGGCCTCGAGGTCGACGCGCGCCATCGCGCGCTTGGCGACGCGCGCGCGATCTGGTCGTTCGTGCAGAAGGCGTACGCGCTCCTGCCGCGCGACACCGTCGACGCCGCGATCAAGCGCATCCTGCGCATCCCGAGCCTGCCGGCGCAGCTCGCCGCCGACGCGCTCGACGCGCTGCCCGACGCACCGGGTGTGTATCTCTTCTACGGCGAGAATCCGTTGCCGCTGTACATCGGCAAGAGCGTCGACCTGCGCGAGCGCGTCGGCGCGCATTTCACCGGCGACTGGCGCAGCGAGACCGATCTTCGCCTGTCGCAGGAGATCCGCCGCATCGAGCATGAGGAGACCGCCGGCGAGCTCGGCGCGCTGTTGCGCGAAGCGGTGCTGATCAAGGCGCTGATGCCGGCACACAATCGCGCCCTGCGACGCAAGGAGGATGCCGGCGTGCTCGCATTCCGCGACGACGGAGCGCCGCAGTTCGTGCCGGCGCGTGCCATCGCGCCGTCGGAGCTCGCGGGCATGTATGGACCTTTCGGATCGCGCGACGCGGCCCGCGCGGCGCTGCGCGAACGGGCCGCCGAGCACCGGCTGTGCTGGCGGCGCCTCGCGCTCGAGCGCCGGCCGCAGGGGCCGTGCTTTGCGCGGCAGCTCCGCCGCTGCGGCGGCGTCTGCGTCGGCGAGGAATCACCGCAAGCCCATGACGAGCGCTTGCACGAGGCGCTCGCGCCGCTGCGCATCCCGCCATGGCCGGGCCGCGGGCCCGCGCTCGTGCGCGAGCGCGCGAGAACGGGCGAGCGCGTCGACGTGCACGTGTTCAACGCCTGGTGCTGGCTCGGGACCGCGCGCGACCAGGGCGATCTCGACGGCCTGCTCGAAGCGCCGCCGCGACCTGCGTTCGACCTCGACGTGACGCGTCTTTTGCTGCGCCGCTACGCCGCGCGCAAGCTCGAGCTCGTCGCCACGCGCTGATCACTCGTCGCGCGTCGCGTGCGCCGCCAGCACATCGGCCACGCATGCGGTGAGCTTCTTCGCGTACGCGATGTGCAGGAACTCGTTGGGACCGTGCGCGTTCGAGTGCGGCCCGAGCACGCCGGTAATGAGGAATTGGGCCGAAGGGAACTGCGCGCCCAGCATCGCCATGAACGGGATCGTCCCGCCCTCTCCCATGCCGGCCGCCGACTTGCCGTAGAACTTCTGCGACGCACGCTCCAGCGCTTCGCCGAGCCACGGCGCCGTAGGCGGCGCGTTCCAGCCCGTCGCGCCCTGGTCCGCCGCGAAAGCTACCTTCGCGCCGTGCGGCGGATCCGATTCGAGGAGCGCCTTCATCTCCTGCGTCGCGGCGTGACCGTCGATGGGCGGTGGCAGCCGCAGCGACAGCTTGAGCGCCGTGCGCGGCCGCAGAACGTTTCCCGCGTTGGCGATGGCCGGCAGCCCGTCGGCGCCCACGACCGAGAGCGCGGGACGCCACGTGCGATTGAGCAACGCTTCGGCGCCGTCGTTCACCATCGGCTGCGTGCCGCCCGCGAAGGGATACTTGGTCAACACGGTGTCGCCCATGATCGACGCGGCGTGCGCGGCCTGCTCGATCCGCTCCGCCGGGATCGCGGTGTGGAACGCGGAAGGCCGCACCCACCCCGTGCTCGCATCCTCGAGCCGGTCGAGGAGCTTCCGCGCGATGCGAAACGACGAAGGCACGACACCGCTCGCGTCGCCGGAGTGCACGCCTTCGGTGAGCACGTCCACCGACAGCGTGCCCGCGGCGAGCCCGCGCAGCGACGTCGTGACCCACAGGCGCTCGTAGTCGCCGCATCCCGAGTCGAGCCCGACCACGAAATCCACTTCGCCGATACGCGAGCGCAGCGCGCTCAAATACGCCGGCAGGTCGTAGCTGCCCGACTCCTCGCACGTCTCGATCAGCCCGACGCAGTGCGCGTGCGCGATGCCGTGCGCCTGCAGCGCGCCGATGGCCGACAACGCCGCGAACACGGCGTAGCCATCGTCGGCCGCCCCACGACCGTAGAGCTTGCCGTCGGCGATGCGTGGCTGCCACGGGCCGTACCCTTCGTGCCAGCCCACCATCTCGGGCTGCTTGTCGAGGTGCCCGTACAGGAGCACGGTGCCGGGCGCCGAGCCGGGCACCTGGAAGAACAGCAGCGGCGTTCGCCCGGGGAGGCGAACGATCTCGACCTGAAGTCCGCGCACCGGCTGCGCACGCGACCATGTTTCCGCGAGCCGGATCACGCGCTCGATGTGGCCGTTCGATTCCCATGCCGGGTCGAAGTGCGGCGACTTGGCGGGAATGCGGACGTACTCGACCAGTTGCGGGATGATGTCGTCATCCCACTGGCGGGCGATGCGATCGGCGAAGTCGGACATGTGAAAGGCGCGGCGCGTAAAGGCGCCACGATAGCAGGTCGTTAGAATCGCGCCATGGATGCGCCGGCCTACAGCGGTCTCACGCCGGACGTGGTGCTCGATGCGCTCGATGCGATCGGCGTGCGCGGTGACGGACGCCTGCTGTCCCTGAACAGCTACGAGAATCGGGTGTACCAGGTGTGGTGCGAGGACGGGCCGCCGGTCGTCGCCAAGTTTTACCGTCCGCACCGCTGGACCGACGCGCAGATCCTCGAGGAGCACGCGTTCCTGCTGGAGCTCGCGCACGGCGAGGTGCCCGCGGTGCCGCCGCTCGTGCGCGATGGCCTGACGCTGCATCGCCATGCGGATTTCCGCTTCGCGGTGTTCGCGCGACAGGGCGGTCGCGCGCCGGAGCTCGACGACCGCATGACGCTCGAGCGCCTCGGCCTGTACATCGCGCGCATCCACAGCGTCGGCGCGGCGCGCGCCTTCGCCGAGCGGCCGTCGATCAGCGTGCGCGACTTCGGCGAGGACGCGCGCGACTATGTGCTCGAGCACGATTTCGTGCCGCCCGAACTTCGCGCCGCGTACGTCGCGGTCGTCGACCAGGCGCTCGAAGGCGTGCACGCGGCATTCGCACGCGCGGGCGCGACGACGGCGCTACGGCTTCACGGCGATTGCCATGGCGGCAATGTGCTGTGGACCGACGCCGGCGCGCACTTCGTCGACTTCGACGATGCGCGCAACGGCCCCGCCGTGCAGGACCTCTGGATGCTGCTTTCCGGCGAACGGGCCTCGATGGAGGCCCAGCTTCGCGCGATCCTCGCCGGCTACGAGCGCTTTCGCCTGTTCGATCCGCGCGAGCTGCAGCTCGTCGAGGCGCTGCGCACGCTGCGACTCATCCACTACGCGGCATGGATCGCGCGCCGCTGGGACGATCCTGCCTTTCCCGCTGCGTTCCCGTGGTTCGGCACGCAGCGGTATTGGCAGGACCGCATCCTCGAATTGCGCGAGCAGGTCGGCGCGCTGTCGGAGCCGGCGCTCACGCCCTAGCCGCCGGCCGGCTCCCCGCCCATCACCTGCAGCACCGTGCCGGTGATGTACGAGGAGTCGGCGTTCGAAGCCAGGAATACATAGGCGGGCGCGAGCTCCTCGGGCTGCGCGGGACGGCCGGTCGGGTTCTGCTTTCCGAATTCGGCGACCTTTTCCGCCGGCAGGCCGCTGTCCGACGGATTGAGCGGCGTCCATACGGGGCCCGGCGCGACGGCGTTCACGCGTATCCCCTTGTCGAGCACGTTTTGCGCCAGCGTCTTGGTGAACGCGTTGATGGCGCCCTTCGTTGCCGAATAGTCCGGCAGCTTCGCCGAGCCCAGGATGCCGGTCTCCGAGCTCGTCGCGATGATCGATGCGCCCGCCTTCATGTGCCGCAGCGCCGCGCGCGCGAGGCGGATGTACGCGTAGATGTTGGTCTTGAACGTCTTGTCGAGCTCCTCGTCGGTCAGCTCGTCGAGCGACTGCTTGCGCGTCTGGTGCGCGGCGTTCGACACGAGCACGTCGAGCTTGCCGAACTTCTTCACGGTCTTGTTCACGATTTCGTCGCAGAACCTGGCGTCGGTCAGATCGCCGGGGCACAGGAGGCACTGGCGCCCCTCGGCCTCGACCGCCCGCCGCGTCTCGTCGGCGTCGGACTGCTCCTCCGGCAGATAGCCGATCGCCACGTCGGCGCCTTCGCGCGCGAAGAGCACCGCCACCGCGCGGCCGATACCCGAGTCGCCGCCCGTGATCAGCGCGCTCTTTCCGGACAATTTGCCGGCGGCTCGATAGTCTTCGGCCTCGAACCGCGGGCGCGGCGTGAGCTTGGATTCGAGCCCCGGCTGATCCTGATGCTGCTTCGGGAACGGCGGCTTCGGCTCCGGCTGCGCCGGGTTCGTAACGGCTTTCTGCTTCTCCTTCACTTCGCCCATGTCTGCTCCTCGCGATTGGCCCGAATCGCTAGCAGACAGCGCGAGCGGCACGCGCGTTCGCCCGCGCCGCGTAGGACATACGCCGACATGAACCCGGGCGCACGCCTGATGGAATCGTCGCATGTCACCGAGCACAATCGCTCCTCGCGTGCTGAGCGCGCGGTCGCTGTCCGTCCATTTTTTCCGTCATGTCCGCGCTCCAGTCACGTGCCGAGCTTGTCCCCGCCGTTGGCAGCGAGGCCTTTCGAGCGCTGCTCGACATGCTGCCCGCCGCCGCCTACACCTGCGACGCCGCGGGTCGCATCACGTACTACAACGCGCACGCCATGGCGTTGTGGGGTCGTGTGCCGAAGATGAACGACATGGCGGACGTGTACTGCGGCTCGTGGCGCCTGTACACGACCGGCGGAGCGCGCATCCCCCACGACGATTGCTGGATGGCGCGTGCATTGCGCGACGGTCGCCAGTACGAGGGCCGCGAGATCGTGGTCGAGCGCCCCGACGGCAGTCGGCGCATCGCGCTCGCGCATGCGAGCCCGCAGCGCGACCGCAACGGCCGCATCATCGGCGGCGTGAACGTCCTCGTCGACATCACGGGACAGAAGAACGCCGAGGCGCGGCTCATTGAATCGAATCACCGCAAGGACGTGTTCCTCGCCACGCTCGCGCACGAGCTGCGCAACCCGCTCGCGCCGTTGCGCTGCGCGGTGCCGCTCCTGCGCCGCATCGGGCCGGGCGCGGACGCCGAACCGGTGCTCGCGATGGTCGATCGCCAGGTCGAGCACCTCGTGCGGCTCGTCGACGACCTTCTCGATGCGTCGAGGATCACTCGCGGCAAGCTCAAGCTCCAGCGGCAGCGCGTCGACATCGCTTCGGTGATCTCCAGCGCCGTGGAGGCCGCGCGGCCGCACATCGACGCATGCCGACATGCGTTGACGCTGCGTGGCCTCGAGACGCCGGCGTTCGTCGAGGCCGACCCGGTTCGCCTCGCCCAAGCGCTGGAGAACCTGCTCGACAACGCCGCGAAATTCACGCCGTCCGGCGGCCGCATCGACCTCACGGTCGAGCGCGACGGCGGCATGATCGACATCCGCGTCTGCGACAACGGTGTCGGCATCGCGCCCGACGTCCTTCCGCACGTCTTCGACCTCTTCACCCAGGAGGAGCGGTGGGTCGACGGCATGAAGGCCGGTCTCGGCGTCGGTCTGGCGCTGGTGCGAACGCTGGTCGAGCTGCATCAGGGCACCGTGTGCGCCCGCAGCCGCGGCGAGGGACAGGGCAGCGAGTTCACGGTGCGGCTGCCGGCGGCCGATGCCGGGGCTGATTCGGCGGAAGGGGCGCTGCGCCAGACGGACGCTGCGAGCTCACCCGCGCAGCGCGTCCTGATCGTCGACGACAATCGCGACGCGGCGGAGAGCCTGGCGATGCTCGTCGAGCTTCTCGGCAGCACCGCCCACGTCGCCTTCGACGGTGCTTCGGCGTTGGCGGATGCCGCCGACTTCAAGCCCACCGTGGCGCTGCTCGATCTCACGATGCCCGTCATGGACGGCTTCGAGCTCGCACGCCGCCTTCGCCGGCACGAAGCGATGGGAGGCCTTCGACTCATCGCCCTTTCCGGGCGCAGCGAAGACGCGTATCGTCATCGCAGCCAGGACGCGGGCTTCGACGCGCATCTCACCAAGCCGGTCGACCTGCCCACGCTCCAGGCGGTGCTCGCCGGCCGCATGCCCGGCTAGGGCAACCGGCACAACGCGGTACACTGCGCCACGCCATCGGGGGGCGTTGGCGCCCCGTACAAGTCCTTTCCGCGCCGCGAGCAGCGGGTCGCCATTCAGCCGCTCAACATCGCCCACACGATGAACGCCGCCAACCCCCACATCACCACGCCCACGACGATCCCGAGCGCGATGCCGCGCGCGAGGTCGAAATGGTCGCCATGGTCGTCGTGCACGGGTTGAGGACGCGACTTGTCACGCGTCTCCTGCTCACGTCCATGCGGTGCGCGCGGCACGCGGGTCAGGATCGGGGCCACGCCCGCAGCATTGGCATGCCGGCGACAGCGACAGCCTCGCCCGCGGCGGCACCATCCCGCCGTGCACCTGCGCGCGCGGTCCAGGCCGGCCAAGGGTTCCGGCCAACCAGGCCCCGGCACGCCTCGCCCGCACGAACTGCGCAGATGACCCGTTGCCGCATTCGTCGAACCGATGGTTGTTTACGACAAATTATGGTCACATCGCGTGGATGGCCGCAAGCGTTTGCACCGGGCGAGCGTCGAGCGACCCTCCTACACGCTAAACCGCAGCGCGCCGACAGCCCGGAGCGCGCGCCGTTCAGATACTCATCGCTACACGCATCGGAGGACGTGCCATGCTGGGATTCGGCAGCGACAACCCGACCAATGCCATCGAGCTGCTCAAGAGCGACCACGACGAGGTCGAGAAGCTGTTCGACCAGTACGAGGATGCGCGGGAGGAATCGAACGCCGAGTTGAAAGGGCAGATCGTCGCGATGCTGTGCAAGGCGCTCACCGTGCACGCGCAGATCGAGGAAGAGCTGTTCTATCCGGCGGTGCACAAGGACATCGACGATGTCTCCGATCTCGTCGACGAGGCCACGGTCGAGCATCACATGGTGCGCATGCTCGTCGAGGAGCTCGAATCCGCGGCGCCCGACGACCTGCTCTACGACGCCAAGGTCAAGGTGCTGAGCGAGTACGTGAAGCATCACGTGCGCGAGGAGGAAGGCGAGCTCTTCCCGCTCGCGCGCAGGTCCGAGATCGACCTCGATGCGCTCGGCCTGCAACTGATGGCGCGCAAGGAAGCGCTGGCCACCCAGACGAAGGCACGGCGGCGCACCCGAAACGGCACGCCGAAGCCCGCCGATGCGCCCAAGACCGCCTCGGCACGCGGCGGCGCTGCCAAGACGGGCGCGCGCAAAGCGACGGCCCACGGCCGCCACTAGGACGGAAGGAACGACGGGGCTCATGGCTGCACGCGCGATCGCCTCGCTCACGCTGTCGTTCGGGCTGGTCTCGATCCCGGTCAAGCTGTACTCGGCGACCCAGGCGAGCGGCGCGGTGTCGTTCAACCTCCTGCACAAGGGCTGCGGGTCGCGCCTGCGCCAGCAGTACATCTGCCAGCGCGAAGGCATCCCCGTCGACCGCGGCGACACGATCAAGGGCTACGAGTTCGCGAAGGACCAGTACGTCACCTTCACGTCCGAAGAGCTGAAGGAGATGGAGGAGAAAGGCACGAACCTCGTGGAGATCGACGCGTTCGTTCCCTCCGACAGCATCGATCCGGTCTACTACGACCGCGCGTATTTTCTGGGGCCCGACAAGGGCGGCGACAAGCCGTACGCGCTTCTTGCCGAAGCGATGCGCCGATCCGGTCGCACGGCGGTGGCGCGCTGGGCGGCGCGCGGCAAGCAGTTCATCGTGCAGTTGCGCGCAGTCGAGGGCGGCATCGTCATGCAGCAGCTGCTCTACGCGCCGGAGGTGCGCTCCATCGAGGAGATCGGCATTCCGGCGACGCCCGTGCGTGACCAGGAGCTGGCGCTCGCGCAGCAACTCATCGATCAGATCTCCGAGGAGCGCTTCGACCCGGCAGCGTACAAGGACGACGTACGCGAGCGCATCGAGGCCGCGATCGAGCGCAAGATCGAAGGCAAGCAGATCGAGGTGGCGCCCACGCTCGCCGAGCCGGCGGGGCAGGTGATCGACCTCATGGAGGCGCTGCGCGCGTCGGTCCAGCAAAAAGCGGCCGGGAAGGCGCCCGTTGAGCGCAAGGCCGCGCGCAAGGCGGCGGCTACACCCGCGGCTGCGCCGGCCCAGCAGCGTGCGCGCGCGGGACGGCGTTAGCACTGGCAACGGGCGTTAGCGCCCGCAACGGAGCGTCGGCCCTGTCGCGCGTCTGGCTGGCTCAGCCGAAGAGGCGCGCGGCGAAATGCAGCGCGTACGCCAGACCGAACTCCACGTCCACGAAAGCGACGAGCCCTGCCGCGACCAGCAGCACGCTATGGAGACGGTCCGCGCGCGGTGTGGGCGTCGACGCCGGCAGCGCGCGCCGCAGCGGCGTGTAGTGCACGCGGCTCGGCGAGATCGTGATGACGATAGCGGACATGGCTCGTACATTAGCCGCGCCGCGACCCATGAGGTATCAGCCAAAGGACGGAATTCCTGTCGGTCGCGAGCCGACGGGACGCAGTGTCAATTGTGCGGTGCGGGAGCCGTGGCGAGCCATGCGCGAAGCACTTCCGCGACGCTCCAGGCCTGCGCGATGCAGCCGCGCGGAATGAAGGGCGCGTCGGCATCGAAGATCTCGCTGATGCTGCCGACACCGGCATCGCGCAGATGATCGCGAAAGCCGTGCAGCAACGGGCGCAGTGCGGCGGCATCACCCTCGACGCGCAGGCATGCGTTGGTGAAGTGCCCGATCAGCCAGGGCCACACCGTGCCCTGGTGATACGCGGCATCGCGCGCGCGGAGGTCGCCTTCGTAGTTGCGCTTGTAGTCGGGATGGTCCGGTGACAGCGAGCGCAGGCCGTACGGCGTCAGGAGCGCGCGGCGCACGTGCTCGAGCACGGCGTGCCAATGCTCGCGCGCGAGCACCGGATGGTGCAGCGACAGGCTGAACACCTGGTTCGGACGGCAGCTCGCGTCGTCGCCCTGCTTGCCGTCGACGACATCGTACAGATAGCCGCGTGCGGGATTCCAGAAGCGGCGGTTGAAGCTCTGCGCAACGCGCTCCGCGCGCGCTCCGTACTCGTCGCCGGACTCGCGCACGAGCGCCGACCACGCGTGCATCCGGCGCAGCGCGTTGTACCAGAGCGCCTGGATCTCGACCGGCTTGCCACGGCGTGGCGTGACGACCCAGTCGCCGACCTTCGCATCCATCCAGGTGAGCTGGTAGCCCGCGGCGCCGGCATGGATCAGCTCGTCCGCGGGATCGACGCCGATGTTGAAGCGCGTGCCGCGCACATGATGCGCGATGATGTCGCGAAGCACGGGCATGAGGCTCGCCACGAGCGCGGTGTCGCCCGTGACTTCCGTGTAGCGATCGAGCGCGTGGAAGTACCACAGCGTCGCGTCGACGGTGTGGTACAGCGCCTCGCGCGCGCCTTCCGGAAAGAGGTTCGGCAGCAGGCCGTCGCGCACGTAGTGCGAGAACGTGCGCAGGATCGCGGCCGCCTCGCGCCACCGGCCGGTGCAGAGCGTGAGGCCTTCCAGGCTGATCATCGTGTCGCGGCCCCAATCGCCGAACCAGTGATAGCCTGCGATGACGGTGCGCACCTCGTCGCCCGACGCGCCCGCCTGCAACGTCTCCTCCAGGCGGCTTCCCGGAAGCACGATGAACTGGTCCGCCGCCGCGACGAGCTGCGCAGCCATCTCGGTGCGCGCGTTCTCGGGCGCCATGCCGAGCAAGCGCTCGACGCGCGTGCGCTCGGCGGCGACGGCCTCGTCGCCGTCGACTGCGAGCGCTTCCCATCCTTGCGTCGTCGCGAGGAACGTGGTCGTCGCGCCCGGCTCGAGGTCGACGGCGAAGTAGCCGGGACTGAAGAGGTTCTCGCTGTGATCGTAACCGCGCGCCTGCTCGACGCGGTAGAGCACGTCGCGGCTCGCCTTTTCGTCGCACACGAACACGCCGTTCGCCGCCTGCAGCCCGAACCGCAGCGCGAGATCGCCGTCCGATCGCCGCAGCTCGTGTCGTCCTCGCGCATACGTGAACACGAAGGGCCAGTCGTCGTGATGCTCGAGCACGGCGTCCTGTCGACGGAAGGCGGCGAACGGCCGCAGCCGCAGGCGCAGGCCCGATCCTTCGACCAGGCGATACCTGACGCACACCGTGTTCTGGTACTCCGGCATCACGATCGTCTTTTCGATGACGTGCTCGCCGATCTGAAAGCGCCACGTGGGCATCAGCGCTTCGAGCGTGAAGCGCCGCAGGCAGCGGTGGACGTCGGTCTCGAGCCGGCCGTCGAGGAACTCGGCGCCGCCGAGGCGCACGACGCGATCGGCCAGAACGATTTCCTCGTCGAAACGCGCGATCATGACGTGGCGCCCTTTGGGCGCGACGAGATTGGGCACGAAGAGTCCGTGGTAACGGCGCGTGCCGATGCCGAGCAGCGTGCCCGACGCGTAACCGCCGAGGCCGTTGGTGACGAGCCACTCCCGATCGCGGAGGAACGCGGGATCGCCCTCGCCCGTCCAGTCGAACACGATCGCAGGCGGCAGCGTCATGCCTGCACGCTGCGGATCGCGACCAGCAGCGTCGCACTCTCGCCGGGGATGCGCCAGCCCTCCTCGCTGCACGGATCGACGGCACCCGGACCGTCGTAGCGCGGGGCGTCGCTCGACCAGCGCATGCTCCACGCGTCACCGCGCGGCGGCGCGAGCAGCGGCTCGGGTGCGGGGCGGAAATCGACGTCGTCACGAAGCGCGATGACGAGCAGGCGATCGCCATGCTGCGTGTCGCGCCAGCGCAGCACGAACGCGTGCTCGGATAGCACGGCGCCGTCGATGGCCTCGCGGCATTGCCGCGCGATCACCGGATCGCTGCGGCGAAGCGCCAGCAGATCGCGGTACAGCGCGGCGATCGACGCATCCGTGTCGTTTGCGCGATCGAGCTTGCACGACGCGAACGTATCGGGGTCGCCGGGATCGGGCACGCGACGCTGCGCCTCCTCCGTGGCGTACGAACTGAACTGCCTCAGGAACTCGCGGCGACCCTCGTAAACCTTCTGCGCGAGCTTCGGCTCATGGTCCGCGAAGAAGCGAAAGGGCCGCATCGACCCGAACTCCTGTCCCATGAAGAGCATCGGCGTCTGCGGGCCGAGGAGCAGCAGCGCCGACAGCGCGCGATAGCGACCCGGACTGGTGCACGTCCGCACGCGCGCGCCCTTCAGCGTGTTCGCGACCTGGTCGTGATTCTCGAGGAAGTGCACGAAGCTCGCGGCGGGCTCGTCGGTCACAACCGTCCCCCGCGACTTGCCCTGCCATTGGTAGCGCTGTCCCTGGAAGAGGAATCCATGCCGTGCCGCGGACACGAACTCCTGCGCCGTGCCTCGGTGATCGTGGTAGTAGCCGTCGCGGCGGCCGGTGAGCGCCACGTGGGCCGAATGGTGGAAGTCGTCGTTCCACAGCGCGTCGAGGCCCCAGCCGCCGCGCTCGACCGGCCACAACGCCTCGACGTGCTGCGGCTCGTTCTCGCCCACCACGACGATGGAGCGCGGGGAGGCCGCCGCGCGCGCCGCCTGCACGATCTCCGCGATGATGTGGGGCTTCGTATCGTCGAATATGCTCTGCGTCGCGTCGAGTCGCAGGCCGTCGAGATGGAATTCTTCGATCCAGTACGCGGCGTTGCGCTTGAAGAGATCGCGCACCGGCGCTGCATCGCGCCCGTCGAAATTGAGCGCGTCTCCCCACTCCGTGCGATGCCGCGTGCTGAAGTAGTCGCCGCTGTAGGCGGCCAGGTAGTTTCCGTCGGGCCCGAGATGGTTGTAGACCACGTCGAGCAGCACGCCGAGGCCCGCGCCGTGGGCGGCATCCACGAAGCGCCGCAGCGCGTGCGGGTCCCCGTAGCCATGGTAAGGCGCGAAGAGGCCCACGCCGTCGTAGCCCCAGTTGCAGCGGCCCGGGAATTCGGCGACGGGCATGATCTCGATGAGCGTCACGCCGAACTCGCGAAGCGCTTCGAGCTCGCCGATTGCGGCATCGAACGTGCCTTCCGCGGTGAACGACCCGATGTGCAGCTCGTACACGACCTGCCCGTGCATCGACACGCCGCGCCAATCGGCGTCGCGCCATGCGTAGCCGGACGGGTCGACGATCATCGAGGCACCGTGCACGCCCGCGGGCTGGAAGCGCGAGCACGGATCGGGGTAGAGCGCGTCGTCGACGCGGTAGCGGTACAGCATTCCCGCGCGAAGATCCGTTGCGTCCACGTGCCACGCGCCGCGGCCGTCGCGCGTCATGGCGATCTCGACCGATCCTCCTTCAGGCACCACCGCGACGCGGCGCGCGTTCGGCGCATGAACGCGAAACGAGGTGCCTCGGGGCCTGACGTGCGCGCCTGGTGCGTCCATGAGCCGACTGCCTGCGGTCGACACATCGCGACCCCTCTCTCCGTTACGTGCCATGCGCCTTTGCCGAGTGTTCGAAGCCTGCGATTGGACCGGCAAGCGCGCGCGGCGTTGCGCGTGTAGGCGCTTTCCTACGCGAGTTGACCTTTGCCGCGCGCGTCCGCAACATGCACGCATGGCGCGCGAGGAGCTCTACCCCTTCCGCTACAAGGATCCGGTCACCGGCAAATGGGTGCGCGCGCGCTACCGCGCGAGCCTCGACAATATCGCTGCGCGCTACGCGACCTGGGAGCTGACCGGCGCGCCCAGCGTTCCTGCGCCAACGGCCGGTGGCTACAACCCGCACCGGCGCGTGGTATCGCACCGCGAGCTGTCGCGCATCAGTGAGCCGCCGCTCAAACTCGTCTCCAGCCTCGAGGATGGCGTCGAGCGCGACCTCGTGCGGATTTTCCTGCGGCGGTACGTCACCTACTGTGCGCGGCGCGGCCGTTTCGCCCAGATGAACGGCGCGGCACAGCTGCTGCGTCGGACGTTTCCTACAGGCGGAGGCGCGTGCGGCGGATAGTGCCGCGTAACCGCGGACGGTAGTGTGTCCGCCTCATGGACCGCGCACGTGCTTCAGCTATCGCGCAGATCGAGCGGGCACTTCGCTCGACGCTCGACGACATCACGAGCCGTGTTCGCAACGGCGCCGGCCGGTCGACCGTGAGCGAGCTGGTGCGCCACGCGCGCGAGCTCGCCGCTCTGCTCGACCAGGCCGTCCAGCGCCTCGACGCGGACGCCGATTCGGAATCGGCGCGTCGAGTCGCCGGCGACCTCGTGAGCCACCTGCGCGTGCTCGAGCGCGACCTCGCCAACCGGTCGCTGCAGTAGGCGCCCCGATCCCTTCAGGCGGCGCGCGCGAGGTCCCGCGCGCGCACGCTGGGATCGCGGTGGTGCGCGCGATGCTCCCTCACGATCGTCACCGGCTCCCGGCCGAAAGCCAGCTGCGCCATCGCGACCGCGCGCCGCGACACCCCGGGGAACGCGAACGTGCCCAGGGCACCGTCGCGGTTGTGCATGAGGTGATGGAACACGAAGCTCGCCCCGCCGATGCACACACGCAGCGTCGCCCAGTAGGCCGCGAATACCGGTGGGTTCAACGCCACGAGGCACGCGAACAGTGCGCCGCGCACGCCGGCCTGCCAAAGCAGGTCGCGAGACAAGCCGCGCTCGCGGACCCATCGCCATGCAGCGTACTCGGGCGATACGAGCGCGCAGCCGAGCGCCCGCAGGTGACCACCCTCGATCTGGAAGAGCTCGGGATCCCGCACCGTCCCGGCGTGGCGATGGTGCCGCAGGTGGATCGCGCGGTGCTCGCGATAACCGAGTCCGAGCGGCGTGTCGAAGATCATGGCGAGCGCGTGGAACCACGACACCTGCGCTGCCGTGCGCAGGTGCATCAGCTCGTGCAAGGCGAGCGACAGCCGCACGTACAGCAGCGGCAGCACGACGACGAACACCCACGGCGAGAGCCGGCCGAGAAGCGCGGCGGCCAGAATCGCATACAGAACGAGCGTCAGCGCGACGGTGCGTCGCGCATAGCGTCGTGCGTCGCCAGCGTCCCGCGCGTGTGGGCTCGGCATGGCCGATGCTAGTCCGCCATTTCGCGCATCGTCAACGTTGCTATCATCGCCCCATGCGGCGCATCGGCATCGTCGGCGCAGGTCCCGCAGGGTCGGCGGCTGGATTTCACCTGGCGGCACGCGGCTTTTCGGTCACCCTGATCGATCGCGCCCATTTTCCGCGCGACAAGGTGTGTGGCGACTGGATCCCTCACGCTGCGCTGCGCGAGCTCGAGAGCCTCGGTGTCGATGCCGCGGCGCTGCCGGGTGCGACGCTCATCCGTGGCACCGCGCTCGCGTCCCCCGCGGGGCTCGAAACGTTCGCAACGCTTGCGCGCCCGGCGCGTTGCATCCGTCGCTGCGTGCTCGATGACGCGGTCCGGGACCGCGCGCTCGCCGCGGGGTGCACGCCGCTGCTTCGCGACGTGCGCGTCGGCAGCGACCCGCTCCTCGACGAGTTCGACCTCGTCATCGACGCGCGCGGGGCGCACACTGCCGCGGCGAACGCCGTGGGCCTGCGGGCGTACTGGCGCGTACCACGTGAGGCGATGACGACGCACGAGCGCGCCTGTGTACGGCTTTTCACCGATGCTGCGTTCCCCCGCGGTTATGCGTGGATCTTCCCACTCGACGACGGCGACGACGCCGTGCGGCTCAATATCGGCGTCGGCATGCTGCGGTCGGACTCGCGGCGGGGGCATACGGTCACCGATTTCCTCGCGCGCTTCGAAACGCGCAACCCGATGCTTCGACGCCTCGCGCCCACGGCCGTCGGGCGAGAGCGGCCGATCGGCTGTCACGTCGGGCTCGGCGGCTGGAACCTGCATGCGGCGGACGACAATGTGTTGCGCGTAGGCGATGCCGCGAACCTCGCCGATCCGCTCACCGGCGACGGCATCGGCAATGCGCTGCGCAGCGGATCGCTGGTCGCGGACGCGATCGCTCGCAGTCGCGACGCGGCCGAGGCGGCGTCGCGGTGGCGACGCTCGTGCGCGGAGCACTTCGGGCCCGAGCATCGCCGCGCGCTGATCCTGCGGCGGCTGCTGCAATCCACACCCGCCAAGAACGCCGCCGCACGCCTGCTGCGCGCGAGCGCCGGTGCGCGAGGCCGTCTCCATGCGACGCTCTTCGGCGAAGCGCCGTATCGCGCGCTTCTCCTGCCCGATGCCTGACGAGACCGTTCCGGACGAAGCTACCGCGCGGGCAATCGTCGAGTCGATCGCCGACGCGGTGATCTTCGCCGATCCGCAGGGCGTGATCCGCGCCTGGAATCCCGCCGCGACGGCGGTGTTCGGCTTTTCCGCCGATGAGGCGATCGGCCAGAGCCTAGACCTGATCATTCCCGAGCGACTGCGTGCCGCGCACTGGACCGGATTCGATCGCGCCATGGCCTCGGGCGCGCTGCGGCTTGCGGGGCGCGCGACGCTGACCCGAGGGATTCACAAGACGGGCGGCCGGTTGTATGTCGAGATGAGCTTCGCGGTCGTGCGCTCGGCCACCGGTGCGCTGCTCGGCGCCGTGGCCGTCGCACGCGACGTCACGGCCGCGCAGGAAGCGCGGCGCGCGCAATCGACACCTGCGGTATCCTGATTCCCATGGACGATCTTCGAAAGGCCGCCAGCGGCCCGACGCTGGACCCCGACGATTGGACCGCCGTGCGCCGGCAGGCGCACGTCATGCTCGACGACATGCTCGACTACGTCGAGCACATCCGCGAGCGTCCGGTGTGGCAGCCCATCCCCGACGAGGTGCGCGCGCGATTCCGTGCCGCGCTGCCGCGCGCGCCGTCCGAGCTGGCGGATGTCTACAGAGAATTCGCGCAATACGTGCTGCCTTACACCACGGGCAACGTGCATCCGGGGTTCATGGGGTGGGTGCACGGCGGCGGCAACGTCGTGGGCATGCTGGCGGAGATGCTCGCCGGAGGACTCAATGCGAACCTCGGCGGCCGCGATCACGTTCCGATCGAGGTCGAGCGCCAGATCGTCGAATGGGCCCGGCAGATGTTCGCGTTCCCTCAAACGGCGAGCGGAGTCTTCGTCACGGGTACGTCGATGGCGAATTTCCTCGCGGTCATCATCGCGCGAACGACAGCGCTCGGTGCCGGCGTGCGTCAGGAAGGCCTCGCCGCGGCACACGAGCGCCTCGTGGCGTACACCTCGCGATCGGCGCACGGCTGCGTGCGCCAGGCGATGGAGCTGTCGGGCCTCGGCGGACAGGCGTTGCGCGTCATCGAAACCGACGCGCAGCACCGGATGAGCGTGCCGGCGCTCCAGGCGGCGATCGCAGCGGATCGCGAGGCGGGCCTCACGCCGTTCCTCGTCATCGGCACGGCGGGCAGCGTCGACGTCGGCGCCATCGACGATCTCGCAACGCTCGCGCGCATCTGCCGGGACGGCAAGCTGTGGTTCCACATCGACGGCGCCTTCGGCGCGCTCGGCGTGCTGGCTCGCGATCTCGCGCCCCGCCTGGCCGGCATCGAGCAGGCCGATTCCATCGCGTTCGATTTCCACAAATGGGGCCAGGTGCCGTACGACGCCGGCTTCCTCATCGTGCGCGACGGCACGAAGCATCGCGCGGCGTTCGCGTCGCCCGCGGCGTACCTGCGCCGCGAGACGCGCGGCCTCGCCGCGGGATCGCCATGGCCGTGCGACTTCGGGCCCGATCTGTCGCGCGGCTTTCGCGCGCTGAAAACGTGGTTCACCCTCAAGGTGTTCGGCACCGAGCGCCTCGGCGCCGTCATTTCGCGCACGTGCGCGCTCGCCCGCTATCTCGAACGGCGGGTGCGCGGGGAGCCGAGTCTCGAGCTGCTCGCGCCGGCGCAGCTCAACATCGTGTGCTTCCGCTATCGCAGCGACGATGCGGATGCGGTCAACGCGCGCATCATCGCGGACCTTCACGAGTCGGGTATCGCCGCGCCGTCTGCCACCACCGTGGATGGGCGGCTGGCGATCCGTGCCTGCATCGTCAATCACCGCACGCAGCCGGGCGATCTCGACGCGCTGGTCGATGCGGCGCTCGAATTCGGCGCGCATCCGCGCCGGGCGCCGGCGCTCGCCGCTCAGTAGATCTCGGGCATCGGGACGGGCTGCGCCTCGGGCTTGCACTGCCCGCACCAGAGCGCGTCGGCCACGACGACCGCCTTGGGCGTGCTCTGCGCACCGACGAAGATGGTGCTGATGTAGGGCATGCGCTTCTGCGCATGATCGGCGCACGTTGCGCGCCCGCAGAAGCGGCAGACGCCGCGCGCCTCGTTGTCGTCGAAAAAACACTTCACTGAAGCTCCTCCCCGCGATTCATCGCGCTGGTTGATTTCGCGCGGCGAGCGCCGCGTCGACGCGCGCGTACAGCGAGGGCGCCCCCGGCGTAGCCGGTTGCGCGCTCGCGAGCGTCTGGCCGAGGCGCGCCCACAGCGACCAGGAGGCGCGCGGAACGATCGATCGCACGTACGACATCACGTACAGACCAACCTCGCCGCGCTGTCGCTTGAGCGCGGCCTTGGCCACCGTGATCTCCGCGGCCAGCTCGCGCTGCAGCTCACGATCACGGGTGCCGCGCATCTGCGCCTGCTTCATCGCGAGCTGCGCGCCGAGCAGCAAGGCATGCGCCACCTGCTCTCGCTTGCTCGCGCCGAACCGCGCCTCGACCGGGTCGAGGAGATGGTCGAGATCGTCGATATGACGGATGAGGCCCGCCTCGGCCTTCGACACGCCGGCGCGCGTGACCAGCGTGCGTCGAATGCGCGCTCGCTCGCGGCGCAGGCCCCACAGGATCACCGCGCTGACGACGACGAGTCCGGTGAATGCGATGCCGCAGATGACGAGGAGGCCTTTCTGGCCCCAGTTCTTGAACGCGAGGTCGTTGTACGTCATGTGGTAGGCGATCGCGAGCGCCCAGCCGATCAGCAGCGCGATGAGCGGATGCACGGCCCGCGCCAGCGGAAAGCCGCCAATCACGATCCCGACCAGCGCCGTCGATCCGCCGTGCATGACCGATGACGAGAACGCGCGCGTGATGGCCACGATGAGGCCGCTGCTGACGTCCACGCGGCTCAGGTACAGCATGTTCTCCGCGACGGCGAAGCCGATGCCCACGGCGAAGCCGTAGACCGCGCCATCGACGAAGTACGTGTAGTCGGCGCGCCGGACCAGGTACACGAGCATCAGGGATTTGAAGATTTCCTCGACCGCGGGCCCGATCTTCACCGCCACCGTCGGCCTTCCGAAGATCGGTACCAGCGGGTGGTCGACCGCGTACGACAGCGCGAATGCCACCACACCCCAGCCGAGCGCGAGCAGCAGCGAGCCCGAGCGGTTCGTCTCGAAGAAGTTCAGCCAGCGGACGATGTACAGGAAGAGGAGCGGGACGACGCTTGCGATCAGGATCGAGTAGACCATCGCGGCCAGGCAAAAAGAAAGGCGGTAGTCTCGCGACTATCGCCCTGGGATGGAAGTGACGCTTATCGGGACGCGGGGTCCCGGCCGCGCCGCACTATTGCGCCGACGATGCGTTCGACGCGTTGCTCGCGTTCGACGCGTTGCTCGCGTTCGAGGCATTGCTCGCGTTCGAGGCGTTGCTCGCGTTCGAGGCGTTGCTCGCGTTCGAGGCGTTGCTCGCGTTCGAGGCGTTGCTCGCGTTCGAGGCGTTGCTCGCGTTCGAGGCGTTGCTCGCGTTCGAGGTGTTGCTCGCGTTCGAGGCGTTGCTCGCGTTCGAGGCGCTGGACGCATTGGCCGGGCCGAGCGCGCTCTTGATGGCGTCGGGCCGGTAGTTGGCCATGTAGATCGAGACGCCGGCCACGGCAAATACCGCGATCGCGACGATGAGTGTCTGCTTGTTGCGCGAAGTCATGCTGCTGTCCTCCACTGAAGTGGCCGCGCCATCCCGGAGACGGCGCTCGATTGCCAGCTGCATCACTTTCCGGGGCAGTGATTTTGGTTGTGCATTAAGTACACTAAACAGCAGCCCGTAGGGTGCGTCAAGTCACGCCGGTCGAAAAGCGGAAAATTCGCGTGGCGCGCGTATCCGGGCCGTCAACGCAGCGTCCACGGCGGCCCAGAAACGCCTAAGGCATTTGAAATCAGTGGGTTGGCGCCCGCCGCCTCAGCAATCGACCAGGCGGGGCAGCGGCGAAGGCGGCGAAGGCGGCCACAGCGGTGGCAGATCGCCGCGGCTCCACTCCGAAACGCGGGCGGGGGGTGGGTCGGAGATGGGCGTCGGCAGCCCCGACTGACCGTGCGACACCGCGGCCGCCGCCTCCTCTGCCGTATGGAAAGTGCGGGATATCAGGCCGTCGAACTCGACATACCAGCGACCGGCCCGCCGCACCAAACGGAAATAGCCCTGCCTGGAATGAAAGGAAAACACCGATACGCGCGTTGTTCTCGTCCCTCGCGTGGGAGCCACGCCCGATCGAATTTAAGGTCGCGGCGTGTCGAGGGATATCGGGTTTCGTCCTACAAACGCGTGCAAGAGGTGGTTCCACCGACGAATGGCGTTGCGCGCATCGAGCCTGAACCGCCCGCCGTGATGCCGTTCATTCGTACAATGCTCGCACCCGCCACCATCGCCCTCACCGCGTGTCCGTAACCCAAACCATGACGCTCCCTACCGAATGGCAGGACGCCGAGCCCGGCGTCCGGCGACGCGTTCTGCAGGCTGACGGCCGGCTCATGCTGATGGAAGTGCGCTTCGAGGCCGGCTCGGCCGGCTACGAGCACCAGCACGTGCACGAGCAGATCAGCTATTGCCTGTCGGGTCGGTTCGCGTATTCGCTGGACGGGCGCGAGCAAACGCTCGCGCCGGGAGACTCCATCTATGTGCCCGCCAACGCGCGCCACGGCGCCCGCGCGCTCGAGGCGGGCACGCTGATCGATGTCTTCACGCCCGTGCGCGACGACCTGATCGGCGCTTGACCTCGCGCGGCCGCTTCGACGCTTTCGCGCCGCGCTTCGATGCTTTCGCGCCGCGCTTCGATGCTTTCGCGCCGCGCTTCGATGCTTTCGCGCCTCGCTTCGCCGGCGTCGCATCGACCTCGGAGCGAACCAGCAGGTAGTCCAGGCCCCCCACGCGATACCAGCGGTAGCCGTACGGCTCGAGCACCACGCCGTGGCGACCGCGCTCGTCGGCGCGGCTGTGGTCCTCGGTGAGCAGGTTCACGAGCAACGTGCCCCGCTCGCCGGCGCCGGCCTCGAACTGCACCTCCAGCGGCTGTGCGCTGAAGTTGTGCAGCGCGAGCACCGAGTTGTTGAGCCAGTCGTAGCGCACGCCGAGCACGGCCGGCGTGCCCGTGTCCAGGATCTCGAAATCGCCCCACCCGATCTCGGGCACTTCCTTGCGCATGCGGATCATGCGCTCGGTCCAGTTCACGAGCGAGTTCGGGTCGCGCCGCTGCTTCGCCACATTCACATGCTCGTACCCGTACGGCCCCTCGCTGATCACCGGCTTCAGCGGACGCGCGGCCTTGGTGAATCCGGCCTGCGGCTCCGTCGACCATTGCATCGGCGTGCGCGCGCACTCGCGCTCCGGAAGCTCGAGGTCGTCGCCCATGCCGATCTCGTCGCCGTACCGGATCACCGGCGTGCCGGGCATCGTGAACAACAGGCTGTACGCGAGCTCGAGGCGGCGCCGGTCGCCTTGCAGCATCGGCGCGAGGCGCCGGCGGATGCCGCGGTCGTAGAGCTGCATGCACGGATCCGGGCCGAACGCCGCGAACACGGATTCGCGCTGCGCGTCGGTGAGGCGACCGAGGTCGAGCTCGTCGTGATTGCGCAGGAACTGCCCCCACTGGCCCGTCTGCGGTCTCGCCTTGGTGCGCATCAGCGCGCGCACGAGCGGCCGCGTATCCGCGGACGCCAGCGCATAGAACAGGTTCTGGTTGACCTGGAAGTTGAACATCATCTGCATGCGATCGCCCGCATCGCCGAAGTACTCGAGGTCCTCGTCCGGCTTGACGTTGGCCTCGGCGATGATGATCGAGGCGCCTTCACGCCACTGCAGGAATTCCCTCAGCTCGCGCAGCATGTCGAATTGCGACACCGGCTTCCTGACGCCGGGACCCTTGGTGCCGATGAAGAACGGAACGGCGTCCATGCGAAAGCCGTCGACGCCGAGCTGGATCCAGAAGCCCATGATCTTCAGGATCTCGGCCTGCACTTCGGGATTCGACGTATTGAGGTCGGGCTGGTAATCGTAGAAGCGATGGAAATACCATGCCTTCGCGGTCTTGTCGTACGTCCACGTCGACGACTGCACGCCAGGGAACACGATGCCGTCCGCGCTGTCGGGCGGTTTGCGGTCCGACCATACGTACCACTCGCGATAGCGTGACGCCGGATCGGACCGCGCCGAGCGGAACCACGCATGCTGGTCCGACGTGTGGTTCACCACGAGGTCGATGAGCAGCCGGATGCCGCGCTGCTTCGCGCCGTGCGCGAATTCGACGAAATCGCCGAACGTTCCGAACCGTGGATCGACCGAGTAGTAGTCCGAAACATCGTAGCCCCCGTCGCGCCGAGGCGACGTCTGGAAAGGCATGAGCCACAGCGTGGTCACGCCCAGGCCGTGCAGGTAGTCGAGCCGACGGGTAAGCCCGCGGAAGTCGCCGATCCCGTCGCCGTCGGAGTCCATGTACGTGGCAACGTCGAGGCAATAGATGATCGCGTTCTTGTACCAGAGGTCCTTGATCATGAGCGGATGGGGATTGCGTTGTCGTGACGATCGGTCGCCGTGCAACGCTTCGGACCCCCGGCGCGCGGTTTCGTTGCGGGCACTGCCAGGCTGCGCGGCCGTCGAAGCAGACGACCGCGCGCTCCACGCCGACGCGTGCCGCGGATGGCAGCGCCTGCGCTCGCGGTGTTTGATCCCGACGAGCCGTTCTTGATACCCTGCCGGTGGAGACGCATCCGCCAGGAGAACGCTTGGCCACGGTCACGCTGCGCGGCGTTCGCAAGACGTTCGACGCGCAGGAAGTCATTCACGGCATCGACCTCGACATCGCCGACCAGGAGTTCGTCGTCCTGGTCGGCCCGTCGGGCTGCGGCAAGAGCACGCTCCTGCGCATGATCGCCGGGCTCGAGGACGTCTCGGGCGGCCAGATCGCGATCGGCGACCGCGTGGTGAACGACGTGGATCCGAAGGATCGCGACGTGGCCATGGTGTTCCAGGACTACGCGCTCTATCCGCATCTGACCGTCTTCGAGAACATCGCCTTCTCGCTGCGCTATCGCGGTGTCGACAAGGCCGACATCGTTCGCCGCGTGTCCCAGGCTGCGGCCATTCTCGACATCGAGCCGCTGCTCGGACGCAAGCCGCGCCAGCTGTCGGGCGGGCAGCGGCAGCGCGTGGCGATGGGCCGCGCGATCGTGCGCGAGCCCAAGGTGTTCCTCTTCGACGAGCCGCTGTCGAATCTCGACGCGAAGCTTCGCGTGCAGATGCGCACCGAGATCAAGAAGCTGCGCGAGCGCGTGCGCACGACCGCGATCTACGTCACGCACGACCAGGTCGAGGCCATGACGCTCGCCGACCGCATCGTGCTGCTGAACAACGGCCGCGTCGAGCAGATCGGCACGCCCGAGGATGTCTACGAGGTCCCGGCGACGCTGTTCGTGGCGGGCTTCATCGGCGCATCGGGCATGAACCTCGTGCCCGGTCGCGTGCGCTCTGCACCGTCGGGCTGCAGCGTCGAGCTCGGCCATGACGCCCGGCTCGCAGCACCGCAGCGCTATGCGCACAATTCGGACCGGCCGGTGTTGGTCGGCGTTCGGCCCGAGGATCTGCAATGGGTCAGCGGGACCGACGCAGCGCTCTGCGGGATCGCGCGCGTGGTCGAGCCTCTCGGCTCCGATACGCTGGTGGTCTTCGACGTGGCGGGTCGCGAGCTCCAGGCGCGGCTGCCGCCGCGCCTCGTCCGCCGTGCGGGCGATCCGGTCCGCGTCGGGGTCGCGCCCGAATCCATCCACTTGTTCGATCCCGAATCGGGGCGCAGGCTTTGAGGGTCTGCACCGATCGAAGCGATTCGCATTCATGACGGCCGGCGCCGCTCGAAGGCCGCAATCCTTGCTGCATCGACCTTACAGGAGGAAATACCGATGATCACACGTCGCACGCTGCTGAAGACCGCGGCCGCCGCCGCGGCCACGAGCGTCATTCCCGCGCCTGCCCTCGCGCAAGGCTCGAAGAAGATCACCTTCCTGACCTGGAACATCATCGACCAGAAGGAACTGATCGAAGGGTGGATCAAGCGCTTCCAGGCCGCGCATCCCGGCGTGGAAGTGGAATGGCTCGACAAGAAGGGCCCCGACTTCGGGCCGTTCTACCAGACGCAGCTGACGGCAGGGACGCCGCCGGACGTCATCAACACGCAGGGCGCGCTGGGCCTCGAATACGCCGCCCAAGGCGCGCTCATGGACCTCACGCCGCTCTTCGCCAAGGAGCCCGCCGTCAAGGCCCGCTACGACGCCAACTACCTCGGCAACTGGATATACGAGGGGCACAACTACATGGTGCCGTTCTACATCACCAAGACGCTGCTGTTCTACAACAAGCCGATGTTCACCAAAGCGGGCCTCGCGGGTCCGCCGAAGAGCTTCGACGAGATCCTGTCGCAGGCGCAGAAGATGACGAGCGCCGACTCCACGGGGTTCATGACGCTGAACTTCGACTGGCTCTACTGGCCGCTCTTCGCGGAGAACGGTGTGCAGCTCGTCACGCCGGATCTCAAGAAGACGGCATTCAACACGCCCAAGGCAGCTGAAGTGCTCGACAAGCTCGCCAAATCGACGCAGGCCAACGCGATCAACAAGATCTCGTGGACGGGTCGATGGGTCGAGCCGAACGGCGCATTCGCCGCGGGCAACGTCGGCATGCTGCACGCGCATTCGCCGGCCTACTTCTTCTTCAAGGGACAGGGCAGCTGGGTCACGCCCGAGACGCTGGGCGTCGCGCAGATGCCCGGCTTCTGGGCAACGCCGAACTCGCACGGCCTCGGCATCTCCAAGGGCTCGAAGAATCCGGAGCTCGCATGGGAGTTCCTGAAGTTCGTCACCGACCAGGGGCAGGCCGGCGAGCTCGCCGAGCGTCGCAAGCTCGTCACGGGCAACATCGCGGTCGACAAGGCCACGCTCGCGAAGCTCGAGAAGGACGATCCCCTGGTGTACTCCATCCTCAAGACACAGCTCGAGCACACCGACAAGATGACCGGCAACTGGCGCTTCGGCAACGACAGCCGCGTCAAGGACGCGTTCTGGCCCGACGTGCAAAGTGCCCTGCTCGGCCGCAAGGACGCGAAGAGCGCGTTGGCGGACGCCGACCGCAAGGTGAGCCGGGAGCTCCTGCGAGCGTGACGCTGCGGGTCTGCATGCGGGGCGCCGGCAACGGCGCGTCGCGGTCGAAGGCATTGTCGTGTCGGTGATCGGCACGCAAGCGGCCGCCCCGCCGCTCGCATCGCCGCGCGCAAGCCGCTGGGCGACGCAGCGCCACCGCCAGCTGCTGCTCGTGGCGTGCTTCCTGCTGCCCTCGCTGGTCGTGTTCGTCCTGTACCGCATCGTGCCGCTCGGCTGGAACGTCGTGCTTTCGTTCGAGGCGTGGTCACCGCTCAAGCCGGCACGCTGGATCGGTCTCGCCAACTACGCCGAGATGTGGTCGTACGACGACGTGTTCTGGACGGCGCTCACCAACACGCTGATCTTCATCGCAGCTTCGCCGATCGCCATCGCGGCGGCGCTCGGCATCGCGCTCCTGGTGAATTCGGATCTGAAGGGCGCGTCGGTCTACCGCACGATCGTGTTCCTGTCGTATCCCTTGATGGCGGTCGCGGTCGGCATCATCTGGCGCTGGATGTACGACGAGCGCGGCGGAATCATCAACTATGCGTTGCGCTCGACGGGCCTCGTCGACCGGCCCATCGGGTTCCTGCAGGATTTCGACTGGGCGCTGCCGTCGGTGATCTTCGCCGAGATATGGCAGGTGGTCGGCTTCTACATGATCATCCTGCTGACGGGCCTGCAGAGCATCCCGCAGAACCTCTACGAGGCGGCGCGCATCGACGGCGCACCGGCGTGGGCACGCTTCTTCCGCATCACGCTGCCGATGCTGAGGCCCTCGCTCTTCCTCTGCATCGTCGTGGGCATCCTGAATTCGTTCAGCAGCTTCGACCTGGTGTACATCATGACCAACGGCGGCCCGGGGCACGCCACGGAGCTGCTGATCACGCACATCTACAAGTCGGCCTTCGTGCAGACGCGCTTCGACTACGCCGCCGCGCTCACGGTCGTGCAGTTCGCCTTGCTGCTGGTGCTCACGATCGCGGCCAATCGCGCGGCCGGCGGCAACGCCGGCGCGGTGGAGCGCGATTGAGCATGGCCCGCCGCGCCAGGCCGCTCCTCGCGCTGCGTCACCTGACGCTCGTCGTCATCGCGTTCGTCATGCTGGTGCCGTTCTACTGGGTGGTGAAGACGGCCATCACGAACGAGAACATCTACGAGTATCCGCCATCGCTTCTGCCGAAGCAGCCCCATCTCTTCAACTTCGTCGACGTCTGGTACCTGATTCCGTTCCCCCGCTACCTTCTCAACAGCATCGTGGTGTCTGCCATTGCCGTCATCGGCAATGTGGTGTTCAACGCCATGGCGGGCTACGCCCTGACGCGCAAATTCCCCGGGCGTCGCGCCGTGCTGGCGCTGTTCCTGTCGTGCATGCTGATTCCGTTCCAGGCGACGATCATCCCGGCGTATCTCGTCACTGCGAGGATGGGCTTGCTGAACACGTATTTCGGGCTCGCCTTTCCGATGCTGTCGACGATCGTCTGCATCTTCGTGTTCAAGGCGGCGTTCGAGGCGGTGCCGAAGTCGCTGATCGATGCCGCACGCATCGACGGCCTCGGCGAGTGGCGCATCATCGCGCGCGTGCTGCTGCCGCTGTCGAAGCCGGCTATCGCGACGAACGTGATCCTGAGCTTCATCTGGTCGTGGAACAACTTCCTCTGGCCGCTGCTGATCACGCGCGATCCCCAGATGCAGACGCTGCCCCTCGGACTCGCGCGGTTCCTGTCGTACATGGAGGACACCACGGGCGCGCTGTACGCGTTCGCGGTGATGGTGCTCATCCCTTCGGTTTTCGTCTTCCTGATGGCGCAGAAGGAATTCGTCCGCGGGCTTACCTCGGGGGCGACCAAGGGATGAATCACACTGCATGGCTGCGGTCGCGGTGGGTCGTGGTCCCCGGGACCATCGCCATCGCGACACTGCTGTGGAACGCATACGTCTCCACGCACGACCACGGCATCGTCGCGGGCCGCGTGGTCGACGCCGCCGGCCGGCCCGTCAGCGGTGCCACGGTCATGCTGTTCGAGCGCGGTTTCGTCACGCATCAGGAACGCGAGCGCAAGATTTCGGATGCCGACGGTGCGTTCCGGTTCACCGACAATCGCAGCCATTCGATCCAGCTGGAAGCGGACGCACCGGGCCTCGGCCGCACCGACCGGCGCATCGTGAGGCTGTGGTTCGCCGCCCAGGACGTGCAGCTCCCGCAACCGTTGCGCTTCGGGGCGGCGAAGTGAGCGGCGCGCCGGTCCTGCTGTTCGACCCGTTTCCCCGCAGCGCACCGCTCATCTTCACGCCCGACATGCAACAACGGTTCGAACGGCTCGGCCACGTCGTGGGGATTGCCGAAAGCGCGCACGGCAAGCTCTCCGACGCCCTCGTCGAGGCGACCTTGCCCGCCGCACGCATCGTCGTCGGTCAGACGGCGCTCGACGCCGCGCGCCTGTCGCGTGCGACCAAGCTCGCCGCCATCGTGAACGTCGAGGGCAATTTCGCTCAGAACGTCGACTATGGCGAATGCTTCCGGCGCGGCATCCAGGTCCTGTCGATCGCGCCCGTGTTCGCGCAACCGGTCGCGGAGATGGCGCTCGGGCTCGCGCTCGACCTGGCGCGCGGCATCACGCAGGCCGACCGCCTGATGCGCGAACGACGCGAGCAATACGGGCTCGCCGGCAATCGCGAGGCGTTCGTGCTGCGCGGCGCCACGATGGGCTTCATCGGCTGCGGCAATCTCGGACGCGCGCTCATACCGCTGCTCGCACCCTTCCGCCCGCGGCTGCTCATTCACGACCCATGGCTGCCGGATGCCGTCGTGCGCGACCTCGGCGGCCATCCGGCGTCGCTCGACGAGGTGTTGCGCGAGCCGCGGGTGATCTTCGCGTTGGCCGGCGTCACGGAGGAAAACCGCGGCATGCTGAGCCGCGCGCGACTCGAGACGATAGGCAGCGACGCCGTCTTCCTGCTGCTGTCGCGCGCCGGGCTCGTGGATTTCGAAGCGCTGGTCGAGCTCGTGGCAGCAGGACGCTTTCGTGCCGCAACCGACGTGTTCCCGATCGAGCCGGTGGACGCGAACGATCGCGTGCGTCGCGTCGAAGGCCTGCTGCTGTCCGCGCATCGCGCCGGTGGCCTGCCGTCCGCGCTCGCCGCCATCGGCGAGATGGTGGTCGACGATGTCGATCTCATCCTGCGCGGCCTGCCGCCGCAGCGCCTGCAGGCGGCGCGACCCGAAACGGTGGCGCGATGGCGCAATCCGCCCGGCCGCACGTACGCCCCGGGGACACGGCTATGAGTGCGCTCGCGAAAGCGCTCACCGGCGACCCCAACGGCCGCGCGCTGCTGCTGCACGTCGACGACGTCGGGATGTGCCACGGCGCGAACGTCGCGTTCCTCGAGCTGTCCCGCGCCGGCGCCGTGACCTGCGGCTCGGTCATGGTGCCGTGCCCATGGTTTCGCGAGATCGCCAACGCCGCCACCGCAGACGCTGCGCTCGACCTTGGCGTGCATCTCACGCTCACGTCCGAATGGCCACAGTACCGCTGGGCGCCCTTGACGGCGCACGCGCGCGCCAGTGGCCTCGTCGACGAGCAGGGCTACTTCCCTCGCAACTGTCTTGCCCTGCGCGAGCGCCTGGACGTCGAGGCGGCGGAGACCGAGTTGCGCGCGCAGATCGACCGCGCACTCGACGCCGGCATCGATGTGACGCACCTCGATGCGCACATGGGCGCGGCAGCGGTGCCCGAGCTGGCGGACCTCTACGTTCGCCTGGGTATCGATTACCGCTTGCCCGTGCTCCTGCCGCGCCAGGTCGACTCGTACACCGCCGTGTTGCGCCTGGGCGAGATACCGCCGAGCCTCCATGCGCGCGAGCTCGGCATGCTGCAATCGCGCGGGTTGCCCGTGATCGATCAGTTCCGCATGACGCCCGAGACATACGACCCGGACGTCGAGACGACCTATCGGCGCATGATCGAAACGCTGCCGGCGGGTGTCACGTATTTCGCGTTGCACTGCAATGCGCCGGGCGACATCGAGACCATCGTCCCGCCGCGCGCGCACCGGCGCACGAACGAATACGTGCTGTTCGGCACCGGCGCGCCGGTGCGCTGGGCGACCGATGAGGGCATTCGCCTCGTCGGCATGCGCGAGATTCGCGCGTTGTGGCAGGGTGCGCTCAGCTGAGCGCCAGCGCGACCTCCTCGCCGCGGGAGAGCGCCTCCTCGGCGGCGATGCAGATCATCACGCGCTTGCGCGCTTCACTTGCCGGCACGAGCGCCCGCCGCGCCGCGAACGCCTCCGCGGTCAGTCGTATCTGCTCGGTGAGCTCGTACACTTCGCCCGACCGCTCGATGGCGAGCCGCTCGCATTCGCGCACGCCGCGCTCGAACGCGAAGCCGCGCGGCTGAACGCGCAGCTCGAACGCCGCCGTGCCGTCGCGGTCCATGGCGCCCGACCAGTGGGTGCGGATGGCGCCGTTCGTGCCGGCGATCTCCAGCACGACGTGATGCTCGAAGCCCGCGACGCAATGGTTGAGGATCGCGTACGCTCCGCTGGCGTAGCGCAGCACGAGGGTGGCGTTGTCGTGCATTCCGCTCGCCCGATCCGGCCGCGCATTGCCGAGCGCCCGCAGTGCCAGCGGGTCGCCGTGACGCGCGAAATACCAGAGCACGAGGTCGATATAGTGGACCGCCTCCTCGAGCAGCCACGAGCCGACGCGCGCGGGGTCGTAACGCCAGCTGCCTGCACCGGGGCGATAGAAATTGCGGAACAGGCTGAAATTGAGGAACAGCGGCGCGCCGATCGCGTCCCGGTCGATGAGCGATTTGACGCGCCCCCACTGCGCCGACTGGCGCAGCTCATGACCTACGGAGACCAGCCGTCCGCTCTGGCGCTCGGCCTCCAGGAGCACGTCGCACTCGTCGAGCGTGACGGCCATCGGCTTTTCCAGCAGCACGTCCTTGCCCGCTTGGAGCGCGCCGATTGCGATCGGCGCGTGGAGATGATTCGGCGCGACGACATCGACGACGTCCAGATCGGACATGGCAACGAGCTCGCGCCAGTCGCGGCTGACGTGCGCCCCCGGGTATGCGGACCGCGCCGCCTGCGCGGTTTCGTCCGTATCGCAAGCGATCGCCGTGAGTTCGAGTCCCGGCAGGCCGGCAATCGCCTGCGCATGATGCCGTCCCCAGGCGCCGAAACCGATCAGGCCGAATCGCATGGATCTCTCCGCGTGCTCGATTGCATGGCAAGACGGATCATAATGCGTCCGAGGTCGGCAGAACGGCGTCGGTACAATGCCGCCGGGCCGAGCTTCCAGCGATGCACACCTCGTCCATGACGCCTCCTCGCCTCATCGTCGGCATCAGCGGCGCGTCCGGCATCGTGTACGGCGTGCGGCTGCTCGAGGCGCTGCGCGATGCGCGCGTCGAGACGCATCTCGTCATGACGCGCTCCGCGCAAGTCACGCTCGCGCACGAGCTGCCGCTCAAGGTGGCGGCGGTGCAGGCACTCGCATCGGTCACCCATCGCGTCGACGACATCGGCGCCTCCATCGCGAGCGGATCCTTCCTCACCATGGGCATGGTCGTCGCGCCCTGCTCGATCCGAAGCCTGTCCGAGATCGCGACGGGCGTGACCTCGACGCTGCTCACGCGCGCAGCGGACGTCGTGCTGAAGGAGCGCCGCCGGCTGGTGCTCATGGTGCGCGAGACGCCGCTCCATCTCGGTCATTTGCGCTCGATGACGCAGGTGACTGAAATGGGGGCGATCGTGATGCCGCCGGTGCCGGCGTTCTACGCCGAGCCTGCAACAGTCGACGACATCGTGAATCACAGCGTCGGTCGCGTGCTGGACCTCTTCGGCATCGACAATGCGCTCGTCCGGCGATGGCAGGACCAAGACGCGCCGGACGCCGGCGAAGCGTGACACCGGATCCCGGCCGGCTTTCACCCGGCCGCTTCTGGGCCTACTCGGTACGCGTCTACAGTGACAAGGCGGTCGCCGCGGCGTGTGTCGACCTGCAGGATCGCTACGACCTCGACGTCAATCTGCTGCTCTTCGCGCTCTTCGCCGCGTCCCATGGAAAGGCGCTGTCGCGCCCTGCCATGGCGAAGCTCGACGCCGCCGTCGAGGCGTGGCGCCACAACGTGGTGCGGCCTTTGCGGGCCGTTCGCCGCTGGTTGAAGGCGCAGTCGCACGCGGTCGATGACGAGGCGGCGAAGCTGCGCAGCCGGGTGCTGGAGCGAGAGCTGGAGTCGGAGGCGCTCCAGCAGTCCATGATGGAGCGGTGCGTGCCGGTCGACGAAGGCGAGGCCAGCCCGCAGCTGGCGGCCGACAACCTCGTGCGCTATGTGGCGTTCGCCGGCCGCGGTGACGATCCCGAAGTGCTCGAGCGCGTAGCGGCGCTTCTCGCGGCCGCGTGCGGGCTCAGCGCGTGCGCTGCGACGGCCGCCATCTCAGGAAGCGCCGCTCGAACAGATTGATGAGACCGATCCCCGCCGTGGTGAACACGGTGATCGACACGAGCGCCGCGAACACGAGCGGGGTGTCGAGATTGAACTGCGCCGACAGCACGAGCTGGCCGATCCCGCGGTTCCCGCCGATGAACTCGCCGACGATCGAGCCGACCAGCGCGAGCGGAAACGCGACCTTCAGCGCATCGGTGATGTAGGGGGTGGCGTGCATCAGGCGGACCATCGTGAACACGCGATAGGGCGAGCCCCCTGCCAGGCGGGAAAGATCGAGGATGTCGGGCTCGATCTCGCCGAGGCCCGTCAGCGAATTGACGAAGATGGGGAAGAGCGCGAGCAGGAACGCAAGCAGGATCTTCGACTCGGCGCCAAGCCCGAACCAGATCACGAACAGGGGCGCGATGGCGATCTTGGGGATGCTGTTGAACGCCGCCAGGAAGGGCATGATGATGCTCTTCAATGCATGGACGTAGACCACGGCCAGCGCGAGCAGCACGCCGACGACGAGCGCGATCGACAGCCCGGCCAGGGTCGTCAACGCGGTCGTTGCGAGGTGATGAAGCTGCAGGCCGAACGTGTCGACGAAACGGGCCGCGATCACGGTCGGCAGCGGCAGCACGTAGTCCGGGATGCCGATGAGCGGCACGCCGAACTGCCACACGATCAGGAACACGGCCACGGCGCCGACCGAGCGCACGCTACCCAACCATGCGGCGCGCGGCGCCGGCGACGGCACGTCGGGCGCGATGGCCAAGTCGACCTCAGAGGACATGCGCGTCCGCCTCGTCACGCGCGACGTCGCGCTCGAACCGTGTGATGCCACCGCGAACGCGCGCGCACAGCTCGACGAAGCGCGGCTGGGTCAGCACGCTGGCATCGCGCGGCCGCGGGAGATCCACTTCCACGACCTCGTGAATGCGTCCCGGGCGCGGCGTCATGACGACCACGCTGTCCGAGAGCAGCACCGCTTCGCTGATGCTGTGCGTGACGAAGAGGACGGTATTGCGGCTCGCCCACCAGATCTTCTGCAGCTCGAAACCCATTCGCTCGCGCGTCATCACGTCGAGGGCGCCAAACGGCTCGTCCATCAGGATCAAGGGCGGATTGAGAAGCAGCGCGCGACAGATCGCCACGCGCTGCTGCATTCCGCCGGAGAGCTGGTGCGGCAGCGCATCCTCGAAGCCGCGCAGACCCGCGAGATCCATGAGCTCCAGCGCGCGCGCACGATGCATCGACGCCTTGTGGCCACCCACCTCGGCGACGAAGAGGATGTTCGCGAGCGTCGTGCGCCAGGGCAGGAGCACGGGCGCCTGGAAGACCATGCCGACGTTGGTGATCGGACCGTCGACCCTCCGTCCCGCAACGGCGATGCGACCCGCCGTGGGCGCGACCAGGCCCGCGACGATCCGCAGCAGGGTGGACTTGCCGCAACCGCTCGGGCCGACGATCGAGACGAAGCGATTGGCCTCGACTGCGAACGAGGCCCGCTCGACCGCGACGCCCGTCCCGAACGTCTTGCGGACGTCGACGATCTCGAGCGCAACCGACATCGGTCAGCGGCTCTTCATGACCGGCTGGTAGATGTCCTGGGCCTTGATGCCGGTGTCGAGCTTCATGGCCGTCTTGACCAGGTCGATCGTGCGCTGCACGCGATCTTCCGTGGCCGCGCCGTATCCGTTCTTCTTCTCGTAGGGCGTGTCGATCGACTTGATGGTCTGGCGCCACTGCGCGAGCGTGGTGTCGTAGTTGAGCGCCGGGTTGTGCTTCACCATGATGCGCGCCGTTTCCTCGGGATTGGCGATCGAGTACTCGACCGCCTTGCGCGTCGCGTCGGCGAACCGGCGAGCGGAATCGGGGTCGCTCGCGAGGCTCGTGTCCTTGGCGATCAGCAGGTAGCCGAACACGTCATAGCCCCAGTCCGCGAACGACGAGAAGTACACCGTCTTGCCGCGCGGTGCGGCGACCTTTTCGAGCGCGGGAATGTCGCCGTCGATCGACGCGGTGAAGAGGTCGGTCTGTCCGCTCAGCAGGAGCGACGAATAAACGCCCGGATCCGCCGCGAGCCATTGCACCGACGACGGGTCGATCTTCGCGCGATCGAGCAGGATCGGCAGGATGACGCGCGCGCTGTCGGTTTGCGATGCCGCGATGCGCTTGCCCTTGAGCGATTCCAGCGTCTTGTACGGCTCGAGCGAGGCCAGCCCCGACGTGCTGATGTCGGTGAAGACCATGAAGCTCTTCACCTTCGCACCCTTGGCGACGCCCTGCACGACCGACGCGGCCTCGGCCATGCCGTAGTCCGCCTTGCCGCTGTCCACGGCCGTGATGACGAATCCGCTGCCCGTGGCGGGCTGGATGTCGAGGTCGAATCCGGCCTCGCGGTAATAGCCCTTGTCCAATCCCACGAAGAACGGCGAGTGCCGGCCATGGAACGTGTAGTTGGTGAGGAACGTGATCTTCTTCAGCGCCGGCGCCTGTGCCTGCGCCGGTGCGACTGCGATGCCGAGCGCGATGCAGACCGCCGAAAAGCCGGCGAGCATCTTCGAGATCTTCATGTGACTTCCCCCTGGGTGGCGAATCGGATGTGGTGGGTCAGCGAACGTCGCTCAAATAGCGTGAAAGATCGACCGAGTCGGCGCCCGGGACGCGCTTGCGCTCGAACTCCGTGCGGCGATCGAACGGAACCGTCGCATCGATGCCCATGCGGCTCCAGTGATCCTTGTGCGGGTCGCGGTAGAACGAAGGCGTGTCCGGGATGATGAGGACGTCCTTGTCGGGGCGGGAACGCGTCAGCACCGCCCACATCACGTCGTCCATGTCGTAGATGTCCACGTCCTCGTCGACCACCGTGCACACCTTCGCCCACGTCGGCTCGGCGCCGAATACGGCCAGAAGCACCTGGCGGGCGTGACCTTCATACTGCTGGCGGATCTTCACGACGGGATGCAGCACGAACGGATGGCACGTCACGTCGACGATGCCGGGAAGCACGGCGTTGATGCGCTGGAAGATGTTGGCTGCGACCGACAGCTCGAGTGTCAGCACCTCCTCGGGTCCGCCGCAGAGGATGCTGTGGAAGATCGCATCGGTGCGTCGCGTGACCCCGAGCACCTCGAACACGGCGTTCTGGCCGACCGGCGTGTAATAACCCATGAACTCGCCGAACGGGCCCTCGTCGCGGCGCACGTTCGGCAGGAAGCGGCCTTCGATGACGATCTCCGTGGTAGCCGGCACCATCATGTCGATGTGCTTGCACGGGCGCATCTCGATGGCTTCTCCCGCGAGCTTGGCCGCCACCTCCAGCTCGTCGGCTTCGTAGGGCAGCGGCGACGCCGCGGTGAGAAAGGCAGTCGGCGGCGGCCCGATGAGCATGGCCGCGTCGAGCGGCCGACCCATCCGCTCGGCCTTCTCATGGTACAGGGTGAGATGATGACGCGGCGCGAGGCGGCACCGCAGCTCACGGTCGCTCACGTACATCGACCGATGGAACGACAGGTTGCGCACGCCGGTCTCCGGCTCGTGCGCGAGGAACATGGCGGACGTGAAGTACGGCGCTGCGTCGCGCTCCGAGTACGTGATGAGCGGAAGATCCGAGACCTTGCAGTCGACCAGCTCCGGCGTCGTCGCCGCCGGTCGCAATGGAGCGTCGCGCGACTCGGCGACCGTGTTGAGCTCGTTCCATTTCCTGCAGAAGTCGTCGGGTCCTATGCCGAGGATCTCGGCGAGGCGCGCGCGCGACCCGTAGATGTTGGTCAGCACCGGCAGCCCGGTGCCCTTCACGTGATGGAAAAGGATCGCCTTGCCGAAACGGCGCTGGGCCGCGGAGGTGACCGCCGCGAGCTCGTGCTTCGGGTCGACCTCGCGCGTGACCTCGAGGAGCTCGCCTCGTGCCCGCAGGGCCTCCATGTACTTGCGCATCGTTCGACTCTTCCAGTGCCTGTCGGGGACGGGGCGCGCGCGCACCGCCTCGCGCGAGCGCCGCACGTCGGGATGCCGCCGCGAGCCGGTGCGCTCGCCAGGCGCACGCCACGAGCGTGATTCTGCCATCGCGGGCGACTTCGCGTCCGCGCAGGACTTATTCAGTGCTCGCCGGAAGGGAGGAGCCGAGCGGCGGCGTCACCCGAAATGCCGGTGGCGACAACGGGGCGAGGACCTCAACCGTGAACGGGAGGTTGCCGGCGCTCATCGCGCGCCAGCGCGCTTCGCGCACAGCCGATATTGCCCATCCACTGGCAGCCGTACTGTGGACAGTAGTACCGCTTCAATGGATGAACGATCGAGATCAGGCGATCGACCGGCCGGCGCCGAATTCGGTAAACCGGCCCGCCGCAACGCGGACAACGTGTTTCCACGGGGACCTTGCCTCCAACGAGGCTGCGACCGGGGCGATACGGCTGGAGTTCCCCCACCAGCGCCGCGAACGGCTGCCGCGACTGTGCGAGTCACCGCGCGGGCTCGCGGTCGCGCCAAGGCATGCCGCTCGGTGCGTCGGCGCGGACCGCCAGTGTACGACGACGCGGGCCCCCGAGGCGGTTCGCGAAAGCGACGCTTGTCGCCGCGGGTCGCCGCAAGCCGAGAGAAACCCCGTGAAGGACCGTGCGGCCTGCCGTTGAGCGTTCCGTCCACGTTCCATCGCGACGCGGCCTTGCCGCGGGATAATTCCACACGCGGTAGACATCGCCCGCGCATCAGCGGAAACTCCGACGTCGGATTCCCAACCGGAGGTGTGAACCGTGAAGCAGCACTTCGTTGCATTCGTTGCAGCCGTCTGCGTCACCGTCGCGCTTGGAACGCAAGCCTGGGCGCAGCAGCCGGCGGGCGCGCTGGAACGCATCAAGGCGAGCGGCACGGTGAACGTGGCGTATTCGCCCGATTCGCTGCCCTTCTCGTTCACCGGCAGCAGCAACGCTCCGGCCGGCTATTCCATCGATCTTTGCAAGCGTGTGATCGCCCAGATCGGCAATACACTGGCGCAGCCGAACCTCAAGGTCAACTGGGTTGGGGCCTCCACACCCGAACGTCTGCAGATGGTGGCGAGCGGCAAGGCCGACCTCGAATGCGCGAACACGACGCAGACGCTGTCCCGACTCGCGAACGTCGATTTCTCGTCGCTGATCTTCATCGATGCAGGCGCGTTCCTGGTTCGGACCGACTCGTCCATCAATCGCGTGTCGGACCTCGCCGGCAAGAAAATCGCGGTGCTCAAAGGCACGACGACCGAGACGCGGCTCCGTGCGCTGCTTCAGCAAAGCCTCGTCAATGCGACGGTCGTTCCCGTCGAACAGGCCGGCGAAGGCATGACGATGCTCGACGCGTCGACGGTCGACGCCTACGCGGGCGACAAGATCAAGCTGCTCGGTCTCGTGGCGCAGTCGAGCGACCCCCGACGCTACCAATACCTTTCCGAGGAGCTTTCGTTCGAACCGTACGCGTTCGCGCTGCCGCGCAACGACTCGGCGCTGCGACTCGAGGTGAACCGCGCGCTCACGCAGATCTACATGAGCGGCGAGATCGAGACGATCTTCATGAACTGGCTTGGCAAGCTCGGTCGTCCTTCGGGCCTGCTTGCCGCCATGTACCTGCTCTACTCCATCCCGCAATGATCGCGTAACGGAGATGTCCATGTCGTTTCGGAAGTGGCCCTTTCATCCGATGGCGGTTGTCGCCTGGATTGCAATGCTGCTCGCCGGATGCTCGACGCCGCCGGTGTACTCGGTCCAGGAACCTGCGTCGCGCGCAGGCGTCGTCGAGTCGATCCGCTCGCAGGCAGTGCAGACGGCGAACTCCACCGCCGGCACCGTTCTCGGCGCCGTGGCGGGCGGCCTGCTCGGCAACATGGTCGGCGGCGGCACCGGGCGGACCGTCGCAACGGTCGTCGGTGCCGTGGGCGGCGGATATGCCGGCAACAGGATCGCGGAACACAGCCAGCAGATGGTGTGGTTCATCGACGTGCGTTACGACGACGGCTCCATGGCTACGATCCAGCAAACCGCTGCGCCGGGGCTGCGCGTGGGCGACCGCGTGCTCGTCACGCAGAACGGGATTCAGCTCTTGAGATGAGGCGCCCCATGTCGCCATGCGCCTGGGCCGCGCACACGTCGTGATCGCATGCGAACGGCGGGCGATATCGATGCCTCGGGCGATGCGCCGGCCAGTCACTCGTTCGACACGTTCCTGCGCGCTGCTTTGACCTCGCCGCGCTTGACCTTGGAATCGACGCGCCGCCGTTGTGAAGCCTTGGTAGGCTTGGTTGGCCGCCGTTGTGTCGGCGCCGATGCGGAATCGGCGACGAACTCACGGAGGCGTGCAAGGGCATCCTCGCGATTGCGGTCCTGGCTTCGATAGCGCTGCGCCTTGATGATCAGGACACCTTCTTTCGTGATCCGTCGATCGGCACGACTCAGGATGCGCTCCTTGATCGCCTCCGGTAGCGACGAGCGTCGGATGTCGTAACGCAGGTGCAGCGCAGTCGACACCTTGTTGACGTTCTGCCCGCCGGCGCCTTCGGCACGTATCGCCGACCATTCGATGTCCGCGGGGTCGACCACGATCGCTTCCGTATTTCGTCGCGGGTGCTTTGGCATCGAAGGTGTCTCGTTATCCGGGCCGCAGTGCTGCGGTGATTCCTGCTTCGCCGAGGCTCTTCCCATCGCTGCTCGCCGAACATTGCCTGACCGGGAGCGGCTCGAACCCACTCTCGCGGCCGTCGTCCGTGACCAGACCGGTCTGGCGTGGTCGCGGGCCCGCGCGCTCTGTATCGATGGCCGCGTCACCGTAGACGGCGAACGCTGCCTCGACCCCGCGTTTCGCGTCACGTCAAGCGCAGTGGTCGCCGTCGACCAGCAGCGGCCGAAACTGCGCAGCCACCTTCTCTCCGAGAGCGCGATCGTCTTCTACGACGCGGACGTCGTGGTCGTCGCCAAGCCGGCCGGCATGCTGGCGGTCGCCGACGAGGCCGGCAACAAGAACACGCTGATCGATCACACTCGAACCGTTCTGCGACGCATCGGTGGTCGCGATGTCGATCGTGCGCTGGGCGTGGTTCACCGACTCGACAAGGATACGACGGGGCTCATGGTATTCGCGCGCAGCGCGCTGGCCAAACGCGTCCTGGCGGCACAGTTTCGCAATCACACCGTCGATCGCGTTTACCATGCGATCGCGCACGGCATCGTGCCTGCGACGCGTATCGAGACGTACCTGGTACGGGATCGTGGTGACCAGCTGCGCGGCTCGCACGGACACTTCCGGCCGCGAACGGCCGCGCCTCCGAAGGAGGCGCGGCGGTCGGTGACGCACGTCAGGCCCATCGCCCACCTCGTTGGCGCCACGCTGGTCGAATGCCGGCTGGAGACGGGGCGTCAGCATCAGATTCGCATTCACCTTTCGGAACTGGGTCATCCCCTGGTCGGGGAACAGGTCTACATACGCAACCATCGCGGACCGCGCATCGCTGCCGTGCGCGCCATGCTCCACGCCCGCACACTCGGCTTCGTGCATCCCCGCAGCGGTGAGCGTGTTGTGTTCGAACGTGAACCGCCCGACGATTTCCTCGCGATGCTCGATTCACTTCGGTCACCTGCCTAGACTACCTTCGCGGCGGGTCGCGGTGCCGATCCGCTTTGCGACACGGTTCGCAAGCACTGGCGTCACGACTCCGAAGCGGCAGGTTTCGAACTGCGCCTTCGGTTGCACCGGGGTGCGCGTCGGGCACCGGTCCAGAATCACAGCGTGCAAGGCAGGCGCCACGCGCCGACGCGTGCGAGCGATGACGCTCAGCATGTCCTTGAACAGTGGTGCGACCGCGATGCACGTGTCGGACGCGATGCCGTAGGCTACATATACGCAATGGTTGTCGTCGTGCGTTGCATTTGCTCGATTTGCGCGTAGGCTACATGCAGTGCAGGCTCGCGTAACGCGGCCCGCTTTCGCGATCACCCGAAGCAGTCGAAACGTTGCGCAGCCGACATAGCCATGCCCACCCTCCCATGCCTGTTCTGCGACCGCTCGAATCCATCGGGCGCAAAATTCTGCAACGCCTGCGGCTCGCCGATGAACCTGAAGCCGTGCCGCAAATGCGACGCGGTCAATGAGAGCACGGCGACCGTCTGCTACCAGTGCGGCGCCCCCATTTCGAGCGCCGAACCCGCGCTGGCAGCCTCGCCCGCCACCGTGCCGCTCGCCGCGGAGGCCGCTGCATTGTCCGACCAGGATCGCAGGTCGTTGCCGGAATCGACCGCGGACATTGTCGCCAAGCTGGGCACCCCGGCGGCACCCCGGGTGTCGCGCACCGGGCCGCACGCGACGGACGTTGCATCCGGCACGGCGGGTGATTGGTCCGGCCACCTCTTGGGCGCTCGGTCGGTGCGTCATTCAGTGAGCGCTGCGTCGTTGGCGAGCCTCATCGCATCGGAACGGCGTTCGATGCTGTCCCGGGCATTGCTGACCAGCGCGATCGTGGCCGGCGTCACCGTGTCTGTCTACTATGCCTATCGTAATCCGTCCGGAATCGGCAACTGGCTGGATGCTCGAACGGTTCATGCCGGACTGGCCGGCGTTCACGGTCGCGTGAACTCGGATGTCGCTTCGACCAGCCCATCCATTGGCGCGTCCGCCGAGAACGCATCGGATTCCGCGAGCAAGCCATCCGCCCAGCCATCGGCTCCCCAGTCCGGTGATCGCGTCGACGCATCGCTTCCGCTACGACGTACCGAAAGCGAGGGTGGCCTCGGACCGGCAGCGAACGAAGTGAGCGACGCAACAGCGGTTGCTGCGCCGCGCACGGTCGATGCCGTCCCGGCGATGCCTGCGCCGGCGGAAGTCTCCGAGGCCATGACGCCGCCCCAGGCGGCGGCGCCTTCGAGTGCGCCCGCCGTGCGAACGAACCGAGCTGCCCGGCAGGCAGATCGCGGCCCCGAGACCGCTCCAACGGCGGGTCATCGTACCCGTACCGCTCGAGGCGAACGGCAAACCGAGAGACGGCCGCGGGAAGATCCGATCATCGCCCGATGCACCGCAGCGGTCGCCGCGCTCGGCTTGTGCGATCCGCGGTCGCACGGGACAGCGAGCACGGCGCGCCTCAACGAACCGGACATCGCACCATGACACTTTGGATTGCGTTCGCACTCGGAGTCTTCGCATTCCACGCACACGCGGCGACACCTGCGGGCAAGCAGCCCTCATCCGCGAATGAAGCCACGGCGCCCGAGTACAAGATCGTCACGGCATCCGAGCGTGGAACCTACATCGTGCTCGGTCGCGATCTTGCTACTACGGTTGCACCGGATGCCGGCTTCGAGCTCGAGGCGCTGCCGTCGGCGGGCTCCGCGGAAAACGTCCGCCGGCTTCGTTTCGAGCCGGGCGTCAAGTTCGCCATCGTCCAATCGGACGTGTATCAGGCATTCCTCGATCAGGCGGCTGCCGGAAACAAGGAAGCTGGAAACATCATCCGGCCCCTGCGCGTGATCCTTCCGCTCTACAACGAGGAGATCTATTGGGTCGCGCGTGCGGACTCGCCGCTGAACTACGTTCACGAAGTGCAGACAGCCCGCATCAATGCCGGGCCCGTCGGCAGCGGCACCGCGCTGACTGCGCTCACGATGTACCAGGCGATGTTCCACGCGCCGCTTCCCGACGACAGGACCACCTATCTTTCGAACGAGGAGGCGCTCATCAAGCTGACCGGGGACCGCACGATCGACGTCGCCGTGATCGTCGGCGGTCAACCGATGAAGCTGCTCGCCGATATGAAGCCCGAAGCCAGGCAGCTCATCAAGCTGCTCGCCTTCGACTCCAGTCATGCGGCCAGCAGGGAGGCGCTGAAAACGTACTTCCCGGCGACGGTGCGTCAAGCGAGTTATCCGAACCTTCTGTCGGAGGACCTGCCCGCGGTCGCAGTGAAGGCGTTTCTGGTCACTTACGACTACAACCTTCGGCAGACCACTCGATACCTCACCCGCTTCGCACGTTCACTCTGCGCGAATCTGCCGGGCCTTCAGGCGCACGGACATCCGAAGTGGAAGGAGGTCGAGCTCGCGCTGCCGGAGCTCGGCGAGGGCTGGTCGTACTACCCGGCGACCGCCAGGGAAATCCAGGCATGCAGCGCGGCTCAACGACGCGGGCTGCCGCAGACCCGCTTCGGCTGCTCGCAGCAAGTTGCCTTGCTGGGTCTTTGCGACAAGCCGTAGGGCTCGATCGACCCGACCACGGCCCCTACAGTCGTATTGACGGCGGGTACGGCGAGCGGCCCCGTTGCCAAGGCGCCCGCTGCCAATCACCTGCGCGTCATGTCACACCTGCGCAACTCGCGGTTCCATGAGCTCCTCGACGACCCTGCCGTCGTGCACGACTTGCAGGTCGTCGACGAACACGTTGCAGCGCCGCATCGGTATGTCGATGTGACACGCCGTGGTGCGGCTGCCGCCCGCCTCGTTGTTGGGGCCGAGCGAGAACAGGAAATTGCCGCTCACGGCGCGCGCATCCATGCCGAGCGTCGCTTCACGGTCGTATAGCGCCAACGTCGACCAATAGGCGCGCTTCTGCAGGCCCCAGCCGATGTGCGACACGGCGTACGCGTCCGGGTCGTTGAACGACTCGATGTACTCGGACAGCAGCTCGGCGTCGACGCCGCCTTCGATGGACCGCACGAAACCGTCGCGCACCGTCAGCGTGATCGGCTCGGTCACATAGCCCTTCTGCGGCAACAGCACGTCACCCTTGGCGAGCACGATACGGCCGTTCGACTGGCCTTCGTTGGGCCACGTGAAGGCAAAGCCGCTCGGCCAATGATCCCAGCGTCCGGGCTCGTCGACGAAGCCATACTCCATCGTCACCGGATACTCGCCGAGGCGACACCGCAGGTCGGTGCCGGCCGCGGAGGTGACGCGCATTTCCTTGCGCCCGCGCAGCAGCGACGCGCCGGTTTTCACGCGTCGTTGGTCCTCCTCGTTGGGCACCATGCGCAGGAGGACCTCGGGCGGCTCCACCGCCAGCAGGATTTTCGTGCCGGAGGCGAGGATCTCGTGCTGCTCGGGCGAGAAAAGGAGCGTCATCAAGTCGAGGACGAGGTCGCTCGCCTTGAGCGCCGCGATGGCCGGACGATTGCCGGTGAGCGGCGTGGTGCCGAGGTACGCGAGCTGGTCCCGGCTCAGCGACTTGTCGCCGTTCACCGGAGGCAGGTCCAGCCGGCTCACGCACGCGCCCAGCATGGTCGCGGCCGTCAACGCGCAGCGTAAGGTCTGCGGATGCGTCGTGTCGCCGGTGAGGACGGTGATCATGTCGCCGCGCTTGACTCTCGAGAGCGTGAGAACCTGTGTCCAGGCGCGGATGAATTCGGTATCGCTGACAGCCATGTCGTCTCCTTTGCTCGCCCGCTTGCTTCAAACGAGCCGCGCCCCGAGAAACTCGCCGAAGGCGGCGTAGAAACCTTGCTCGTTGTCCCAGGGAATCATGTGCCCGGCGTTCGGCACACGGATGTGCTGCGCGTTCGGCGCGAGACGCAGGATCTCGTCGGCGTCTTCCTGACGCACGACATCGCCGCGCTCCGCCGACATCAGCAGCAGCGGTGCCTTCACGTGGGGGAGGTCGGCGTGCACGTCGTCGGTCTGGAAGGCGTTGAAGCTCGTCACGATCGCGCCTTCGTTGCACGTGTGCAGCCATTCCGCGCGCAGGCGCAGCTGCTCCACCGTCCACGTGGGGCAGAAAGCACGCATCCCGTCGATTGAAATGCCGTTGCACGCCTGGCGGATCGAGTCGACGTACCACGGCAGCTTCGCGGGATAGGGCCGCCGCCCCGGGCCCGATACCGGCGGATCCACGGCGACCACGCGCGCGAGCGCGGCGTCGGCATGGCGGGCTGCGCGAATCGCGATGCGCGCGCCCATCGAATGCCCGACCAGGGCATAGCGCGCGAGGCCGAGCGCTTTCACGAAGGCGAGCGCGTCCGCGGCCTGGGCGTCGAGACTGTAGTCCAGCCCGTCGCTCGCCTCGGTCAGGCCGCGGCCGCGAATGTCGAGGATATAGGTGTCGAATGCCCGGCCGAATCGCTCGCCGACGAAGCCCCACGTAACGGCGGGGCTGGTGATGCCGGGAAGTATCACGACGGCATCGCGGCCGGCGCGCGGGCCATCGCCGCCGCCGTAGCGAAGGTAATGCTGCCGGATGCCGTTGGCGTGGACGTTCGCGCCGTAGAGATAGCTGCTGCTCATCATCGCTTCGCTCAATAGGCGCCGGAAAGCAGCGTGCCCGCGCCCGGCACGACCGCCTCGAGCTTCAACGCTTTGAGCATCGCGTACGTCGTGGCGATGGCGGCGGTCACGACAGGCTTGCCGGTGACGGCTTCCACCTTCGCGACGGCTGACAGGGAAGGCATCTGCACGCACGCCGACAGGACGATCGCGTCCACGTTCGCGGTTTCCATCTCGGCGACGATGCCTGGCAGCCGCGCCGGATCGTGGCGACCCACTTCCAGGTTGTCCGGGATCTCGAGGGCGCGCCAGTGCACCACCTCGACCTCCTCGTGACGGATGTAGTCGACCACGAGCTCCGTCAGCGGACGCATGTACGGCGCGACCAGCGCGATGCGTCGCGCCTTCATCACGTGCAGCGCATCGACCAGCGCGCCGGCGCTGGTGACCACGGGCGCGTCACCGCCGTTGGCGCGCGTGGTCTCGCGCAGACGCGCCTCCGACTGTCGGTGATATCCCTTGCCGGTAGCCATGATGGCGACGAGGCACGCGTAGCCGAGCACGTCCACGCGCGCGTCGCTCAACTCGAGCGCGCAGCGATCGGAAGCGGCGTCCATCTGCGCCAGCTCCTCCTTCGTGACCTGCTTCATGCGCATCCGCGCGGAATGGAAGGTGAAGCGCTCGGGCCGGATCTGCTCGCGGGCGCGGAGCATCGCCGGAATCTCCGTTTCCATCGTGGTGTTCGAGCTCGGCACGATCTGGCCGATGCGATAGGACTTGCTCATGTGTCTCCTTCGGATCCGGACCGCAGGGCGGAACGGTATCCGTGTCGAGGTTGTCGCGCCGTGCGCACCGTGAAGCGCCTTCGCGGAGATTCACTCCGCCTGCAGTCCGCCCGTCAGGAAGCGCGTCACCTGCTCCATGACCGCCGCCGAATCGGTCGGGTCGTAATCGCGGCCCGCGAGTTCCTCCATGCGGTGCGTGTCGGAGAACGCGTACAGGTAGGTTCCGATCATCATGGTCATGCGCCAGTAAGCGTCGAGCGCCGACAGCCGGGGCAGCACCTTGCGCAGCAGCCGCACATAGCCTCGCGTGGAGCGATCGTATGCCTCGGTCCGCAGCTGATACGAGAGCTGCGGCGGCTCGGTGTGCAGGCGCGATTGCAGGCGCAGGAAATTGCGCCCTTCGGGCGTCGCGCGCAATGCAAGGGTGGGCTCCAGGAACGCGCGGACGATGTCCTCCACCGCCGGCGGCTCGCCCGTGAGCGCCTCCAGCTGCTCGAGCGTCTCGAGGTTGACCAGGCGCTCACGCGAGACCTCCACCGCGCGCCGCAGGTAGACCTCCTCGAACAGCGCGAACTTGGACCCGAAGTAGTAATTGATGAGCGCCTGCGTCACGTGGGAGCCGTCGGCGATCTCGCGCAGCGTCGTGCCGGCGTAGCCGCGGTCGGCGAACATCCTTTCCGCGTTGGCGAGGATGGATTCGCGCACCGTGCTCGTACCACCCGGCCGTCCCGGCTTCCTCTTCCGGCGGACGCCCTCGCTGCGCTTGCGGCCGGGTGAGGCACCGCGCCTGCCGCGAACGGCCTCTGCACCTCCAGCCCGAGTGATCGTCATGCGAGTTCGTGGGTTGACTTCATGGCGGATCATGGCATGATCGCGTTTCGATCGCAATTAATTAATCGGTCGATTAGTTCGATCCGGCCTCGTCCAGAGCAAAGTCCCAGCCGTCGCTTCACCGTGCAGCCGCAGCGGTTCCGTCTGACCCGGACGCGCACTCGCGCCAGCTCTCAACCCATGATTGGAGATGCAATATGAGCAAGTTCCGTGGTGCCTTCCTGTCGGCAGCGCTTCTCGCCGCCATCGGTTGTGCGCAGGCACAGGAGACCATCAAGGTCGGCGTCGTCCAGCCCCTCACCGGATCGGTCGCCGACAACGGCATGGCGTTCGTCAACGGCGCCAAGCTCGCGGTGGCGAAGCAGAACGCGGCCGGCGGCGTGCTCGGCAGGAAGATCGAGCTGGTGATCGAGGACGGGCAGTGCCAGCCGGCGCCCTCGGTCAGCGCGGCGCAGAAGCTGCTCGACCGCGACAAGGTGCCCGTGCTCGTCGGCGCGTTCTGCAGCTCCGCGACCGCCGCGGTCATGCCCATCGCGGAACAACGGCACGTTCCCCTGCTCACCGGCGTGTCGTCCAAGGCCGACCTGACCGACAAGGGGATGAAGTACTTCTTCCGGTCGGCCGAGACCGATCGCGTCATGTCGCTGACGTTCAGCAAGATCCTGGCGGAGAAGCTGCAGCTGAAGAACGTCGCCTACATCGGGGTCAACGACGACTGGGGCCGCGGCAGCGTCGAGGACTTCGCGAACGAGATGCAGAGGCTCGGCGTCAAGACCGCGATGAAGGAGTACTACGAGCACGGCACCACCGACTATTACACGCTGCTCACCAAGCTGCAGGCCAGCAAGGCCGACGGCGTGTTCGTCGCCGCCGAGACGCAGGACGGCTCGATCCTCGTGAAGCAGTTCAAGGAGCTCGGGCTCACCACCAAGCTGTTCGGTGTCGGCTCGTGGGCCACGCCGGAGTTCGCCAAGCTCGCGGGCTCCGCTGCCGAAGGGATCTACGCCGCGGTCCCGTATGCCTCGAGCATTCCCACGGACCTCAACAAGGATTTCGTGAATCGCTACGCCGCCGCGTACAAGAGCAAGCCCGGCAAGTACAGCGCCGCGGGGTACAACGCGCTCAACATCGTGATGCAGGCCATCGGCCGCGCCGGGAAGGCGGAGCCGCAGGCGATCCGCGACGCGCTCTACAAGACCGACTACGCGGCGCCGAACGGCCACTACCGCTTCACGGACAAGGGCGAAGGCTATGGCTACGACGCCGTGCTCGTGCAGCTCAAGGGTGGCGAGCCGGTGGTGGTGACCATGACGGAAGCCGGCAAGCCCTGAGCGCAGCGCGGCGAGGCCCGGCCGAGGCATGCAGACGCTGCTGCAGTTCGTCGCGAACGGCGTCGTCGTGGGCGCGTTCTACGCGCTGTCGGCCCTCGGGCTGACCTTGATCCTCGGCCTGATGCGCGTCGTCAATTTCGCGCACGGCGAGTTCTACATGCTCGGGGGCATCCTCGGCTGGTGGACGACCAGCCGCCTCGGGCTCGACTTCTTCTCCGGCCTCGCGCTCGTGATCGTCGTCATGGGCGCGTTCGGCTGGCTGGTCGACCGGCTGCTGATCGAGCGCGTGCGCGACCAGGGAGAGGAAGCCGGCATCCTGCTGACCATCGGCCTCGCGATTTTCCTCAGCAACACGGCGCTGCTCACGGTCGGCACCACGCCGTTGAAGGTGGAAGGTCCGATGGCGCCCGGCGCGGTATTCATCGCAGGCGCGGTGGTCACCAAGGCGCGCATCTTCGCCGTGCTGACGTGCGCCGTGCTCATGGCGGCCTCGTGGCTGCTCATCAATCGCACGCGCCTCGGCGCCGCCATGCGCGCAACGTTCCAGGACCCGATGGCAGCGCAGCTCGCGGGCATCCGCGCTTCGAACATCTATGCATGCACCTTCGCGCTGGGAACGGTGATCACCGCCACCGCCGGCATGCTGCTCGCCTCGATCTACTCCGCGCAGGTGTCGATCGGCGGCCTCGTCAGCCTCAAGGCGTTCGTGGTCGTCATCCTCGGCGGCATGGGCAGCTTCGCAGGCGCGATCGTCGGCGGCCTTCTGCTCGGGCTCACCGAAGCGTTGTGGGGCGGGTACGTCGCGAGCGGCTGGGTCGACATCATCGGGTTCCTGCTGGTGATCGTGATCCTCGTGTTCCGACCGTACGGCCTCTTCTCGCGGCGCTCGGAGCGCGCATGAAGATCGAGCGCAACGTCCTGATCGCCGTCGTCGTGGTGGCGCTGCTGCTCGGCGCGGTGCTGCGCGACCAGTACGTGCTGCACGTCGCGGTGATGGTGCTCTTCTACGCCGTCCTCGCGAGCAGCCTCAACCTGCTCGTCGGGTACGTCGGGGAATTCTCGCTGGGGCACACCGCGTTTCTCGGCATGGGCGCGTACACCGCGGCGCTGTGCGCCACGCATTTCGGCTGGCCGATGTGGCTCACCCTGCCGGCGGGAGGTATCGTCGCCGGGATCACGGGTCTCGTCGTCGGCGCAATCACGCTGCGGCTGCAAGGTCCGTTCTTCGTGATCGTCACGCTGGCCTTTGCCGAAGTCCTGCGCCTGACCGCGATGAACTGGATCGCGCTCACCAACGGTCCGATGGGCCTCGCCGGCATCGCGCAACCTGCGTGGCTCGCGGGCGCCGGCATCACCGAAGCCAAGCTCTTCTACTACTACGTCGCGGTGTTGCTGCTCGCCGTCACCGTGTACCTGTCCTACCGCCTGGTGTACTCGAACGCCGGGCGCGCCGCGGTCGCGGTGCGCGAGAACCGCTACGTCGCGCAGTCGATCGGCATTCGCCCGCTCACGTACGCGCTTTTGGCGCTCGGCCTTGGGGCGTTCCTCACGGGCATGGCCGGAGGCTTCTACGCGCACTACATCTCGTTCGTGGGTCCGGAGGTGTTCGGCTTTCCGTTCATGCTGAGCATGATCATCATGGTGCTGGTCGGCGGCAAGGGCACGCTGCTCGGCCCGCTGCTCGGGGCGCTGCTCGTGACCTTCCTCGAGGAGTCGCTGCGCGAAGCGAAGGAGCTGCGCCTGTCGATCTTCGGCGCGGCGGTGATGGCGGTCGTGCTGTTCATGCCGCGCGGGTTGATGGGATTCCTCCTCCGCCGCAGGGAGCAGCGCGCCGAAGCGGTCGCGAGCATCGCGCGCCCGGAGAGCGTCGCGTGAGCTTCCTCGAGGTGCGCGGCATGTCGAAGTCGTTCGGCGGCAACCACGCCGTCCGCGACATCAGCTTCGACGTCGCCGACGGCGAGATCGTGGGCCTGATCGGTCCGAACGGTGCCGGCAAGACGACCTGCTTCAACCTCATTACCGGCTTCTACGCGCCCGATGCGGGCCGCGTGCGCTTTCGCGACGAGGACGTCACTGCGCTCAAGCCCTACCAGATGGCGCGCAAGGGCATCGTCCGCAGCTTCCAGAAGACGAACATCCTGAAGAGCCTCACCGTCTTCGAGAACGTGCTCACGGGACAGTACCTCGCCGCCAAGCAGCCGCTCTGGCGTACGTTCTTTCCCGGCCGCAGCGTCGTGAAAGCGGAAGCCGATGCGCGCGAGCGCGCGGAGGAGATCGTTCGCACGATGGGATTGGGCGCACGCATCAATGCGCCCGCGTCACTGCTCGCATGCGGCGAGCTGCGCCTTCTCGAGGTCGCCCTCGCGCTCGCGGCGCGCCCTGCCATTCTCATGCTCGACGAGCCCGCCGCCGGCCTCAACAGCCAGGAGGCGAAGCGCTTCGGCGACGTGCTGACGACCTTGCCGGGTGGCTGGGTACGTTCGGTGCTGCTCGTCGAGCACAACATGGGACTCGTCATGGACGTGTGCGATCGCGTCGTGGTGATGAACTTCGGCGAGAAGCTTGCGGAAGGCGAGCCCGCGCACGTGCAGGCCGACCCGCGCGTGATCGAAGCCTACCTTGGCAGCGGCGTCACGGCGGCCGCATGAGCCACGCGTCGGTTCCGATGACGGACAGCGAGCCGCTCCTCGCGGTCGAGGACCTGCACGTCGCGTATGGCAAGACGGCCGCGCTCCATGGCGTCAACCTCCGCATCGATCGCGGCGAGACCGTCGCGCTGATCGGCGCCAACGGCGCCGGCAAGAGCACGACGCTGCGCACCATCTCGGGGCTGCTCGCGCCGGCACGCGGGCGCATCCGCTTCAAGGGCGCGTCGATCGCGGGATGCCGGCCGGACCAGATCGTGCGCCAAGGCATCGCACATTCGCCGGAGGAACGCCACGTGTGGCCGGCCATGTCGGTGGCGGAGAACCTGTCGCTCGGCGGATTTACCTGCCGCGACCGGCGGGAGCTCGACCGCCGCATCGAGGCGGTTTACCAGCGCTTCCCGCGCCTGCGCGAACGACGTCAGCAACTCGCCGGTACGCTGAGCGGTGGCGAGCAGCAGATGCTCGCGATCGGCCGCGCGCTGATGTGCTCGCCCGAGCTGCTCCTGCTCGACGAGCCGAGCCTGGGATTGAGCCCGCTCATGACGCACGAAGTGCTGACGGTCGTGCGCGAGCTGAACGCGCAGGGCGTCACCATTCTGCTCGTCGAGCAGAACGTTCACAACGCGCTCGCGGTGGCAACACGCGCGTACGTGTACGACACGGGGCGCATCACGGTGTCGCGGCCCGCGCGCGAGCTGCTCGACGATCACGATTTGCTCGCCGCCTACCTCGGCGGCCAGTCCGCGCATTCCCCTTTAGCATCGCGTCGGAGAACTCAGTCATGAACGGATCGCCTCGCATCGGCATAATCGGCGGCGGAATCGGCGGTGTGGCCCTCGCCCGCTCGCTCGACCGCGTCGGCATCGATTACCACATCTTCGAGAAGGCGTCGGCATTCGGCGAGGTCGGCGCTGGCGTGCAGATGACGCCCAACGCGGTCAAGGTGCTGCGCGCGCTCGGACTCACCGCCGACCTCGAACGCACCGGCTTCCTGCCCGAAGCGATGGTGGGCCGCAGCTGGGACGACGCGAGCGGACTGTTCTACACGCCGTTGAAGGCGACGTGCCCGCGGCTCTTCGGCGCGGAGTTCTATCACATCCATCGCGCCGACCTGCACGCGATGCTGAGCAAGGACATCGCGCCGTCGCGCACGACCTTCAACGCAACATGCATCGGTGTGCACGAGGAGAACGATCGCGCCGTCGCGACCTTCGCCGACGGAAAGACGTTGGCGTTCGACCTGGTCGTCGGCGCCGACGGCGTGCGCTCCGTCGTGCGGGATGCGCTGTGGGGTCCGGAGCCCGCCCACTACACGGGTCACATGTGCTGGCGGGCCCTCGTCGAGGCGGACGAGCATCCGTTGCCGTTCGCGAGCCCGGATGCAGCTTTCTGGCTCGGTCCCAAGGGACACGTCGTGACGTACTACGTCAAGGGCGGGCGGCAGCTCAACGTGGTCGCGATCGCCGAGAACAGCGACTGGGTCGAGGAGTCGTGGAGCGTCAAGAGCACGCAGAAGGCTCTCTTCGATGCGTATCCGGGCTGGCACGAGAACGTGCTCGAGCTCTTCCGCCGCGCCGACCCTGACGGCATCTACAAATGGGGCCTGTTCGACCGCGACCCGATGAAGCGCTGGTCGAAGGGGCACGCCACGCTGCTCGGCGATGCGGCGCACCCTATGCTGCCGTTCCTGTCGCAGGGCGCGGCGATGGCGATCGAGGATGGCTGGGTGCTCGCGGAAGCGCTCGACGTCTTCGGCCGGGACATCGGCAAGGCGCTCGATGCCTACGAGGCGGAACGCATGCAGCGCACCGCGCGCGTGCAGCTGGAAGCGCGCGAGCGCGGACGCACGTATCACCTGTCGTCGCCCGAGGAGCTGCGCAAGCGCAACGAAGCCTTCAAGGCGGAGCAGGCGAGGAACCCCAACGCCGTCGGTATCAAGGCGGAGTGGGTCTATCAATACGACGCAACGACGTGCCGCGAGAGATTCGGCACCGAGCGCGTGCCCGCAGCCGCTTCCATGAACCCGCAGCCAAGGAGCGCAGCATGAGTGCCATCGATCTGTTGAGCCTGTTCCGTCGCGAGCTCGAACTGTGCAAGGTCAAGCCCGGCGAGGTGATGGCCGTCCTGAGCGGCCCGAACACGCGCCGTGACTACATCGAGGCGTTCGTCGCGGCGGGACAGCAGCTCGGAGCCGAAGTGTTCCATCTCCACCTGCCGCAGCCCGTGGCGTCAGGACGACAGACGCCTACGACGGCGCAAGGCGCGCTGTGGGGTGTCACGCCGCTGACCGGCCACAAGAGCGGCGTGGACATCCTGAAGAAGGCCGGCATGCTGGTCGACCTCGTCGGTCTGCTGCATTCGCCCGAGCAGCTCGAGATCCAGAAAGCGGGCACGCGCGTGCTGATGGTCGTGGAACCGCCCGACATCCTCGCGCGCATGATCGCCCGGCCCGACAGCCGTACGCGCGTCGAGGCCGCCGGTCGCAAGATCGCCGCGGCCTCGGAGCTGCGCGTCACGAGCCCCGCCGGCACCGACATCACGTACAAGCTCGGCCAGTACTCGCGCTCGCCGATCCTGCAGTACGGCTACACCGACCAGCCGGGACGCTGGGATCACTTCCCCGGCGCGTTCGCCTACACCTGGCCCAACGAAGGCCAGAGCGAGGGGGTGATCGTGCTGCGCGCAGGCGACATCATCTTTCCCTTCAAGGAATTCGTGCGCAGCGAGGTGCGCGTCACGGTGAAGAAGGGCTTCATCACCGACATCAGCGGCGGCTTCGACGCCGAGCATCTCGCGCACTTCATGGCAGCGTGGAACGATCCCGACGCGTACGCCATGGCGCATATCGGCTGGGGCCTCGACGAGATGGCGCTGTGGAACGGCATCAGCCTCATAAACAAGGAGTCGGCCATCGGCCAGGATGGCCGCGCGTTCTACGGCAACGTGCTGTGGTCCACGGGCCCCAACACCGACGTCGGCGGTACGCGCACCACACCCGCGCACCTGGACATCGTGATGAAGGGCGCCAGCCTCTTTCTCGATGGCGAAGCGATGGTGCGCGATGGCGACGTCGTGCCCGACGACCAGCGGGTTCGCAGGGCAGCCGCATGAGCGAAGTACTCGGCGGGGCGAAGGGCACGCGAACCGGCGCCACGAGCGAAGCACCCGGTGCAGCCGAGGCGGCGCGTCGCATCCGCGCCGGCACCCTCACCTCGGAAGCGATCGTACGCGCCTGCCTCGACCGCATCGCCGCGCGCGAGCGTGACGTCGGCGCGTGGACCTGCATCGATCCGGATCGCGCGCTCGCCGCTGCGCGCGACGCGGATCGCCGCGATGCAGCGGGCCCGCTGCACGGCGTTCCGATTGCAGCGAAGGACATCATCGACACGTTCGACATGCCCACCGCCCTGGGCTTCGCGCCCTACTCCGGCCGGCAACCGTCCTGGGATGCTGCGTGTGTCGCGGCGTGTCGCCGTGCCGGCGCCATCGTGCTCGGCAAGACGGTCACTACCGAGTTCGCGTATTTCGCGCCGGGCAAGACGCGCAACCCTCACGACCTCGATGCAACGCCCGGCGGCTCCTCGAGCGGCTCCGCGGCCGCAGTGGCCGACGGCATGGTGCCGATCGCTTTCGGCTCACAGACCGCCGGCTCGCTGGTGCGGCCGGCCGCGTTCTGCGGCATCTACGGCTACAAGGCGAGCCATGGCGAGTTCAGCCTCGCCGGCATCCGGCCTCTGTCGGAGTCGCTCGACAGCCTTGGCGTCATGGCGCGTTGCGTGGAAGACCTGCAGCTCATGCGCGACGTGCTGTTGAATCGCGCGTCGACCACGGCCCGCGCGACGCGTTCGCAACCACCCCGCCTCGCACTGTTCAGAACCCTGCATTGGCAGGCGCTTCAACCCGCGGCGCGCGCGGCGCTCGAAGCGGCAGTGGAGCGGCTTCGTGGCGCCGGCGCGCGGGTCGAGGACATCGAGCCGCCGGCGAGCCTTCGTCCGATGGAAGGTGCCCAGCGCATCGTGATGGCATACGAAGCGGCGCACGGTTATCTCTTCGAGTACATGCATTACGCGGAGGAACTCAGTGCGCAATTTCGCGCGTTGTGTGACGAGGGGCGCTCGCTCACGCGCGACACCTACCTCGAGGCGAGGAAGCAGATCGCCATCGCACAAGCGGATTTCGCTCGCGCATTCAGCGGATTCGACGGCTGGATCGCGGCATCGGCGCTCGGCGAGGCGCCACCGGCCAGCGAAGGCACTGGAGACCCGGTGCTGAGCCGACCGTGGACCGCGCTGCAGGCACCCGCAGTCGCACTTCCCGCCGGGCGCGGGCCGCGCGGCCTTCCCGTCGGCGTGCAGCTGCTCGCGCCGAAGGGCAGCGACGATGCGCTGCTGGCCACCGCGCAGTGGGTCGCGGACCATCTCGCGTAACTCGCTTCGATCGACATCCGCCGATGACCGCCGAGGTTCAGACCGCGCAGGGCATCTTCGCCGCCGGTGACGTGACGCTGGAGTCGGGCGAGGTGCTGCGCGACGCGCGCCTGAGCTGGAAGTCGTTCGGCATGCTCTCGCCGCGGCGCGACAACGTCGTCGTCTATCCCACCAGCTTCGCCGCGCAGCATCAGGACATCGAGTGGCTTGTCGCTCCGGACCGCATACTCGATCCGACGCGCTGGTTCGTCGTGATACCGGACATGTTCGGCAACGGCCTCTCTTCGAGCCCGTCGAACGACGCTTCCTATCCCGCGCTCGTGACGGCCGCATGCAACGTCACGATACAGCGGCGGTTCCTGCGTGAAACGTTCGAGGTCGAGCGGGTCGCCTGCGTCTACGGCTGGTCGATGGGTGCACAGCAGGCCTACCATTGGGCTGCGCTGTTCCCCGACGAAGTGGAGCGCGCGATCGTCTGCTGCGGCAGTGCGCGCACCGCGCCGCACAACCGCGTGTTCCTGGAAGGCCTGCGTGCCGTTCTGGAGGCCGCGCCGGAATACCTGGGCTCAGGACGGTTTCGCGACAAGCCCCAGGCCGCGTTGCGTGCGTTCGGCCGCGTTTACGCGGGCTGGGCGATGAGCCAGGAGTTCTACCGCGAGGGATTGCATCGCACGGCATTCGGAGCCGCCGACCTCGAAAGCTTCCTCGCCGCGAACTGGGACGGTCGCTTCGCGATCCGCGATCCCGCGAACCTCATGGCGCACCTCGCGACGTGGCAAGCCGCGGACATCAGCGCCGGCGCGTACGGTGGCGACCTGCCCGCCGCGCTCGGCGCCATCCGCGCCCGCGTGCTGCTCATGCCCGGCGAGACGGATCTGTACTTCCGGGTCGCCGACAACGCGCTGGAGCTTGCACATCTCCGTCACGCAGAGCTCGTGCCCATACCCAGCATCTGGGGTCATCTGGCCGGCAACCCGCAGCGCAATCCAGCCGATGCAGCCTTCGTGCGCGAGCAGGTCGCGCGGTGGCTGGCTGTGTGAGAGTCGATCAAGACGCGTGACGCGTCGCCACTTGGGTCGTCAGGCAAAGACTGGTTGCTCACCGACGACGATCGCGACGAGCACGCGCAGGTATGAGGTCATCGTTGGCATGAAGCCTTTGGAAGGCGCCTCGGAACGCTTCGCTGGCGCTTCCGGAACCTTCGGCTTGAAATCCGGGAAATATTTCCGGATGAGCTGTGGGTCCACGAGCCGGGGTTGCATGTCGAGCGTTTTGCCGTCGATCTCGACGTACCGGTTCAGCCGGTTGCCGCCCATGGGAAGCTCGAACGCCTTTTCCATGAAGACTTCCGCGCTCTCGAGCGGCCGGTTGTCGACGGTGTTGGACGGCATGAAGATGTCCGGGTAGGCGACGACGCGTGTCAGCCAGCTGAGCGTCTTGTCGTTATGCGGACCGATCGTCTCCAGTTCGTGAAAATCGGCGATGTGATCGATATCGAGCGGGGCGCATTTCACACCGTTGTCCAGCGTGAAATATACGTTCGGCAGTGACAGATCGGGCGAGACGAGACCGTGATGCGCCAGGTTCGCGTACAGCTTGACCAGCGCCTCCTGGAATTCAGGCGGAAACGTCTTGACGACCTCATCGTAGTCCTTCAACGGCGATACGCCCCGAATGCGAATTGCCTTGTAGAGCCCGTCCGTCTTGACCATGACGATCCGCTTGCCGTCGAAGGCGATCTTGCGCTGGACGACGTACGGCTCGCTCGCGTCCGGATGAAACTCGAGCATCTCGGCCTCGGGGCCGACGATGTCGGCGAACGATTTGATGCGCTCCCAGGTCTTCTGCATGCGGAGCACTTGCTCGCGTGCCGTGCCGAAATCCTTGTGATCCTTGGCGATCTTGATGACCGAGCCGGTCTTGTCGAACAGCTGACCCGGTTCGCGGCCTTTGACGTCCTTGATGATGTAGACCTCGGACGACGCACCGGCGCCGAGGCGTATCGCATTCCCCTTTTCGTCGGTCTCGAGACGATACTCGATCTCCTTGTCGTTTTCGATCACGGGAAACCAGCTGCGCCGCGCCGGCGTGCCAGTCACCGGCAGCTTGCTGCGATCGGCCACCGCCGCGACGGTGGGTGCTGTGACCGCGGACGCGGGACGTTGCGGCGCTGCGCGGCCCGACATTCCAGGCGCCGCGCTGCCAGGTAGCGGCTCGGACTCGAATTGCGTCGTCGCACCGCGAAACGTTCGCGGCGGACCTTCGGGGCGCGTCGTCGGCTGTAGCGGAGGCAACGCAGGACCCTGCGTCGATGCCGCGCCGGCCGGCACCGACGTCGCGGGCAACGGCGGCAGCGCGGGTCCCTGCGTGGACACGGCGCCGGGCGGGAGCGATGGCGGCGCCGACGCAGCTGGCGTCGAGGGCGGCAGATCGGGCGCGGGCATGCGTGTGGTCGCCGGTTGCGCCGGCGACGTTCCCGCCGTTGGGGGCGGTTCGTTCTGTGTCGTCGACGGCGTCGCTGCCCACGGTTGCGCGGGCGCGGGCTCCTCGCCGAGCAGCTTCATGGGCGCCTTGTCGGCATGGCCCTCCTGCAGGTCGTTGCCCATGCGCGCGACCTGATGGCGGACCATCATGTCGGTCGCGGACAGCGGGCGCCCCGTAATCCGTGCCTCCTCGACCTCCTGCGCCCTCTCGATCAAGCCCTGCACCACAGGCAAGGGCCAGGGCTTCGTATCGCCCCACGAATAGCGGCGCAGGTACGTAGCCATGCCATCGGCGCGTACTTGCCGCAGCGCCGAGCGCATGCGGTCCTCGGTGCTCCGCAGGCGCAGTGGAATCGTCTCCCCTGACACGACGGCATCGATCAAGCGGCCCTTCACGAACTTGACGGCGCGATCCTTCGCGAGCTTGGCGAGCACCGCGTAATAGGGTGTCTTCTCGACGAGAAGCTCGTTCGCTCGGTCGGCGCCGATGACACCGGCCGCTCCGAAGAAATAGTCGGCTTCCTGGCGCACCTCGTATTGCGCATAGATGGCGCTGCCCGCCTCCCACGCGAGAAAGCCGGTCCACTGAGTCCACGCGACGGCCTTGCCGACGCGCTCGCCGAAGAGGAGCTCGGGTTCGACCAGCGTCAGCAGCTCGAGGCCAACGTCGACGACGAGGCGCTCACGCAAGGCGACATAGTCCTTTCTCGCCATCGCGGCCTCGCCGAGGACGTACAGGTTGCCCACCGCCGCGCGCGCCTGCCGATCGCGCACCCAGCGGCCGTTCGCGTCCAGCTGCATGAGCGTCGGCAGCAGCCGCTGCACCGAGGGCACGAACGCGACCGGCACGAGCTCGACGAGCTTCGCGTAATCGCCCGGCGCGATCGCCTCGACATTCTTGATCGTCGCGTCGAGGGCGTTGCGATAGGCATCGATCACGACGCGTGTCGCCCGGATGCGCCATTGGCGCAGTTCGTTCGGCGCGCCGCCATACCATCGGTCGTATGCGCGATCCTCGTAATACGTGGCGTAGTACTTCCCGGTCGGCGCGTCGCCCGGACCCGGAACGTCGATCTCGCCGAAATACGTCTTCTCCCCGAAAAGAACCGGGTTGTTCTTGGATTCCAGCGCGAGCGCGTTGTACGCGTCCACCGGCAGGCTCGCGATGCGTGCGAGAAAAGCCGTTTTCATCTTCCCGGCGAATTCGATCGCCTTCAGGTAGTCGGGATATTTTTCCCAACCGACCGGCGGCTCGGCTGTGGCCACGACCGCAGGCGCGGGTTGCATGTACGGCACGACCCATTGCCGGAATGCTTCGACGTCATCGTCCGTCTTGAGAGAGTCGAGGTAGTCGCGTTGCGCGTACAACAGGCTGAGGAACTCCGAACGCATCAGCAGCAGAGCAGCGGCGTCCGAGCCCATGATCGGAACGTCGGCATAGCTGCCCACGTTGGTGCCGGCGACGGTCTCCGGGGTCAGCTTCGGCTTGTCCGCGGGCTGGGGAGGCGCGTTTTGCGCCGCCAATACGAGCGCTTCCTTCCACAGGCGCACTTTCGACGCCGCATCTGTCGACTTTGCGAGCGTCGCGTTCGACAGCTGATCGGGGGTGAGGAACACGGTCGCCTCGGCGATCGGCGGCGTTATGAATTTCACGTCGTCGTATCTGACGGTCGCGCGCACGGCGATCTTCGGATCCGCCTGGAGCGCAGCACCACTGCCGGGCTTGCCGACGGTGAAGAACGCGGTGCGGTACACGTGCGAGGATTCCGCGATCTGCTGTGCGTCGATGGCGAGCGTGGCGCCATTGCCCGCCTCGATCTTCACCGGCAACTTGTCGAGCGGCAACACGGCGCGCGTCTCGACCTCGAGTGCAATCTCCTCGGGCAGGAACACGATGCCGGTTCGCTCGAATTCATCCTTGCTGGTGGCGTCCGCGGCGACCTTTTGCGTCAGCCGGCGCACGAACCGGGCATCCGCGCGCATGTCCCCGAATTGCAGGAACCAGCTGCGGGAGCCTTCACCCCAGATCACCGTGTGCGGTCCCGGCAGTACGTTCTTCTGCAACTCGACGCCGACGAGCGCCCAGTCCAGCATCGAGCGTCCTTCGGCTTTTTCCGCGTCGGTGAGCTGCGCGGACGCCTTCGCCCACGCCGCGTCGACGAGCGCCTGCGTCTTCGGATCGACGTCGCGCTGACCGCAGTGTGCGAGGATCGTGTAGCGCATTTCGTCGTCGCGATTGTCGATCGCCGTCAGCAACTGCTCCTGGTCCAGCGGGAAATTGCGCCCGATGAGAAGGAGCGTACGGCGCGTCCTGTCGTCGGACGGCGTGGCGCCTGTCCGGTCGTTGAACGGATAAGGAAACGCGAGGCCCGCTGTCGTCGCCGCGAGTTGATCCTCCACGATCTGCACATGATCGATGGTGACGGCGAGCGGCGACCAGATCTCTTCGCCGGTCGTCACGCCGAGAAAGCCCTCGTGCGGCGAACCGATCTCGGAATCGTCGAGCATGCGGAAATAGCCGCTGCGGCCGCCGCCGCGCGCATTGCGCTTGGTGACAGCATCGGCCCGATAGCTCCATTCCCCTCCCAGCACGCCCCACGGTTGCACCTGCAGCTCGAGCTGCACGCGATCGCCATCCGGCAGCGCCTTGTCCTTGACCGTCGTGGCGAGCTCCGGCGACGCCTTTTCGACCTTCACCGCCTGACCGCTTGCGGCCGCGACCTGCTGGCCGCTCACTTGCCGCGGAGCCGTGATGGGCGCTTCGGGCGACCGGCCGCGCAGCGACATCGTGATGCGAGCCAGGCGATCGTCGTAATTCACGTCGTCCGCCGAGGCGGTCAGCTCGCCCGCCGTCGCGGGATCCCGCAAAACGACGCGCGCCCGGCTCTTCTCCCAGTTCACGAACGCCATGCCCTGGACATCACCGAGCGCGGCGTCGTGATACGTCACCCGCCACCGGCTCGTGAACGTGAAGCGCGGCCCGGATCGCGCGGCACCTGCGCCTTGATCGGCGCCGGGCATTTGCTGGACCGGCACCGGCGCGCCAGCGCGCGGCGCAGGCGGCTTCTGCATGGCGCGCAGCCCGATGAAGGCGCCGACGACGATTGCGGCCACCGCGCCGGTGATGGCGCCACCCTTCGCCCAGGCATTCATCACGAGCCTCCTCGCTTGGGCGCTACGCCGGGGTCGAATGCCGGTCCGCCGACCCTCGGAGTTCCGGGCAGGATCGGATCCGCGCGAAAAATGCGGCCGTGGCGATCGAACACACGCGCGGTGAGCTTCATCGACTGGCCGCCGATCGAAACCTCGATTGGCACCTCCTTCTTCTCGCTTTCGGTGTCGAACTGCACTTCCACGATCGTGGGCACGCCGACATAAAGCTCATCGATGACCTGCAGCCCGTCGGCGCAGATCGCGTACAGGATGATGTTGCCTTTCGCGTCGCCGGGATCGGGCGTGCAGCCGGGCGCCGGATTGGCCAGCGTCACGCGACCCGCAGCAGCTTTCCACGCCTCTACGATTTTCCTGTCCTGCGCACCGGCGATGTTGAAGCCGGCGTCGACGCGCTTCTGCAGCTCGTCCATACGCGCCTGTACGATGCCCCCCATGTAGCCGCGCAGCGTGTCGCGGTCCGGCGCTCCGGCGTAGAGCACCAGTGCTCGCAGCGTCGTCGCGATCTCGAGGTTCATCGCGGGTACGTCGTCGTCGTGGCCGGCCATCGCGACGGAAACCAGTGTGTCGACGGCGTGGTCCGCCTCTTGTTTATCGGCGACGCCTGCCCACAGGAACGCCGCTCGCGTGGCGTTGAGCATCGGCACCTGGTCGGCCTTGCCGACACGTGCGGCCGAGATGCCGTCGATCATCAGATCGAACAGCAGCGATCGTGCCGTGGACGAACCCTCGACCCGCGTGTCCGCAAGTGCCGCGAGCGTCGAGTAAGCCCGGCACGCGACGGCGTCCTGCTCGGCGCCGACGGTCAATCGCCCGCCAAATTGGGGCCGAGCCGCGGCAAGGGTTGCGAGCGTGCCGGTGGCATATCGCACCACATCCATGCCCTGCAGGCGTATCAGCCGCGTGCGCTGCGGGTCGTCGGAGGCCCACATCACTTCGAGCGCCGCGTTGGCGAGATCGAACACGTCGAGCTTGAGCTCGGCACGGTCCGATGGCGCCACGTTCAGCGCCGGGACGCCTCCGCGCGCGAGGCGGGCATCCACGTCACGAGGCCGCGCCAGGGCGAGCGCGTTCAGCAGTTGCGTGCGCGCGCGACTCCCTACCGCGCTCAAGTACAGTGCGCGCGGATCGCGCTGGGCGATGTCGGCCGGAACGCTCGCGAGATCGCTCGCGAGGAATCGCAGTACGGCGAGTGTCGCCTTGCGCAGGTCCTGCTCCGGCTCGCCGTACTTGTTGATGCGGGCAAGCGTGTTGAGCAGCGCCGGCACCGGATCGGCGCCGGTCACGCCGCGCGGGTCCGGCGGAGCGAGCAGCTTGGACGTGAAAAGCCCCTCTTCCAGGTTGATGCGAGGATTGCGCACGGTGGGCGCGCGTCTCCACAGACCGAGCTGACCGGACGGATCGATGTCGTGCGCAAGCGCCAGCATGCCGTCGTCCCACCCGCCGGGATACATCGCATGACGATTCGAGAAGAGCTTCTCGATGTCCGCGAGGCGCAGCTCGAGGTTGACGCGACCCTTCGCGGGATCCTTCGATGTCGACAGGGCCGGATAGGCGGGACAGCCACAGTCCTTCCCGGCATTCGTCGGACCGGCCGCGAATGCGATGGACGCGACGCACACCCATGCGAGCGCAACGAACGCAATCGGATTCACGGCGGCCGCCGGGCGCGGGCTATTGGGCGACGAGCTCGACGCGCCGGTTCTTCGCGCGTCCGTCTTCCGATTGGTTCGACGCCACTGGCGCCAGCGGCCCGACGCCGTTTCCAATCAGGCGTGCCGGCGCGATGTGGTAATCGTTCACCAATGCGTTCACGACCGCTTCGGCCCGCTGCTTGGACAGCGTCATGTTGGCGGGCAGCTGCCCGACGTTGTCGGTGTGACCGACAACGTGCAGCCGCAGCGAGGTTTGCGCGTTCAGGAGCTTGGCAATCTCGTCGAGCGCCATCTTCGATTCGGGCTTGATCGTCGATTTGCCGGTGTCGAAGTAGATCCCGTAAAGCGCCACGTGCCCGGAGCTCGCAATGTCGTTGGCCATGGCCTGCGCGTTCACGTTCACCATGCCGCCCGCCATGGCCTTCGTCTCGACAATGGTGAGCCACGTGCCGCCCTCGAATTTGTCCTTCTCGATGACGAGCGCGACGTAGGCGTCACCCGTGGGGCGCGCGAGCTTCGCCGCGAGGTAGTGCATCGGCTCCTCGCAGTTCTTGCACCACACGCCCGAGTTGGTGTCGGTGTAACCGTAGGGAAACTTGGGGTCGAGGCAGGCGCCGCCTTCGCAATCCCAGAGGATCTGGAAGCCGGCCTTTTGCAACGCGTCCTTGTAGTTGCGCGTGACTTCGAGGCCCGAGCGATTGGCGGGAACCGTGTACTTGAACTTCGTCACACGTCCCTCGACCCGCTGTGTGCTCGTGTATTGATTCTCCTTGACGATCGGCCCGAGCGGAATCTCGAACGCGTCGAAGTCGGTCGTCTTGTAGCTCGCGACCTCCGAACCTTGGTAGCGCGAGACCAGCGGGTGATCCTTTGCGGTCTGCTGCTGCGCGTTTGCGAGCGATGCGCAGGCGCATGCCACCATGGCAAGCGCGAGCTTTGGTCCGTGCATGTCCCCTCCCAAAGAAACGTGCCGATCCGCTTTTGCGCGGATTCTTGCACAAGCCGCGCCGAAATGAGAAGTCCGGCCGACGGCTCGCCGGCGACGTTGGATCGGGCGGCATTCGCCATCAAAAGGCAGGCTCAATGCGCGCAGAGAGGACACAGAAACCCCTTGCGACGGCCGCATGGCGCCATATGGCGCCGTAGGTCGGCGTCGCCCGTGGCCGCCGCCCGTTGGCAACGGTCGGGGCGGCGCCGAGTCTCGGGGCCATGACGCGCGTGAATTCAGCCGCGCGTCCCGCTCGCAGCCCGCGGTGGCCTGTGTTACGGTTCGTCATCACCGCCTTCATCCATGAATTCCGTGACTCGCAGCGCCGTCACTCGCAAGCTGGCGGCGATCCTCATCGCTGATGTCGTCGGCTTCAGCCGACACATGGAGCGCGATGACGCGGGTACGTTCGCGCGACTCCACGAGATCCGCGAACGCATCGTCGATCCGAAGATCGCCCAATACGGCGGGCGCGTGGTCAAGACCGCCGGCGACGGGATGCTGCTCGAATTCTCCAGCGCGGATGCGGCGCTCCACTGCGCCATCGAAGTGCAGCGCGCAATGCACGCGGACAATCAGTCGAAACCATCCGACCAGCGCATCGAGTTCCGCATCGGCATCAACATAGGCGACATCATCGTCGACGGCACCGACATCGCGGGCGACGGTGTGAACGTCGCGTCGCGACTGGAGGCGCTGGCCGAGCCGGGCGGCATCTGCGTGTCGTCCGCGGTGCGCGAGCAGGTGCACGGCAGTCTCGACGTGGGCTTCGCCGACATCGGCGAGCAGCAGGTGAAGAACATCATGCGCCCGCTGCGGGTCTATCAGGTTCTCCTCGGCGGCGCCGCGGCGCCGGCGGTCGGTGTCGATCGTTCGTTGCGATCGCCCGCGAAATCCCGTCGAGGCTGGTGGGGCGTCGGCGTTGCGTCCACGCTTGCCGGTGTCGCCGTCGCGGTCTGGCTCATACCGACGCTCCTCAGACCGCCCCTGGGGTCTGCAGATGTGCCGCCTCCGCTATCGCTCGCCGTTCTTCCGTTCGTCCCGGCTTCGGATAGCGCGGCCGACAGGCAATACGCGGAACAGCTCACCAACGACCTGACGACGAGCATCAGCCGCGACCGATGGACGACCGTGGCGCCATCGAGCCTGGCTTCGGCGTTCACCGGCAAGACGATCGATCTGCCGTCGGTCGCGCGGCAACTGAACGTGCGCTACATCGCCGAAGGTGAGCTGCGTCATCTCGGGGAAATGCTCGCCGTCACCGCACGTCTGACGGACACCAAGACGCTCAAGCAAAGCTGGAGCGCGCGCCTGGAATACGAGCCGGCGACGCTCGCCGTGACGCCGGAGACTGTACCGCTGCAGCTTGCGAGACGGTTGTCGAGGGAAGTACGCGATGCGGAAATTCGGCGCGCGGCGACGGATCCGACCGCCCCGGGTTCGCTGAACATGGTGTTGCGGGGATACGCGGCGTTGTACGCGGACACGACCGTCAACGGTCCTCGCGAAGCGCGCAAGCGATTCGAGGAGGCGTTGCGCCTGGATCCGAACTCCGTTCGCGCCTTGAGCGCCTTGAGCGACGGATACGAGAGCGAGCTCGAATATGGTCCCAGCCCGGACCACAAGCTGTTCGAGCAGCAGATGGATAGGCTGACGGGCCGCGCGGTGGGTATCGACCCCAATGACGCCGAAGCTTGGTATCAGCGCTCGGCTGCGCTGAGCTGGCTTGGCCGGTGGGATGAAGCATTGTCCGCCAGCGAGCGGGCTGAGACGATCCTCCCGTGGGGCCAGGGAACGCTCTTGTGGCGTTCCTGGATCATGATTTCAACGGGCCGGCCTGCCGAAGCGCTGGCGGTGGTCCAACGCGCTGTGGCGGTCGATCCGCCCGCGACCGGATGGGGTCAGCTCATGACCTGCAAGAGCTTGTTCTACCTCGGCCGCTACGACGAGGCCGTGACGGCCTGCGAAAAGTCGGCGGGGCTGAACAATTCGTGGATCGACGAGGTGTATCTCACCGCTGCATACGCGCAAAAGGGCGATTTGAGCAAGGCGAAGATCGCGCGCGACGAGTTGCTCAAGTTGCAACCCGGCTACACGATCGAACGCTATCGACAGACGTGGTATTCCGGTACACCGGCATTCTTCGATCTCGTGGACAAGCATTTGGCCGCGGGCCTGCGCAAGGCCGGCATTCCGGACAAGTAGTCGAGCCGTCGAAAGAATCGGACACCTCGCGGTAGCCCGCCGCGACAAGCCTCGAAATGTCGGCGATCAGCTGCGGCGCGGCCGGCCTGCCCGCCGGTCGACTGCGCTTCACGCTGTCCGTCCCGTGCGCTTCCCTGCTTCCTGTCCTAGCAGCGCGCCCGCATCCGCATCGACCAGCTCGCCAATTCGCTCGACCGTCATGTCGGCGGGCGGATAGCGGGCGACATCGCTCGCGTCCAGCGCGTAATGCCCTTGCCGCGGAAAGATCGTTCTCAACCGGTCTCCCCATGCGGTTTTCATTGCCGTCAGGATGCGCAGCTTGTCGTCGATCATGACGTAACGCCTGGCCGGATAGCGGGCGGCCACGGCGTCCAGCATCTGCTCCTTGTGGATATAGATCAGTACCCGGCCCTCGACTGCGGCCCAGAGGCCCGAGCGCTCGACCTTGCGGGGCTGGAAGACGACATCGCCGTCGGAAAGAATGACGGTCAGGCCGAGTCCGCGAAGCCGCTGGATGGCGTCCAGCGCGCGAGGGTATAAGCGGCTTGCGAACGGATAGTCGACGAGGAACGAAGACATCCGCAGCAGCCGCGGGTCGCCCATGTCTGCGAGCCGATAGCGTTGCAGTGCCCCCAGATAGTCCGCATAACCCAGCTCGTTGCGCAGCGCTTCGAAAATCGCCCAGTAACGATCCCTGCTGGCCGCGCCAAACTCGTGCTCGAGGTGCTTCTTGAGATCGTCTTGCACGCTGTCGTTGTCGAGCAGCGTATTGTCCACGTCGAGCAGGAACACCACGTCATTCGATGCGGCCATGCCTACCCCGGCTTCTCCACGTGGCCGCCGAACTCAAAGCGCATGGCCGAGAGCAGCCGGTTCGCGAAGTCGGCTTCGCCGCGCGAGCTGAACCGCGCGTAGAGCGCCGTCGCCAGCACGGGCGCGGGCACAGCCTCGTCGATGGAGGCCTTGATCGTCCACCGCCCTTCACCGGAGTCGGAGACCCGACCGGCAAAGTTACCCAGCGCGGGATCCTTCGACAGCGCCGCCGCTGTGAGGTCCAGCAGCCATGACGCGATGACGCTGCCTCGACGCCAGACCTCGGCGATTTGGGGAAGATCGAACTCGTATTGATACAGCTCGGGATCGCGCAGCGGCGTGGTCTCCGCATCGACGTCGTGGCTGCGCGCGCCCACGTTCGCGCCGCGCAGAATGCCCATGCCCTCGGCATACGCGGCCATGATTCCGTACTCGATGCCGTTGTGGACCATTTTCACGAAATGTCCGGCCCCGCTGGTCCCGCAATGCAGGTATCCGAGCTCGGCGGTGCTCGACGCCTGCTCGCGTCCTCCCGTGCGCTCGACGGTTCCGGCGCCGGGCGCGAGAGTGCGGAAGATAGGATCGAGGCGCACCACGGCTTCCGGCGGTCCGCCGATCATCATGCAGTAGCCGCGCTCCAAACCCCAGACGCCGCCGCTCGTTCCCACGTCGACGTAGTCGATGCCTCGTCGCGCGAGCTCGCGCGCGCGGCGAAGGTCGTCCACGTAATACGAATTCCCGCCGTCGATGATCGTGTCGCCCCGCTCGAGCAGCGGCGAGAGGTCCGCGATCATCGCGTCGACCACGCCGGCGGGCACCATCAGCCACACCGCGCGCGGGCTCGCGAGCTTGCTCACGCAATCGGCCAGCGACGCTGTAGGGATCACGTCGTCCGCCGCGACGTCCTTCATCGCCTGCACGGACCGGTCGAACACGACGCATCGATGACCGCCGCGCGCAAGGCGCCGCACCATGTTGGCGCCCATGCGCCCCAGCCCGATCATGCCCAGATTCATGCTGCGGTTCCTTTGCGATGCCGCGCCGCCGTTGCATGGCGATGCGTTTTGTCCCACAGACGAAAGCCGCCGACGAAGGCGTCCGCGTTGCTCCCGAGGCGGCACGCCGGCGGCAGCGACTTCAGCAGCTTCGCATTGCCGCCCCCGAGAACGACGTCTTCGGCCAGGAGCGCATGAATCAATCGATCCACGACGTCCTCGACGTACGCGCGCCATTTCGTCTTGCCGTGCTTCACGAGGCCACGCAATCCCACGTAGTCTTCGAACGTGCCGTTCCGATACGGGAGGTGGGCGAGCTCCATGGGCACGAGCATTCGATCGACGATGAGCGCCGATCCCAGTCCCGTGCCCAGGCCGAGAAAGAGCGTCTTGCCTCCATGGTAGCTGCCGAGCGCCTGCATGGCCGCGTCGTTGACCATGCGCACGGGACACCCGAAGGCCTTCACATAATCGAAGTCGATCCAGCCGCGCGCAAGGTTGTGCGGCTCGGCCACGGGGTGATCGTGCAGGACGGGACCCGGATAGCCGATCGACACGCGATCGAAGGTCCAGCCCGACACGACCGTCAGGACCTTCGCCACCATGTCCGCGGGCGTGAGCGTCGGTCCCGAGTCGAACTGGCGGTGCCGGGCATGTCCGGTGGCGAGCATCTTGACGTGCGTGCCGCCGACATCGATCACCAGCACATGCATCGTCATTGCGCGGCCTTCTCAGCGCGACGGCGTCTTCGAATGGGCGACGGCCGGCATCCTGTCGTCGAATTCCGCCGCGATGCCCTTCTGCAGCAACGCGAGCGCCTCGGACGGCTCGTCCGCCCAATGGAAGAGCTGGAGATCGGCCGCGTCGATCATGCCGTAGCGCGCTAATGCTTCGAAGTCCACGATCTCCTTCCAATAGCTCGAACCGAAGAGAATCACGGGGATCCGCCGGTCGATCTTCCGCGTTTGCATGAGCGTCAGGATTTCCATCATCTCGTCGAGAGTTCCAAATCCCCCGGGGAAGACGACCAGGGCGCGCGCCAGGTGCGCGAACCACAGCTTGCGCATGAAGAAGTAGTGAAACTCGAACGTCAGGCCGCGCGTGATGTACGCGTTCGGGTGCTGCTCGTGCGGCAACCCAATATTGAGGCCGATCGACTTGCCGCCGGCCTCGGAAGCACCGCGGTTGGCCGCCTCCATGATGCCGCCGCCGCCGCCGCTGCAGACGACGTAGTGGTGGCCGTGCGAGGACTGCTGCGCCGACCATTGTGTAACGAGCCGCGCGAGCTCGCGTGCCGCCGCGTAGTAGCGTCCAAGCGGACCGTCGGGCGCCAGTCGGGCCGACCCGAAGAAGACGATGGTGTCGCGAATGCCTTGGCGCTGGAAGGCCTGCATCGGCTCCATGTATTCGGCGAGGATGCGCAACGGACGCGCGTCGTCGCTGTCCAGGAATCGCTCGTTCTTGTAGGCAAGCGCGCTGTGCGGCGCATCCGTCGGCGTCATGGCGTGGCTGCCACTGGGGCAAAGTCGATGAAGCCGCGTTCGACGTCGGTGTGGACGAGCTCGACGCGGATGCGGTCGCCGACGTCCAGGCCCTCAGCGCCGCGCACGACGCGTCCTTCCACCGCCGGCGCCGCGATGCGCACCCAGGTGCCCTTGTCCGAGGCGCCCGTCACGACACCTTGGAACTGCGTACCGATCCTCGATCCGAGCAGCAGCGCCGCCGCTGATTTCGCGACCTGTCGCTCGACCTTCGCCGCGTTGTCTTCCTGCTCAGTGCAACGGCGCGCCAGTGCCTCCAGTTCACCGTTGTCGTACGGCGACGAACGGCCAGCAAGCGCCGCTTTCACCAGTCGTTGCGTGATGAGGTCGGGAAACCGGCGGTTGGGTGCGGTCGAATGTTCGTAATCCTTCACGGCAAGGCCGAAATGGCCTTCGGAGGGCTGGCCTGGAACATTGAGTGCGTATTCGCCGGAGCCCAGCAGCTTCACGACTGCCAGCGACAGATCCGCGAACGTCGTGGGGTCGCTTGCGCGGCGGCGTGTGAGGAACGCATCCAGCGCAACGGGGTCCGGCGTTGCTGGCAGGCGCTCGCCGGACTGCGCAGCGAGCGTCATGATGCGGTCCCATCGCTTGGGCGTGCGCAGGACCCGGCGCAGCGAGGGCACACCCTGCGCTTCGAGGTATCGCGCGGTGACCATGTTGGCGGCGATCATGAAGTCTTCGATCAGGTCCTTCGCGCGATTCCTCTCGTCGGGGAGAAGATCGGACAGCATGCCCTGGTCGAACACGGCGCGGACTTCCGTCGTATCGAGCTGAAGTGCGCCGCGCGAATGCCGCACGCGCTTCAGCGCCTGCGCCGCCTTGTCCTGGATGCGCAGCTGCTCGTCGAGGCCCGGAACGGCGGCGAGCTTCGGTGGAGCGGGCGCATTCCCGTCGAGCCACGCGGCCACGCTGTTGTAGGCGAGCTTCGCACGATTCACGACGAGCGCGCGATAGAGCGCGGATGCACCTACCGTGCCTTCGGTGGCGATGACCATTTCGACGACGATGGCCAGCCGTTCCTGACCTTCCGCGAGTGAGGTGAGGTCGGTGGAAAGCCGCTCCGGCAGCATCGGAAAGATGCCTGCGGCCGTGTACACCGACGTCGTGTTGTTCGCAGCACGGCCGTCGATGGCCGAGCCTTTCTTGACGAGTGCATCCACATCGGCGATGGCGACCAGGATCTTCACCGTGCCGCCTTCGAGCGGCTCCGCGACCGACAGCTGGTCGAGGTCGCGCGAATCATCGTTGTCGATGGATGCCCACAGCAGGCTGCGCAGATCGCGAACGTCGCCGCCGGCCGGCGTCGTGGCGGGTGCCAGGCGGTTTGCCTCCGCCATGACGGCAGGCGAAAAATCAGGCAGCAATCCGAGCTTGCGCATCAGCTCGCGCGCGACGCGCTGCAACTGTTCCATGCCGGTATCGCGTACGGTGGCCATGGAACCCTTGCGCAAGATGAAGCCGCCGGGCTAGCGTCGAAGCGCGCGCGCGCGCCGGCAGACTTCGTCGACGGTGAATCCGTATTCACGCATCACGACCGCGCCGGGCGCCGAAGCTCCGAAACGATCGACGCCGAGCACTGCGCCCGACGGGCCGACATAGCGATGCCAGCCCTGCGTGGATCCAGCCTCCACCGCCAGTCGTGCGGTGATCGGCGGCGGCAGCACCGCGTCGCGCTCGGCCTCGCTCAGCGCGTCGAACAGCTCCCAGCTCGGCATCGACACGCATCGAACGGCGATGCCCTCCTCCGCCAGTCGGTCGGCAGCCGCGACGATCAGCCCCACTTCCGCTCCGCTCGCCATGAGCACGAGGTCCGGCTCGCCGGCGCGCGCGTCGCTCAGCACATAGGCACCTCGCCGCAGCCCGTCCGCAGCGGCATACCGATTTCGATCGAGCGTCGGGACGTCCTGCCGGCTGAGGATGAGAAGCACCGGCCGGTCGTGCGTCTCCAGCGCGACACGCCAAGCGATCGCGGTTTCGTTGGCATCGCCGGGGCGAATCACGATCAGATTAGGAATGGCGCGCAGTGCGGCAAGCTGCTCCACCGGCTGGTGGGTGGGGCCGTCTTCGCCCAGCGCGATGCTGTCGTGCGTGAAGACATGGACGACGTGCAGCCCCATGAGGGCGGCGAGCCGGATCGGCGGCCGCATGTAGTCGGAGAAGATCAGGAAGGTCGAACCGTACGGAACGAGACCTCCGTGCGCGGCGATGCCGTTGACGATCGCGCCCATGGCGTGCTCGCGCACGCCGAAGTGGAGATTGCGTCCCGCGTAGCTCCATCCGCCGCCATCCGAGCCTTGCGTGTCGACGCCCTCTTCCGCGGGCGGATTGAAGTCGCCCAGTTCCTTCAGTGCGGTATGCGTCGAGGGATCGAGGTCTGCCGAACCGCCCGTCAGTGCGATCACGCGTGGCGCAAGCGCGTTCATCACCTTGCCGGATGCGACGCGCGTCGCCATGCCTTTGCGATCGGCGGGAAACACCGGCACGTCGGCGTCCCAATCGCGCGGCAGCTCGCCACGCAGCTGCCGCTCGAGTTGCGCCGCGAGCTCGGGAAACGTGCGCGCGTATGCCGCCAGGCGCTCCCGGCTCGCGGCCTCTTCGCGCGCGCCACGGTCGATTGCCGCGCGGAAGTGCGCGAGCGCCGCGTCGGGAACGAGGAACGCGGGCTCGACCGGCCACCCCAGATTCTGCTTGGTGAGGCGCACTTCGTCGGCACCCAGCGGCGAGCCGTGCGCCTCGAACGTGTCGTGCTTGTTCGGCGAGCCGTAGCCAAGGTGGGTGCGCACGAGAATCAGCGACGGTCGGGCCTCCGCGCGTGCCGCGCCCAATGCCGCTTCGATCGCCGCGAGATCGTTGCCGTCCGGTACCGCGAGGGTATGCCAGCCGTAGGCTTCGAAACGCCGGGCGCGGTCCTCGGAGAACGTGATGTCGGTGCCGGCGGCCAGCGTGACATAGTTGTCGTCGTAGAGGCACGTGAGCTTGCCCAGCCGCAAATGGCCCGCGAGCGACGCCGCTTCCGACGCCACGCCCTCCATCAGGTCCCCGTCGCTCACGATCGCATAGGTTGCATGGTCGATCACCGCGAAGCCGGGGCGGTTGTAGCGTGCCGCGAGCTGCGCTTCCGCGATCGCCATGCCCACGGCGTTGGCGAAGCCCTGGCCCAGCGGACCGGTCGTGGTCTCGACGCCCGGCGTGTGCCCGCGCTCCGGATGGCCGGGCGTCTTGCTGCCCAGTTGCCGAAACTGCTTGATGTCGTCCAGCGAGACGTCATAGCCGGTCAGGTACAGCAGGCTGTACAGCAACATCGACCCGTGCCCGGCCGAAAGGACGAAGCGGTCGCGGTCGAACCAGCCGGGATTGCGCGGATTGTGCTTGAGCAGCCGCGTCCACAGCACATACGCCATCGGCGACGCGCCGAGCGGCATGCCCGGGTGGCCGCTGCCTGCCTTCTGCACGGCGTCGACCGCGAGAAAGCGCATCGTGTCGACGCACAGCTGATCGAGGGAAACGGGTTCGGCCATGGTTACTCCCGCGCCGCACGGTAGCGGCGGATCAGCGCGTTCGTCGAGCTGTCGTGCGTGGGCGCTGCGACGTCCGCGATTTCGGCGACGATGCGCGTGGCGAGCGCCTTGCCGAGCTCGACGCCCCACTGATCGAACGAGTCGATGTTCCAGATCGCGCCCTGCACGAACACGCTGTGCTCGTAGAGCGCCACGAGCGCGCCGAGCGCATGCGGTGTGAGACGCTCCGCGAGGATGGTATTGCTCGGGCGATTGCCGTCGCACGTCCGATGAGGGATCAGATCGTCAGGGACGCCTTCCGCGCGCAGCTCCCCTGCCGTCTTGCCGAATGCCAGCGCCTCGCTTTGGGCGAAGAGGTTGGCCATCAGGAGATCGTGCTGATTGCCGATCGGGTTCAGGCTCCGGCAAAAGCCGATGAAATCGCAGGCCACCCGCCGCGTTCCCTGATGGATCAGCTGATAGAACGAATGCTGGCCATTGGTGCCGGGCTCGCCCCAGTAGATCGGTCCGGTGTCGTAGTCGACACGCTCGCCGGTCAGCGTGACATGCTTGCCGTTGCTCTCCATCGTCAGCTGCTGCAGGTAGGCGGGCAAGCGCTTGAGGTATTGCTCGTAGGGCAATACCGCCACGGTCGGCATGTCGAGGAAGTTCGTGTTCCAGACCGCCAGCAGGCCGTGCAGCATCGGCAGGTTGCGCTCCGGGCTCGCGCCCACGAAGTGCTCGTCCATGGCGCGGAACCCGGACAGCATGGCGTGGAAATGGTCCGGACCGATCGCGAGCATCGTCGACAGCCCGACCGCCGAATCCATCGAGTAACGACCGCCGACCCAGTCCCAGAAGCCGAACATGTTGACCGGATCAATGCCGAAGCGGGCGACCTCGTCGGCGTTGGTCGATACCGCGACGAAATGCCGCGCCACGGCCTTTTCGTCGCCGAGCTTCTCCAGGCACCAGGCGCGGGCGGCGCGCGCATTGGTCAGCGTCTCCAATGTGGTGAACGTCTTGGAGCACACGATGAACAGCGTCTCTGCGGGGTCGAGCCCCCGGACCGCTTCGGAGAAATCGGTGCCGTCGACATTGGAGACGAAGCGGAAGGCGAGCCCGCGGTCGCTGTAGTGACGCAGCGCTTCGTACGCCATCACCGGACCCAGATCGGAGCCGCCGATGCCGATGTTGACGACGTTGCGGATGCGCCGGCCGTCGTGGCCCTTCCAGGTGCCGCTTCGCACCTGCTCGGCAAATGCGGCCATGCGATCGAGCACCGCGTGCACCTCCGGCACGACATCGCGCCCATCGACGAGCATGCTCGCACCACGGGGCGCGCGCAGTGCGACATGCAGCACGGCGCGCCGCTCCGTGACGTTGATGCGCTCGCCGCCGAACATCGCGTCGATGCGCTCGCGCACCGCGCAAGCGGCCGCGAGGGCCCTCAACAGCCCGAGCGTCTCGTCGCTGACGCGATTCTTCGAATAGTCGAAATACAGTCCCGCCGCTTGCGCCACGAGCCGGTCGCCGCGCGAAGGGTCCGCGGCGAAGAGATCGCGCAGGGGACGGTGCGCGATCGCGTCGCGATGCTTCGACAGCGCGGCCCATTCCGGGCGGCTCGTCGGCAGGCGCGATTGCTGCTCGGCTGGCGGTGGCATTGCCGGCTCTTTCGTCTGGATCGCGCTAGTAGACGCGCGCGAGCGCTTCGCTCTTGGCGGCGATGCGCGACATGAGCTCCTGCCACGACTTGACGAACGATTGCGCGCCTTCGCGCTGGAGGTGCCGCGCGAGCGCATCGACGTCGATGCCGGCGCTCGCGAAGCGAGCAAGCACGTCCTCGGCATCGCCGCCGTCCTCCGCCATCACGCGGGTGACGGTGCCGTGTTCCGCGAACGCGCGCAGGGTCTTTTCCGGCATCGTGTTGATCGTGTCGGGCGCCGCCAGCGCCTCGATGTACAACGTGTCCGACGCCTGCGGATCCTTGGTCCCTGTGCTGGCCCAAAGCAGCCGTTGCGGCCGTGCACCCGATGCGGCAAGCGCGCGCCAGCGCGCTCCGGCAAGCAGCTCGCGATATGCCCGGTAGACGCGGCCGCTGATCGCGAGCCCCAGGCGATTCTTGAGCTGCGCGGGCACCTTGTCGGCCACGGCCTTGTCCCACCGGCTCACGAACAGCGATGCGACGGATGCCACCCGAGGGTCCCGGCCCGCTGCGACGCGGCGCTCGATGCCCCGCAAGTAGGCGTCGGCAGCGGCCAGGTATTGCTCGCGCGAGAAAAGGAGCGTCACATTGATGGGCACACCTTCGAAGATCGCCGCTTCGATCGCAGGCACGCCTTCGGGCGTGCCGGGGATTTTCACGAACAGGTTGGGACGCTCGGCGAGCGCGTGGATGCGTGCCGCAGCGGCGATGCTTCCCCGGGTATCCGCCGCGAGGAGTGGCGAGACCTCCATCGAAACCCAGCCGTCGACACCGCCGGTGCGGTCGTACTCGGGACGAAAGAGATCGGCCGCCCGACGCAGATCCTCGAGTGCGAGCTCGAGGAACAGCGCCTCGCCGGATGCGCCCGCGGCGGCCTTGGCGCGAATCCCCGCGTCGTACGCCGTGGTGCCGCCGATCGCCTCGTCGAAAATGGTCGGGTTCGACGTCAGCCCCGTGACCGAGAACTCACGCACGTATCGCGCCAACGTGCCGTTATCAAGGATCTCGCGGGTGATGTTGTCAAGCCAGAGGCTCTGGCCGAGATCGCGCAGTTCCTGTGTCCGGTTCATCGCCGCTCCTGACTGTGCATCGCCGCATCGGCACGGACCGCTGCGACCGACTGCGGGCTATCGAGATGGGAAACATCGCCGATGTGATCGATGGATGGACGGTAACACCGCTTACGGTCGCTCAGCACGGCGATGTGGCCTCCGGCTTGGGATCGTGCCACCCTTCGTCGCCGGTGACGACCGCGCGCGCGTTCGCGGGCCCCCAGCTTCCAGGTTCGTAGGGCTCGACGGGCGTCGGTGTCTTGAGGATGGGATCGATCACGCGCCAGGCCGCCTCGACGACGTCATCGCGCGTGAACAGCGTCGCGTCGCCGCGGATCGCATCGCGAAGCAGCCGCTCGTACGCCGAGCGCTCGTGCGCCAGCGAATGGCGCGCCACGAGCTCGACCGCCTCGCCCACCATCTCCTCGCCCACGCGCTTGACACGTGCACCCGCGCAGATCACGACCTCGGGACTGAGGCGAAAACGAAAGTAGTTCGATTGCGCGGCATCCACGGGGTCGAAGATGGCTACCGGGGGCGTCTTCAGGTCCACGACGACCTCGGTTGCGGTGATCGGCAGGCACTTGCCCGTGCGGATATAGAAGGGCACGCCGGCCCAGCGCCAGGTGTCGATGTGGAGGCACAGTGCAGCGAAGGTTTCCACCTGCGAGTCGCGCGCGACGCCGGGCTCTTCACGGTAACCGAGAAACTGGCCGCGCACGACCTGATGCGGATCGAGCGGCCGCATGGCGCGGAAGAGCCGCAGCTTCTCTGCGCGCATCGCATCCGGATCGCGGCCGACCGGCGCGTCCATGGCGAGCAGCGCAATGACTTGCAGCAAATGGTTTTGCACGACGTCACGGATCGCGCCAACCTCGTCGTAGAAGCTGCCACGCCCCTGAACGCCGAAGCTCTCAGCCATCGTGATCTGCACGCGATCGACGAAATTGCGGTTCCAGACCGGCTCGAGGAAGGTATTGGCGAAACGGAAATACAGCAGGTTCTGCACTGCCTCCTTGCCGAGGTAGTGATCGATGCGGAACACCGACGACTCGGGGAAGACCTCATGCAGCGTGCGGTTGAGGGCCTGCGCGGAAGCGAGGTCGCGGCCGAACGGCTTCTCGACGATCACCCGCGCATTCGTGGCACAACCCGCGTTGGCCAGGCCCTGCACGACGGCCCCGAACATGCTCGGAGGAATTGCGAGGTAATGGAGCGGCCGCCGGGCGTCACCGAGCGCCAGGCGCAAGCGCTGGAAGGTGCTCGGATCCGCGTAGTCGCCGTCGACGTACCGCAAGCGATCCGAAAGCTTGGCGAAGGCACCGGCGTCGATTCCGCCATTGTGCTCGACGCTGTCGCGCGCACGCTCGCGCAGCTTGTCCAGGGTCCAGTCGCCGCGTGCTACCCCGATAACGGGGCCTTCGAGCAGCCCATCCCGAGCGAGTGCCTGGAGTGCCGGGAAGAGCTTCTTGTAGGCGAGGTCTCCGGTCGCGCCAAAAAACACCAACGCGTCAGAGCCCTCGGGCAATGCCATCGTGCGAACTCTCCGTGTGTGGGCCGCGCTTTGCCGCTCGGCCCAGCGACTCGCTCAAGTCGGACGCCCGAGCCGCGCCGATAGTTCCGCATCGCGCTTCGGCCGCAGCCCGTCGTTGTCAAGAAAGCCCGGTGTCACGGTGGCGCACTCGCGACATGTCAGTGGACGTCTGCGGCGCGCACGCGAGCCGTTCGGATGCGAGGTTGACGTGTTCCCCGAATGCGTAGCCGCCGGCGCGTACAAAACTCCACGGCGCCGTAGAACGTGCCATCGGCGATGGCGTGCATTCGTCGTGGAGGCCGCCAGGACCGGAACACGGATGCGGGACTCTCCGAAGACCGGTGCGACTCGTCGCCCCGCAGCGGCCCAAAAAGCAAAAGCCCACGTGACGTGGGCTTTTGCCGTAGAGGACCTTCGACGACGCCGTCGAATGACCTCGCTGACGCTATGGCGTCACGTGACTGACGTGTGTCGACCAGTTGCTGAGCGCGCCGCGCGTTCCGCCGCACGTCGGGTCCAACAGGTACGCCGCATAGGTGCACGTCTGAGCGGCATATTCCGACGCGATCCAGATGGTCTGCCCATCAACTGCTGCTGCGCCGTAGTCGCCCCAACGCGGACGCCCTGCACCAAACGCCACAAGGCTGGTAAACCCGTCCCACGGACCGGCACCCGCCGCGGCGATCTGGATGTCACCCATCCCGACCTTGTCGTCCACGCCGGCGAAGGCAGCACTCGGAAAGTTCGCGTCGCCAGTCAGCGTAAAGGCGATCACGCCACGTCCGCTCTGCGTCATCGCAAGCGCCGGGTACGTGAGATCCCCGTGCGCAATGCCGGCCTGTCCTTGCAGCTCGAGCTTGGCCGAGTGCGGATTGATTGCGTAGTACGCGATGCCCGCACGATCCTCGTCGCCGATGTTGACCGCGGTGTCGAGCGCGCCCCAGAGCTTCCCGTTCGCGTAGAACACCTGCTGCATCCGTGAGTCGTTGGAATTCAGCGCAAACGCCGGTCCCCCGAACGCCTGATAAAAGTTGGAGTTGTCGTGGGTTCCGATGCCAGCGATCGTGGTATTGCAGTTCGGCCGGATCACGGTGTCGGCGACGCAATCACTGAGCGGATGATTGCCCGCCGGCTGGGTTGCAACGGGCGGAACGGCGTATTCGTCGACCGCAATCGTCGTCAGCGACATCGACGGCGAAGGCGTGACGGAGTTGAGCGATGATGTATTGGTCATTTGCCACATCAGGATGCTCGTGCTCGTTCCGTCATCGGTGAACACCGCCCTCGAGCTCAGGAAGTACTCCGTGCCGCCATTCGCTGCATCGAACTGGCTGCCGGGGCTTTGCGCGGGCCATACCGTGAAACCAGCACCATCTGGGCCGGCACCGAGCGTGTTGAAGAGCACGACGCTCCCTGTGCCCCCGAGAAGGACGTTATGACCGATGCCATAGATCTGCGAGCCGTAGAAGAACCCCGGCCCGAAGAAGGCGAACTCATTGGTCGTGAGAAAGATCGCGTTCGCGTCCGCACCGATGTGCGGGTAGTCGCCAAGACAGAATCCCTTGTTGCATCCGTCGTCCGGCGTCCCCTGGGTGCCGTTGTTCTGCACGGGAAGCGTGTAGATCGTCCAGGACCCCGTCGGATCGCCCGTATCGCTCACGGCGATGTCGAGGTGGTTGTTCCCGCTGTTCGCGGCCGTGGTGCCCACCTTGTCGAGCGTCAGGACGACATGGATGAAGCGTCCGATCGCCTGGTCGTAGATGCACGACGGGTCCGTGATGGTAGGTCCTCGCGCATTGGTCACCCGATTGATCGCGGCCGGATAACCATAGAACGTGTTGAGATCGACTACACCCGTGGCAGGCGTGCCGTCGGTGTGATACACGCGCAGGACATCATTCACCGTCTCGAGCACGAAGCCGTTTCCGACACAGAGCCCTTGATCCGGCGGCTCGATCGAGAACTGATTGCCGCCGTTCGCGAAGCGCTGATTGTTGAAGTTCAGGCCCTCGAAATGCGTGCCGAGCGCCGGGTTGGATTTGGGCTTCGCGTGGGCCTTCACCGGCTTGCCGTGCCCCGTCACTGCACCGGGAAGCGTCCGGTTGACGCCGCCGAAGTCGTCGTCGCCCGCACCGTTGTCCGCGTCACCGCTGTCGAGGGAGTCGTCGATTTCGTTCGACTTGGTCGTGAAATCGGTCGTGGGTGGCGCCGCTGCAAACGACGTCGCGCCAATCTTCTGAAGTCTCAGCTTGACCGGGGCTCCGGGCTGAGCTGCCGAGCTTTCTGCCGACTGGAGCGCCGCAAATAGAAACGCAGTAAATCCCGCTACGACAATATGGTGACGCTTCATTACTTCTCCCCCTGGGGTACAAGACGAATCAAACGACTTGCGGGCCGCGCACGCGGGATCGCCGCGTCGCGGTTTCATTAGAACAACATGTGCACGAGGCAACCGGCGTGCGCGCTCATGGTATCAGTTACCTGAACGGAAATAGGTTCTTGGAGATCATAAATTTCATCGTGCGCCACCTGCAGATCAGCTCTTGCTGTTGCCTGCTTGTGCAAGCGCGCCTGAAGCACGACCCGCGCATCGGACCGCAATACGACAGCGGTCGCGCACCGCGCGCGGGTAGTCGGTCGGGGGCCATGCGAGCCTCGTTGTAAGCTGATTGACAGCTTTCCCGAGTGGCGCGGGCTCGGCTACCGCGATCGTTGCCCCACCCGGTCTTGCGCTGGCGAGCTGTTCGCGGCCCGTTGTCGCACGGGAAATGAGATCGCGCGGACCATGTCAGGGTCTGCGCCGCATGGCCATGCTCGCCGACGTGCTGCCGCTCCGCTGAACGAACGCAACGCAACCGGCTGATGACCTCGAGGGCTGCCGAGAGAGCCACCGTCACCGACGCTAGAAGCCGTGGATCACAACCAGTAGCGCGGCGCCGGCGCCGATCAACAGCACCGTATTGACCCGTGTGTACATCACGATGGCCGTCGAGGCGAGCGCGATCGCGCGCGCCCACCAGCCACCGTCGAGCCCGCTCATCAGCACATAGACGGTCGCCAGGATCATTCCGGCAGCCACGGGACGCAGTCCCGTCTCCAATGCACGCGTCCAGCGTGCGCCCTTGTGCCGACGCCACACGTGCGCGACGCCATAGATCAGGAACGCCGTCGGCCCGAATATCCCGATCGTGGCGGCGAGCGCGCCGCAGAATCCCGCGACCTGCCAGCCGATCAGCGTGGCGAGGAGCGACCCGGGGCCGGGCGTGACGCGCGAAATCGCGAAGTTGTCGACGAACTGCGCAGCCGTCATCCAGTGGTGAACGTCGACGATCTGGCGCTGCGCATCGGCGACAATGGCGATGCCGCCTCCAATTGTCGCGAACGACAGCGGTCCGAAGACGCCTGCCAGGGCCAGCGCACGATCGAACACGTCCATCAATCGGGCGTAGCCGTTGTGGTATTGCGCATGCGCCAGTACTCCACGCCGACGCTGAGGCCGCCGCCCACGAGCACGACCCAGACCAGGGGCCACTTCAACAGCGCCACGGTCGCGAAGGTGGCCGCCATGACGACGTAGCGAAAAAAGCTGTTGCGTAACCGCTTCACGGCAGTGATCGCCATCGACAGCGTGAGTCCGATCGCGACCGCGGCAGCGCCTGCGAGTGCGACATGCGTGACTGGAAAACGGATCAGCGCGGTGAACAGTGCACCGAGCAGGACGATGAGCATCGCCGCTGGCATAACGATCCCGGTGAACCCGGCGGCGGCGCCTTGCCACCCGCGCAGTCGGAAGCCGATCCAGATCGCCAGGTTGGTGACATTGACACCCGGAAGCGCCTGAGCAAGGGCGAGACCCTCGAAGAAGTCGTCCTCGCCGATCCAGTGACGCTGCTGCACGAAGTCCTGAAGCATGCGGCCCGAAAGGCCACCACCGAAGCTCGTGAGGCCGACCAGCGCGAACGCGTTGAATATCTCAACGATGCGCGGCGGCGAAGGGGAAGCCGGATTGTGGACCGCAGACGACATCGGGACGAATGCTTCTGGCGAATCAGAAGGGTCCGCGCTTTGCGCGAGCCCGCCAGACCGGCGCCATGGGGATACATGCCATGGCGCGCGACGCGACGTCTCGAAAGTTCGCAACAGCCGCATATGACGTCGCCATCGCATGCGGCCGCCGCACGAGCATCACTCGATCTTGATGCCGGCGTCGTGGACGACCTTGCGCCAGCGCGTGATCTCAGCGTGAATGCGATCCCGCAGCTCGTCCGGCGTGCTGCTCGCCGGTTCGGCACCGCTCTTCGCCAGCGTCGCGGTGGCATCTGGGCTCTTCAGGATGTCGGCCAGCTCGCGATGCAAGCGATCGATGATCGGCGCGGGAACGCCGTTGGGCGCTACGAGGCCGTACCAGCTCGCGACGTCGTATCCGGGCACACCCGATTCTGCGATGGTGGGAATGTCCGGGTAGAGCGGTGAGCGCTGCGCCGTCGTGACCGCGAGCGCGCGGGCAGCACCGCTGCGCACGTGCGGCGTCGCGGAAATGGCGCTTGCGTAGGTAAGGTCGATCTGTCCACCCAGCAAATCGATCAGCGCCTGGCCGGATCCCTTGTACGGCACGTGCCGCAGGTGGATGCCCGCCATGCTGTTCAGCAATTCGATGCCGAGGTGCGCGAACGAGCCGGTACCGGAAGATCCGCACGTCAGGCGGTCGGGTTGCGTCTTGGCGAGCGCGATCAGATCCCGCATGGTCTTGGCGGGCAATGACGGCTTGGCGAGCAGGATGTAGGGCTCGGTCGTCAACTGTCCGATGGGCGAGAACGCAGTTTCGACGTCGTAATCGGTCTTGGTGAAGAGCGCTGCGTTGGTGAGCTGCGAGCCCGATACCATCATGAGGGTGTAGCCGTCCGGCGGCGACTTGAGCCCGATGTCGAGGGCGATCGTGCCGCCCGCGCCGGCGCGATTCTCGATGATCACCGACTGCCCGAGCCGCTCACCGAGCTTGACGCTGATGAGGCGCGCGAGCACGTCGCTGCCCCCGCCTGGTTGGAATCCCACCAGGATCTTGATGGGTCGCGTCGGATAGCCCTCGCCCTGCGCCCAGCTTGCGCCCGCGGTTGTTCCGAGCGCAATGGCCATCAGCACGACGGACAGCCAGCGTGTGCAAGGTCGCATACGATGCATGATCGCTCCTCCGGTAGGTTGTTCCAATTGCGATGGCGGCAATGTCAGGCGTCGCCGGCGAGGCGTGCGTAGCGCAACTCCAGCTCGCGCAGCCGGTCCTGCCCTTCGCCGGCTGCGCCGACCGAAGGCTGGACGTAGGGCTGGCTCGCGCGCGATGCCTGGAACCGTTCCCACGCCGCAATGCCGTGTTCGTGAAAGTCGCGCATGAAGTCGGACAGCGCGGCCCACATGACGTGATGCGTGAATCCGGGATACCAGGCGAGATTGATGCCGAGTGCGAGCAGTTCGTGCTCGGCCAGAAGGCGCGGCATCTTGCCCTGCATGAACGAGAACGGACCCTCGATCGCCGCGCGCGCGGCGCGAACCTCTTCGACGGAATGCGGCGATTCGAGCTGCACCCAGTCGACGCCTGCGATACGACGATAGGCCTGCATGCGGGCGATCGCGTCCTCCAGCGTTCCTCCCACGGCGTCCCGTGCGTAACACTGCGCCATGATCACGAAGTCCGGATCGAGCTCGTCACGCATCTCGACCGCCGCGCGGTAACGCGCCAGCGCCGAGGCGAGCGGGACGACCTCCACGCCCTGCGATTGTGTGCGGCGCTTGCTCTCCAGCGGCTGGTCGTCGATGCGCACACCTGCAATACCTGCGCGAATGCACTCGCGCACCATGCGCCGAACGGCCATGATTCCGCCGTGACCCGTGTCGCCATCCATGATGATCGGAAAGCCGACCGCCTGGGCGATCCAGCCGGCGACCTGGACGCATTCCATCATGGTGAGCGCACCGACGTCGGCGAGGCCGGTGTAGGAACCGACCACGCCGCCCGTGCCCACGAAGCCCGCCTCGCATCCAAGCTCCTGCATCAGCCGCGCATGGCTGGCCGACGGCGGATGCATGACCGCGAGCACGCGGTCGTTCCGCTGCATGAGCCGCCGCAGCTCGGCGCTTCCCGATGCCATCCCGTCTCCGATCGTTCGATGCGCGCACAAGTATACATAGGAATGCGCGGCTGTGTTATCGTGTCCGTGTCGCGAGCGCGGCAGGCCGCGGGGCGTGCGTGGTGCACGGCGCGCGCGACCCGCTACCGGCAGGGAGATCCCGTTTCGATGTCCGCAGAGCCGTTCGACGTGATCGTGGTAGGAGGCGGGAACGCCGCCCTTTGCGCGGCGCTCGCAGCGTGCGAAGGCGGCGCACGCGTGCTGGTGCTCGAGCGCGCGCCCGAGGATCGACGCGGCGGCAACTCGGCGTTCACCGGCGGCGGTTTCCGCATGGTGCACCACGGCGCGGAGGACATACGGCGGATCGTCCCGGACCTGTCCGACACCGACATCGCACGCACCGACTTCGGCACCTACACCGCCGAGGATTATCTCGACGATCTCGGCCGCATCACGCAGTACTACATCGACCCGGATCTCGCGGAGATCATCGTGCGGCGAAGCACGGACACCGTGCACTGGATGCGTGAACGAGGCGTGAGCTTTGTCCCGAATTACGGGCGGCAGGCCTACAACGTGGGCGGCCGCTTCAAGTTCTTCGGCGGTGTGGTGATCTACGCCAACGGCGGTGGCCGGGGCCTGGTCGACACGCTCTACAAGGTCGCCGACAAGAGGGGCATCGCGGTGCGCTACGGCGCGCATGCGCGCCACCTGGTCGTCGACGCGAACGGCGTTGCGGGGGTTCGGGCGGTCATCGGTGGCGCTGAGCAGATCCTCCACGCGAAGGCCGTGGTGCTCGCATGCGGGGGCTTCGAGGCCAATCGCGAGATGCGCACGCGCTACCTCGGGCCCGGCTGGGACATGGCCAAGGTGCGCGGGACGCGCTACAACACGGGCGACGGCATCCAGATGGCACTCGACATCGGTGCGCAATCCTACGGCCAGTGGTCGGGTTGTCACTCCGTGGCCTGGGAGCGTTACGCCCCCGACTTCGGCGACGTCGACCACCCGCACGCCGGCTATCGACACAGTTATCCGCTCGGCATCATGGTGAACGCCGAAGGCCGGCGCTTCGTCGACGAAGGCGCCGATTTCCGCAACTACACTTATGCGAAGTACGGTCGCGTGGTCCTGCAGCAACCGGGCAGCTTCGCGTGGCAGATCTTCGACCAGCAGGTGAAGCCCCTGCTGCGTGACGAGTACAAGCTGCGCGGCGCCACCAAGATCGTCGCCAACACGTTCGAAGAGCTCGCCGATCGGCTGCAGGACGTCAACGGCCGGCAGCTCATCGAGACGCTGCAAGCGTACAACGCTGCCGTCCGCACCGAGGTCCCGTTCGATCCCAACGTCAAGGACGGTCGCTGTACCGTCGGGCTCGAGGTGAACAAGAGCAACTGGGCGAACACGATCAGCGCGCCCCCCTACGAGGCGTATTCGGTGGGTTGCGGCATCACCTTCACCTTCGGCGGCCTGAAGATCGACACGTCGACGCGCGTGCTGGACATCGACGATGCGCCAATTCCGGGCCTCTTCGCGGCGGGCGAGCTCGTGGGCGGCCTGTATTACTTCAACTATCCCGGCAGCACGGGCCTGATGGCGGGTTCCGTCTTCGGACGCATTGCCGGGAGTGAAGCGGCGTCGCACGCGGCGGCGTCGCACGCGGCGACGTCGCGCGTGCCGGCATCGACAGCCGCGTGATGCCGCCCGTCGTACTGCTGGCTTGCGGGGACGTCGGTCCGATTCACCGTCTCGCCGGCGGGTATGCGCTGCGCGTCAAATCGACGCTGGCAGAGGCCGACCTGCGGTTTGCTCAATGCGAGCGGGTCTATTCGAACCGCGGCACCGAGCCTGCGCGGTCCGGCGAACGGCACAGCCGGGTCGACCCCGCGATGGCGGACGTGTTCTCGGAGTGCGCCTTCGATGTCGTGTCCGTGGCAAGCAACCACGCCATGGACTGGGGCGCCGAAGCCCTTCTCGACTCCATCGCAACGTTGCAATCACGCGGCATCGCAACAGTCGGCGTAGGCATCGACCTCGATGCCGCGCGCACACCGGCCGTGCTCGAGCGCCACGGCGTGCGCGTTGCATTCCTCGCGCGCTGCTCGGTGCTCCGCGACGGCTATGAGGCGACGGCACACCGTCCGGGCGTGGCGCCCCTTCGCGTGCACACGCGGTACGAAACCGCCGAATATCAGGCCGGGATGCCACCGCGCGTGATCACCGAGCCGTTTGCCGAGGATCTCGCCGGGCTGCTCGATGACATCCGCGCGGCACGCACGCGCGCCGACGTCGTCGTGGTATCGCTGCACTGGGGCCTTCACTTCATTCCGCGTCTCATCGCGGACTACCAGCCGGCGGTCGCACGAGCCGTGATTGCGGCGGGCGCCGACGTGATCGTGGGCCATCACGCGCACGTCCCGAAGGCAATCGAGGTAATCGATGACAAGGCGTGCTTCTACAGCCTCAGCAATTTCATCATGTCGGCGCCGTCCGCGTCTGCGGAGCGGCGTCACATATTCCAGCATCGCTACCGCGTCGAGCTCGATCCGGACTATCCGCATCTGCCCTACGGCGTCGACGCCAAGCGCAGCCTGATCGCACGCCTGTCGATGGGTCGGCGCGGCATCGAGCGCGTCGGCTTCCTTCCGGTAATGATCGACCGGGACCTTCGCCCGGAAGTGCTGCGTGCGGGCGATCCGCGCTTCGACGACGCGGTTCGCTACATGGAATGGGCGTCCGACGGCATGCCGCACTACTTCGGGGTCGACGGCAACGAAGTCGTGGTCACAGCGCCACACCCTGATGCATCGACTGCAAAACATCGGGTGCAGCACGCATGACGGTCATGTCCGCACAACGCAAACTCGGCAAGCAGCCGGCGCCGCGACGGCACGCCCATGGCTCGCGCAATGAAAGCGCCTACCAGGCGATCCGCACGGCAATCCGCAGCGGAACGCTGAAGCCCGGCGAGCGTGTGATGGAAGTCGAGATTGGCGAATGGCTCGGCATCAGCCGCACGCCCGTGCGCGAGGCGCTGCGTCGCCTGGAGACCGAAGGCATGCTCGAGATCGAGCCTCGCGTAGGGCTCGTCGTCGCGTCTCTCAGCCGGCAGGCGGTCATGGAGCTGTACGCGATGCGCGAGCTCCTGGAGGTCACTGCGGCGGGGCTTTGCGCGCGCAATGCGACCCAGCTCGAGATCGTCGAGCTCGGCGAGCTCGTGCGCCTCGAGCTGCAGATCAACGATGCCGACGCGCTGGTGGCGCACAATCGGCGGTTCCACAACGCGATCCACCACGGCGCGCACAACCGCTACCTCACCAAGAGCCTCAACGCGGTGAACGATTCGATGTGGCTGCTCGGACCGAGCCAGATGCGACTGCCGCATCGCGCGAAGCAGGCTGCACGCGAGCACGCCGCGCTGTTTGCCGCGATCGAGAAGCGCGATCCCGCCACGGCGGAAGCCGCGGCGCAGCTCCACATCCTGCATGCGCAGAAGGAGCGAATGAAATTGCTGTTCCCCGAATACGTCGAGACGGCCGCGGAGGCATGACATGGGCCTGACGATGGCCGAGAAGCTGTTCTCGGCGCACAACTTGTCCGGCGATGAAGTCCGGGCCGGCGATGTTCTCGAGGCGCGCATCGACGGCGCGATGGTGCACTACCACGCCGCCGAGCCGATGCACGAGATGGCCGCGCAGGCCGGATTCCCGGACGGCATGCCGCGCGTGTGGGATCCGGAGCGCGTGTACGTGCTGCTGGATCATCACCAGCCTACGCTGTCGCAGAAACAGGCCGACGAGAACGCGCTCATCCGCAAGGAGGTCGAGCGCCTGGGCATTCGCTGTTTCCACGACTCCGAGCCGGGCATCGCGCACCAGATGATGGCCGACTACGGCCTGATGCGCCCCGGTGAGCTGGTCGTCGGCAACGATTCGCACACGGTGTCGTACGGCGCGCTGAACGTCGGAGGAACGGGCATCACGCGCGCCGACATGTTCTACGCCCTGCTGTTCGGCGAATTGTGGTTCCAGGTGCCGGCGTCGGTTCGCGTGGTGCTGAACGGACAACCCCGCAACTATCCAATCGCCAAGGACATCATCCTTTATCTCGCCGGACGCTACGGCGACGATTTCGCCGGCAGCATGGCGATCGAGTACACCGGGTCGTTCGCCTCGCAGGTTTCGATCGACAGCCGCATGTGCCTGTCCGCGCACGGGGTCGAGGTCGGCGCCAAGCTGGCGTTCTTCCCATGCGATGACGCCACGCGCGAATTTCTCGCGCCGCGCACGGACAAGTCGTACACACCGGTCGCCGCCGATGCGGACGCGCACTACGAACGGGAGATCAGCGTCGATGTCGACGAATTGCCGTTCGTCGTCGCGCGGCCGCATCAATTCGGGAATGTGTGCGACGTCGACGAAGTGGTCGGCCAGCGCATCAATCAGGCGCAGATCGGCTCGTGCGCGAACGGCCGGTTCGAGGACATCGAGATCGCGGCGCGAATGCTGAAGGGGCGCAAGGTCGCCAAAGGCGTGCGCTTCCTCGTGTCGCCGGCCTCGCAAGCGGTATACCTGCGCTGCGTGAAGGAAGGCCTGATCGAGACGCTGCTCGAAGCCGGCGTGCAGGTCATCACGCCGGGTTGCGGCATCTGCCAGCCGCGCGTCGGATTCCTGTCCGATCGCGAGGTCTGCATCACCTCGACCACGCGCAACTTCAAGGGTCGCAAGGGCAGCATGAATGCGGACATCTATCTCGCCGGTCCACTGACGGTCGCGGCCGCCGCGGTCGCCGGCGAGATTGCCGATCCGAGGAAGGTATTCGATGGGATTTGAGATCAACACCGTGCTGCGCGGCCGCGTGTGGAAGTTCGGGGATTCCGTCGAAACCGACGCCATCAATCCTTACTACCGATATCCCACGATGGACGAGCTCAAGCTCCATACGATGGAAGCGTACCGGCCGGAATTCGCGAGCGAGGTGAGGCCGGGAGACATCCTCGTGGCGGGTCGCAACTTCGGGTGCGGATCGAGTCGGCCCGGCCTCGTCCTTCGGGAGGTCGGCATCGCGGCAATCGTCGTCGAGTCGGTGGCGCGCCTGTTCCTGCGCAACAGCGTTGATCGCGCGATCCCGATTTTTCTAGCGCCCGGTGTCACGTCGATCGTGGAAGACGGCGAAACGCTCGTCATCGACTATCCCGCGGCACGCGTCACCAATGCCACGAGCGGCGCGAGCGTTGCGCTGCGAAAATTCCCGCCGCTCATCGAGCAGATCTATCGTGTCGGCGGGCTTCCGGAATTCGCACGCGAACGGTACTTGCGCGAGCAGCAAGCGCGCACAGAGCCCCCGGTGCGCACATGAGCGCGCGCAACTTCGCTTGTGCACTGAGCATCACGGTCGCCCTGGGGCTACCCGGGGTCGCCGCGGCCGACTATCCGGAGCACTCGATTCGATTCGAAGTGGGCCAGGCGCCCGGTGGTTCCACCGATGTCGTCGCACGACTCGTTGCCAGGCAGATCGGCGAGATCCTCGGCGAGCCCGTGATCGTCGAGAATCGCACGGGCAACTCGGGATCGATCGCCGCGGATTTCGTGGCCAAGAGCAAGCCCGACGGCTACACCATGCTCGTCGTCTCCAGCAGCTATTCCATCAATCCGTCGCTGTCGAACCTGCCGTTCGATCCGAAGAAGGACCTGGCGCCGGTGAGCCTGCTCGCCGAAGCGCCGTTCCTGCTCGTCGTGCGTCCGGACTTCTCCGCGCACAACGTCGACGAGCTTCTGAAGCTCGCCGACGCGAAGCACGGTGCGCTCACCTACGGCTCGGGGGGCAACGGCAGTTCGGGCCACTTGGCCGGCGCCCTGCTCTCGCAGTTGTCGAGGCACGAGTTCACTCACGTGCCGTACAAGGGTGCCGGTCCCGCGCTCACCGACGTCATCGGCGGGCACATCGACTTCCTGTTCGCGAGCGTGCTTTCGTCGTCGCCGTTCGTCCACCAGGGACAGCTTCGCGCGCTCGCGGTGTCGGGAGCGAAGCGCTCTGCAGCATTGCCCTCGGTGCCGACCGTCGCGGAGTCGGGTGTCCCGGGCTACTCGGCCACGACGTGGTACGCCATCCTCGCGCCTGCCGGAACGCCCGAGCCGATCGTGAACCGCATGAGCGCCGCGGCGCGCACCGCGATGCACGCGCCCGCCGTGGTCGATGTGCTGCGAAGCGATGGCGCCGAGCCGATGGGCAGTACGGCGGCCGAGTTCAAGTCGTTCCTTGCAACCCAGATCGACAAGTGGAGCGCGCTGGTGAAGCGCTTCGGCATCCGCAGCGAATGAACGTGCCGAGCGCGACGCGGCGCATTGCCGAGCACGTCGCGCGAGTGCGCTACGAAGACCTTCCGCCGACACTGACACAACTCCTCGGCGATTGCGTCCTCGACACGCTCGGCGTGACCGTGGCGGCGAGCGGCATCGCGCCCGAGGCACGCATGCTGCGCGAGCATGTCGATGCGCTGGGTGGTGCGCCGATCGCGTCCATGCTCGGCTTCGGTGGACGCACCTCTCCTCCGCTCGCCGCGTTTCTCAACGGCAGCCTGGGCCACATGGCCGACTACGACGACGTGGGAGCCGGCGGACATGTGAGCATCGCCACGATCCCGGTCGCGCTCGCGATTGCCGAACAGCACCGGCCCGTGACGGGTAAGGCGTTCATCACGGCACTCGCCGTGGGGACGGATGTGCACACGCGCCTCAACCAGGCCGTCAAGCAACCGGACTGGACCATCGCGCAAGGCTGGTTTCCCACGCAGCTGTTCGGCTACCTGTCGGGAACCGCCACGGCCGCAAGTCTTCTTGGCATGAGCGCGGACGACATCGAGAACGCATTCGGCATCGCCTTCTCGCAGATGGCCGGAAGTCGTCAGATGGCGGTCGGTGCCGCGACGCATCTGCGCTCGATGCAGGCGGGATTCTCCGGACAGGCCTCCCTTGTCGCCACCGATTTGACACAGCGAGGCATCGTCGGATCGCGCGAGGTCATCGAAGGCCGCTACGGCCTCTTCAAGACCTACATCCGCACCGAGCCCGACTGGGATGCGATGTTGGGCGATCTTGGACGTGCGTTTCCGCTGACCGGTGTGCACGGGTTCAAGATCTGGCCGTCCTGCGGTTACACACGTTCCCCGAATGCCGCGCTCCAGTCGCTGCGCAACACGCATTCCATCGACCCGTTCGACGTCCAGGCCGTAACCATCATCGGCGGTACGGGCGGCACGCAGCTGTTGTGCGAGCCGCTAGAACTCAAGCGACGTCCGAAGCTCGCCATCGACGCCAAGTTCAGCATCCCGTTCACCGGCGCGGTAATGCTGCTCCGTGGCAACGTGACGTTACAGGATTACACCGAGGAATCGCTGCGCGACCCCGCCGTGCTCGCGCTCGCCGATCGCTTTACCTATCGCGCGGATCCCTTCGCCACGCTTCCGGTCGGCGGCTATTCGGCGCTGGCGCGGCCTGTCGTGGAAATCACCATGCGCGACGGGCGTGTCTTGCGCGACCAGGCGCACGGCTCGCCCGGTGATCCGGATCATCCGGTGAGCCGCGAAGTGCTCGAAGGCAAATTTCGCGATTGCATCGCGTCTGCGGTCCAACCGCCACCGGCGGCGCGTGTGAAACACGCGTTGGAACTCCTGGCCGATCTCGAGCGGGTCGACGACGTCGCCGAGATTGTCGATCTGCTCTCGCCACGTTGAACGACGATCGTCGCGCCGCTTGACGTGCGGGTCGCAATGTACTGCCTTCGTTCGACCGGCATGCGTACTTCAAGCTGTCACGTCAGGGTGTAGTCTTGGCTGTTCTACAAAGGCCTCTTTCCAAACGCGAAGATGCGTTACAACGGAAAGGCGGGTAACGGCAATCCTGCGGCGCGAGGTGCGTCTTCGTAGACCCAACGACGGATGGCAGCGTCCGTAAGCGCGTATCCCCAGTTGATCAGTTGCCCCTGCTGCTGCTCCGAAAAACCGCCCAGCCGAGTCGGGATGTCGCGCAAATCGTGCGTGACTGTGCTGTCCCGAGCCAGCGCGCCGGGCACCTGGTACTGATCGATGCGCGTCTTGATTCCCCAGTAGGTGCCCCCTCGGTCACTTCGAGCATCGGAATGCCCCTGCTTGTGTTTCGTGAATTGCGCAACAAGTTCGCGGCGGCGTAGTGCGCGAGTCTGCTCCGCCTCGATGTCGAGAATCCTTCTGAGTTGTGAAATCCAGAGCGTGGAAGGGCTCGGTGTCGCGTCGAGCGGCGCACCGGCATCTGACACCAGCACGGTGTTGCAACGATCCCAGATGACCTCGGTGGCCATGTTGTCGTAGACGCCGCCGTCCGTCAGCAGCACCTCGCGTCTAAACTCAGGGTACGGATATAGATAGGCGCCGCAGCGGTCGACCCACTGACTCTCGTCGAACGTAAGCTTCACCGGGGAGAGAAAAGGGGGAAACGCACTCGAGGCGGCAACCACCAATGAGACGGGAAGGTCGGGGTTCTGGATCTCCCCTACCCGATAGTCAGCGAGGCGCTTGCGCTCGATGCGCACGCTGGAGCCCGTCTGAAGATTGGTGGAGTAGAAAAGGAAGCGCGGTGCGCTTCCCTTGTCGAACTCCGGAACGTCCTGCTGTAGCCGTCGGCCCTTGTACAAATGGTCGTCGTACTGACGCGCGATCTGATTCGACGCCGAGCCCAACACGAGACGTTCCAGCACCGACGGCACGTCAATTGTCTCTCGTGCGAATGCCCTGATGGGTTCGACGATTTCGCCCTGGAAGTTGATGGCCTGCCAGCCCAAGCCGCCCTGCACGAATTGCAGGTCGCGCCAGCGGGTCGCGAGTAGCCCATTGACGATGGAGCCCCCCGATACACTTGCGATCATGTCGAGGCGCCGTAACAGACCGAAATCGTTGAGCCGCCAAAGGCTTCCGAGGTTGAAAAGCATCGCTCGATAACCGCCTCCGGACAGTGACAACCCTACGTCGAGTGCATCCTCCGGCTCTTCCGCGCATGCTTCGTCTGACTCCCCTGGATACGTTCGAGGCGTCGAGCACGCTCCCAGTAGTGACAAACCCATGCCAGAGCCGGTCAAACCGAACGCGTATCTCAGAAAGGTGCGCCTGTTGCCCGAAGCCGGCATGGGTCCCTCCCGACGTAATCAGTCAAACTCAACTTGTGAACAACGTGGCGGCAGCTCTGGGGGCGTGCGGCACACGCTGGCGTCGCTGGCAGCATCGCGAGGTCTTACGGACACGGCCCTATCACGGCGTTTCTTCGACGTTGCTTGAGCTCGGTCTCACCCTTGCAGATCATGGACCGTTTCTTGAGCGTCGAGAAGAGCCTGATTCATCGTCGCCTGCAGGGCGCCGAGCTCATTGCGGTCTCGGACCTTGACTAAGCTGCCGATCGGCGTGCGGAGCGTCCCGAGCGATTGCCAACGTTGGAGCATCAGGCGCGCGGGGTCCAGTTGCGACGTCCCCCAGAATTACGCCGCCTGTCGAACGCTCGGGCTGGCCATTGCGATCTACACTTTCAATCAGGGCACCTCGTGACCGTCAAGGCAGGCCGACACTGCCCGACGCCGGACGGGCCTTGATCTGAACTAGTGGCGCGTTCGTGCGCCGATGTGCGGGCGAGTGGCGTTGCCGATCAGTTCTGCGAAGCGATCAGCGGCCATCTCGAGAAACTCTTGATTCATGGGGAGGAACCGTCGCAATAGCACGCCCACGCGCCGGCCGTCGCGGTCTTCCAGCGCCCGGTCCAGTTCGCCGGTGAAATCCGGCTTACGAAGCGTGCGCCACGTCTCCGTCATGTTGCGCAGTCGAACGGCCTGCACGGGCGTGAACACGCTCGCCATTTCGTCCTCGCTGATGGTGCCGCGCGAATACCAATCGGTTTGAATCCTCTTCAGACTGATGTCGCAATGCTCGACGTCCGTTGCGTTCAGATCAGGCCTGGCGAATTGCTCGAGCACCTCCCATCGGAAACGGAAGGTAAAACGAAGCAGGCTGGCCAGCACCGCGAGGTTTCGCGGCATTGCCGCTGTATCCGGCGAGCTCACCTCCTCCGCGAAGCTGATATGAAATGTTTCGATCGGGCCGAGCGGCCCGGCGCGGTCGACGGCCAGCAACACCGGTCGACAGATGCGCCCGTCGCACCCTTCGAAAACTGCTTGCACTGGGTAGAACGCGTGGCCACGCGCTATTTTGTTGATGACATGGAATAGTCCTGCACGCCATCGGCCGTCGTCGCGCTCTAACACCCGCTGTCGGACGCTGCCGAAGGTGTCGCACGGCACAAGGAGTCCGAACAGCGCGAGTCCCTTCGCATTGGCCGTAACAAGTTGCGCACTATCGAGATCTTCGGGAGCCTTCAGCGCGCTGGCATCGCGCATACGAATCTCGATCCAGGGCTCGAATATGTCGTGACACATGCGACGCTTGGGCCGCACGGCATCGCCTCTTTACCAGACTGAACCGCCTGCCATCCGGCCCTAGGGCCACACGAAATGCAGTTACTTCGAGACGGTGCGCGGCAGCAGTCCGTTGACCGTGCCAGGTAACTTGGCAGCGTCATCGGTTGCGGTGCCGGGCACTTCACACGTGGATGTCGCCGCATCGGCTCGCTGCGGCAGCAATGGATACATCAATTGACCAGCCAGTGAAGGCGGAAGCGTCGCCTCTATGCCGTATGCCGCCGGCCATTGGTTCCGAGGCAGATGCAATGTCCCGAACATCCAATCCATCAGCGGCAGCATCGAGGCGAAATTGCGGTCGCGCTCGCCTCCGAGCGTGTGGTGCCAATGATGGAAGCCGGGCGTGGCAATCAACCATTCCAGCGGCCCCAGCCGCCAGCGCACGTTCGAATGGATGAAGAAGCCCCACATAGTGGCGACGATGACGATCATGATCGGGACCAGATTGCCACTGGGCGTCAACGGACTCGCAACGCCGAAAACGTACGCGGGCACCAATCCGCAAAGGCGGATGAACACGTTGTCAACGGGATGTGCACGCGCACTCGTAAGGAAATACACGTGCTTGGCGCTGTGATGGACTGAATGGAAGCGCCACAGGAACGAGATCTGGTGCACCCATCGATGGCCCCAGTAGAAGCCGATCTCGCCCACGAAGAATCCAACGACGATCCGCTGCCAGAGGGGCCATGCCGCGACGGCCGCCTGCATCCGGTAAGGAACCAACGCGTGCGCGCCGACCGCCACCATCGACAGTGGTAGAGCGAGCAGGAGACTAGGCACCAGACTGCTAATGAAGTAGTAGCCGACGTCTTGTCCGAGCGGCTTGCAGAAGAACTTGCGCGGATGTAGCGCAAACAGGCGCTCGAGCGGCACGAACACGATCGCGAGTAGCAGCAGCCACGCGCACTGCCGTGCAATGCTCGTTAGACCCGGCAGGAGATGGTGCGAGTCGATCAACGCAGCAGCAAACGTCCCGGGTCGAGGGGAATACAGGACATGTCGATCGCGGGGGCGTTGCGGCCCCGCGATCGACATCCGATCCTAAGCGGGCGTAGCTCGACCGCCTTTGCGGCGACGCATGGACATGGCACCGAGGCCGATGAGCGCAGCCGCGCCGAGCAGGAACAGCGTGCCAGGCTCCGGGACACCGTTGAGCCCGGGTTGCGAGTTCACGCCGGCGAGAAAGACCATCGGCGGCAGATTGGCCGTGGTTCCGTCATCGCCCCACGCCAAGAAGCTCAGCAGATCGCTCGTCGCGTCCGCTGTCAGATTGACCGACACGAAATTCCAGTCGGTCAGGCCGTGAGAGGGCGTATGCATCAGCGGCGTCGCCACGACCGAGGCATTGGGATCGGGGTTTGAATAGGTGCTCTGATTGCTGCCGAACGTCGGGTCGAACGGGCCGCAGCCGTTGCAGAACGTCAAGCCCGAGAGACCGAGCGAGACGATCCACTGCTCCGTCGTATCGCCGGAGAATGCGCCACTGAGCGGTCCTTGCTGGCTCGCCGCCTGATAGAACGTGAGGCTGTAGGTCGTACCTGGCGTCAGCCCAGTAACAAGATAGTTGAATCCACTCTCAAACCCGGGGTTGCCGTCCGCTTCCACCTCGTTGTATCCGCCTGGAATCGCCAGCGTGGTCGGGCATCCCCAGGTGCTGAGATAGGTCGGACCGCACGCCGTCGCGGGATCGGAGGTGGACGTTCCCGGCTTGTCGATGAATATCAGACCGTTTCCTCCGGTCCATCCGACCGGGTTAACGGCGTTGAAGCTGCCCTTCGGCGCCTGCCCCGTGTATTGCAGAAAGTTGAGGTTCTGCAGATTGGGCAGGGAGGGATTGGCATAGGCCAGGCAAGCCCCCAACGCCAGGACAGAGCATCCGACGCGCATGACGAACATGACCATGTCTTGCCTCCTTTTATAGACAAACCATCGTTCGGCTACTCGTGCGATGGCGCCGGCAAGCATGATCCGCGCCGTTTTTTTTGCGGTGTAATTTCAATACGCTAGCGTTCTCGCGTCACAGTGACTGTAAGTCAATTCGACGAATCGGTGCGCTAGAAAGCTTGCAAAAACCTGTCGGTTCCTCAATTCTTGCTAATTGCTTGCGACGCGCATTTGGTATTAGGGCTCGGTGCCCTTTGTTCATCGAAACTATGACGGACGTCGAATAGACGTCGCGCTGCGTGCCTGGGTAGTCGCGGCATACTGCGCGCAGCTCGATTCCTCTTTCTGGCGAGCGCTCGTCCGCCGCGCGCGTTAACTTAATCGTTAGGCGTTACAAAATATGCACCTGCCCAAGCGACTCGTCGTTGGCGCGCTACTCCTCGCTGCTCCGATCGCTGCCTGGGCGTTGGTGAAGCCACTGCGCGTTCTCGCGCCTCAGCTCGAGGGACTGGCGTGTGATGAATGGGTGTGCATCGATGACGCTTCGAGGCGTGCTGAGGCAAAGAGGCTCTATCGCGATGCGCTGAACGCCGTTCAGGCCTCGGTAGGCGAATTACATTCGGCCCCCCGCGCCGTGTTCTGCGCCACGGCTGCCTGCTCTGCCAAGTTCGGCTTTGCGGAAGCGCTTGCCTACGACGTCGGGACCTTCGGCATCGCAATTAGCCATCGTGCCTGGCGTCCATATTTGATCCGTCATGAGCTCATTCATCATCTTCAGAATGAGCGCCTGGGTTGGCTTCGAGCGCGGCTGCTCAAGCCTGAGTGGTGGAGAGAAGGCATGGCGTATTCACTGAGTCGAGATCCACGCAGGCCTTTGCCGCAACCGCTCGAAGGGTACCGGGCACAATTCGAGGCATGGTTCCGGCAAGTCGGACTCGACGGGCTTTGGGTCGCAGCTGAACACCTATGAACCAGACGTCTAACCACGCGCTGTACCGAACCGCGGACGTATCGTTTCTTGCTTGCGCGCTTCGGCGATCCTTCGCGTGATCCATCCTGCAAATCAGCAAAGAAAATGACGCGCTGCGGGAGCCGAGCCGCACGCGATGGCTGCGTACATGGCAGTGCGCTGAGCGCTGAGCTGACGATCGCTAGTGCACGTCGCGTCGGCGATATTCGCGCTCGAACAACGCCGCGTCGGCCGCCATACTTGCTGCGAGCTGACGCATCGCGTCGGCCTCCGGACCCGGCTCGAGCTGAGCAACCGCAGCGGTTAAGACGTCAGCCAGTTCCCCGCAGTGCTGCACGAGATCCGACGTATCCGCATCGTGGCGTCCCGCACTGAGCCGCGAAGCGACCTCCGCAAATGCTCGACGCAAGCCCTCCTCAGCCGTTGCGATTTCTATTGCCAGATCTCGGTCGATAGCCATCGACATCCCCGCATAACGCATGGCCGTGCAGGTGCGTTTGCCATGCATCATGACTAGATCGACGAGCGGGGTGGTCTTACGGGGCGGCGAGAACGCAGCTCGGGAGCCTGCTCTATAACCGATTGCCGGCTCTGGTCGGCTTCCGCATGCTGGATGAGTGCCTGCCGCGAACATGTGAACCCTCGCGAGGGCGCGGGCGTGTGGGCTTACGCGCCAGTTCACGGCGCACTTTGGTCACAAGGGAGAAGACAACGGCCCTCGCGTCTCTGCAAGCCGCTGATTAACGTGCTCGTACAGCACGTTCAAATCAGTGACCTCCCGGTTCGTACCCGGATTTTTGAGTCAAAAGCGCCATTATTATCACCAAGTTGCGCCACGGCGGACCCTGCATCGCTTCCGTACCGCGCGCCACTGAGCCGGACTGATTTACGCGATTCTCACGGGATGATTTCGCCGGCGCAGGCAACAGGGCAAAACTGGCATGCATCTCGCTCATTGGCCTTTGCCAATCCAGACTCGGACGCTACGATTGGTTCTAGAGGAGAGACAGCTGAAACCCTTGAACACGTCACCGCATTCATGATCTGGATTCTCACCGTGTGGGCGGTGATCATCGCAGTGGGGAATACTTACTCAATGGTCCTACCGGTCAGGCGCTGCTACGCTTGAGTACACCCTCTTCAATCGATCGCATGCGTACGCCGACATAGGCCTTGATCGCGGCCACTGTCAGGGGGGCCGCACCGAAAATAATGAACACTAGATCGCCGGGCAGGCGCAGCCATTCGATCGTATGCGCGGTGTCGGTCCCGATGTAGGCCAGGCTCCTGGCATGCCAATAGCCGTGCTGGACGACGTCCCAGACTTGCAGCACGCCACCCGGGAAAAGGCTCAGCGCCACCATCATCAACAATCCGATGTTGGTGCCCCAGAAGCCCACCATGATGTATTTTTCCATGCTCTTCCAGCGAACATCATTGGAGGTCTGGCGCAGCACGAATACCATCAGCGCGATTGCCAGCATTCCGAAAACGCCCATCAGCGCCGCATGCGCGTGATTGGGTGTCAGTATGGTGCCGACTTCGTAGTAGCTGATGATTGGCAAATTGATCAGGAAACCAAACACGCCGGCGCCGACGAAATTCCAGAAGCCGACTGCCATCAAAAAGTAGAACGTCCACTTGTGCGGCACCGCAACAGGCTCGCCGCAGATGTCGCAGTTACCCCGAGTGGTACGCACAAAATCCCAAGCATCGAGAGTCAGCAAGGTCAGTGGCACGACCTCCAGCACCGAGAACATCGCTGACATCGCCATGTTGAATTGGGAATGGCCGGTGAAATACCAGTGGTGGCCGGTGCCGATGACGCCACCGACAAAGTACAGAATCGCATCCAGATAGATCACTCGTAGCGCAGTGTTCAGCCGCGTCAGACCTAGCTGGAAAAAGGTCAGCGCAACAATCGTTGTGGCGAAGAATTCGAAGAAACCCTCCACCCAGAGATGAATGATCCAGAAGCGCCACGTGTCGACCACCGTGTAATTGGTTTTGGCGCCGAAGAGGAGTGCGGGTACATAGAACACCGGGATCGCCAACGACGCATACAGGAACACCCGTGCCAGCGGGCGGGCCTGCCGATTGACGACCTCGCCTGGCCATGCCAACGACCACAACATCGCGAACCACGCCAACAACCCGATCACCAACAGGTACTGCCAGAAGCGACCGATTTCCAGGTATTCCCAGCCTTGGTTGCCGAACCAGAACCAGCCGTCACCGAGCAGAGAGGACATGCCGACCCATTCGCTGAGCAAGCTGGCGCCGATGACCAATGCAAACGCGGCGAAGAGCAGATGAATTGCAGTCACCATCCAACGCGGCTCGTTCGTCCGCAGCGAACGTCCAAGGAACAAGGCGGCGGCAACATAGGCGGTTGCGATCCAAAAGATTGCGGTTTGCAAATGCCAGATGCGAAGCAGGTTGCTGGGGAAAATTGCTTCCAGTTGGAAGCCGTAAAAGCTGCGCGGATCGGCACGGTAGTGTGCGACCCCGCCACCCACCAGCGTCTGCATCAGAAACAGCAGCGATACCACGACAAAGAACTTGACCAGCGCGCGCTGGCCAGGACTTGCGTTTCCGGGAATTACTTGCGGGTGCACATGGTGACCGCGCGTGACCCAGCCCAAATAATCGAACTTGCCGAATGCCAGCAGCACCACTGCTATGCCACCGAGCAAAACGCCCAGACTGAGCGCGCTCCACAGCAACGCGCCAGGAACCGGCACGTTGCCAACATCGGGATCGTAGGGGAAATTATTGGTATAGGAGTAATCGGCGCCCGGACGGTCTGCGACCGAGGCCCATGCCGCCCAAACGATAAACGCGGTGAGCTGGTGCAACTCGGCAGGATCGGTAATAAGGTCGGCCTTGAGCCCGCCGTTCTTGGCCGGGTCGTGGAAGTAATCTCTCCAGTAGCCGACTTGCTGTCGATAGGCCACCGCTTCCGGCGCGGTCAGCTGCAGTGTGTTGCTGGCGACGTCGTAGCGGTTGAGCTTTAGGGTCACCGCCACTTCGGCGCGTATCGCCGCCGCTTGAGTCGGTGCTAAGTCGGAAACAGGCTTGCCATATTGCTGCTGAGCCAATGCCGTAGCGGTCTCTTCACCAATGCGGTGCAACGCTTCGGCAGAATAATCGGGGCCGAGATACGCACCATGCCCCCAGATGGTGCCGTTATCCATCAACCCGTGCTGCAGGAACAGTGCTTGGCCATCGCTGATGTCGTCGCCGCTGAACACGACGGCCCCATTGGTATCCAGCACGCGCCCCGGTATGGGTGGCGCATTGCGGTATGCGAGTTCGGTGATCGCTACGAGCCCAGCGAAGCCTGCCACCATCACGATCAGCACCGATCGTATCCACCAGGGCGACAGTGGGGACTCTTCGGGTTCGTTCTTGGGTTGCGCGGCTTCCGCCATTTTGGTCTCTTACAGTAGGGAGTAGTGGAGGCAACCAGAGAAAGAACTGCACCCTTTGCCAGCCAATGAACCGGCCAATAGGGGACTAGAACAATCGTGTCGCAACATGCAACGGCGACAAGCAAGGCACATTCACGGTCCGTTTGTTTATGGAAAATGAACCGTTATGATAGTTGCTGCCGTCGTGCCCAAGGCGATTTGCGTCGCTGGTCCTCATGGCTGAGCCGGCTTCTTCGAGCCGCCTAGTCCTGGGAAATGGCAGTCAGGACCCCGAGTTCGATACCGAGTTGTCGGCGTAAGAAACTCGGCATGACCGTGAAGTGGATCGCCCCTGCGACGGAAGGAGTCATGATGCGCATTACCAACTGTAACTTCATTCTCATTCTGTTCGTGCTCGAGCTTTGTGCCGCGCCGAATTCGATGTGCGCTGCTACGGTCACCGATCGGACCGCCGAGGCGCCACGGCCGCCTCGGACTACTGCGCTCGCCGCGAGCAATTATGCCCACGCCGAGTGGCTCGTCGACGCGATTTGGCTGCAGGCGCACTTGAACGATCCGAACGTCAAGGTGATCGCTCTTATGGGAAGCTCGGAATTCAAGAGCGGTCACATTCCCGGCGCGGCGCAGATTGACTGGCCAGCGCTCGGCCTGGCCGACACGTCGGCTTCGTCAATCACGCGTTGGCAGGCGGACATCGAGCAAAAGCTTTCCCGTCTGGGCATCTCGCAGTCCGATACCGTCGTCATCTACGATGACGGAACGCTCTACGCCGCTCGCCTTTGGTGGATCCTGGATCGCCTCGGGCATCGGGACAAGCGCATCCTGAACGGTGGACTCGTTGCGTGGATGAATGCCCGTGGCAAGATCGAAAAAGGAACATTCACGAATCACCGTCACACCCAAGCCTACAAGAGTTCCCCCAGCGCTGACGCCCTCGCCACCCTCGACGACGTGAAATCGGTCCTTGAGGATCCGAACGTGGTCCTGATCGATGCCCGTACACCGGCGGAATATGCCAAGGGACACATCCCCGGCGCGATCAACATCCCGTTCATCGACAACGCGGTCGCGACCAAGCCCAGAGTCTGGAAGTCTGGCCTGGACCTTCGCGCCATGTACGAAGGCGCCGGCGTTACTCCCGACAAGACCATCATTCCCTACTGCTCGACCGGCGTCCGCTCCGCCGCCACCTACTTCACGCTGACTCTACTCGGCTACCCGCGCGTCTCTCTGTACACCGGCTCCTTTGACGAGTGGAGCAGGCACCCGGAGCTGCCGACTTCGATCGGAGAGAAACCGTAACGCACTCGCGCGTCACCCGGCCCCGACCTCCGGCCCTTCGGCACGTACGTTCCTGCCTGCGATCGGAACGCGACTACGAGTCGATTCCAGCCGTTGATCGCGACGATCGCGAGCGTCAAATCAACCAGGGCCTTTTCATCGAAGTGCCGCCGCACTTCCGCATAAAGCGCGTCCGTGACGCCGTTGACCGAGATTTCCATGAGCGCTTCCGCCCAGGCAAGCGCGCCCCGCTCGCGCTCGGAATAGAACGACGCTTCGCGCCACGCCGCGAGACGTGTAATCGCTGCTCCGCTGCGCCGCCCGCCCGCGCGTCCTGAGTGTGCAGGTCAAGGCAGACGCGCAACCGTTGATCTGAGATACCCTCGTCTTGACAGCTCGAGCAGCGGATGCTCAATTCCCGAGCTGCGAGCGTAAGCTTCGAGAGCCAGCATCCTGTTGTACGCATTGGGCGACAATTGCTCGTAATCGATGCGCTGTTGCATGCCCTGCTCTATCGCACGAGCTTGGCGTCCAGGGTGATCGTGGTACCCCCGAGCGCCTGCGACACCGGGCAGCCCGCTTTGGCGGCCTCGGCATGCCTCGCGAACGTAGCCGCATCCACACCAGGCACCGCAGCCTCGCAGACCAGATGACTGTTCGTGATCCTGAAGCCACCGTGCTGGGGTAGGATCGTGACATGGGCGGTCGCATCGATGTACTCGGGTTCGAATCCTGCACCGCCCAATACGAGCGACATTGCCAATGCGAAGCAGCTCGCATGGGGCCGCGCCGAGCAGTTCTTCGGGATTGGTGCCCTTGCCGTCCTCGAAGCGCGACTTGCACGAATACGCGCTCCTGAACGCGCCGTTTCCGAAGTCGACCTGGCCCCTTCCCATTCCTTAACGCTTCCCACCCAACGTGCGTGTGGCTCGCATGTTGACGGCTCGTTTTCTACGCCACCAAAGATCCATTCCTGGCGCCCACCGCCGCATCGTCGCCCTGCAGCATTACTTCTTGCGGCGGATGATTTGGCCGTCCGACAACGCCTTTTCCTGATCATGCTGGGTAACCGGAACCCTGACAGGGCGCAACGCCGGAGCGGCTATCGTTCCTGGCAAAAATGGCGCGAACGGCATGGACGCCGTGCGCGGACGTACAGGTCGCTTGTTCTTCATGAGAATCT
>DATJIS010000015.1:0-36731 GCA_035493035.1 Casimicrobiaceae bacterium | reverse complement strand
GCTTGCGGGCGCATCTGCATGCATCGCAAGAAGATCAGCATTTCTTACGTGTTGGCCGGCCAGCGCGTCGGCATCAAGGAGGTCGACGACGGCATCTGGATCGTAAGCTTCATGCATTACGATCTCGGCTACATCGACCTGGAGCAGAAGACCCTGCAACCCCTCGACAACCCGTTCGGCGCGAGGTTGTTACCTATGTCTTAGGTACGGACCGTTACCCATGTCTCCGGTCCGTACATTGATGGATTTGGTTGCGGGGGCAGGATTTGAACCTGCGACCTTCGGGTTATGAGCCCGACGAGCTGCCAGACTGCTCCACCCCGCGATTGAGCCCGTTATTATAACGGTGGCCGGAACCCGGGTCAAATCTCGATATTAGTCATGCCAACCGCTGCCACGCCCGACGAAGTCGACTACGTTTCCGGCCGAACGCGCCTCTTCGGCATCGTCGGCGATCCGATCGTGCAGGTGCGATCGCCCGAAATGTTCACCGCGGCGTTCCGCCGCCGCGGCATGGAGGCCGTGCTCGTGCCGTTGCACGTGCTGCCCGCTGACTTCGATGCGTGCCTCGATGGGATCATGCGCCTGCGCAATCTGGACGGCCTCATCTTCACGATTCCGTACAAGCTGCGCGCGACCAAGCTCGCTTCGACGATCGGTCCGCAAGGGCAACTTGTCGGTGCCGTGAACGCGCTCACCCGCGACGGCAACGGCTGGAAAGCCGAAATGTTCGATGGACTGGGCTGCGTCGAGGCGCTGCGCAAGCGCGGTATCGCACTGCAGGGACGCCGGCTGATGCTCCTCGGCGCCGGCGGCGCCGGCTCCGCAATCGCGGTCGCGTTGGCGCACGAACGGCCGGCGTTCATGCGCCTGCACGATGTCGACCGATCGCGGGCCGATGCGCTCGCGGGCAAAGTGCGCGCGGTGTCGCCGCAAACCAATGTCGAGGTCGCCGAACCCGCGATCGACGATATCGACGTGCTGCTGAACGCGACGCCCACCGGCATGCTGGACGACGCGCGCCTGCCATTCGCGGTGTCCGCCCTGCCGCAGCGGCTCATCGTTTTCGATGCGATCGTCAAGCCCGAGCGCACGCCGCTCATCGCTCTCGCCGAATCGTGCGGCTGCACGACGGTGTACGGCCGCGAGATGATGCGCGGCCAGATCGAGCGCATGGTCCAATTCTTCACGCACGCATGATGCGTGCCGCGGCCCTCGCAGCACTGACCGTCGTCGCCGTGTGCGCTCACGCGGCAGCGCCCGATGGCGAGCACGCGCGCACGCCGAAGTGGCGCGAGGGTCTGCCAGTCGGCACATGGGCCACGGTGCCTGGAACGGACAAGCTTCGCTCGCTGCTGAAGGATGATGGCTGGGCTGCCAACATCGACGCATCCTGCGGTATCGGGCTCGACGAACAGGGCAACGCCTATTGGCTCAAGCCCGGCGGCCACGCGACCGTCCCATTCGGAGGCTGGCGCAACATCGACATCGAGATCCGGCTCGCCACCGACACGCCGACCGTCGAGCTGCTGACCAAATCCGCGCCGAAATCCGCCGTCTTCGATGCCGCGACCGACAAGCCGGTCTTCCCCGGCGGCCCGCGCTATCCCGATGGCTCGGTCGCCACGCGGCACACGTACTACACCACGCAGCCGGTCTATGCGAAGCATGCGAGCGACGGCGCGCCGCGGATGCTGCTCGTGACGACGAGCGCGGCAATCTTCGACGGATTCAGGAACGAAGACGGCAAGTACTACTTCACCACGGGCTCGCAGGTGGAGAGCTTCCGGCTGGACAAGCACGAGTGGGAGCCGCCGCAAACATTTCCCGATCTTCCGGAGTCGGACACGTTCTACGCCATCGCGCGCGATCCGCGTGACGGCGCCATCTACGCGCACGCGAGCAAGGCGCTGTGGAAGCTCGACGTCACGTCGCGCAAGTGGGCTCGTCTGCAGGCGGCGCTGCCTGCTCTCAACCGTCATCCGATGGAAGTCGACACCAAGCGCAATGCGCTGATTTCGGTCGTCCAGCGCAAACGGCAGTTGTTCCTGATGTCAGCCGATCTCAAAAGCGGCGAGGTGACGTACAAGGCCATCACCGGCCCTCTCAAGCCCGGCGGCACGCAGGAAGGGCGAGGGCTCGTCTACGACCCGGACAACGATCGCTACCTGTATTTCGATCACCGGGTCACCAATACTCTCGTTTCATGGGCGGAGCTCTACGCGATCAGCCCTGACGGCGAAGTGACGGACCTCGGTCCGCTGCCGAAGCCATGGCCGACGGTGGCCACGGATGGAAGGCCAAAATACAGCGCAGCTCTCGGCGGTGTGGTGTTCGCACCGCGCGCGAACGTCAGCGCGCTGTTCCTGCCGACGCGCTAGGTCCTCACCACGGCACCGCGAATTCGCGCAGCCTGGCAATGTCCGGCTCGACACCGATGCCGGGTAAGTCTGCCAGCGTCACCGTGCCCTCCTCGACCTTCATCGGGCACACGTTTTCGCGCAACGGATTGGGGTTCGCGTCGACTTCGGCGTAGCTCGACGACGTGCCGAAGGCAGCGATGAAGTGAAGGCTTGCGGCGAGCCCGACGCCGCCGCCAAGCCAATGCGGACAGCACGTGAGCGACCGCTCGGCCGCGCGTTGCGCCACCGCGCGGCATCCGGTGATGCCGCCCCACTTGCCGACATCGGGTTGGACGAATCTCAGCGCGCCGCAATCGATCGCCTGCTCGAATGCTGCACGGCCGCGGATGTTCTCCCCGGCCGCGAGTGGAACGGCGCTGCTCGAGGCCAGATCCCGCCAGGCCGAGGGTGGCTCGTCTGCGGCGATGGGCTCTTCGACCCAGTGCGGTGCGAACGGCGCGATCTGTTCGATGTGGCGTGCGGCATCTTGCGGTCGCCATGCCTGATTGGCGTCGGTCATGATCGTCGCGTTGCCGAGTGCTTCACGAAGATCCCGCAGGTTTGCAACGTCTCGCTCATCCCCGAAACCGACCTTGAGCTTGAACGCGCGATAGCCTTCCGCACGCTTGAGCAACGCGACATCGACGACGTCGTTCGGCCCGATGCCGCTCGCGTACACGGCCACGCGCGCGGAGCTGCCGCCGAGAAACCGCCACAGCGGCTCGTTGGCCCGGCGCGCGGACATGTCCCAGAGCGCCTGGTCGATGGCCGCCGCGACCTGCGCGAAGGGTCCCGGCTCGCCGCACTGGAGCGCAAGCCGCCGCGTGCGCTCTTCCAGCATGGACGCCACCACCTCCGGCCTGCACGTTGTCTTCGCCAGCAGCGGCTCGAAGATGCTGCGCGCCAGCCGTGCGCGATGCTCCGCGCCGACCTGCGGAAAGTTGCAGAAGACCTCGCCCCAGCCCCATGCGCCGTCCGAGGCGACGACGCGGAGGAACAGCGCCGGCCGATTCGTCATTGCGCCGAACGCGTTCGCCACCGGCACCTCGATCGGCGCGCGAAAGACGTGACATTCGAGAGCGTCGATCAGCGGTTCCATGGAGCTCGCTTCGGTGCTTGGTGAACGATCGATGACAACGTTATCATGCGGTTCCCTTCGTGCCGCCGAGCTGCCCTATGCCTACCAACGACCCAGCTCCTCAAACCGCAGCCGCCCTGCGCCTTGCCGAGCGCTTTTCCATGCGGGGACGACGCGCGCTCGTGACCGGCGGCAGCGTGAGCATCGGACGCTCGATCGCGCTCGCATTCGCGGATGCCGGCGCCGAGCTGGCAATCCATTATTCCAGAGCCGCCGATGCGGCGTTCGGCAAACCCGACGCGGCGCAGCAAACGGCGGCCGAGATCCGCAGCCGGGGCGCGCGATGCGAGATCATCGAGGCCGACTTCGAGCGGCCCGGTGAAGCGCGTCGCGCGGTGCAGGCCGCATCCGATGCGGTCGGCCCGATCGACGTGCTCGTGGTATGCGCGTCGATCCAATACCGCACGCCGTTCGACGAGGTGACACCCGAACAGATCGAGCGGCAGATCCAGATCAACTTCCGTGCTTCGATCGAGCTCCTGCAGGCTGCGCTGCCGGCCATGAAGCGTCGCGGATGGGGCCGGGTCCTGACGATCGGCAGCATCAACCAGACGCGGCCCGAGCCCGTGCTGTCGGTGTACGCCGCACTGAAGAGCGCGCAACACAATCTCTGCATCAATCTCGCCAAGCAGTACGCGCCGTTCGGCGTGACGGTCAACAACCTGTCGCCGGGGCTGATCGCCACCGAGCGCAACGCCTGGCGACGGGTCGACGCCGCCGACTGGGCGCGCATCGAGCAGAATGCGAATCCGATGGGCCGCGCCGGCACGCCGGACGAGATGGCGGGCGCCGCGCTCCTCCTGTGCTCGGAAGCGGGCAGCTTCATCACCGGTGCCGATCTTCAGGCGACCGGCGGCAAGCATCTCTGAGACGCAGTCCTGCGCTACGCGCCGGCGAAGCGCGGCTCGGGTAACCCCGGCGTGGACACGCGGAGCGCGAACACCGCGCCCGCGTACGGTTGCGCCTCAAGCTCGGCTGCGCTGAGGCGCTGGCGCGCCGTCGTGATGTAGAGCGTACGCAGATCCGCGCCGCCGAGCGCGCACGATGTCACGCGGCTCGCGGGTAGCGCGACGGTGCGATCGATTCGCCCGTCCGGCGTGATGCGCGCGACGCAATGGCCTTCGTAGCGCGCATTCCACAGGCAACCGTCGGCGTCCACGGTCGCGCCGTCCGGCCGGCCGGGCAGCGCATCGGCGTTGAGCAGCACGCGCATCGCCCCGAGCGTCCCGGCCTCGGGGTCGAACGCATACGCGCGAAGGTGTCCCTCGCGCGTATCGGTGAAGTACATGGTCCGGTCGTCGGGACTCCAGCACACGGCGTTCGGAACCGTGATGTCGGTGAGCACACGGTCGCAACGCAGGTCCGGGGCGATGCGATACAGCGAGCCCGTTGTCGCGGTGCCGTAGTCGCGCATGCTGCCGCACCAGATCCGCGCGTACCGATCGCATTTGGTCTCGTTGAGACGATTGCCGAGCGACTCGGGCTCCGGCTGCAGCAAGGGAGCGAGCGCGCTCGTCGCGGGGTCGAATCGAAACAGGCCCGTGCGCATGGCCAGTATCAGCTCGTCGCCGTCCGTGAGCACGACGGCGCCGCAGAGATCCGGCAGCGACCAGCGTCGCAGGGCTCCGCTCTGCGGCGCGAGCGCGTACAGGGCCGGCGCGCGGATGTCGACCCAGTACAGAAGCTCGCGCTCCGTGCACCAGATCGGCGATTCGCCCAGTATGCACGTCTCGTCCGTGACGCGATCGACCTCGGTAACCGGTGTATGCATGGCGCTCGTCGCCTACGTCGTCTCGCGAAGCATCAACTCGAACCCGAGATCGGTGGATCTCGACTTGATCCGCTCGCCCGCCAGCCTTCGGCACAGCAAGGTCGCGGCGTGGCGTCCCATCTCGTAGCGGGGCATGCGCATCGTGCTCAACGCGGGCACGCACTGGGACGCGATCTCCTGATCGTCCATCCCGGCGACCGCGATGCGCCTCGGCACGGGCACCTTTCGGCGCTGGCACTCGAAGAGCGCGCCGATGGCGATGACGTCGCTCGTGCAGAAGAAAGCATCGATGTCGGTCTTGCGGGAGAGCAGTTCGGCCGCGCCCGCCGCGCCGCCGCGATGGCTGAGCTCGACCTCCGCCTCCAGCACATCACGCGGGGCGAAACCGTGATCGCGCAGCGCCGCGACGTAGCCGGAGCGTCGATCCTGCACGCGATCGATGTACTCGCGGCCGCGCTGCCCGATGTAGCCGATGGCGCGCCGGCCGCTTGCGATGAGCGCGTGCGTCATCGCGCGCGCGGCCTCGAAGTTGGAGTATCCGACCACCATGTCGATCGGTGATGCGGTCAGGTTGCCCGTTTCCACGACGGGGATGCCGGCGGCCGCCAGCATGCGGCGCGTGCCCGGTGTGTGCGTCGTGCCGGTCAGATACATCGCGTCGGGCCGGCGCGCGAGGAACGCCGATACCAGCGCCTCCTCCTCCTCGGGCGAGAACCCGCTGTCGCCCAGCAGCAGGTGCAAGCCCTTCTCGTTCAGCACTTCGGTCATGCCGCGCACCACCTCGGCGACGATCGAATGCGTCACGCTGGGAATCACCGCAGCGACGATGCCGGAGCGCTGCGACTTGAGGCTGCGCGCGACGAGATTCGGCACGTAGCCGATTGCCTGGATCGCGGCGAGCACCCGCGCGCGCGTGTCCTCGGCCACCTTGTCGGGCTCGCGCAGCACGCGCGATACCGTGATGACCGACACCTTCGCCCTACGCGCCACGTCGAGCATGCGTGAAGGCGCGCGCACGGAGCGCACGGCAGGCGGGGCGGTGGAGGACATGCGCTCGCGAGGCGATTTGACAGTGCCGTATGGTAACGTTAGCATCGACTCGCCACAACAAGCGGCGCCGCGCGGGCGCGCGTACGACGCGACATTCCGCCTTGCCACAGGAGGCAACGATGCGCAATCTACTGGTTAAGGCCGCGGCCCTCGTCATCGCCGCCGCGATCGCGATCGGACCCGCATGGGCGCAGGGTACCGTCAACCTCACCTTCCGCTTCAACGACACGGAAGAGAAGGAGCTTCGCGCCGCGCTCGATCAGTTCGAGAAGCAGAATCCCGGCATCAAGGTCACGCTGCAGCGCATCGGCTGGCGCGACGCGCGAGACCAGTACCTGCGGGAAGCAGCGGTGGGCCAGGGCCCCGACGTCGTGCACGTCGCCCAGGTATGGGTGAAGGAGATCGGCCAGGCCGGCGCGGCGCTGCCGCTGAACGACCTCGTCAAGAGCTCCCCGCCCGGCAGCGGCTTCACCGACTTCATGGCGCAGGAGCTTGCGCAGACCAAGGACGGCAAGATCTTCGGCCTGCCGTGGACGACCGACACGTGGGCGATGGTCTACCGGACCGACCTCCTGAAGGAAGCGGGCATCGACAAGCTGCCGGACACCTGGACCCAGCTTCACGACGACAGCGCGCAAGTCAAGAAACGAACGGGCAAGACCGGATTCGGCTTTCCGGCCGGCGGCTCGTCGTCGGGCGCGATCTGGTTCCTCGCGAACTTCTACTGGTGGTCGAACGGCAAGGCGATGGTGGTGCAGAAGCCCGACGGCACGTACGGCATGAACCTCACGGTAGCCGACATCGCCGATTGCATGCACTACTTCAAATCGTTCCTCACCGAAGGACACAATCCCACGTCGAACCTGAGCGCGAGCGACGCGCACGATCCCGCGATCCTGCAGGCGCTCGTGACCGGGCAACAGGCGATGGCCGCGATGCCGCCGAACACGTACAAGCAGGTGCTCGAGATGTACACCGCGGCGAATCCCGGGAAGCCGTTGCCGTTCGTGTCCGGGCCTTTCCCGAAGGGATCGGTCACGCGCAGCTCGATGATCGGAGGCCGGATGCTGGTGATCAACCCGAATTCCAAGCATCCGCAGGAGGCGTGGAAGCTCGTCAAGTTCCTCGCGTCCGAGCCGATCTTCACGCAGTACTACACGACGCAATTCCCCGCGCAGCGCTCGCTGCTGAAGAACGTGAACTGGTCACCCGAGCTCAAGGGCTTCGCCGAGCAGCTCGGCTATGCGCGCACGTGGGGACCTTATTCGGACGGTCCGGCGCCGATCGGCGCCATGTGGAACGCCACCGGCCGTGCGTTCAGCGCGGCGCTGTCCGGGCAACGCTCCGAGCAGGACGCGGCGCAGGAGCTTCTGCAGGCGGTGTCGAAGCTGATGCAGAACCGCGCGCAGTAGGCGGGGCGCGGGGGAGAACACGCGGTCGATGCGTGGCGAGCGCCTGTTCATCGCCGGCATGCTGGCGCCAGCATTCGTCGTGCTGGCGCTCTTCTATGCGTATCCGACGCTCCAGAACCTGCTCGTCAGCTTCACCGATCTCTCGCTGCTCGGGCTGAAGCGCGGCGGCAACTGGGTCGGGCTCGACAACTACCGCGAGTTCCTGACCGGCCCGGAATTCCGGCACGTCCTCTTCAACACGGTCGTGTGGCTGACGGCGCTGTCCGTCGCGCTGCGTCTTCTCATGGGTCTCGGCATCGCGCTGCTGCTCGATTCCGCGCTGCTGCGTCGCTGGCGGCTTTCCACGATCGCAAAGGTCGCGGTGCTGATGCCGTGGGCCACGCCGCCGATCGTGGCGGTGGTGGTGTGGCGGTGGATGCTCGAACCGCAGAACGGCATCGTCAACGCGGTGCTGCGCAATCTCCACATCGTCGACGACCCGGTGGCGTTCTTCGCCGATCTGCGTACGGTGTGGCCCTCCGTGGTGATGGTCATCGTCTGGAACACGGTTCCACTCATCGCCGTATCGCTGCTCGCAAGCCTCCAGTCCATTCCGGACGAGCTGAACGAGGCCGCGGCGCTCGACGGCGCCTCGCGCCTGCAGCAGTTCCGCTACATCACGCTGCCGTTCCTCATGCCGACGATCGTGGTGCTGACCCTGATGTCGGTGTTCTGGACGTTCAACAACTTCGTCTACGTGTGGCTCGCCACGGGCGCGGGCCCTGGGACGTTCACCAACGTGCTCGCCACGGAGATCTACATCAAGGCGTTCGTGGATTTCCGCCTGGGCTACAGCTCCGCGGTCGGGATCGTGATGGCACTCGTCATGGCCGGGTTCGGCGTCGCGTACTACCGTTTCGTCGCGCCGCGCGAGCTGAAGGAAGGCATGTGACGGCGCTGTCGCTCGACATGGCGAGCACCGGGCAGGCACGCACCCGGGCTCGTGCGACGCGCAGCAGCGCGCTCGGCGCGGTCGTAGTCCTGCTGCTGACGGCGATCCTGCTGCTGTTCATGGTCTACCCCGTCGCGTACATCTTCTACGGCTCGCTCAAGCCCGGCGGCGGCCTGCTGGGCGACACGGCCGGATTCACGCTGGCCAACTACCGCCGCATCTTTGCGTCGGGTTTCTTCACGTTCACGCGCAACAGCCTTGCCATCTGCCTGGCGGCAACCGCGGTGTCGACGTTCATCTCCGTGTGCGCGGCGTACGTGTTCTCGCGCTTTCGCTTCCGCGCGCGCGCCGCGCTGTTCGGCGCCGTGCTGCTCGGACAGATGTTCCCTTGGATCATCCTGGTCAATCCGTTGTTCATCGTGTTCGCGCGCTGGGGCTTGACCAACAGCTACCCGGGGATGATCTTCTGCTACACGGCGTTCACGATTCCCTTTTCGGTGTACATGCTCACCGGCTACCTTGCGACCGTGCCGAAGAGCCTCGATGAAGCGGCGATCATCGACGGGGCCACGCGCTTCCAGGTCATCTGGCGCATCGTGTTCCCGATCATGCTGCCGGGCATCGTCGCGACGGCCACCTACGCGTTCCTGCTGTGCTGGACCGAGTACCTGTTCGCCCTGGCGTTTCTCACCCAGACCGACATGAAGACGCTGCCGCTCGGCCTGTATCAGTTCTTCGGCGACGATCGCGTCGATTGGGGGGCGGTCATGGCGGCGTCGGCGGTCGCGACGCTTCCCACGCTGCTGCTGTTCCTCCCGCTCCAGTCGCGGCTCGCCAGCGGGCTCGCGGCGGGCGCCGTCAAATGAAGATCGCAAAGGAACCATGAACGCTCGCCTCGATCGCCGACAATTCCTTGCAACGCTGGCCGCGCTGGCGGTCGCGCCCGCATGGGCCGACACGTTCCCGTCGCGGCCGGTTCGCCTGGTGGTGCCGTTTCCGCCCGGCGGCGCGGTCGACTTCTACGCCCGCGTCGTGCAGGCGCAGCTCGCCGAGCGCTTCGGCCAGCCGATCGTCATCGAGAATCGGCCGGGCGCGAGCGGGATGATCGGTGCCGACAACGTGGCGAAGTCCGCGCCCGATGGCTACAGCCTCCTCCTCGGAAACATCGCGACGCTCGCGATCAACGTGGGGCTGTACGCAAAGATGCCCTACAACCCGGTCACCGACTTCACGCCGATCACGCACACGATCGACGTGAACTACGTGCTGGTCGTGCATCCTTCGGTGCCGGTGCACAGCGTGCGCGAGCTGATCGACTACGCGAAGGCGAATCCGGACAAGCTCGCGTTCGGCTCCGCGGGCAGCGGAAGTCTCCCGCACCTCGCAGGCGAGCTCTTCAAGTCGCTCACCGGCGTGCGCATGATCCACGTGCCGTACAAGGGCGGCGGTCCGATGGTCACGGACCTGCTCGCAGGCTCGGTCCAGCTCGTCATCGCCGACCAGGCCAACCTGATGCCTCACGTGAAATCCGGCAAGCTGCGCGCGCTGGCCGTGGCAAGCGCCAAGCGCTCGCCGGGCGCGCCGGAGCTGCCCACGATCGCCGAAGCGGGCGTGCCGGGCTTCCAGGCCGTGGCGTGGAACGGGCTCGTGGGACCGGCAGGCATGTCGCCGGACGTCGTTCAAAGGATCAATCGCGTGTTCGTCGACACGATGGCCGTGCCCGACATTCGCGCACGCCTCCTCGACGCCGGTCTCGACCCCATCGGCGATTCGCCCGACAGCTTCGGGCGTTTCATCCCTGCGGAGATCGCCAAGTGGTCGAAGATCGCGAAGGACGTCGGGGCGCACGTCGATTAGCGTCATGAATGCCACGACGCGGTCGCGAGGCGTCGTGCGTTCGCGACGCTCTCTGACGATGGGCCTCGTCGCGCTCGCGCTCGTGCCCGGCGCGCTGGCTGCGCGGCCCGTGACGCCACGCGGCGAGCTCACGCCCGAAGAGCGCATCAACATCGACATCTTCGAGCGATCGAAGCGATCGGTCGTGTACATCGCGACGTCCGAGCGCGTACGCGAGCTGTTCTCGCGCAACCTGTACAGCATTCCGCGCGGCACCGGATCGGGCTTCCTGTGGGACGAGCTCGGGCACGTCGTCACGAACTATCACGTCGTGTCGGGCGCGTCGGAGGCTCGCGTGCGGCTCAACGACGGCCGCGAGTTCACCGCCACGCTCGTCGGCGCCAGCCCGTTCCACGATCTCGCCGTGCTGCGCATCAACGTGGCGTCGAATCGGCCGCCTGCGTTGCCGGTCGGCTCGAGCCATGATCTTCGCGTCGGCCAGCGGGTGTACGCGATCGGCAATCCGTTCGGGCTCGATTGGTCGCTCACCACGGGCATCGTGTCCGCGCTCGACCGTTCGCTCGAAGGCGAGGACGGCAACCGCATCCAGCACCTCATCCAGACGGATGCGGCCATCAACCCGGGCAACTCCGGCGGCCCCTTGCTCGACAGTGCAGGGCGGCTGGTCGGCATGAACACTGCCATCTACAGCCCCAATGGCGCATCGGTCGGCATCGGGTTCGCAGTGCCGATCGACACGATCAATCGCGTGGTGCCCGAGCTCATTGCGCACGGCAAATACGTGCGCGCATCGCTCGACATCGAGACCGACGAGGACGTGAACCAGCTGTTGTCATCGCAACTCGGCGTCGTGGGCGTATTCGTGCTTGGTGCGCGCGGCATGGCCGCGGCCGCCGGACTGCGACCGGCGCGAATCTCGCGCAACGGAACCGTCACCCCGGGCGACGTCATCGTTGCCGTGCAGGGCAAGCCCGTGAGCAGCGTAGCCGGGCTCGAGGCGCGTCTCGACGACTTCGCTCCCGGCGATCGCGTCCGGCTGGACCTGCTGCGCGACGGCAAGCGCGCGTCGATCGACATCACGCTGACCGCGTCACGCTAGACGCCGCGCGAGCCGGGCAGCTCGGCTCGTTATTCCCGTTCGCATAACGCCCGGCCGGCTCCGGTCAGACCAGTAAGCGACGCCGCGCTCGTGCACGTTGCAGCATCGGACACAGGCGACGCGGCCCGCCCATCCCAACTGCCTTCAGGAGCCTAGTCATGACATCCCGTCAATCCCCGGTGCGCGCAACCGCGCTGATCCTTTTCGCGACGTCGGCGCTTGCCGCCTCGCACGTCGCGTCGGCCGACGACAACAGCATGAGCCGCCTGACCGGCGAGTCGTACGCGTACTTCAACGGCCTCGACTACAGCCTCGGCAACTTCAACGTTGCGCATGGAGCGCCGGCGATCACGCGTTTCGCGGCGCGCAAGCCTCTGCGCGGCGACACGATGATCGATGTCGACCATCCCGGTCCGGCAGGCGCCGCAGAGATGCCTCGCACGGGGCCGCGCGTGACGCTGCAGAATCCGTTTCGCAACGACACCGGCCAGTAACCACGACGAAAGGGCGGCGCCCCGCAAAGGTCGCCGCCCTTTTTATTGCGCGCGGCTACTGCTTGCGGACGTGCACGACACCCGTCATGAACGGATGGACCGTGCACAGATACGGATAATCGCCCTCCTGCGCGAACGTCTGCTCGAACGTGTCGTCCGTGTCCATGCCTTTGGATGCGAACGACTTGTCGTTGCTCGACACCGTGTGCGGCGTCTCGTCGCGGTTGGTCCAGATCACGTGCGTGCCCGGCGGGACGGTGATCTCCTTCGGCGCGAACGCGAACTTGGTGATCTCCACCCGCACCGCCGCCGGCGGAGCCGCTGCCGCATGACGATACGCACCGGCCGCTGCAAGAACGACGAACATCGCCGCGACGCCGAGACGGCGCCCGGCACTGTCGATTGTGCTGACCATGTCGCCTCCGGTGTCCATCAACGCACGAGGGGTGAGTCGACCATGGCGAGCTGGCCGGTGCCGTGCGCGACACGCAATTGCCGCGTGCCAAGCACCTTGCCGAGCTCACCCGCAGGAACCGTGACCGGTCCGGGCTCTCCGATGCCCGCCTGGCCCGGCGTCGGGAGCGGATACGCGAGCGACATGGCGGTATGCAGCGCCACGTTGCCTTCGACTTTCTGAAGCACCTGGTGGATGTGCCCGTTCAGCACGGTGACCGATCCGAAGGGACGCAGGAGCGCCAGCGCCTGCGCCGAATCCGCGGTGCCCCAGCCCCACGGCTCCCACACGGTCCACAATGGGATGTGCGCGAGCACGACCACGGGACGCGAGCGCGGTACGCCGGCGAGATCGTTCTTCAGCCAGTCGAGCTGCTCGTCGCCGAGCGCCGCGAGCGTGCCGGCCTTGAAGTTCAGCACGTTGTTCAGCCCGACGAAATGCACGTCGGATTGATCGAAGCTGTACCAGGACTTGCCCTTGCCGTCGTGATCGAAATACCGCAGGTAGCCGGTCGCGCCGTCGTCGATCGTATCGTGCTCGCCGGGAATGGTGTGCACGCGGTCGACGCGAATCTCGCCCAGGAGCTCACGCGCACGACCGAACTCCTCGGGCTTCGACAGGTGGCTCACGTCACCGGTGTGCACGACGAAGGCCGGCGTCTGCGGAAGCGCATGGATGTCGGCGATCGCGCTGCGCAAGCTCGCGACGACGTCCGGATTGGCGTCCTTGCGGAAGCCGATGTGCGTGTCGCTGATCTGCACGAACATCAGATCGCTCGTCCCGGCGGGCGGTGTATTCGAGCCCGTTGCACCGAGCGCGCGCGGCACGCCACCGGAGACGGTCCATACGACGGCCGCGCCACTCCACTGCGCGAGGCACGCCAGCGCCTGGCGCCGCGTCATTGCGGAACGCGAACGATTGCTTTCTTGCGAATCCATGACAACCTCCATCGTGAAGGGCGATATCGGCCGGATCGCCTCGATCGGCTCCGTGCCTGCAAGCCTGACCCGCACGGCCGCGCGCCTATTCCCGCGGGAATAACGCGACGACGACGCCGGTATGGAGGTGCTGCTAGAGCTGCTCGGTTTCCGCCGTGCGCGGCCGCCAGACGAGGAGCCGCGTCTCGATCTTGGTCACCGCGTAATCGAGCAGCAGGGCGAACGCCGTCAGGACGACGATGCCGGCGATGACCGTGTTGATGTCGAAGACACCTTCGGCCTGGAGGATGAGGTACCCGACGCCCTTGGCCGATCCGAGGTATTCGCCGACGACTGCCCCGACGAAAGCCATTCCGACCGACGTGTGCAGGCTCGAGAAGACCCACGACGTCGCCGACGGGAGATAGATGTGCGTCAGAAGCTGCCGCCGCGACGCGCCCAGCATGCGAGCGTTCGCGAGCACCACCGGGCTCACTTCCTTCACCCCCTGGTACACGTTGAAGAACACGATGAAGAACACGAGCGTGACGCCGAGCGCCACCTTGGACACGATGCCGAGCCCGAACCAGACGGCGAAGATGGGCGCGAGTATCACGCGCGGCATGGCATTGAGCGCCGTGATGTAGGGATCGGCCAGCGCAGAGGCCGTCGGCGAGAGCGCGAGCCAGAGGCCTATGGCGAGACCGAGGACGCTGCCGGCGGCGAACGCAAGCAGCGTCTCGATCAGCGTGATGCCGAGGTGGGGATAGATCTTTCCGCTGGCGAACCAGTCGACGATGACCTTTGCGACTTCGACCGGCTTGCCGAAGAAGAATGCGGTGTTGCGCGCGAACGGAGCGGACACGAGCCCGGGCGTGGTCATCGCGAACCAGAACGCGAGCATCGCCGCGATCAGGACGACCTGATACAGCGCCAGTCGCGTGCGCGACAAGCGCGGCTCACTGGCGCTTGCCCTGCGCATACCCTTTGAGAACTTCAGCCTTGAGCACGTGCCAGATCGCCTCGTGCAGCTCGACGAAGCGCGGCGACAGGCGGATTTCGGCGACGTCGCGCGGCCGCGGCAGGTCGATCGCGAACTCCCCGAGCGGATGCGTCTCCGGACCGGCCGACAACACGATGACGCGGTCCGAGAGCGCGATCGCCTCCTCGAGGTCGTGGGTGATGAAGAGCACCGAGCGTCGATCAGCGGCCCACAGGTCGAGCAGCTCGTTCTCCATGAGCTGACGCGTCTGCACGTCGAGCGCGGAGAACGGCTCGTCCATGAGCACGATCTCGGGATCGAGGATCAGCGTTTGCGCGAGCGCCACGCGCTTGCGCATCCCCCCCGAAAGCTGGTGAGGATAGCGATCCTCGAAACCGGACAAGCCCACGCGCGCGAGCCATTCGCGCGCGCGCGTTTGCGCTTCACCCGAGGCGACACCGCGAAACTCGAGTCCCGCCATCACGTTGCGCAGCGCGTTGCGCCAGGGCATGAGCGCCTCGGCCTGGAACATGTAGCCCGCACGCGGGTTGATGCCCTGCAGCGGCACGCCATGCACATACACTTCGCCGGCCGACGGCGCGAGCAGTCCGGCGCCGACGTTCAGCAGCGTCGACTTGCCGCATCCGGTGGGGCCCACGACCGAGACGAACTCGCCCGCGGCCACGTCGAGCGAGGCATCGCGCACCGCCGTGTAGCGCCCGCGTGCACCCGAGAACGTGCACGTGACGCGCTCGAGCGACAGCGCCGCGGTCACTTACCGGCCTCCGCGCACGACATCCGCCGAACGCGCCGCGCGGCCGGCCTGGGCGCGCTCCCGGCGGCCGGCCTGGGCGCGCTCGCGCGCGACTGGCCGTGCGAGGCCCGGCTCGGCGATCGCCTCGCCCCGCGCGCTCACTTGTACTTCTGCGCTGCCTTCTGCTGGAACGACATGTCCATCGTCTTGCCGAGATCGATCGACGTCGCGCTCTGCAGGCCGGGATCGAACGTCTTGAGGTCCTTGTAGACGTTCTGGGCAGCGGCAAGCGAGATGGCGCCATCGTGCTTGAAAGCATCCATGTTGGCCTTCAGCGCCGCCGTGTAGACCGCCTTGTCGCTGTAGTAGGTGGTCGGAACGACCGCGACGATCTGCTCCGGCGTCGACTGCTGGATGAACCGCAACGCGCGCACCATGGCGTTCACGATGGCCTGCGTCGTGCGGGGATTCTTCTTGACGAAATCCACTGGCGCATAGATGCAGCCGGCGGCGTACGCACCACCGTACACGTCCTGCATGCCCTTCGCCGTGCGCGTGTCGACCACCGCCACCGCGTCGCCATTCGATTCGAGCGTCGCGATTACCGGGTCGAGATTGGCGATCGCATCGACCTCCCCTCGCTTCATGATGGCGACTGCGCCGGCGCCGGCGCCCACGCCGATGATCGAGACGGCATCCGGCTTCAGCGCCGCCTTGGCGAGCAGGATGTTGACGAACATGTTCGTCGACGAGCCGGGTGCGGTAACGCCGATCTTCATGCCCTTCAGGTCGGCAGGCGACTTGTACGTCGCCGCCTTGGCCTTCGGCATGGCCAGCACGATGCCGGCGTCCTTACCTTGCAGCACCAGCGCCTCGATGTTCTGGCCCTTCGCCTGTTGCGTGATCGTGTGCTCGTACGCACCCGACACGACGTCGGCGCTGCCGCCGATCAGCGCCTGCAGCGCTTTGGCGCCGCCCGGGAAATCCGGAATCTCGACCTCGAGCCCTTCGTCCTTGAAGTATCCCTTCTGCTCGGCGATCGTGAGCGGCAGGTAGTAGAAGAGCGACTTGCCGCCGACGCCGATGGTGATCTTGCTCTTTTCCAATCCCTGCGCCGACGCGACGCTCGCCGCTGCGAGCATGCAGAGCGCCATACAAGCTGTCACGATCCGACCCACGATTCCTCCTGTCGATGCGTTGTGGTCAAAGCCGGCCATTGTCGAAGCGGCCGGGCCCTGCGTCAAATGCGATGCCGCGCAGCGCCGCTGTCTTTGTCGGCGCACCCCGCTTCACCTGGCGAAGCTGTGCATCGATGCCCGGCCCTATCGAAAGACGCGTACCCGAGGCGCCGTTCAGCGCGGGATCGGCTACGACATCGGCCAGCGCTGCCGGTATCGAGTCGGCCGAACGCAGCGCACGTCCGAAGAGCGCCGTGCTGAACGGTGAGGGTTCGGCCGACCCGTCGCAGCCGCGGGTGCGGTCCTGACCCGGCGAGGATACGAGCACCGCCGTGTCGTCATCGTGCAGCGTATCGATCCATGCGCCGGCCGCGCACGTCGACACGACGATCACGCGAAAGCGGATGCCAGCCGAATCGAGGAGCTGCTTGACGCTCTCGGGTGTCACCGGGACGAGCTCGAGCGGCGGCAGGACCGCGGCGAGCCCACCCTCCGCCTCAGGGCCCGCCGTGAGATAGAGCATCACGATGTCTTCGTCGGGATCCATGGCATCGCCGATCTCCTGCAGCACGCGCCGAAGATTGGTGAGCGTAGCGAACGGCTTCTGCGTCAGCGTATCGCGATGGTTGATCAGCGCGATCGACCGGCCGCGCGTGTCGAAGCGTTCGTCCATGACGTCCTGCGCGAGGTCGAGCTCCTTGCGAAAGCCGTCGTTTCGCGAGTCGGGGGCGAAGCCGACGAAGTACAGATCCGTCACGCCGCTGCGCTCGTCTTCGAGGTCGTCGAGCGCGTCATCGAGGAGGTAGCCCTGCATGGCCATCACCGGTTCCGACGCCGGGTTGCTTCCTGTGATCGCTTCGTCGGCGTCGTCGTCATTCGTCCACCAGCCGTCCAGGGGTCCGCCCAGCGGCGCGAACCAGAGCGGAAGCGACAGCAGCAGGCCGCCGAGCAGCGCCCGCGCGATCCGGTGCCGCGGCGGGGAATCGCTCAGGAGGTGGACCGCGCGAACGCAGACCGCGATCATCCAGCCGAACATCGCGAGCTCGAACACCGTATCCCACGGGGACGCGAGCTCCAGATGCGCGGCGGCGGGCAGCGTGTGCACGACCTGGAGCAGCGGGAACGCGGCCAGGACGACGACAGGCAGCGCGACGAAGATGGCGGCGTCACGACACAGCATCGCGACCACCGCGCTGGTCAGCATGAGCAGGCCCAGGGCGAAGAGCTCGCCGTTCACGCCAAGCGGAGACCAGGAGGCGCCGGGCGAAGCGCGTAGCGCATCGAGCGCGATATCGAGCAGCGCCGAGAACACGACGACCAGGATCCATTGCGCAAGATCGAACCGAAACGCGCTGCGGTCGACCCGCATGAACGACGCGACCCGCGCGCCCGCGGCCAGGTTGCGCACGAGCGCAGTCAAAGCGTATCCCATGACGTCATGGCGGCCGGCCGCGTCACGCGATCGCGTGCGTCGCGATGAAATCGCGCACCCGCCGCGCGTCGGCCGGCAGCAGCGTGCGCCGCTGCGGACGTGATTCCAGGTCCGCGAGCGACTCCGGGCGTGGCGGGTCGATGCCGATGGCCTCGCGCAGGGTTGCGGCGAATTTGGCCGGCAGCGCCGTCTCGATGCAGATCAGCGGGACACCGGGCAGGGAGAACGATCGCCCGATGTTCACGCCATCCGCAGTGTGCGGGTCGATGAGCAGGCCGTAGCGCTCGTGAATGGCGCGAATGGTGGCGATGCGATCGGCATGCGTGCTGCTTCCCGACACGAACCCCGATGCCTGCACGCTGTGCCACGCCGCCGTCGCACCGAGGTCGAACCCGCCTTCGCGTGCGAGCGCGTCCCACAGCGCGCGAAGGTGCACGGCATCGCGCCCCACCATGTCGAAGACGTAGCGCTCGAAGTTCGAGGCCTTCGAGATGTCCATGGACGGTGAGGACGTGGCGTGTGTCTCGGCGGCGCCGCGCGGACGATACCGGCCGGTTCGAAAGAACTCGTGCAGCACGTCGTTCTCGTTGGTCGCGAGGATCAGCCGATCGATGGGCAGGCCCATCTCGCGTGCGACGTGCGCGGCGAGGATGTTGCCGAAGTTGCCCGACGGCACCGCGAAGGTGACGTGCTCGTCGTCCGACCGGGTCGCTGCGAAGTATCCGTTGAAGTAGTAGACGATCTGCGCGGCCACGCGGGCCCAGTTGATCGAATTGACCGCGCCGAGCCGATAGCGCGCCTTGAAACCGGGATCGCCAGCGATGGTCTTGACGATGTCCTGGCAGTCGTCGAACGTACCCTCGATGGCGAGGTTGTGGATGTTCGCGTCCTGCAGCGCGTACATCTGCGCCTGCTGGAACGGGCTCATGCGTCCGTTGGGCGACAACATGAACACCGCGATGCTCGGCACGCCGCGCAGCGCGTGCTCCGCCGAGCTGCCCGTGTCGCCGGACGTCGCGCCCAGGATGTTGAGCGTTCGCCGATCCGCGCGCAGCACATGATCGAACAGCCGGCCGAGGAGCTGAAGGGCGATGTCCTTGAATGCCAGCGTGGGGCCGTTGGAGACGCGCAGCAGATGGAGCCCAGGCTCGAGTGTCAGCAGCGGTGTCACCTCGTCGCTACCGAAGACTTCGCGGTTGTACGTCGCCGCGATGATGGCGCGCAGATCGTCCGGCGGAATGTCGTCGATGAACCGCGACAGGATCTCGAAGGCGAGGCCTCGATAGTCGAGCGGGCGCAGCCGTGCGAGGTCCGCCGCGGAAAGACGCGGATACTCCTGGGGCACCGCGAGCCCGCCGTCCGGCGCGAGGCCCTCCAGCAGGATCGAGCGGAAGGGTCGCGGGTCGTCGTGCCAGGCGCCGCGCGTGCTGATGTAGCGCATCAGTTCAGCGCTTCCATGCGGATTCGCACGACCTTGCCTCGGACCGTATCGAGCGATTCGATCTTGTCGATCGCGTCGGTGAGCTGGCGCTCGATGGAGCGGTGCGTCAACAGGATGATGTCGGTCTGGAACGCGCCTTCCGAGGGCTCCTTCTGGATCATGGCGTCGATCGAGATCTCGCGATCGGCCAGGATGCGCGCGATGTCCGCGAGCACGCCCGGCCGGTCTTCGACGCGCATGCGAAGGTAGTAGCTCGTCTCCACCTCGCTCATCGGCAGGAACGGCAGGTCGGTGAGCTGATCGGGCTGGAACGCGAGATGCGGCACGCGATGCTCCGGGTCGGCCGTGTGCATGCGCGTGACGTCGACCAGGTCTGCGATGACCGCGCTCGCCGTGGGCTCCGCGCCGGCACCCGCGCCGTAATAGAGGGTCGACCCTACCGCGTCGCCCTTCACCAGCACGGCGTTCATCGCGCCCTCGACGTTGGCGATCAGCCGCTTCGCGGGAATCAGCGTGGGATGCACGCGCAGCTCGATGCCGTTTCGCGCACGGCGCGTGATGCCGAGCAGCTTGATGCGGTATCCGAGCTCCTCCGCGTAGGTGATGTCCTCGCGGTGAAGCTTCGAAATGCCCTCGGCGTAGGCCTTGTCGAATTGCATCGGGACGCCGAACGCGATCGCCGACATGATGGTGAGCTTGTGCGCTGCGTCGATGCCTTCGACGTCGAACGTCGGGTCGGCCTCCGCGTAGCCCAGCGCCTGCGCCTCCTTCAGTACGGCTTCGAACGAGGCGCCGCGCGCCCGCATCTCCGACAGAATGAAATTCGACGTGCCGTTGATGATGCCGGCGATCCACTCGATGCGATTGGCGGTCAGGCCTTCGCGCAGCGCCTTGATGATCGGCACACCGCCGGCGACCGCGGCCTCGAACGCGACCATCACGCCCCTGGCGTGCGCGGCCGCGAAGATTTCGGTGCCGTGGTGCGCCAGCAACGCCTTGTTGGCGGTGACGACATGCTTGCCATGGGCGATCGCGTCGAGGATCGCAGCCTTGGCCGTGTCGATGCCACCGATCAGCTCGCACACGATGTCGAGATCCGGATGGCGGGTGACGACCTGCGCGTCGTTGGTGAGATTGACCCCGTCGATGCCGCGCAGGCCTTCGCGCGCACGATCGAGCGTGCGCGTCGCGACCCACGTGATGCGAATCGGCCTGCCCGCGCGGCGCACGATCTCCTCCTCGTTGCGGCGCAGGACTTCCCAGGTGCCGCGCCCCACGGTGCCGAAGCCGAGAAGACCCACCTGCAGCGGTTTCACGCTGGCGCGTCCTCCCGGAACATCTGCTTGATGCCTCGGATCGCCTGTCGCGTGCGCGCCTCGTTCTCGATCATCGCGAAGCGCACGTGACCGTCGCCGAACTCGCCGAAGCCGATGCCGGGCGATACCGAGACCTTCGCCTGGGCGAGGAGCTTCTTGCAGAAGTCGAGCGATCCCATCTTCTCGTACGGTTGCGGAATCCTCGCCCACACGTACATGGAGGCTTTCGGCACGTCGACCACCCATCCCGCTTCGTGCAGCCCTTTCACGAGCACGTCGCGCCGCTTCTGGTACTTCGTCGCGATGTCGCCCACGCAGTCCTGCGGTCCTTCGAGCGCCGCGATCGCCGCGACCTGGATCGGCGTGAACGTTCCGTAGTCGTGATAGCCCTTGATGCGGGACAGCGCGTAGACCAGGTCGCGGTTGCCGACCATGAACCCGATGCGCCATCCGGCCATGTTGTAGCTCTTCGACATCGTGAAGAACTCGACCGCGACATCGCGCGCGCCGTCGACCTGCATGATCGAAGGCGCCTTCCACCCGTCGAAGCAGATGTCGGCATAGGCGAGATCGTGCACGATGTAGATGCCGTATTCGCGCGCCAGCGCGACGAGCTTTTCGAAGAACGGCAGCTCGACGCACTGTGCCGTCGGGTTCGCCGGGAAATTGACGATCAGCATCTTCGGCTTGGGGACCGAGAGCTTGATCGTTCGCTCGAGCTCCTCGAAGAAGTCGACATCGGGCGTGAGCGGAACCTGGCGAATGTCGGCGCCGGCGATGACCGGGCCATAGATATGGATCGGATAGCTCGGATTGGGCACGAGCACCGTGTCGCCTCGGCCGAGCGTGGCGAGCGCGAGGTGCGCGATTCCCTCCTTCGAGCCGATCGTCACGATGGCTTCGGTCTCCGGGTCGAACTGCACGCCCCAGCGCCGGTCGTACCAATGACAGATCGCGCGGCGAAGGCGTGGAATGCCCTTGGAGACGGAATAGCCGTGCGTGTCGCCGCGCTGAACGGTCTCGACGAGCTTCGCCACGATGTGCGGCGGCGTCGGACCGTCGGGGTTGCCCATGCCGAAGTCGATGATGTCCTCGCCGCGGCGGCGGGCGGCCATCTTGAGCTCGGAGGTGATGCTGAAGACATACGGCGGCAGCCGCTCGATGCGGGCGAACTGCGTTTGCGGGGGTGCGGACATCGCGGACCTCTAGCGTAAGCGCCCGGAACCGTCCGAGCGACGTAGATCGCTACAATGCTAGCCAATTCACCGATTTACCGCAACGCACAAGCGTGAAATTTCACCTTCAGGTGCCATCCTCGAGCCTGGTGACCGGCCTCGGCGAGGGCTGGATCAAAGTGGGCGGGGTCGAATATCGCGACAGCGTGGTGCTCACGCCCGAAAAGGTCGAGCCGGGCTTCGCGCCGGCGGGCTTCGATGCACTGGGCGCATCCGACTTCGCACAGCTGCTCCAGTACGAGCCGGAGGTCGTGCTGCTCGGCACGGGCGGCCAGCAACGATTCCCTCATCCCCGACTGCTCAAGTCCCTGACGAGCGCTCACGTCGGCGTGGAGGTAATGGACACGCGTGCAGCGTGCCGCACCTTCAACATCCTCGTCGGCGAAGGCCGGCGCGTCGTCGCAGCCGTGATCGTCTGATCGCGCCTCTGGTCGTCGACGGCGCGTCGAAGCGGGACACGGCCGTCCTCACTCGCCCATCTGCAGCAGAAGCCCCCGGTTGCGCGCATGGCGCACGGCCCATGCGAACAGGGCGCACCCGGCGGCCAGGTACACGACGTTCAATTCGAACGCCGTGAGCCATTGCGTCCACGAGAACTCGCCGCGCAACAGAACGCCGCGCATGCCTTCGAACACGTACGCCGACGGCAGCGCGTGCGCGATGGCCTGCAACGCCGGCGGCAGCACGCCGATCGGATAGTAGACCCCGGACACCGGCGCGAAGAGGAAGATCGCGGCCCACGCCAGCTCCTCGGCGCCGAGGCCCCAGCGCAGGATCATCGCCGACACGGCGAGGCCGATCGCCCAGCCGAACACCGTGAGGTTGGCGAAGAAGGCGATCAGCGCGAAGCCCAGCGAGAAGATCGAATACCGGAACAGCAGGTAGGCGAAGATGCACGCGCCGCCCACGCCGATCAGCGCGCGGATGAGGCTCATGGTGAGCTGTCCGATGATGAGCTCGTACAGGCGCAACGGGCTCACGAACAGGTTGCCGACGTTGCGCGCGTACATCTCCTCGATGAACGTCAGCGAAACGCCCAGCTGTCCGCGGAAGAGCACGTCCCACAACAGCACGGCGCCGATGAAGAATCCCGGCGCGCTCTGCAGGAACGAATTGGTGGGCGCCAGGTAGCGCGTCACGAAGCCCCACAGGACCATCGTGACCGTCGGGTAGTACATCATGGACACCAGCCGCGGCCAGGACTTGAGCAGCAGGTAGGCGTGCCGGCGGACGAGCGCGCGCACGCGGCGCAGCGAAGCGGCGGCACCGCTCTGCGGGTACATGAGGGCCGCGTCGACGAGGTCGCTACTCATACCGTCCGGCCTGCAGCGGCGCAACGTCGCGCTCGATCGACGTGCCGCGCGCGACATCCAGGAACACTTCCTCCATGCTCTCGCGGCCATACCGTTCCACGAGCGCGCGTGGCGATCCCCGGTCCACGACTACGCCGGCGCGCAACATGATCACGTCGCGGCACATGCGCTCGACTTCACCCATGTTGTGCGAGGCGAGCAGTAACGTGCAACCGCTCGCCCGCTGGTACTGCTCGAGATAGCTCCTCATGCGGTCGCCGACGTCCGGGTCGAGCGACGCGGTCGGCTCGTCGAGCAGCAGCACTTCGGGGCGATTGAGCAGTGCCTTGGCGAGCGACACGCGCGTGCGCTGGCCCGCAGAAAGCTCCCCGTAGGGCCGCTTCATCAGGCTGTGGAGGTCGAATTCCTCGGCGAGCTCTGCAAGTCGCGCGTCCGGGCGCCGCAAGCCATACAGGTCGGCGAACACGCGCAGGTTCTCGCGAACGGTGAGGCGCTTCGGCAAGTCCACATAAGGTGACGTGAAGTTGAGGCGTGGCAGCACGCGATAGCGATGGCGCGTCATGTCTTCGCCGAGCACCTGGATGCTGCCCGCGGTCGGCGTCAGGACGCCGAGCAGCATCGACAGCGTCGTCGTCTTGCCCGCGCCATTGCCGCCGAGGAGCGCCGTGGTCGTTCCACGCTGCACCGTGAAGCTGATGCCGCGCACCGCCTCGACCTGCGCATAGCGCTTGCGCAAGTCGCGCACGACGATCGCCGGATCGTCGCGCGTGGAAAGCGTCAACACTGGATCGTGTTGCGGCAATAGCTCGTGAGCTCGCGCACGACCGTCGTGTCCTCGACGCGCGCGTGCGCCTTGGCCGTGCTGCCGTATTCGAGCACGAGCTTCATGTCGTATCGCGCGAAGAAGGCATCGAACTGCTCGGCGCCCTGGGTCCCGAGCGCGTACAGCGCGTCGGTCGACGCATCGTGCTCGAGCACGATGGCCGCGAGCGGCTGGGGGGCAGGTCCCGCGACCACGCGGGCACCCTCGCTGGGATCGTAGACGCTGTGGTCGGCACAGCAGTGGATCACGTGACCGCTCGACGTCGCCGAGCGGTCGCGCTGATAGCGGATGAACGAGACTTCGCGCGTGGGATAGGCGAGCTTGTGCGCGCAGATCGCCGAGAACGCGACCAGGCTGCGATCCGGGCCGACGCCGCCCTGCCAATCGTAGCGAGAGCCGTCACGCCGGCGCAGTCCGTCCGCGGCGCGCACCGGCGCATCGAGCCGGAGGAGGAAACACGGCGTCGCCGCGTACGGATACTGGAAGATGTAGTTCGTGCTGCGCGCGAGCGTCAAGGCGCGAATGGGCGCGCCGTGGACATCGATCAGCCGGGCGCGCGCGTAGAGGCGCGGCGGGACACCGGCCTGCGAGGCCGAGGAAAGCGCAGCGCCGCTGAGGGCCGCGCAGGCGCCTAGGAAAGCTCGCCGTTCCATCCGTCAGCGACGCGAGGCAGCGCGCTACGCCGCGAGCCCGGCGAGCACGCGTATGTGCTCCACCGCGCTGCGACCGAGCGCCGACAGCGCATAACCGCCTTCGAGAGACGACACGATGCGACCTCGCGCGTGCCGACGCGCAACGGCAACGAGCTCGCGCGTGATCCAGGCGAAATCGTCGTCCTCGAACTCGAGGTTGGCGAGCGGATCCTCGCGATGCGCGTCGAAACCCGCCGACACGAGGATGAGCTGCGGCGCGTGCGCGTCGAGCGCGGGCAGCAATTGCTCCTGCACGACCTCCCGGAATCGAGCGCCGCGGGTCCCGGGCGAGAGCGGGACGTTCAGCATGTTCGCGCCCAGCGGCTCCACGCCGCTGTATGGATACAGCGGATACTGGAACGTTCCCGCCATCAGCACGCGCTCGTCGCCCGCGAAGATGTCCTCGGTGCCGTTGCCGTGGTGTACGTCGAAGTCGACGACCGCCACGCGCGACAGCCCGTGGACCGCGAGCGCATGCGCGGCTCCGACGGCAACGCTGTTGAACACGCAGAAGCCCATCGCGCGCCCGCGCTCGGCGTGGTGGCCGGGTGGCCGGACGGCACAGAACGCCGTCTCGCACTCGTCGCGCATCACGAGATCGACCCCGAGTACCACCGCGCCTGCGGCGTGCCGGGCGGCGTCGAGCGAATCGGGACACAATGCAGTGTCCGGATCGAGGTAGTTGAGCCCGCTGTCCGGGCTCGCAGCCTCGATCGCATCGATGTATCCGCTGCCGTGGACGCGCTCGAGCTGCTCGCGCGACGCCGCCGGCGCGGTGTAATGCTGCAGATGGCCGTCGACACCGGATGCGATGAGCCGGTCGCCGATCGCGCCCAGGCGATCGGGGCATTCCGGGTGGTACGGTCCCATGTCGTGCAGAAGGCACGACGGATGCGTGATATACGCTGTGGTCACGGCGATGGAGGGGAATCGGCCGAACGGTGGTTCGGCCCTGCCCGATGGAGTTTAACGCGCCGAACGGCTGATGACGATCCGGCGCCGCTCGGATACAGTTGAACGATCGACCATCCGGCCCTGTCCGATCCAATCCTTCATGAGCGTTCGTCCCGCATCGCAGAATATTCCGACCGCGCAGCGGCTCGCCGGGGTCGTCGCCCAGCTCGGCCGCATCGTGGTCGGAAAGGACGAGCCGATCCGCCTCGCGGTCGCCTGCCTCCTTGCGCGCGGCCACCTCCTGATCGAGGACATTCCCGGCGTGGGCAAATCCACGCTCGCGCAAGCGCTCGCGGCCACGCTCGGCCTCAAGTACGCGCGCATCCAGTTCACGAGCGACCTTTTGCCTGCCGACGTGCTGGGCGTCTCCGTCTACGACGAGCGACTGCAGGCGTTTCGCTTTCATGCGGGCCCGATCTTCCATTCGGTGGTGCTCGCCGACGAGATCAATCGCGCACCGCCCAAGACGCAAAGCGCCCTACTCGAGGCCATGGAGGAGCGGCAGGTGTCGCAGGACGGGCAGACGCGCAAGCTGCCCGACCCGTTCTTCGTCATCGCGACGCAGAATCCGCTCGAGCAGATCGGCGCCTATCCGTTGCCCGAATCGCAGCTCGATCGCTTCCTGCTCGCCATCGAGCTCGGCTATCCCGATGCCGCGGCGGAGCGCGAGCTCCTCGCGGGCGGCGATCGTCGCAGTCGCATCGGCGAAGTGACGCCGGTGACGGACCCCGCCACGCTTGCCGAATGGCAGCGTGAAGCGGGTCAGATCCACGTGGCGCCGGCGCTGCTCGACTACGTGCAAGCGCTGCTCGCGGCATCGCGCGGTCACCTCGCGGGTGTCAACGGCGATGCCGGCGCACGGCGCGGCTTGAGCCCGCGCGCGGGCCTCATGCTCATCGCCGCGGCACGCGCCTGGGCGCTGATGGCCGGCCGGCCCATGGTCGTGCCCGAGGACGTGCAGGCGGTGTTCGCATCGGTGGCTGGGCATCGCCTCGCCGGGGGCGCGCGCGCCGGCGCGATCCAGGCGCAAGCGCTGATCCGCGCGGTCCCGCTCGCGTAGCGAGTCCTCCATGGACGTCGCGATGGTTCAGCCCGGGCTGATCGCGCGGCTGCGCCAGCGCGCGTTTCGCGGCGCGCCCGCGGACCGCGACCCGGTCGTCCTGCGTCATTCGCGCATCTATATCCTGCCGACGCGCCGCGGACTGGCGATGATGGTCACGCTGGTGCTCATGCTGCTCACGTCGCTCAACTACGCGCTTTCGCTGGGCCTTGCCGTGACATTCGTCCTCACCGGGCTCGCGGCGTCCGCGCTCCTGCACACGTTCCGCAACCTCGCCGGCATGGAGGTGAAGCCGCTCGCCGCCGGAGACACGTTTGCCGGTGGCAAGATGGCGTTCTCCCTTGCGCTCGTGCCGGGCGCTGCGACGCGTCTCGCGGTGATGCTCTCCGCGCGCGGGGCACGCATCATGTCCGACGTGCCCGCAGGCGAAGCGCGCACCGTCGCGCTCGAAGTCCCCACGCAGCAACGCGGGCGCGTGGCGCTCGGCCGCGTCACCCTGTCGTCGACGTATCCCCTCGGACTGTGGAAAGCGTGGGCCTACGTGCATTTCCCGCTCGCGGGCATCGCATTCCCGACGCCCGAAGTCTCCGCGCCGCCGCTTCCGTTCGGCGCAGGTGGCGACGACAGCGTCGCGCAGGCGCGCGGCGAGGACGCGGACCTCGCGGGACTGCGCGACTATCAGCGAGGCGACCCGCCGCAGCGCGTCGCGTGGAAGGCCGTGGCGCGCGGCGCCGGCTGGTACAGCAAAGCCTTCGAAGGGTCGGGCGGCGGCCCCGTGATGCTCGACTGGCGCGCATTGCCGCCCGAGCTCGATGTCGAGGCGCGACTGTCGCGGCTTTCCGCCTGGGTGCTCGGCGCCGAGCGCGCAGCGCGTCCGTTCGCGCTGTCGCTGCCCGGGTTCACCTTGCCGGCGTCGCAGGGGCGCGAGCATCGGCGCCTCGCGCTCACCGCGCTCGCGCTGTTTCCGTCACCGGATCGTCGATGAAGCGCTGGCCCGAATGGATGCGCAACGAGGGCGCCGTCACGCCGCTCACCCCGGTGCAGATCCGTTGGCTCGGCGCCTTGCTGCTCGCGGCACAAGTGCCGCAGGCTGTGCACCTGCCGATCTGGATCGCGCTCTTCGGCGCGATGCTCGTCGCGCTGCGCTTCGAGCTCCTGCGCCGCGATCGCTCGCGCTCCGCGCAAGGACTGGCGCGCATCCCGTCGTGGGCGCTCGGCCTCTTCGCGCTGGCGATCGGCGTCGCCATCCGCCAGTCGTACGGCTATTTCCTCGGTCGCGATCCCTGCGTGGCGTTCCTGTATGTCCTCGTCGGCATCAAGTTCCTCGAGGCGCGCTCGCTGCGCGACGGCACCCTTCTCGTGTGCACCGCGATGGCATTGATCGTCACGCCGTTCTTCTACGATCAGTCCATGCTCGCCGCGATCGCGGCAGTGCCGGCGGTGCTGCTGATGGGCGGCGCGCTCGACGCGCTCGCGCGCCCGGGCGCGGTGGATTTCGAGTTCCGCGCGTGGCGCAGCGCCGTGCGCCGCACCGGTGTGATGATCGCGCAGGGCCTGCCGATCGCCCTGCTCCTGTTCGTGCTGTTTCCCCGCCTGGCGGGGCCGTTGTGGGGACTGCCCAAGGACGCGGGCGTGCGCACGGGCCTGTCCAATGAAATGTCGCCGGGCATGATCAGCGAGCTGTCGCTGTCGGATGCGGTGGCGTTCCGTGTCGATTTCCTCGGTTCCATTCCCGCCGCGCACGATCGCTATTGGCGCGGTCCGGTGCTGAGCGCTTTCGACGGGCGCACGTGGACTGCCATGCCGACGCGTCTCGGGAACCTCGTCACGCCCGAGGGCGGCCCCGTGCTGAGCTACGTCGTGTCACTCGAGCCGAGCGGACATCCGTGGCTCTTCGCGCTCGACATGCCGGTGAGCCTGCCGATACTCGACGACCCGAATGGTGCGGGCTCCGGCGAAGCGCTGGCGCTCGCGCGGCTCACCCGCGAGCAGCAGCTCGTCCTGCGCGCATCGGTGACGCAGCCGGTGCGCTATTTGCAGCGATCGGTGCTGCGGCACGAGTTTCCCGTGGCGTCGCCGCGCGAAGCCGACATCGATCGAGCGCTGCCGCCGGCTGCGAATCCGCGCACGATCGCATTCGCGCAGGAGCTGCGCGCAAAGCATCCGCGCGATGCCGATTACATCCGCGCCGTGCTCCAGTACTTCCGCGACGAAGGCTTCGTCTACACGCTCGCGCCGCCGCTGTACGAGCACGAGCCGGTGGACGAATTCCTCTTCGGCGAGCGCCGCGGCTTCTGCGAGCACTATGCGAGCGCATTCGTCGTGCTGCTGCGCGCCGCCGGCATTCCCGCGCGCGTCGTGACGGGATACCAGGGCGGCGAGATCAATCCGCGCGGCGGCTACATGATCGTGCGCCAGTCCGACGCGCACGCGTGGGCCGAGGCCATTGTCGACGGCGAGTGGCATCGCTTCGATCCCACGGCCGCCGTGTCGCCGCTGCGCATCGAGCGCGGCATCGGCGCCGCGTTGCCGGCCATCGAAGGCCTGCCGCTGCTCGCGCGGCTCGACGGCGGCTGGATGAAGGACCTCGAGCTCGCGTGGGACGCCCTCAATCATCAATGGCGTCGCAACGTGGTCGACTTCGACTTCCATCGCCAGCGCGCGCTGTGGCGCAGGCTGACGCTCGATCGCTATCCGCCCTGGCAGGTGGTCACGGTCATCGTCGCGGTCTGCGGCGTATGGGTCGCGCTCATCCTCGCGTGGCTCACGCAAAAGCGGCGCCGCCAGGAACGTGCGCTCGTGCTGTGGGATGAAGTCTGCCGCCGTCTCTCCCGTGCGGGGCTCGCGCGCATGGCGCACGAAGGCCCGCTCGCCTATGCGAACCGGGCGGCGTCGCGCTGGCCGCAGTTCGCGATCGCCTTCCACGCGATCGGCGAATCGTTCGCGCTGCTGCGCTACGGCGACACCGCGGCGCGGCCGCGGGACCGCGCGGCGATGATTGCAACCCTGGAGCGCGCGATCGAGGTCTTGCCGCACGCCGGCGCGCTGCGCGGCATGTCGGAGTCGACCTAGAGCAGGTCGTCGCGCTGGTAGCCCTTGCGCGCCAGGCGGCCGCGCAGCTTCTCGATCGCTTCACCCTGGATCTGGCGCACGCGCTCGCGCGTGACGCCCAGCTCGCGCGCGAGATCATCGAGCGTCGCGACGCTGCAGCCGTTGAGGCCGTAACGGCGCTCGATGACGCGGCGCTGGCGGTCCGGAAGCTCGCCCAGCCATTCCGAAACGCTGTGCTCGAGCGCGCTCTCGTGCAGCAGGAGCTCCGGCGACAACGCCGATTCGTCGGCCACGCCCTCGCCGACGGTCAGGCCGGGGTCGCGATCGAGCGGCGCGTCGAGCGACAGCGGCTGCTCGTGATAGCGCAGCAGGCGCTCGATCTCCGCGACCGGCTTGTCGAGCAGGTGTCCCACGTCGTCCAGCGTGGCATCGCGTCCGCTCGCGGGCGGGTGGTTCTCGAGATGGCGAAGTGCCCGCAGCACCACGTTGAGCTCCTTCACCACGTGCGCCGGCAGGCGGATCGTCCGCGACTGGTTCATGACCGCGCGCTCGATCGACTGGCGGATCCACCACGTCGCGTACGTCGTGAAGCGGAACCCGCGCTCGGGATCGAATTTCTCCAGCGCGTGAATCAACCCGAGGTTGCCTTCCTCGATCAGGTCGGGCAGCGCGACGCCGCGATTGGTGTAATGACGCGCAAGGCTCACCACCAGCCGCAGATTGCGCTCGATCAGCGTCTGCCGCGCCGAGAACTCGCCGGCGCGCATCGCGCGCGCCAACGCGAGCTCTTCCGGTGCGGTGAGCAGTGCATGCTGGCCGATCTCGTTTAGATACAGCTGTGTGAGATCCGCGACGAAGTCCGCGGCAAGGCCCGAAGGCGGCGCTTCGAGCGGCAGATCACGCGTATAGCGATCCGGAGGCGGTTCTTCCGGCTCTTCCGCCGGGGCCCAGACCGCCTCGTGCGCTTCGTGCGACTCGGCGTCCTCCGGTTGCCCGAGCAGGTCGCCGGGCGGCGGCCGTGCGGTCATGCAGGCGGCAGGTAGCGCGCGGGATCCATCGGCTTGCCGAGCCGCCGTATCTCGAAGTGCAGCTTGACCTGGTCGGCGTCGCTGTTGCCCATCTCGGCGATCTTCTGTCCCTTCGCGACCTGCTGGCCCTCCTTCACGAGGATCTCGCGGTTGTGGGCGTACGCGGAGAGATACGTCTTGTTGTGCTTGATGATGATCAGTTTGCCGTAGCCGCGCAGGCCCGACCCGGCATAGACGACCTTGCCGGGCGCGCTTGCGACCACCGGCTCGCCCATCGACCCCGCGATGTCGATGCCCTTGAGGTTCGCGCTCTCCGAGAAGCCCGCGATGACCTTGCCTTTGGCGGGCCACGACCAGCTGAGGTGATCGTCGTCGGCGTCATCCGGAGTCGGCGGCGAAGGTGCAGCCCGCGCTTCGCTCGGCGCGGGCGTGCGCACGGTCTCGGCGGCCGGCGCCGGCACGGCCGTCGCGGCCAATGTGAGCTCGCGAACCGCCTGGTCGGAATACGGCTGCTTGATCGCCTTGGGCGTCGTCTTGAGGTTGCCTTGAGCCACCGGAGACGACGATGTGCCGGGTGTCGCCGTTGCCGGAGGCGGCGCAGGGCCCGCCGTGGCGGGCGCGGCGCTCACCGGGGGCGCCATGCGCAGCGGTGCGGTCGTGACGCCGGCTTCGCTCGCGGGCGCCGTCGCAGCCGTCGCTTCGCCCGGTGGCCCGAGACGCAGCACCTGCCCGACGAAGATGCGGTCGGCGTTCTGAACGTTGTTCCAGGCGGCGAGCTCGCGATAGTCGAGCCCGTTGTCGAGCGCGATCTGATACAGCGTGTCGCCGCGCTTGACGGTATACGTGCCCGCTTGCGGCGTTGCCGGTTGCTCAGGCGCCGACGGCGGCGTCGCCAGCCGTGCAGCGCCACTCGACGGCGCGGGTGACACGGCGCCGCGCGGAGGCGGCGGACGCTCTTCGACCGGCGCCGCCCGGCGCGTGGCGCAGCCTGCGGCGAGCAACGCGACCAACGCGGCGATGCCGAGCGTTGCAGCGGTGCGCGAAGCGGGCGGAGATCGATGCGGCCTGACGTTGTACGGGCGGAGAATCGCGATGCTCATGCGTAAACGGCCGTCGATGCGGTTTGCCGCGCAGACGTCACGTAACGCCCCGAAGCAGTGGCACGAATCTTACCGCATCGAGGGTCGTTTCCCGCAGGCCGTTGGCAGTGCGCTCGATCACCGTGAGACGCTGCGTGCCGCGATCATCGCCCTCGTTCTGCGCGAGCGGCAGCACCATGCGGCCGCCCGGCGCGAGATACGCCAGCAGCGCCGTCGGCACGTGCGTCGCGCCCGCGGTGATCACGATCGCATCGACCATCAGCTGCTCGCCGAGATCGGCGCTGCCATCGCCATGCTTGAGCCTGACATTGCGAACCTTCAACGCCTGCAGATTGCGGCGCGCCTTGCTCACCAACGCGCCAATGCGCTCGACGGTGTACACGGTCTTGGCGAATTGCGCGAGCACTGCCGTCTGGTAGCCGCAGCCGGTGCCGATCTCGAGCACGGCGTCGAGCGTGCGGCCGTTGCGCGCCAACTCGGACATGCGCGCCACGACCCAGGGTTGCGAGATCGTCTGGCCCTCGCCGATCGGCAGCGGCACGTCGTCGTACGCGCGAATGGCGAGCGCTTCGTCGATGAAGACGTGACGCGGCACCGCGTTCATCGCCGACAGCACGACCTCGTCGCGGATGCCCTCGGCTCGCAGGCGCTCGATCATGCGCGCACGCGTGCGATCCGACGTCATCCCGATGCCGTTGCGCCTGCCGGTCGCGTCGGCCACGGTTATCCTCAGCGCTCGACCCAGCGCGCGACCGAAGGCATCTGATCGCGATTGGTGAGGTCGATCTGCAGGGGGGTGATCGAAACGTAGCCGGCTTCGATGGCATTGAAGTCCGTGCCCTCGCCCGCATCCGCGGCCGGGCCGGCGGCGCCTACCCAGTACACCACCTCGCCGCGCGGATTGGTGGTCTTCACCACGTCCTCGGCCTTGTGCCGGCGGCCCAGGCGCGTCACGCGAAAGCCGCGGATCTCGCTGCGCGGCCGATCGGGCACGTTGATGTTGAGCAGCCAGGCGCCGGCGGCCTCGCGCCGGTGCCGCTCGACCATCTCCACCGCGACCTGCGCCGCCGTCTCGAAATGCGCGGCCGTCTTGGACGTGAGCGAGATGGCGATCGACGGCACGCCGAGCAGAAACCCCTCGGTCGCCGCGGCAACGGTGCCCGAGTAGATGGTGTCGTCGCCCATGTTCGCGCCGAGGTTGATGCCCGAGATGACCATGTCGGGGATGTGCTCGAGCAATCCGGTGACGGCGAGGTGCACGCAATCGGTCGGCGTGCCGTTGACGAACAGGAAGCCGTTGGGCGCGCGCCGCACGTTGAGCGGCCGGTCGAGCGTCAGGGAGTTCGATGCGCCGCTGCGGTCGCGCTCGGGCGCGACGACGGTGAGCTCGCCGTGCGGCGCGAGGGCGGCGGCGAGATGCTCCAGTCCCGGTGCGAAATAGCCATCGTCGTTGGACAGGAGGATGCGCATCGGGCCTCGATTATAAGGCGCGAAGCGCGCGCTTCGCGCTACGCTGGTCGGGGCGCCGGGGGCGGATTCGCGATCACGTTGGCGTGCCGGATGTAGAGCCGCCAGCGCTCGCCTTCCCTGCGCCAGACGTTCGTGAAGCGCCGGTGCAGCAACGGGTCGGCCGGCGTGTTCCTGACCGAGTCCGCACCCATGACGACCACGAGCTCGCCGTCGCGGCGCATCAGCTCGTGACGAATCGTGCTCTCCACGTGTCCGATGGCGCCGGCGCCGAGCAACTCGAGGATCGCGCGCTTGTCGTTGATGCGGTTGATCGGCGAATTCACGACGAGCGCGTCGGAGAAGAGCGCGTCGAGCTGCACCAGGTCGCGCTCGAGGAACGCGCGATTGGCGTCGTGCTCGAGCGCGGTGATTTCAGCTTCCCAGCCCATGGCGCGACCCGGTTACTGGCAGACGGTCCCCGGCGCGCGAAACACCTGCCGCGTGATCGGCTTGCTTTGCGACACGCCGTTGAGGGTGTACGAGAAGGTGCCCGTGTTGCCGTCGGTGAAGCTCAGCGTGCCGTTGCCCACCGCCGACGCGGAGACGTCGGTCGGCCGGAAAGGTACCGCGTCGAAATGCGGTCCGACCGTGTGGTAGATCTGCCCGCCATAGGTGTGCGCGCCCGTGCTGGTCGCGGTCATGGAATACCAGGTCGCCGTGCCGTCGAGCGCGTAGGTGAACCAGGTCGCGAAGATGATGTTGCTCTGCTCGGCGAGGTTGATGCCCCATCCCGATTCCGACCCTGCGGGCGCGGCCCACCACAGGTCCTGGTAATTCGTCGCGAGCGCGAGATTCGGCTGCGCGCCCCACGCGCACGTCGGCAGCGTGCCGAATGCCTGGCGCGTGATGCTCTTCGCCTGCGTGGTGCCGTTCACGGTATAGCTGAACGTGCCGTCGTCCGGTCCGGTGAAGCTCACCGTCGCGGTGCCGACCGGCGTCGCGATGACCTGCGACGGACTGAACGGCACGGCGTTGAACGCCGGTCCGCGTGTCTGGTACAGCGTGCCGCCGTACGCGTTGTCCGCGATCTTCGTCGCGGTCATCGAGAGCCACCACGGCCTGCCGATCGTGTCGTACGTGAACCACGTGGCGAAGATGACGTCACCCTGGTGCGCGAAGTTGATGCCCCAGCCGGACTCGGAGCCCGCGGGCGCGTTCCACCACAGGCCCTGCGCCTGCACCGGCGGGATCGCAAGGCCGTTCTTCGCCGCCGTGACCGCCGCGCCTGCGTCGAGCATGCCGGCACCGCACGTCTGCGTCGTGCAGTAGCACTCGAGCTGATCGACCGGATTGGACGACGCGTCGTATTGGTCCGGCATGCACGCATTGACCGGGCCGCTGCTCACGTCCGCGCCGGTGGTCGGGAACGGGCGCGCTGTCGCCTGCAACAACGCCTTCACCTCAGCCGGCGCCAGCGACGGCTGCGCGGAGAGCATCAGCGCGACGGTGCCCGAAACCAGCGGCGCTGAAAAGCTCGTGCCCACGGAGATGTTGAAGCTGTCGGTATAGATGGAATCCTGCGGCCCGGTCGTGCCCGAGTTCGACGTCGTGAGGATCGGATAGAGGCACGGCGTTCCCGGGGCGGTGTTGACGCAATTGCCGCCGGGCGCGGCGATCGCCACTTCCGGGCCGATATTCGAGAAGCCCACCTTGGTTCCGACATGGCGCAGCGCAGCGACGGCAAGCACGCCGCGACAATCGGCAGGCGCCGCGACCGCGTGCCCCGCATCGTTGCCGGCCGACACGACGATGATCGTGCCGCCTCCGACGATCTCGTCCACGGCGTCCTGGTAGGACTGCGGACACGAGCGGCCTCCACCGAGGCTCATGTTGATGACGTTGGCGCGCGTCGTGTTGACCGGCGCTCCGGGAACGTTCAGTCCCGCGGCCCAGCGCATGCCTGCGATGATGTCCGAATCGAAGCCGCCGCACTTTCCCAGCACGCGCACGGGAAGCACGTGCACGGTCCGTCCCACGCTTGCCATGCCCGCGGCGTTGTTCGTGATCGCCGCGATCAACCCCGCCGTCTGCGTGCCGTGCCAGGAGCTGTCGTCGGCTACGTATTGGCCGGTCGACGGGTCCTGCTCGGTGCACTGATAGTAGGCGCCGTTCGGGTCGTTCGCCTCCTGCGCGGTGATCCAGTCGCCCGGATCGGAGGCGTCGGCATCGCGGCCGCTGCCATCGTTGCTGTTGGAAAAGCTGATCATGTCGTAGCCGGGCAACAGGTTGCCGCCGCTGCCCACCGTCAGCAGATCCGGATGCTCGAAGCGCACGCCGGTGTCGAGATCCGCGACGACGATCGACGGGCTTCCGTTCGTGATTGCCCATGCGGGCTCGACGTTGATCGACGACTGCACCGCGCCGCTCGGCGCGCGCAGATACCATTGGCCGACCGCAGGCCCGTTGCCGCCGAGACCGTCCGGATACAGCGGATCGTCCGGAACGTCCATGGCGCGACGGCGCTGATCCGGGACCGCGTACTCGATGTCGTCCTGCGACGACAGTCGCTGCGCGAGCTCGCCCGACGTCATTCCCGACGCGAACACGACCTGCGCGCGCTCGGACAGCGCAATGCCCGACCGCAGCGGCACACCGAGGCGCTTGGTGAGCGCCTCCGCGCGCGCCTTCGGCGCGGCGACGCCGGCCGCGCCGAGCTTCAGGACGCTGGACTCGGGCTTGAACTTGACGATGACACGCGCATCGCCGGGATTGGCGACGCCTTGCGCATGAGCCGGGACGACGAGCGCAACAGCGACAACCGCGCAGAGCGCGGCGAGATTCGACACGGGGATACGCATGGAGGACTGCCGGAGCGAGAGCAGCCCGGAGTTTACCCGCGTGCGCGGGTGTGCGCTATGCGCTCAGCGTCGGCTCGTAGCGACCGTCCATCGCAGTCCAGCCCGCGTCGGCGAAGAGCGTCGTGCCGGTGAGATAGCTGCTCGCGTCGGATGCAAGGAAAACGATAGGTCCGGCCATCTCTCCGGCGTGCGCCCAGCGGCCGAGCGCCGTGTGCTGCGCGTACGCCTCGTTCCACGACGCGTTCGCCATGATCGGTTGCGTGAGCGGCGTGGCGACGATTCCGGGCGCGAGCGCATTGACACGCACACCATGCGGACCGAGCTCCACCGCGAGGCCTTTGGCCATCTGCGCGATCCCGGCCTTCGTCGCCGCATAGATGCTCTGTCCCGGCTCGACGTTGACCGAACGGATCGACGACATCAGGATCATGCTGCCGCGCTTCTGCTCCACCATCACGCGAGCGCACGCACGCGCGACGCGAAACGTCCCCTTCAGGTTGAGATCGACCACGCGGTCGAACTCCTCGTCGGTGTAGTCCA
>DATJIS010000014.1:0-35500 GCA_035493035.1 Casimicrobiaceae bacterium | reverse complement strand
TGGACGCTGCCCGTCGCGGCGCTCGTCGCCGCAGTGCTGGGTGTCGCACTCGGCGCCGTGGTGTTCCGCGTGCGCAGCGTGCGCGGCGAGCTCTTCGCGCTGCTGACGCTCGCGGTGACGTTCGTGCTCGCGACCATCGTGCTCAACACGTCGATCGACGGCGGGCCGGGCGTGTACCTGAGCGGGGTGCCGATTCCGGCGCTCGCACCGAGCGCGTCGGGGACGTTCTACCTGCTGGCGTTGCTGCTCGCCACCCTGACGGTCGCGCTCGCCTGCGTCATCCACGGCGCGCGCCTCGGCCTCGGCCTGTTCGCGATCCACGACGATGAGGACGCCGCGGAAGTCATGGGCGTGCCGACGTACCGCTGCAAGCTCGTGGCGTTCGGCCTGTCGTGCGCGCTGGCGGGCTGCGCGGGCGGCATCCAGGCGCTGTTCGTGTCGTACGTCACGGCGGGCAGCACGTTCAACATCACGGTGCCGCTGACGGTGGTCCTGATGAGCGTGCTGGGCGGCACGCGTCACTGGGCAGGGCCGGCGCTCGGGGCGGTCGTGATCACCGTCCTCCTCTATGCGTTCACCGCCGCCGAGCAGGCGATTCTCGGCAAGGCGCTGGTGGGCGCGGTACTGATCGCGGCAGTGCTGTTCGTGCCGAACGGGCTGCTGGGGCGATGGGCGACGCGGCGGCGCGCGCCCGTCCTGACGCGCGCGGACGAGCAGCCTCTCCGCGCAAACGACCCGCGGGTCGTGACGGCCGGGTCACCGCTCCTCGTCGTCCACGACCTTCACAAATCCTTCCGCGGCATCCGCGCGCTCGACGGGGTGACGCTGACCGTGCGCGAAGGCGAGATCGTCGGCATCCTCGGTCCCAACGGATCCGGCAAGTCGACGCTCATCAACGTGATCAGCGGTCATTACACGCCGGACGCGGGCGGCATCCGGTTCGCCGGCCAGGAGATCGCGGGCATTCCCGCTCACCGCATCGCCCGCCGCGGCATCGCGCGGACCTATCAGATCCCGCGGCCTTTCGCACACCTCACCGTGCTCGACAACGTCGCGCTCACCGCGGTGTTCGGCGCACGGGCGCTGTCGCGCGCCGACGCGCGAGTCGAGGCGTCACGCTGGCTGCAGTTCACCGGACTCGGCGCGCGCGGCGAAGCGACGCCGGACGCCCTCAACCTGCATCAGACCAAGTTCCTCGAGCTCGCGCGCGCGCTCGCCGCGCGGCCGCGGCTGCTGCTGCTCGACGAGGTCCTCTCGGGGTTGGCACCGGCCGAGATCGACGAAGCGGTCGCGCTGGTCGAGCGCATTCGCGCGCAAGGCACCACCATCGTGCTGGTCGAGCACGTCATGCGCGTGGTCACTGCGCTGGCCGATCGAATCGTCGTGCTCGACCAGGGGCGCGTCCTCGCGGAGGGGGCGCCGTCCGACGTCATGGCGCGCCACGACGTCGCGACCGCGTACCTCGGTGCCGCCCATGCTTGAGGTGCGCGACCTGCGCGTGGATTACGGCGCCGCGCCCGCGCTGCGGGATGTGTCGATCGCGATCGAGACCGGCGAACTGGTGTGCGTCGTCGGACCCAACGGCGCAGGCAAGACCACGCTGATCGACACCATCGCCGGCCTGCTGCCGGCACGCGCGGGTCGCATTGCGATGGACGGCCGTGACCTGACGGGCCTCGCGCCCCATCGCTTCTGCGACGCGGGCATCGCGCTCGTGCCGGAGGGGCGCCGGCTGTTCTCGGGCATGACGGTGCGCGAGAACCTGGAGCTCGGCGGCTATCGCAGTGCTGCCCGTCCGGCCCGCGCGCGCACGCTCGAGGCGATCTGTGCCCGGTTCCCCGCGCTGAGCGATCGCCTCGACCGGGTCGCGGGCACGCTGTCCGGCGGGCAGCAGCAGATGGTCGCGATCGGACGCGCGCTCATGGCGTTGCCGCGACTGCTGCTGCTCGACGAGCCGTCGCTCGGTCTCGCGCCGGCGATCGTGCTGTCGCTATTCGAGGCGATCCGGGACGTCAACGCCAGCGGCACCGCCGTGCTGCTGGTTGAGCAGAACGTCGCGCTGGCGCTCGACGTCGCCCGACGCGCGTACGTCCTCGACGAAGGACGCATCGTGGCGCACGGCGAGCCGCGGACGCTGCGCGAGCAGCCCGCGCTGCGCCGCGCGTACCTCGGTGTCGGCGACGACGTCCCGTAGAATGGCCGCACATCGAGACAGGGAGGCGAGCATGGTCGTACGCTGGGTCGCAGTGATCGTCATGGCCGCAGTCGCAACGGTGGCGCAGGCGCAGGATTCGCGGCTCGACGCCGTGCAGAAGAGCGGCGCCCTGCGCGTCTGCACGCCGGGCGACTACAAGCCGTTCAGCCTCGCCAAGCCGGATGGCACGTACGAAGGCCTCGACGTCGACCTCGCGCAGTCCATGGCGAAGGCGCTCGGCGTCGAAGCCAAATTCGTGAAGACCAGCTGGCCCAAGTTGATGGACGATTTCATCGAGAAGTGCGATATCGCGGTCGGCGGCATCTCGGTGACGCTCGATCGCCAGAAGCGCGCGTTCTTCAGCGACGCGTACATGGTCAACGGCAAGGCGCCGATCACCAGGTGCGAGAACGTGAAGAAATTCCAGACGATCGCCGACATCGACAAGCCCGGCGTGACGGTGATCGAGAACCCCGGCGGCAGCAACGAGCGCTTCGCGCGCGCCAACTTCAAGCAGGCGAAGATCGTGATCTTCAACGACAACACGACGATCTTCGACGAGATCCTGAAGGGCAACGCGGACCTGATGATCTCCGAGTCGGTGGAAACGCTGGTGCAGCAGAAGCTGCATCCCGGCCTGTGCGCGGTCAATCCCGACAAGCCGCTGCAATACGGCGAGATGGGTTACCTGCTGCCGCGCGGCGATGTCGTCTTCAAGGCGTGGGTCGACCAGTGGCTGCATCTCGCCAAGGCGAGCGGCGAATACGATCGCAGCCTCGCCTCGTGGATCAGGTAGATCGACCGCTCGGTCTCGCGCCGGCCGCGGCCGCTTTGGGCACCCGCACCATCGTCTCGAGGAGCCGCTCCAGCACGTCCTCGCCCGCGCGGCATTGACCGGTGTGCACCGGCGAGCACTGGATGATCGTGCTGCGCGGCGCGGTCAGCCAGTGAAAGCGCTCGCGCGGCGCGAGCCGGCCGATGGGACCGGCCGCTTCGCCGCCGGCGCAGATCAACGGGATGGTGGCGAGGTGCCTCGCGACGAGCTCGAGGTCGAGTGCGGGGTCGAGCGCGCGAAGGCGCGCGGGATCGACCTCGATGCGCGCTTCCAGCAGCCCGAGCGACGGGCATGAGACGATCACGCCGGCGTTGACGAACTCCGCGCGCTCCACGCGCGGCACGACGCGGATCACCGCGTAGTCATACGTGCATGGCTCGGGCACGCTCGGCCTCCTCCACGAATGCGCGCGGTGACGCGAGGCGGGCGCGCAGGAAGTCCACGTAGGCCGCGCGACGTGCCTGCGGCGAATCGAACGACGCGTCGCTCGCGAGCCAGGCGTCCGGAACGTCCGCGACAATGCGCTCGAGCACGCCCCCGGTGAGCGTTCGCGCGAGCGTCGCGTCGACCGACGGAAGCGGCGCGGCGAAAGGCAGCAGCACGTGCTCGGCGACGAGCGGAAACGGATCGCGGGCGCGCGACGCGTAGTCGGCCGTCCCGTGATGGAAGTACAGCGCCGCGCCATGGTCGATCAGCCACAGCCGGCGGTGCCACATGAGCAAATTGGGATTGCGCGGCGTGCGATCGACGTTCAGCGTGAGCGCATCGAGCCACACGATCGACGCGGCCACTGCGGGATCCGGCCGGTCGACGACCGGATCGAACATCGTCGAGCCGGGAAGGTAGTCGAGCGCGACGTTGATTCCGCCGCTGGCGCGAATCAAGTCCTGGATCTCCGGATCCGGCTCGGTCCGCGCGAGGTCGACCGGGAGCTCCATCAGCACGATCTCCGGCACCGTGAGCCCCGCGGCGCGCGCGATCTCGCCCACGATGATCTCGGCGATCAGCGCGTTGGGCCCCTGGCCCGCGCCGCGGAATTTCATGACGTAGAGACCTGCGTCGTCGCCTTCGACGACGGCCGGCAGCGAGCCGCCTTCGCGCAGCGGCGTGACGTAACGAACGGCAGTGACGGCTCGAAGCGGCATCGCGTCGTCATGATAGCCAACTCGTCGCCTGCGAATTGACAAAGCGCGCTCGCGGGCATAGACATGGCCGGAACGATCGCGGAGGGCCGACGGCGTGCGCAAGGTCGACTACTTCTACGTGCTGCTGGGCAATGCCCCGGGCGAGGGCGCCCGGGTGCTCGACGGCCCGGCGAACGCCGCGTGAACCTGCTCGCCTTCTGGGGCTTTCCGAGCGGGCGCAAGACGCAGCTCGGCGTCAAGGCCATGGACCCGGTCTCGTGCGGCGAGGAGCGCTTCGGCGCGATCTTCCGGGTCGAGCTGCGAGGCGTCGCCAAGACGCAGCGCGGCTTGAGGCCGTGAGCGGCAGCGCGCTCGCCGCAGGTCGCTATTACGGCGCCGTCGGCGGCCGCCTCGCGACATCGCTCGCGGTCGCGTCCGAGGTCATCCACGCCGGATCGCGCGCGCTGCCCGAGCACGATCACGCGCTCGCGTACTTCTGCATGCTCACGGACGGGCGCTACGTCGAGACGATCGGCGGCCGCGATTTCGACTACGCGCCCTTCGAAGTGGGTTTCCACCCCGCCCGGATGCCGCACCGCGATGCCGTCGGCGCGCGCGGCGCGCGCTTCCTGTGCCTCGAGATCCACGCGCCGGCGCTCGACGAAGCGCAGGTGCGCCTGCGCGCGTCACCCGCATTGCTTCCGGGGGACGTGACGGTGCAGCTCGTCCGAGTCTACGGCGCGATGATCGGCGGCACGTTGTCGCCCATCGTGCTCGACAGCGCCGTATGGGCGCTGTGCGGCGACGTGTCCGACGCGCGCGCGTGCACCGAGCGCGCCGCACCGCGCTGGCTCGCACGCTGCCTCGACCTCATCGAGGCGGCGTACGGCGATTCACTCACCGTGGGCGGTATCGCGCGCGAGGTGGGCGTGCACCCGGTGCATCTTGCGCGCGAATTCCGGCGCCGCTACGGCCAGACGCTCGGCGAGTACGTGCACAAGGTACGCGTGCGCGCCGCGTGTGCGCGCATGCTGCATGAAGACGAGCCGCTCGCCACGATTGCAGCGAGCGCCGGCTTCGCCGACCAGAGTCACTTCTGCCGCGTGTTCAAGCAGCTCGTCGGCCAGACGCCGTCGCAGTTCCGGGCAGGCGCCCGGCGTTGATCGCACGGCACGACGTGTCGCAGGCGGGGGAGGTATACGCGCGCCGAGCGCAACGGCCGCGGCACGGGTGCGCGTGCGGCACAGCCCGCAGGCGTGCACGCGGAACGTCGTCGGCGAAGGCGTCGAAGTCGAGGCGCGCGCGGTCACCGCGTCGCCTGCTCGCGCACCCAGCGCACGATCCGGCCGCCCAGCTCGGCGTTGTAAGGCCCGCTGCCGTCGAGCGCCGCGCGCGCATCGGGCAGCACTTCGAGAACGTGATTCGTGCGGGCGGCCTCGACGGGCGTGGCGTAGCCGCCGTTGCGCCGCACGATGTCGGCGATGATGCGATTGTCGTCGGCGGACATGATCCAGTCGTATTCGCCGTGCACGATGAGTGCCGGAGCGCGCACCGCGCTCCACGCCTGCGCGAGGTTCAGGGACTGCAGCTGCTGGAAGAAGCGCGCGGGCCGGCCGTACTGTCCGTCGTCGGCGTCGTACCAGTCGGGCTTCAGCGCAGGGTCGGCGCGTATCGCCTCGCCGGGCGTCTGACCTTCGATCAGGAACCGATGGTAGAGCGTGGCGTAGTGCGCCATCGCGCGGTTCACGTCGCCGGGTGCGCGACCCAGCAACGTGAGGCGGCGGCGCTCGTGCTCGAGCATGTGCTCGTACCACGTTTTCACCCACCCGCCGACCACCACGTAGCCCGCGACGGGCGTCGACTGCGCCACGAGCGGGGCGAAGCCGCCGCCGTTGCTCAAGCCCAGGACGACGATGCGGCGCGCATCGACCTGCGGCATGCGCAGCACCGCGTCAAACGCGGCGCGATACGCCGCGAGCTCGCGCTCGAAGTCCAGCCGGGCGCACGGTGGACCGCGACTGTCCCCGACGCCCGGCTTCTCCATGCGCACGGTCATGAGACCGGGCTCGCGCGCGATCTGGTGGATGAGGTGCGCGAAGCCGAACGGCGCGCCGCGCGGCCAGCTCACGCTGTCGCAGGACAGCCAACCGACGACGAACACGGCGGGCAGCGTACCGGCGGCACCGGCAGGGCGTGTGACGATCAGCCGCACGCGATCGCCGTTCGGCACCGCGGCGTCGGTGTAGGTGACCTCGACGCCCGGCAGCGTCTCGCGTGCCGACGGCGCGGGCAGCGCATCGTCGGCCGCGCGCGCGCCCGGCGGCGCCGCGAGGCTCAGCGCGGCCAGCAGCCAGGCGGCCCTCATGACGCGGCGCGGTACTCCATGTAGCGCGCGGTGAGTCGCGCCGCTTCGTCGCCGAAGTACAGCGAGACGACGTGCAGCGCGAGGTCGATGCCCGACGTCAACCCGCCCGCGGTGAAGATGTGGGGCGCGCTTTGCACGAAGCGCGCACCTCGCTCGAGCGTGACCTGCGGGTAGCGCTGCGCGAAGTCGTCGAAGAAATCGTGGTGCGTGGTCGCGTGCCGGCCGTCGAGGAGGCCGGCCTTCGCGAGCTGGAACGCGCCGGTGCAGACCGACATCAGCGCCCGCGTGGACGATGCGCTCGCTACGCTCTGCAGCCAACGTTGCATGCGCGGGGAGCCTCGCTGTGCGCCGACCACGACGATGGCGGGCACGGGCGCATCGTCGAAGGTGTAGTCGGGCACGAGCGTCAGGCCGCCGGTGAGACGAACCGGGTGCCGCGTGTCGCTCACGGTGTACAGGCGGAACGCCGGCGCTTCCGTGCCGGGCTGCGCGGTATCCTGGAACACCTCCCAGGGACCCGAGAAGTCGATCACGTTCGCGTTCTCGGTGATCACCACTGCCACGTTGATCGGGCTCGCCGCGGCAGCGATGGCTGCACAGGTCATGAGCCAGACGGTCAATCCAAGCATCCAGACGACGGGTCGTTGCATGCGGGCCTCCACAGGGATGCGCGCCCAGTCTCCGCAGTGCACGACGTCGTGTCTTGTACCGATGAAACTTGCGGCGGCGCGTTGCAGGTGTCCGCGCCGGGCGAGCCGCGCGTCGGCTACGATACGGTCCACATGGCCGAGATCGTGACCCTCGCAAATGGCGCCGCGCGCGTGATGCAGTGGCTGGTGCTCGTGCTTTTGCTTCTGCTCGCCGGGCCGGCGCTCAACGTCGCGCTCGGCCGCGCCAGCCTCGGTGGCGACTGGCGCGCCGCCACGCACCGACCGGCGGGATTCGCGCCCGACCCGGCGACTCACCGCGAAGCCATCGTGCAGGTGTATGCCGGACATGCGTTCGGCTGGCGCGGCGCCTTCTCGGATCACACCTGGGTGGCGGCCAAGCCGGTGAATGCGGATCGCTACACGCGCTACGAAGTGATCGGATGGTATGGCGGTGGCGGCCGCTCGGTCGTGTCGGTGTCCGCGTCGCGCGCCCCGGACGCCGAATGGTATGGCGCGGCGCCGCGCATCGTGCGCGACGTGCGCGGTCGCGAGGCCGAGGCGGTGATCGCGAAGCTGGCGCAAGCCGTGTCCTCGTACGAGAGTCCGACGCGCTATTCGGCGTGGCCGGGGCCGAATAGCAATACGTTCGTCGCGCATCTGGGACGCGAGATACCCGAGCTCCGCCTCGCCATGCCCTCCACCGCCGTGGGCAAGGACTACCTCCCCGGGGGTCGCATCTTCGCGCGCACGCCGAGCGGCACGGGGTGGCAGGTCTCGCTGCTGGGCCTTCTCGGCATTGCCGTCGGCATCGACGAGGGCATCGAGATCAACCTGCTCGGGATGGTGTTCGGCGTAGACGTCCGTCGTCCCGCGCTCAAGCTGCCGGGCATCGGCCGCTTGCCGGACTGGTAGCGATGTCCCGCATGCTGGCGACGTATCGGGTGCGCGCGCCGCGCGACGGCATCGACGCGATCGCGCGCGAGCTCGCGCTCGAGCAGAGCGTCGAAGTGCCTGCCGAGGTGGTCCTCGACGCGTTCGTCGCCGACGAGATCATGGGACGCGTGCACGCGACGCGCGAGATCGACGCCGGCACGCATCTCGTCACGCTGGCGCTCGCGACGATCACCACCGGCTTCGACGTCGCGCAAACGATCAACATGCTGTTCGGCAACAGCTCGCTGCACGAGCACGTGGAGCTCGTCGACGTCGAATGGCCCCAGGATCTGCTGCAGCGGCACCGCGGCCCGCGGTTCGGCGTCCACGGGATCCGGGCGGCGCTGCACGTCGACGACCGGCCGCTCACGTGCGCGGCGCTGAAGCCGCAGGGATTGTCGAGTCCGCGCCTTGCCGCGTTGTGCGCGACGCTCGCGCAAGCAGGCATCGACGTCGTCAAGGACGATCACGGTCTGGCCGACCAGGCGTACTCGCCGTTCGCCGAGCGCGTGGCGGCATGCCAGCGCGCGATCGCATCGCAGCGCACGATCTACGCCCCGAGCCTCGTAGGCTCGCCGCGCGCGGTGCGCGAGCAGGTGCGCGTCGCGCGCGCCGAGGGCGTGCGCATGCTGCTCATGGCGCCCGCGCTGCTCGGCATGCCGGCCTTCGCGGAGATCGTCGAGGACATCGACGTACCGATCCTCGCGCATCCGGCCTACGGGGGTGCCGCGCGCGTGGCGCCGCCGTTGCTGCTCGGAAGGCTCTTCCGTCTCCTCGGTGCGGACGCCGCGATCTTTCCGAACTACGGCGGGCGTTTCGCGTACTCGGAATCGCTGTGCGCCGACATCGCGCGCACCTGCCGCGACGCATGGTCGCACGTCCGGCCGATCCTCCCCGTGCCCGCCGGCGGGCTGTCGGTCGAGCGCGTGCCCGAAGTGATACGCTTCTACGGCCGCGACACGATGCTCCTGATCGGCGGATCGCTGCTCGCGGCGGGCGACGCGCTGCCGGCGCGCACGCGCGCCTTCGTCGAGCTCGTTCGGAGCACGCCGGCCCTTTGACCATGCCCACGGCCCCTTTTCGTCGACAGAATGGCACGCTGCGCTGGCGCGACGTCGACGTGCTGGAATACAAACAGGACGGAAGCGCGCCCTTTCGCGCGGTGACGCGCCAGATCCTCTTCGACGACCCGTCGCTTGCAAGCCAGCTGCGCTATTTCGAGGTAGCACCGGGCGGACATACCACGCTCGAGCGGCACGAGCACGCGCACGCGGTCGTGATCCAGCGCGGACGTGGGCGCTGTCTCGTGGGCGATCGCATCTACGACGTGGCGCCGTTCGATCTCGTGCACGTGCCGCCGTTGACATGGCACCAGTTCCGCGCGGCCGACGACCAGCCACTCGGCTTCCTGTGCATGGTCAATGCGACGCGCGATCGGCCTCAGCTTCCCGACCACGACGCGCTCGCGGAGCTGCGGCGCGAGCCCGACATCGCCGCGTTCATCGCGCTGTAACGCGCGTCGCGCGGCAGGCCGGCGGTCCTGCGCCCGCGTAATTCTCCGCTTGCGCTCAATCCCGCGCTCTTGTCTACTACACCTGACGGGTGACACCCGCAGGGAGACACCATGGCGGTCCAGGTCGGCGGTGCGAGCAAGCGCATCGGGCTCGCGATGTCGGGGGGCGGATTTCGCGCCGCGGCGTTCCATCTCGGCGTCATGCGCAAGCTGAAGGACCTGAAGCTGCTCGACAAGCTCGACCTGCTGAGCTGTGTCAGCGGGGGCAGTATCGCCGGCGCATTCCTGGCCGCGAACTGGGCGAAGGCCGACGTGCTCGACCGGCTCGACACCTATCTGCGAACCAAATCGATCGCCGTGTCCTCGGTGATCGGCGGCGTGCTCGATCCGTTCGCGACGCGCCTCGACAAGCTCGCCGAAAGCTACGACCGCGACCTGTTCCACAAGGCGACGCTGCACGATCTCGCCAACGGACCGCGCGTCTATCTCAACGCAACCAATCTCGCGACCGGCAACATGTTCTTTTTCGTCGCGGGCGGCGACAAGCCCGAGGAGATCGGCGACTACGAGCTCGGCGTTGTACCCGCGGGCGACTTCAGGATCAGCCGGGCGGTCGCCGCATCGTCCGCGTTCCCGCCCGTGTTCCCGCCGCTGCGCCTCATGCCCGACGTGTACGCGCACGGCGGCAACGTCGAATACGTCACCCTGTGCGACGGCGGCGTCTACGACAACATGGGCATCAATCCGGTCGTGCGCGCCCGCGCGGCGCTCGACTACGTGATCGTGAGCGATGGCGGCAAGCCGTTCGCGATCGACCAGCATCCGACCGACGCCGGCACGCTCGTGCTCAAGGCTGCGCTCGACATCATGATGGAGCAGATCCGCGGCCTCGAGTTCGATCGCCTCCAGCATCGTCACCTTGCCGCGGCGGGACCGAAGCCGCTGTGGTTCTCCATCGACAGCAAGGAGGGCGAGGTGCAACCGGGCGATGCTGCCTTCGCGTCGGCGATCGGCACGAATCTGCGCGCCCTCTCGGACGACGAGATGAATGTGCTCTCGCGACAGGGCGGCGGCCTCGTCGAGTCGCGCATCAGGCGCTACGCGCCGGAGCTCGTCGCGTAGCACAAGGCCCCGTGCGCGCCGGCAGGCCGGCGCAATCATCGACGGAGGACATCATGGCCAGGCGATCGGGTGACAAGGCCCCGCGGCGCAAGGGTGGCGCGCCGGCATACGACATCGGGGAGCTTCGTCCGCCGCCATCCCGCGCAGCGCGCGTCGGCAAGCCGGCGAGCGCCGCGAAGCGGCCCGTGAAGAGCAAGGACGCGCCTGCGAAGACGGGAACGACCGCGGTTCGATTGCCGGAGCCTAGCCAGCGCACGCTGAAGGTGTACGCGCTCGATCCCAGCGCGGGGAACTATGTCGGCAACGTCATGACGGTTCGTGTGCGGTGGGAACGCGGCCTCACGCCCGGGCCGGTCGGACGCCGTTTCGCGGTCGTGGATTACGACGCGGCCAACCGATGCTACTACGCGCCGGTGGACCTCAACGACTACCGGATCCTCGCACGCGGTGGCCTCGATCCTTCGGAGTCCGATCCGCGCTTCCATCAGCAGATGGTTTACGCGGTTGCCTCGGAGACGGTTGAGAAGTTCGAGGCAGCGCTCGGCCGGACGATCCATTGGCACCGCGCGGATCGCTCCGCGCGCGCTGTTGCCGAGCGCACCGCCGGCGAAACGCTCGACGACATCTGGGTGCTGAAGCTGTTTCCGCACGCCATGGTGCAGGCGAACGCGTTCTACAGCCGCGAGGCACGCGGCATCATGTTCGGCTATTTCCGCGCTTCGGAAACCAACCCCGGCAACAACCTGCCGGGACAGCGCGTGTTCACCTGCCTGTCGCACGACATCATTGCTCACGAGGTCACGCATGCCGTCATCGATGGCATCCGCACGTATTTCACCGAGCCGACAAACCCCGACGTGCTCGCCTTCCACGAGGCGTTCGCCGACCTGACGGCCCTGTTCCTGCACTTCACGCACAAGGAGGCGCTGCTCGACACCATCCGCAAGACGGGCGGAAGCCTCTATCGCTTCGAGCTGCGGCCGGATTCCGCACCCGTGGATGGCGGGGAGACACGCGACGCCGGGTCGACCCCGGTGAGGGGCGCGGCCAATACGCCGAATCCGCTCATCCAGCTCGCGCAGCAATTCGGGCAGGCAACCGGCATGGGACGCAGCCTGCGCGAAGCGCTGGATGCGAAGCCCGATCCCGGCGCGCTGCAGACTCGGCTCAACGATCCGCACTTCCGCGGGTCGATCCTCGTAGCCGCCGTGTTCGATGCGTATTTCACGACGTACCTGGCTGCGGCTGCCGACCTTTTCCGGATCTATCGCGCCGGCGGCGGCCAGCTCGATCCGGCGGAGCTGCCGGCTTCGCTCGCCAACCTGCTGGCCGATGCAGCGAGCCGGACCGCCGACGAGTTCTTCCAGCTCTGCGCGCGTGCCCTCGATTACTGCCCGCCGGTCGACATCACGTTCGGCGACTTCCTGCGCGCACTCATCACGGTGAGCCTCGACTTCAAGCCCGACGACCGCGGCGTGCGCCAGGCGTTGATGCAGGCGTTTCGGGCACGCGGCATCTATCCGGAGTCGGCACGGTTCTTCTCCGAAGATGCATTGTCGTGGTGGCAACCGCTCGCGGACGATGCCCTTCCCCCCGTCGTCGCGCGCGTCGCCGATCCGGAGACGGGACGCGAGGACGACTACGCGCTCGTCTTCGGACGTACCGACGGCCTCACGGCACGCGAGCAGGACTTGAACGGCGCGATCCTGCGCGAATATGCGTTGCGAAACGCCGAGCGACTCGGATTCGACGCGACTGCGGCCGCCGATCGACCCGAGGCGCCATCGTTCCATCAGGTGTTTCGCGTCACCGCCGATGGGCGCCTTCGCATCGACATGGTCGTCGAGCTCATTCAGACGCGACAAGTCGCCTTCGATCCGCAGTTTCCGCAAGCGGGCTCCTTTCCGCTGCGCGGCGGCGTGACGCTGATCATCGCCGCGCCGCAACGCGAGGCACGCGGCTACGGTCCGCCTCGCGTGCGCTTCAAGATCGGCAAGCCGCTCGCGGGTGCCGAAGCGGGGTTGCGCGAGAAGCGGCAGCGCAACTATGCGATGAGCATCGGGCTCATGAACGGCGACACCGAGGATGCACGCCACTTCCAGGCCGATTTCGGGCTGGTCCACCAGGGGCTGTGATCATGGCCAAACGTTCCGCGAGCCGTGCCAAACCGGCAGCGAAAGGCGCCGCCATCCGCGTGCGCATGTATCGCGTCGGTTTCGGCGATTTCTTCCTGCTGACGGTGCCGGGCAAGGCCGGGCCACAGCACATCCTGATCGACTGCGGGGTGCACGCGGGCAACATCAAGAGCATGCCGGATTGCGTCGCCGACCTCGCCGAGGCGACCGGCGGCAAGCTGGCGCTGGTCATCGTGACGCATTACCACGCCGACCACCTGTCGGGCTTCGCGACGCAAAGCGACGCATTCGCGAAGTTCGAGGTCGACATGGTATGGATCACCAATCGGCTCGATCCGGGCGATGATGCGTCGTCACGGTTCAAGACGCAGCTCCACGGGCTGGCAATCGCGTTGCGCATGCAATTGCTGTTGCGCCTGCAAGCGGGCGAGGACCCAATCGCGCGGCAGGCGCTCGCAAAGGTCGACAACGCGCTCGGCGTGGGGCTCGGTGTCTCGGGCAGCGCCAACGACAAGGCGCTCGAGGTCGTCACGCGCGGATTCAAGAACAAGCCGCAGGTCCGCTACTATGAGGCCGGCCAGGCGCCCGAGCTGCCGGCGGCGCTCCAAGGCGCGCTCGATGCCGAGGTCCTCGGTCCGGCGCCCAAGCGCGTGGCCGATCAGTTCGCGACCAGCGACAACAAGCTCGCGCAATACCTCGCGGCCGCCGAAGCCGATGGACTGCCTGACACGACGGCGTTCGCGCCATTCGACGGAGACTGGCTTGTGGACGCCTCGGCCTATGCGGACGACGCGTTTCGTCCGTGGAACGCGGGGGACATGGAAAAGGCCCTGCACGACCTGCAGCCGGACACGCTGGCTGCAGCGGCGGACGTCATCGACGGCACGCTCAACAATCAAAGCCTCGTCGTCCTGTTCACGTGTCGCAACAAGAAGCTGCTCTTCGTCGGCGATGCGCAATGGGGCAACTGGGCCTATTGGCTCTACGGCAAGCCCGTGAAGGGCAAGGACCCCGGCATCACGAGCCGCGCGAAAGAGATCCTCGGCAGCATCGATTTCTACAAGGTGGGCCATCACGGCAGCACCAACGCCACGCCCATTCCCGCCGTCGGCGCGATGGCCGACGCATGCTCGGCGATGTGCTCCACCGAGTCGGGCTGCTACGGCAGCGTCGAGAAGAAGACCGAGGTGCCCCGCGTGGCGCTGATCGAAGCGCTCGAACAGCAGACTCGCAATCGGCTCGTGCGCAGCGACTGGATCGCGGTCGATGGCAAGGCGCCGGCGAACAAGCAGGCGCGCAACCAGTTGCGAGCGTTGCCCGCGCACTTCACGCAAGGGGAGGTGTACATCGATTACGTGCTGCCCGTGTGAAGTGAAACGCGCTCGACGCCCGACGCCCGCCCGGGGGCGCCGCGCCGCGAGAGCCGAGGCGCCCTTCGCGCTATAGTCACGCGGCATGACTCCGAGCCGCGACGCCGCCATCGCCGCCGCGCACCGTGCATTCGATGACGGTACGTACACCGACGTGCTGGCACGTCGCGTGGCGATCCGCTCCGAGAGCCAGGATCCGGCGCAAGCGCCCGCGCTTCGCGGGTACGTCGAGGACGAGCTCGCGCGAAGCTACGCCGCGCTCGGCTTCGAATGCCGCATCCTCGACAATCCGCTCCCGCAGCGCGGTCCGTTCCTGTTCGCGCAGCGCCGCGAGCCCGATGCACGCGTCACGGTGCTCATGTACGGGCACGGCGACGTCATTCGCGGCCAGGACGCGCAGTGGCGGGCGGGCCTGTCGCCCTGGACGCTCGCACGCGAAGGCGATCGCATCTACGGCCGCGGCACGGCCGACAACAAGGGACAGCACACCATCAACGAGGTGGCGCTTCGCGCCGTCCTCGAAGCGCGCGGTCGCCTGGGCTTCAACCTGAAAGTGCTGATCGAGACGGGCGAGGAGACGGGCTCGCCGGGATTGCGCGACCTGTGCGCGCAACAACGCGACCTCCTCGCCGCCGACGTCCTCATTGCATCCGACGGCCCGCGCCTCGCGCCCGATCGTCCGACGCTGTTCCTCGGCTCGCGCGGTGCGATGAACTTCGATCTGACGGTCGACCTGCGCGAGGGCGCGCATCATTCGGGCAACTGGGGCGGCCTCATTGCCAACCCCGGCATCGTGCTCGCGCACGCGCTCGCGTCGATCACCGGTCCGCGTGGGGAGATTCGTGTCCCCGAATGGCGGCCCGCGACGCTTACGTCCTCGGTGCGTCGCGCGCTCGAGGGCCTCGACGTCGTCGGCGGCGACGACGGCCCGCGCGTGGACACGGGCTGGGGCGAGCCGGGCCTCACCCCGGCGGAGCGCGTGTTCGGCTGGTGCAGCTTCGAGGTGCTCGCGTTTCGCACGGGCAACCCGGACCATCCCGTCAACGCGATTCCCGGCAAGGCCACGGCGCATTGCCAGCTGCGCTATGTCGTCGGCGTCGATCCGCAGGACATCGTGCCAGCGCTGCGCCGGCACCTCGAGCGCGAGGAATTCGCGCGCGTGGAGGTGACGCCGGCGCGCGAAGGTTATTTCGCGGCCACGCGGCTCGACCCGGAGCATCCCTGGGTGCAGCGCGTGAAAGCGAGCGTCGCGCGCACGACGGGCAAGCCCGTGGTCGTGTTGCCCAACCTCGGGGGCTCGCTGCCCAACGACATCTTCGCCGACGTGCTCGGCCTTCCCACCGTATGGATCCCGCATTCGTACGCGGGCTGCTCGCAGCATGCGGCGAACGAGCACCTGATCGCATCCGTCGCACGCGAAGCCCTCGGAGTGATGGCGGGATTGTGGTGGGACCTGGGCGAGCCGCGGTGACTCACGCGGCCGCGAAGGCGCCGAGCTTGTCGAAGCACACGCCGATCACCGGCGCGCTGTCGAGGTCGAGCGATGCGTCGCGTGCGACCTGTCCGGCTTCGACCAGCAGGCGCAGCTTGCTCACGCGATCGCCCGCTCGCAGCACGTCGGCGAGTGCGGTCGTTCCCGCGCCGCCTTCGCCGGGTGCGCGCTGAGGCAACGCGGCGATGACATTGACCGGGAACTTCCACCGTCGTCCGATCGTGCAGGCGACCTCGCGCGCCAGCGTGACGAACCCCGCGCAGAACGCCGCGATGCCGAGCGTGGCCGCGCCGCGCGGCAGGTGATCGAGCTCACGCAACACGACGATGGTCCCGACGTTGTAGAGCAGGGCGCCGAGGAACGCTTCGAACGGGCTCGTGCCCGCGGCCAGCGCAAGCACGTGGCAAGCAACGCCGCATCGCTCCGATTGATCCCAGACGATCGGCGCCGCGCGCTGCGTGAAGGCGCCCGATTGCACGTTGATGATCGGCCTGAATGCGACGGCCGCGACGACGTGCCGCAGGCTGTCGTGACCGATGACGAGGAGCGCCTGCTCGAGGCTCTCGATGTGCTTGCCCGCGCGGTAGTACGGGCTGTTGGCCCGTCGCAGCACGGCCGCGACGAGCACCGGGTCCTGCGCGACCTGTCGCGACAGCGCCGCCACCGACTTGTGCGGGTCGCGCAGGCTGTGCAGGAGTTGCGGCACGAGCGACGGCACGCGCGGAATGAGCGATTCGCGCGGCGCCTGCACGGCCGCGGCCAGGTCGCGCAGCAGCACGTGCGACGCGGAGGTGTTCGCGGCCGATTCCTCGGTTGCCGCGTTCAGCAGCCAGCGAGAGAACGCGACGTCGACGTCGATGCGCGGCTGCCACTGCGCGATGACCTGGAGCGGCGACGTTTCGGCAGGCCGATGCCGGGACGAGCCGTCCTCGTGCGGCGGCGCGTCGGCGTGGCCGCGCAGCCGGTCGAGCCATTTGCCGGGCATCGTGTGTCCCGGCCCGGGGCTCACCGGCCCCAGCGCAATGCCAGCGGATTCACCGCGCGAGCGAGCTCGAGGAGCCCTGAGCGCGTCGCGGGGTGCAGGGCTTCGAGCGGGTGTCGCACCGCATCGCTGCGGATGACGCCGCCTTCCTTCATCGCGACCTTCGTGGCACGCAGGCCGCACTGCCGATTCTCGTAGTTGATGAGCGGCAGGATGCGTGCGTAGGCGGCTGCCGCCTCGTCGCGCTGGCCCGCGCGATGGAGCGTGATCACCGGCTTGATGAGATCGGGCAGGAGCGCGCTCGGCATCGTGCCCGTCGCGCCGGCGTCGAGGTCGGCCATCAGCGTGATCGATTCCTCGCCGTCGAACGGTCCTGCGATCGTGTCCCCGCCCGTTTCGACCAGCGCCCGCAGCTTCGCGGCGGCGTTCGGGACCTCGATCTTGAAATAGCGCGCCTGCGGCACCTCGCGCGCGAGGCGCGCGAGAAACGCGACCGCAAGCGTGCAGCCCGACAGCGGCGCGTCCTGGATCATCAGCGGCACGCGCGCGGCATCGGCCACGCGCGCGAAATGCTCGAGCATGCCTTTCTCGTCGGCGCGCAGCGTGGCGCCGTGGTACGGGGGCATGAGCATGATCATCGCGGCGCCTGCGGACGCCGCCTTGCGCGCGCGTGCCGCTGCGACGCGGGTGCTGAAGTGGCTGCACGTCACGATCACCGGCACGCGGCCCGCGACGTGCGCGAGGCACAGCTCGGTGAGGTGGTCGCGCTCCTCGTCCGTCAGCAGGAACTGCTCGGAATAGTTGGCGAGGATGCAGATGCCGTCTACACCCTGGTCCACCATGCAGTCGAGGATGCGCCGCTGCCCGTCGTCGTCGATTTCGCCGGCATCGTCGAACGGCGTAGGAGCGATAGGGAAGACGCCGGTGGCCATTGGATCCATGCGCGCTTCAGCCAGGCGTCAAAGGGGCGAGCACATCGCCACGGCGTCCGGGCCGTAGCCCTCGGCGACGTACCCGCGCTGGAGCATCTGCGCCTTGACCGCCGCGTCCATGGTGTAGCGGTGATTCGAATCGGGCCGGTTGTTCCACAGACGATAGACCGGCAGCCAGTGCGTCGGGCATGTCCCGTCGCTGAAGGGCAGCGCGACGAAGAACGCTTCGGTGGTCTCGAGCACGTAGTCGCTGTAGTTCGGATCGCTGCCCACGAGTCCCGTCACCGTGTGACATTCGGTCGACGAGGCGGAGAAGAAGTGAGAGTTGCCGTGCTCGGGCGGGATGTAGAACCGGCACACGCCGTTCAGCAGGCCGAACGAATTCGGCCATACCGGTATCGTGTAGCCGGTGCGCGCCCAGCCCTGTATGCGCTGCGAGTCGAGCGCCTCGATGTCGGGCTCGAGGTCGCTGATGAAATAGTGGTCGAGCGACGCGTTGTAATACTCGACCGCGGACACGCGGGTCACCGGCAACGTCACGTTGGAGCCGCCGAAGTTCTGCGGACGGTTGTCGCGCACGTCGCCCGCACGATAGAGCGCCTCGCTGCCGTCCGCGGGCAGGGAGTCATACTGCAGCGTGTCTGCGTCAGCGAACGCGACGGCGCCCGCGCCGGTCGCGAGGAATCGCGTCGGGATGATGTAGTCGGGCGACACCGAGCCGAACTCGGGAAACTCGGCCGCGGCATCGCGATAGCCCTGCGTCGCCAGCAGCACGTAGTGACGCGACGTCTGCGCGCTCGGCAGGTCCTTGTCGAAGGTGAACGTGACATCGTGCCCGGCACCCGTCGCGTGCAGCGTCACGCCGGTCCAACGGTCCTGTCCATTCTGTCCGCTGCTCTCGTGGAGCACGATGAACTGAATGGTGCCATCCGCGTTGGAATAGAGCTGGTCGACCTCGAACGTCGGCGCGAGGGCGTGAGCGCTGATGGCCGCGAGCCACAGGGGCGCCGCGGCGATGCTCGATGAGAGGGGTCGCATGATGGCAGCAAATGATACGCACATTGCGCGATTCGCGCAGGTGCGGCCGGAGCTGCCCGGGTGCACAATGCGCCCATGCGCAGCGACGCCGCACCGGCCGTGCTCGATCTGATCGGCGACACGCCGCTGGTGGAGGTCACCCGCTTCGATACGGGCCCGTGCTCGCTCTTCCTGAAGCTCGAATCGCAGAATCCCGGAGGGTCCATCAAGGACCGCATCGGGCGCTCGATGATCGAGGCCGCGGAGCGCGACGGCCGGCTCGCACCGGGCGGCACCGTGGTGGAGGCGACCGCCGGCAACACCGGCCTCGGCCTCGCGCTCGTCGCGCGCGCGAAGGGCTATCGCGTCGTGCTCGTCGTGCCGGACAAGATGTCGAGCGAAAAGGTGCTGCATCTCAAGGCGCTCGGCGCCGAGGTGCACACCACGCGCTCAGACGTCGGCAAGGGTCATCCCGAGTATTACCAGGATTATGCGGCCCGGCTTGCGCGCGAGATCCCCGGCGCGTTCTTCGCCGACCAGTTCAACAATCCCGACAATCCCGCCGCGCACGAGCGGACCACCGGACCGGAGATCTGGCGACAGACCGACGGTCGCCTGGATGCCATTGTCGTCGGTGTCGGCTCCGCCGGCACGATCACGGGTCTCACGCATTACTTCCGTCGCGTCGCGCCGCACGTCGAGTTCGTCCTGGCCGATCCGGTCGGCTCGATCCTCGCCGACTACGTGACCAAGGGATCGTACGGCGAGCCGGGATTCTGGGCCGTCGAAGGCATCGGCGAGGACTTCGTGCCGCCGATCGCCGACCTGAGCGCGGTGAAGCGCGCGTACTCGATCCCGGACGAGGAGAGCTTCGCCACCGCGCGCGAGCTGCTGCGCGCCGAAGGCATCCTCGCCGGCTCGTCGACCGGCACGCTGCTCGCCGCCGCCCTTCGTTACTGCCGCGAGCAGGCGACGCGCAAGCGCGTGGTGACGTTCGTGTGCGATACCGGCACGCGCTATCTCTCGAAGGTTTACAACGACCAGTGGATGCTCGACCAGGGCCTGCTGAAGCGTCCGAAGCTCGGCGACCTGCGCGATCTCATTTCGCGCCGCTTCGACGAAGGCGCCGTGGTGAGCGTCGGGCCGCAGGACACGCTGCTCACCGCGTTCCAGCGCATGCGCCTCGCGGAAGTGTCGCAGCTTCCGGTGCTCGAGGGCGGGCGACTCGCCGGCGTCATCGACGAGTCCGATCTCCTGCTCGAGGTCCACGACCGGCCCGAGCGCTTCCGCGCGCCCGTATCATCGGCGATGACGACGAGGCTCGAAACGATCGCGCCCCGGGCGAGTCTCGAGGAGCTTGAGGCCGTGCTCGACCGCGGGCTCGTCGCCATCGTTGCCGACGAGCAGGGCTTTCACGGCCTCATCACGCGCTTCGACCTTCTCAACCACTTGCGCCGCGAGCTTGCATGAAACACGACGAGACGCTCGATTTCGCCACGCGCGTCATCCACGCCGGCCAGGCGCCCGATCCATCGACGGGCGCCATCATGCCGCCGATCTACGCGACGTCGACCTTCCGCCAGCAAAGTCCCGGCGTGCACAAGGGCCTCGATTACGGCCGCTCGCACAACCCGACGCGCTGGGCGCTCGAGCGCTGCGTGGCCGACCTCGAGGGCGGCGCGCAGGCGTTCGCGTTCGCGTCCGGCATGGCGGCCATCGCCACGGTGCTGGAGCTCGTCGACAGCGGTTCCCACGTGGTGGCCGGCGACGACCTGTACGGCGGAACGTTCCGCCTGTTCGAGCGCGTACGCCGGCGCAGCGCGGGCCTCGACTTCTCGTTCGTCGATCTTGCGCGCAGCGACACTCTCGCGAGCGCCATCACGCCGCGGACGCGCATGGTGTGGGTCGAGACACCGACCAACCCGATGCTGAAGATCGCCGACCTCGCCGCGCTCGCGCGCACCTGCCGCGCGCACGGCATCCTGGCGGTCGCGGACAATACCTTCGCGAGCCCGTGGGTGCAGCGCCCGCTCGACCTCGGCTTCGACGTGGTCGTGCACTCCACCACCAAATACCTGAACGGACATTCCGACGTCGTGGGTGGCATCGCCATCGTCGCGGGTGACGATCGTCTCGCACACGTGCGCGAGCGCTTGGGGTTCCTGCAGAATGCCGTCGGCGGCATCGCCGGTCCGTTCGACAGCTTCCTCACGCTGCGTGGCGTCAAGACCCTCGCGCTGCGCATGGAGCGGCACTGCGCGAACGCGCTCGCGCTCGCGCAGTGGCTCGAGTCGCAGCGCGAGGTGGCGCGCGTGCGCTATCCCGGGCTTGCATCGCATCCGCAGCACGTGCTCGCTGCGAGCCAGATGCGCGGGTTCGGCGGAATGATCTCGCTCGATCTCGCGACCGACCTCGCGGGCACGAAGCGGTTTCTCGAGCGTTGCGAGCTGTTCGCGCTGGCCGAGAGCCTAGGCGGCGTGGAGAGCCTGATCGAGCATCCGGCGATCATGACCCACGCGACCATACCGGGCGAGCAGCGCGACGCGCTCGGCATCGGCGACTCGCTGGTGCGCCTGTCCGTCGGCATCGAGAACGTGGACGATCTGCGGCGCGACTTGCGCCGCGCGCTCGACGCGATCTGAGTGCAGCCAGAGCGCGACGTCGACGATCCCAGGCCCGTGGCACCGCAGCGCCCCGAGGCGGACGAATGCTGCAACGGCGGGTGCGCACGTTGCATCTTCGATGTGTACGCCGATGCACTGGAGCGCTACGAGGCCGAGCTCGCCGCCTGGCGGGCGCGGCATCCGGACGTGTCCCCGAGCGATCGCGGCATCGTCTGACAGCGGTCGCCGGGCGCGACCGACAGCCTCGAACGCCCGTTACCATTACGCTGGAGCTTCCTATGGGAACGTGCGCGACCGCATCGACGCGGTGCGCCGGCTACGGAGGCTACATGAACACGATGTTGCGAACTGCGCTCGGCGTGGCGGGCGTGCTGCTCGCCGCCCAGGCATCCGCGCAGGTCACGTTCTACCAGGGCCGCGATTTTCGCGGGCCTTCTTTCACCGCGGACGGTCCCGTGTGGAACCTCGAGCGGTACGGCTTCAACGATCGAGCGTCATCGGCCGTCGTCGATAACGGCGAATGGCAGGTGTGCGAGGACGCGCGCTTCGGCGGACGTTGCGTCGTGCTGCAGCCGGGCGAATATCCATCGCTGCGCGAGATGGGTCTGAACAACATGGTCTCGTCGGTGCGTCCGGCGGACCGTGTCGCCGCGTACAACAGCGCGCCGCCGCCGGCCGCCGCGCCTGCGTATGAGTCGCGCTGGTACGACGTGCCGGTTTCCTCGGTGCACGCCGTGGTCGGACCTCCCGAGCAGCGCTGCTGGGTCGAGCGCCAGGAAGTCGGCGGCAACAACGTCGGCGGCGCGGTCGTGGGCGGCGTGATCGGTGGTCTTCTCGGTCACCAGATCGGCGCCGGACGCGGCAACACGGCAGCGACCATCGGCGGCGCGGTCGCCGGCGCGGCGATCGGCAACAACGTCGGCGGCAGCGGCGGTCATATGGAGGATGTGCAGCGCTGCGCCGAGGCGCCGCGCGATGCGCGGCCCGACTACTGGGACGTGACGTACTTCTTCCACGGCGTGGAACATCACGCGCAGATGTCCTCGCCGCCGGGCAGCACCATCACGGTCGACGAAGCGGGCAACCCGCGCTCCTGATCGTGTCGTTAGGCGGGCGAGCGGCCCCCCCCGGGGGGCCGCTCGTTGCGTGTTGCGGTCGCTGCGCAGGGCTCGTGCTACGCTAGGTCACGCGTCCAACGGGAGGACGACATCATGGGCATCCTCGATCGATTGCGCGGCACGGGTGCGCAACGTCCGCTGTCGCAGAACGCCGAGCCGTCGGGAGACGAGCAGGCCATCGCGCGTTACCGGTATCTCGTGCGCACCGCGCCGCCCGAGACCATCGAGCAGGCGCATGCCGAGGCGTTCGCCCAATTGACCTCTGATCAGCGGCGGCGCGTGCTCCAGGAGCTGTCGACGTCGATGTCCACCGGTGAGCGCATGGCGGCGGCACGCGCGGCCGACGACCCCGAAGTGCTCGCGCGCATGGCAACGCGCGCGGAGATTCGCCAGCCGGGCACGCTCGAGAGGATCTTCGGCGGCCAGGGTGGCGCATCCGGCGCCGCGCCCGGGTTGGGCAGCATGATGGCGGGCGGCTTCCTCGCCAGCATGGCCGGCTCGGTGCTCGGCAGCATGATCGCGCAGCAGTTCATGGCGAACGCGGCGCCCGGTCACTTGTTCGGCGATGCGCTGCCCTCGCATCGGCCGTCGGACGACGCCGCCGGCCTCATCGACGACCCTTTCAAGCATTCAAGCACCGATCGCGGCGAGGACTTCGCGTCCGGCGACGATGCCGACGTGAGCGACGGCGACCTCGGCGCCGTCGATGATCCCGGCAGCGGCGATTTCGGGGGCGGCGACAGCTTCGACGTGTGAAGCTGACGGTCGCCGTGCTGTGCGCGGCCTGGTGCACGACGTGCAAGGAATTCGAGGCGGCCGTCGAGCGCATCGCGGCCGCGCGCCCCGACGTTCGCTTCGTCTGGTTCGACGTCGAGGACGACAGCGATCTCTGCGGCGACATCGACGTGGAGAACTTTCCCACGCTGGCCGTGTTCCGCGACGCGGAGCTGCTGCACTTCGGAATCTCGCTGCCGCAGGAGCAGCGCGTCCTGCGCCTCGTCGACGAGATGGCCGATCCGCGGCGCCTCGCGCTGACCGACCCACCGCCTGAGGTGGCGGCGCTGTCGGGTCACCTCGACGCGCCTCGTCGCGTGCTCCGATCCTCCGATTGAAACTGTAACGGCGCTTTTCAGCCGGAACGTCGTGCATGGGGCCCCTGTCGTATTGCGGGGCCGCGATGCAGCGTCATGTCGAACTCGATTGGTTGCGAGGACTCATGCTGGTCCTCATGACCATCACGCATCTGCCGACATGGTTCAGCAATGCGCTCGGACAACCTTTCGGCTTCGTGTCGGCCGCCGAAGGTTTCGTTTTCCTGTCCGCGTTCCTCGTCGGCCGCGTATTCGGTGGCGTGGCGCGCGAGCAGGGCTTCGCGGCCATGCGCACGGTCGTGTGGCGGCGCGCGGTGAAGATCTACGTCGCGCATGCGGCGCTGCTGCTCTTCCTGTTGTTCGCCCTGCTGCCGGTCGCGATTTCGAAGAACGCGCACGGCATCATCGACCTGGCGTCGTTTTATGTCGCGCATCCCTCGGCTGCGCTCGCCGGCGGCCTGATGCTCGTCTACAACCCGCCGCTGCTCGACATCCTTCCCATGTACGTGCTGTTCATGGCCGCATCGCCCTTGCTGCTCCACCACGGCATGCGCAAAGGATGGACCGGGCTGCTCGCGGGCAGCATCACGCTATGGGTGCTGGCGCAGTTCGACGCGGGCCGCATCGTCTACCAGGCGCTTGCACGCGTGACCGGCCTCCCGGTTCCTTACAACCAGACGGGCGCGTTCAGCTTCCTCGCCTGGCAGCTCATGTGGGTGCTCGGCATGTGCGCCGGCACGCGGTCGGCCGGCGTCGTGCGGCGAGCCGCGCGATGGCCGCTCGCCCTACTCGTTGCCGCAGGCGTCGTGGCGTTGACGTTCTTCGTGTGGCGGCATGTCGACGGGCAGGTCCCCGCGTCGTCCGCGCTGGCGACCCTCACCGACAAATGGCACCTCGCGCCGTTGCGACTGCTCGATTTCGGTGCGCTGGCGCTGATCGTCGTGCGAATGCGTGACGTCATTGCCGCGCATGCCCAGCGCTCCGCGCTCGCCACGCTCGGCAAGGCGTCGCTGCCCGTCTTTTGCGCGCACCTCGTGATCTGCCTGGGCGCGCTCGCCGTTGTGCAGGAACCGGGCGCCCGCCTGCAATGGATCGACAGCGTGCTGCTCGGCGGTGCGCTCGTGGTCCTCTATGGCGCGGCGCTCGCCTATCTCGCGGGCAGGCGGCTCGCGCACTCCACCCCGGCGTTCAGCGCGCCGCGACCTGCACCACGTACGGCGCGATGACCGATTTCCACAGCGCGTAGCCGTCGTGATTGAGGTGCAGCAGGTCGGGCTGGAACAGATCGGGGCGCGGCTCGCCGCGCGCGTCGAGCATCGGAGTGAACACGTCGATGTACGCGAGATCCGGGTGCGCGGCGACATAGCGTGCGATGAGCGCATTGGCCGCGCGTATCGAGGGCAGCAGCGCCCTGCGTGACGGACTCGGCTTGATCGAGATGTAGTCGATGCGCGTCTGCGGCAAGTCCCGGTGCACGCCTTCGACGAAAGCGGTGAAGCGACGGAGCACGTCTTCCGGCGCGCTGCCGGTGGCGAGGTCGTTGTCGCCTGCGTACACCAGCACCGTTCGCGGCCGGTAGCGCACCACGAGTCGGCCCAGGTTCGCGACGCAGTCCGACAGCTTCGAGCCTCCGAAGCCGCGCTTGATGACCACCGGCTGGGCGTTGAACGAAGACTCGAGGTCGTTCCAGAGCCGGATCGAGGAGCTGCCCACGAACAGGACGCCGCCTTCCGGCGGCGGCGCGGCGCGGTCGGCCGCGGCAAAGTCGGCGAAGGCCTCGTCCCACTCCGACGGTGTGGAATGCAGCGCCGCGACCCTGGCGGACTCCTGGGGGTGCGCCAGGGGTGCGGCGAGGACGGCTGCGGCGATGGCGGCGGCGCGGATGGTTCGGGTCACGCGGTCGAGTGGGTGCAAGAACGGATTGACGGGCTGCGCCGCGGGCGGATCCCGGGTCCGGCGCGGGGCGGGCGCGCGAGCGCAAGCTCGCACGCCGGGTCGCTAGCCGCTCCGCGAATCAACGCGCAGCCAGGGGATTCGGATGACGCGGCATCAAATCATGAGCTTGCGCCGCGCCTCCGGGTTCGCAATCAGTGCCTTCTGCCGCGCCGGCGGCGCAGCGTACAGGCCCGCCGGCGGATTGGTTTCCAGGCGGCTCAGCACCGCGGGGTCGGCGCATCGGGCATCGAAGGCGATGGCCGCCTGGTCGCCGTTGACGCTTCCCATGCTGAAGCATGCCTGTCCCAGCTGAGCGTTGAGCGGCGGGACCACTTCGTTGGCTACCATGTCGCCGGTCGCCGCGTCGCTCGCAACCTGAAGATCGTAGATGTGCGCGGACGCCGGCTCGCGCGCGCGCAGGGTGATCACGGTGGGAAGCCCCACGATCTCGCGCGCGACGAGCTGCTCGGATGCGGCATCGGGCATGCCGCCGATCACCAGCGCGATCTTCTTGCCGCTGACGTTCACGTGCGCGAGGAAGAAATCGCGCGAGAACTCGTCGGCGACCTTCGTCCCGATGGCCTTCAGCGCTTCCTCCTCCGTAGCCCAGCTTCCGACGCCCTTGGGCATCGTGGTGTTGAAATAGACCTCCTCGCCGGTCGAGCGATCGATGCACTTCACCGTCCACGACGTGAGGGTGTACTTCGACACGACGAGGCCGGAGGCTTGCAGGCGCACGGAGAGCTTCTTCACCTTCGCTTCGCCTTCCACGGTGAAGTCAGGACCCTCCGCGCCGGGGGCGGCATTCGCCGCGTCGCCCGACCAGGTGCGGAAGCCGAACGACTGGATGCGGCCCTTCACGATGTTCTCGGCAACAGGCGAGGGCCGCGGCGGCGCATCGGGCTGGTCGGCATCGCTCACCGCCACGCGCAACGCAATTCGAGGATCGCCATTGGCACGGATGAGCTCGAGCCGCTCGTCGCGCGACATCTGGTTGAGCGACTTCTGCAGCGCCTTGACGTTGACCACGGCCTGCGTCGTGGTGGACATGAGCCCGTCCTTGCCGATCTGCGGCGCGCTCTCCTGCACGACGGTGTTGATATAGCTGCCGCTGTGGGCCATCAGCTTGTCGTAGAGCACGTCGTAGTTGCTGGCGAGCGACTTGCGATCGAGGAGCAGCGCGAGCGCCTTGGCGACGAGCTGCTTCTTCGCGTCGTCGCGCGCATCGGCTGTAAGCAGGGACTTGTCGGCCTGATAGCGCGGGTTGCTCGGGTCAGCGATGCCGACCGCGGACACGACGATGGTGCCTGGCATCGCCTTGACGGCAGGCGCCGGTGGCGCGGCCATCGTCGTCGCGCTCGCCGCTGTCGTCGTCGGCTCCGCTTTTTTCGGTGCTTCGGCTTGGGCCGTCCGCGTTGCGTCGCTGCCCATGCGCTGCATGGCGTACCAGGCGCCGCCCCCGATCACCAGCGCGGCGACGACGACGGCGACGCCAACCAGCGCGCTCCTGCTGGAAGGCGGGGGCGGCGGTGCGGCCGCTGCCGCGGCAGCGGGTGGCGCGATGGCCGCGGGCGAGCGCGGCGCCGGTGGCGGCGAGACCGTCGCCTGCGTGCGAGCAATCGGCGCCGGGGCGGGATTCTCCGCCGCCAGCAGGGTGGCCTCGGCATCCGCGGCCGGGTTGGCCGCCGACGCGAGCGCGGTCGCGAATGCCTGCGCGGTCTGGAAGCGCGCGTCGGCGTGCTTGGCGAGCGCCATGCGGACGACGGCGTCCATGGCAGGCGGAACCTGGAGGTTCAGCGAGGAGGGCGGCAGCGGATCCTCCTTCAGCACCTTCTGCATCGTGGTGTTGGACGAGCCGGCGAAGGGGCGCTCGCCGGTCAGGAACTGGTAAAGGATCACACCCGCGGAGAAGATGTCGGAGCGACCGTCGACCGGCAGGCCCATGATCTGCTCCGGCGACATGTAGCTCGGCGTGCCGATCGTCGTGCCCACCTGCGTAAGGTTCGACGACTCGACATACGCGATGCCGAAGTCGGCGACCTTCGCCGTCCCGTCGGGCAGCACGAAGACGTTGGACGGCTTCACGTCGCGGTGAACCACGCCTTGCCGATGCGAGTAATCGAGCGCGGCGAGGATCTGCGACATGATGCGCACGACATCCGGAAGCCTGAACCGCTCGTTGGCTTCGAACATCTCCTTGAGCTCACGCCCCTTCACGAGCTCCATCGCGATGTACCAGGTGCCGTCGTCCTCGCCGAAATCGTAGATCGACACGATGTTCGGATGGTTGAGGCGTCCGGCCGCCTCCGCTTCCCGGCGGAAGCGCGCGAGAATCTCGCCCGCCGCGTCGCCCTGCAGCTGGTCGGACCGGATGGTCTTCAGCGCCACGCTGCGCTTGATCAGCGGATCGTAGCCTTCGTACACGACGCCCATCGCGCCGCGACCGAGCATGCGGCGCACCTCGTACTTGCCCAGCTTTTCGATCATGAGCTGCTCCCTGGCGATGCGTTTCCTCGCCTCGGCCTGCGCCCTCGCGATGATCGGCAGGCCGGCGTGAGGGCGCATCCAAAACAGCGACGCCGGCGCAAGCCGGCGTCGCGTGCGCGATTCAGGCGCGCATCACTTGTACTTGCTGTCGATTTCCCAGACCGATTTCTGCACCAGTCGCTGCACCATCGTGTCGAGCGTGACGCCGCCTTGCTGCGACTGCGACACGCCCATGACGGAGCTCGACTTGGCGCCGACTTCCATCTTCTCCTCGGTGTAGCCTTGCGCGACCTGCTCCGTCGTCTCGGCATTGATGATCTTGTAGCGCATGCCGATGACCCACACGCCCGACGATTCACCCGTCTGCACGGAGCCCACGGCGGTCTGGCCCACCGCGCCGGCGGTGTAGCCGCCGCGCGATCCGCTCATGGCGCCGAAGATGCCGATCACGTTGCCGATGGCGTGGCCGTCGAAGCCCTGCTGGGCCGCGGCGACCTGCTCGGCCTTGAGGATGTCGAACTTCACCACGTACTTGGTCGTCTTGAGCTTGCCCATGCGCAGGAACTTGCGCGCCTGGTCGGGATCGCCGAGGTTGTACGCGAGCTCGAACTCGTGCAGCGCCGGGCCGAGGTTGCTGCGCTCGAGCACGGTGAAGTTGGCGTTCGAGAGCTCGAGCTCGCCGAAGTCGGCGATGTTGTTGCTCGTGAACTTCTGCATGAACGTCGCATTGTTGCTCTTGATCTCGCCGGGGATCACGACCAGCGCGGGGCCCTTGCGGTTCGCGTTCTGATACTCGACCTTCTCGTACATCGCCTGGTCGGCGGAGGCGTTCGCCTTCTGCGACGTCTCGCTGCCTGCCGTGGGCGACGGATTGCCGAAGCGCGGCTGCGCGAGCGCCACCGACGCGGCGGCAAAGAGGGCGGCGCCGAGCAGGATCGGCGAGCGGTTGAAGAGTCGGTCGTGCGTCATTGCATGTTCTCCCTTGGTCGATCGATGCCGCGCGGCCGTTTGGCTATTTCGACCGCGCGCGTTGCTGCGACCCTGCGTTGCGGCAGTAGTCTGCGTAGAGCTTGGGTACGACTTCGTCCGCCTTCTCGTTGACGAGCGTGAGCGCCATCTTCGACACGTCCGCGCCGGCGTACGACGCGGTGCTCGCATGCGCGTCGGAGATCGGCCGGCCGTTCGCAGCGCTCAGCGTGAAATCCATGTCCACGGAGACCTGGTTCACGTTCATCATCGGATTGCGCATCGCCTGGGCGGAAATGAGGCCACGCAGCACGAAGCTGGCGCCGACGCGCTTGGAGGCGGAGAGCGCGGCGTCCGGGTCGTTGCGAAAATAGGCGTCGATCTCGGCCTGGGCGATCTGCCGGCGGATCTCCTCGGGCGTATAGGTGAGGAGGCCCAGCTCGCGCAGCCGGCGGTTGATCGCCTGGTAGTGCGGGCCGTAGTTCTGCTGCTGGGCCGCGATGTATCCGTTGGATTGGCGCTCGCCGATCAGCACCATGATCTTCTTGTTCTTGAGATCGGCGCGGCAGGGCGTCCAGATGTCGTCGATCGCCTGCTGACGGGCGGCATCCTTTTCCTGCCTCTCCTGCTCGTCGATTGGATCGGGGTTCGAGAACTTGAACCCCTGTGCCAGCGCGGGTTGCAGTGCACAAAGCACCACCATGACACCGGCTGCGACGAGCGTGCGCCACCGCTGCGGCGGCGATGAAGGGATCGAGGTCACGATAGCGCGAAAGGGTAGCCCAACGACGTAGCCAAATCCACCCGAAAATTCCATGCGGCGCCTGTAGCCGACACTCGGCATGGCGCGATGGCGTGTGAGATCGGAGCGAAGTGTCGCGGCGGGCGCCTGACCGATCACTGACGGATATGGGCGGGCGCTCGCATGCGCAGTGGCGCCCGAGCGTGCGTCGAAGGCGCGCCCGGCGGTCGACGAGAGGCTCGAATGCGCGCGCCGCGCATCGCGGCGCGATGTCGCCGCCGTCAGCGGTTGAGCGTCTGCATCCCCTGCGGCGCGTAGCGCTCGCCCGCAGCGGCGCCCTTCGGGAACACGCGATCGATGCGTGCGAGCTCCTCGTCGGTGAGGCGTACGTCGAGCGCGCCGACGTTGTCCTCGAGATACTTGCGACGCTTCGTCCCCGGGATGGGCACGACGTCGTCGCCCTGCGCCAGCACCCATGCGAGCGCGAGCTGCGCCGGGGTGCAGCCCTTCTCGTGTGCGACGCGGCGGATCTCGTCGACGAGCTGCAGGTTCCTCTGGAAGTTCTCGCCGGTGAAGCGCGGATTCGTGCGCCGCCAGTCATCCGGATCGAAATCGTCGACGCTGCGGATCTGCCCGGCCAGGAATCCGCAGCCGAGCGGACTGTACGGAACGAACCCTATGCCGAGCTCGCGCACGGTCGCGAGCAGCTCGTCCTCGGGCTCGCGGCTCCACAGCGAGTACTCGGTCTGCAGCGCGGCGATGGGATGCACGGCGTGCGCGCGGCGGATGGTTTGCGGGGCGGCCTCGGACAGCCCGAGGAACCGCACCTTGCCTTCGCGCACGAGCTTCGCCATCTCACCGACCGTCTCCTCGATCGGCGTGGCCGGATCCACGCGATGCTGGTAGTAGAGATCGATCGTGTCGACGCCCAGCCTGCGAAGGCTCGCCTCGCAGGCCTTGCGCACGTAGTCGGGCTTGCCGCTGATGCCGAGCGGTCTGCCGTCGTCGGCGCGCACGTTGCCGAACTTGGTCGCGAGCACCACGCGGTCACGGCGTCCGCGGATCGCACGGCCCACGAGCTCCTCGTTGCGGCCCACGCCGTACATGTCCGCCGTGTCGAGGAGGTCGATGCCGAGGTCGAGCGCGCGATGGATGGTCGCGATCGACTCGTGCTCGTCGCGATCGCCGTAGAAATCGGACATTCCCATGCAGCCGAGGCCCATGGCGGAGACCGTGAGACCTGCGCCCAGCTTTCGCTTTTCCATGTTCACTCCAACAAGACGATGCGACCTCTTGCCCCAGACGCGGCGAGCGCGCCGCCAGAGCCGATGATACAAACGATCAGTGCGCCCCCGCAGCCGCCTCGGCGGCACCCGCCGAGGCCTTCGCCGGCTTCGCGAGCCATACCACCACGATCAGCGCCAGGAAGAGCAGCCCCGAGAGATAGAAGATGTCGTTGGCCGAGAGCATGAACGCCTGCTGGTCGATCATGCGGTTGAGCGCTCCATAGCTCTGATCGAGGCTCATGCCGCCCGCCTGCAGCGAGCCGAGCGCCTGCGCCGTCGAAGGATCGAACTGCGTGAGGTGCTCGACCAGTTGCGCGTGGTGCAGGCTCGCGCGCCGATCCCAGTACGTGGTCGCAATCGACGTGCCGAACGAGCCGGCGGTGATGCGCGCGAAGTTGAAGAGCCCCGACGCCGACGGGATGCGGTCCGGCGACAAACCGGAAAGGCTGAGCGTCACCAGCGGGATGAAGAAGATCGCCATGGCCGCGCCCTGGATGATCGTGGGCACCATCAGCGTCGCGACGTCCGCCGAGGTGTTGAACCTCGAGCGCATGAACATCACCAGCGCGAAGATCGCGAACGCCCCGGTCACGAATACGCGCGGGTCGACCTTGTGCACCGTGCGACCCACGATGGGCGTCAGCACGATGGCGAGCAAGCCCACGGGCGCGAGGATGAGCCCCGCGTCCGTGGCCGTGTAACCCATGTACTGCTGCAGCCATAGCGGCAGCAGCACCACGCTGCCGAAGAAAGCGCCGTAGGCGAGCGACATCGCGAGCGAGCTCGTCCAGAAATTCCGGCGGCCGAAGAGCCGCAGGTCCACGACTGGATGGTCGTCGGTGAGCTCCCACACCACGAACAGCGCGAAGCCCACGACCGCGGCGATCGCGAGGATCACGATCTGCGTCGAGCCGAACCAGTCGAGATCCTTGCCCTTGTCGAGCAGGATCTGCAGCGCGCCCACCCAGACCACGAGCAGGCCGAGACCGACCGCGTCGATGGGAAGCTTGCGCGTCGGCGTCTCGCGCTGACGGTAGATGACCCATGTCGCGGTCGCCGCGGCGAGGCCGACCGGGATGTTGATGTAGAAGATCCACGGCCACGCGACATTGTCCGTGATCCACCCGCCGAGCACCGGGCCTACGACCGGCGCAACCAGCGTCGTGATGCCCCAGATCGCGAGCGCGCTACCCGCCTTGGCCTTCGGATAGCTCGACAGCAAGAGCGATTGCGACAGCGGGATCATGGGACCGGCCACCGCGCCCTGCATGACACGGAACACGATCAGCAATCCCAGCGACGGCGCGAGTCCGCACAGGAACGAGGCGAGCACGAAGAGCAGCACCGACGCCACGAACAGCTTCACCTGTCCGTAGCGCTGCGTCAGCCAGCCCGTGAGCGGCAGCGAGATCGCGTTCGCGACGCCGAACGACGTGATCACCCACGTCCCCTGGTCCGGCGATACGCCAAGGTCGCCCGCCATCGCCGGGATCGACACGTTGGCAATCGACGTGTCGAGCACGTTCATGAACGTCGCCAGCGACACGGCCACCGTCGCGAGCGCGAGCGTGCCGCCGTGCAGGGCGGGCGGCGAGCCCTCCGCTTTGGATTCCGCCATGTCGATGCCTCAGAGCGGCCGCAGCTCGCTCGTTCGCGTCAGCCGCGCTTTTCCTGCGGCGACGACCGGCGGCCGACTCGACGCGACCGCGCTCGCCGCCGCGGCGCCGGCGCTATTGGCCGCGATGATCTCGTTCACCCGGCGGTTGGCCGCCGAGTCGACCGTGTCGTAGACGTTCGTCGAGTACGCGGGCGTGTTCTGCGTCACTTGCGGCAGGCGCTCGCCATCGCGTCGATGCGTGTCGACCTCGACTTCCATCGAAAGGCCGACCTGCAGCGGATGCGCCGCAAGCTCCTGCGCGTCGAGCGCGATGCGAACCGGCACGCGCTGCACGATCTTGATCCAGTTGCCGGTCGCGTTCTGCGCGGGCAGCAGGGCGAATGCCGAGCCCGTCCCGGCACCGAAGCCGATGACCGTGCCGTGGTACTCCACCTTGCCGCCGTAGAGGTCCGCCTTGAGCGTGGCCGGTTGCCCGACGCGCATCGCAGCGAGCTGCGGCTCCTTGAAGTTGGCGTCGACCCAGACCTGGTCGAGCGGCACGATGGCCATGAGCGGCGCGCCCGGGCTCACGCGCTGGCCGAGCTGCACCGCACGCTTGGCGACGAATCCCGACACCGGCGCAGGCAACTGCGTGCGCGAGACGTCGAGGTACGCGTCGTGAACCGCCGCCGCAGCCGCTTGCACATCCGGATGATTGGCAATGGTCGTGCGATCCACGCGCGCGCGATTGGCCGCGAGCTCCTGCTGCGCCGCAGCCTGCGCGGCCTTCGCGCTCGCGAGCGCGGTGCGCGCATGCTGAAGCTCCTCGCCCGATACCGCGCCGGCGCTTGCCAGGCGCTCGCGCCGCGCGAGATCCTCGCTCGCGCGCGCCACCTCGGTGTTGCGAACCTCGAGGGCGGCGCGCAGCTGCTCGGTGGTCGCGAAGAAGCCGCGCACCTCGCGCACTGTCTTGCCGAGCTTCGCTTCGGCCTGCTCGAGCGCGATGCGCGCATCCGCCGGATCCAGCTGGACCAGCGTCTGGCCCGCCTTCACGAACTGCGTGTCGTCGGCGCCGATGCTGACCACGGTGCCCGAGATCTGCGGCGTGATCTGCACGACGTTGCCGCTGACGTAGGCGTCGTCGGTCGTCTGCCGGTAGCGCAGCACGGTCATCCAGTACACGCCATATCCGACGCCCGCGAGCAGGAATACCCCGATCACCGCGGCGAGCCAGCGCACCCGCTTGCCGCGCGCGGGATTGACGGCAGCGGCTTCCTTGGTATCACTCATGATCTTCCCTCTCCGAAACCTGTTGCGTGCTCGTGCACAGACGAGACGGCTGCTCGTCCTCGACGGCAGACGCCGCGCAGGTGGCGGCGACGTATTCCAGCGCCGGCAACGGCGCTTCGCGCAGCACCCAGCGCTCGCCGTAGGCCCCCGCGACCAGCGCCGCCACGGCGATGGCCGTCAGCGCCATGCGCGCGCGAAACCGGCGCGGAGCGCGCTTTTCGCGTGCGCGCGTGCAATCGGCGCGCGGGCCGCCGCAACCCATCAACACATCCGCGTTCATTGTTGTGACAGTCATTCCATGCCCTTTACTGCAACCGCGTCCGGGGCTTCGAAGCCTCCGCCCAGGGCGCGTACCAGGTTGATCGACAGCTCGAGCTGGCGTGCGCGCAGGTCGGCGTCGAGGCTCTCCTGCGCGAGCAGCGGCTGCTCGGCCGACAGCACCTGGAGGTAAGTGCCGAGGCCTTCGCGGTAGCGCAGGAGCGCGAGGTCGTACGCCTCGCGCGCCGTCTGCAGCGCGTCGGCCTGCTGGCGCTTCTGCTCGTCCAGGCTGCGCAGCGACGCGAGCTGATCGACGACTTCACGCATCGCGTCGGCGAGCGTCTGGTTGTATTGCTCGACCGCGATGTCGTAGTCGGCGTCTTTGGTGGCGAGATTGCCGCGCAGGCGCCCCGCGTCGAAGATCGGCAACGTCACGGCGGGACCTGCGCCGAGCATGCGGCTCGCCGCGGTCAGGAAACCGCCCCCACCGATGCTTTGCAGGCCGATGAAGGCCGCGAGGTTGACGTTCGGATAGAACTCGGCTTTCGCCGACGCGATGTCCTTGCTCGCCGCTTCGACGCGCCAGCGCTGCGCCGTCAGGTCGGGACGCCGACCGAGCAGGTCGGCCGGCACCGTCGACGGAATCGCGACCGTGTTCAGCGCCGTTGCCGTCGGTCGCGCAATCGCAAGCCCGCGATCCGGTCCGGCGCCCATCAGCGCGGCGATCTCGTTGCGCGTGAGCGCGATGCGCTCGTCGAGCTGCGCGATCTGCTCGCGCGTTGCCGGCAGCGCCGACTCCGCCTGCTTGACCTCGAGGCGAGAATCGATGCCTGCGTTGTTGCGGTCGCGCGTCAGCGCGTAGATCTGCTCGCGCTCCTTCAGCGTCTCCTGTGCGACGTCGAGCTGCAGGTACGCGCGCTCGAGCTGCACGTACGCCTGCGCGATGTTGGTCGACAGCGCGAGCCGCGCGGCGTACTGATCCACTTCGGCGGCACGCGCGGCGCCGAGCGCGGCCTCGTACGCCGAACGGTTCTTGCCCCAGAAGTCGAGCTCCCAGTTCAACGTCAGCTCCAACTGGTTGACCGTTTGCGTCGTGCCACCAAACGGCGGCGGTACGAGGCCGTTCGCGCTGAAGTGCTCGCGTGTGCTCGAGCCCGACGCATCGACGCGCGGCGAGAGCGCCGCCCGGTCGATGTCGGCCACCGCGAGGGCCTTGCGCGTACGCGCGGCGGCGACGGCCAGCGTCGGGCTCGTCGAGAGCGCCTCGTCCATCAGCGCGTCGAGCTGCGGATCGCCGTACGCCTTCCACCAGTCGGTGGTCGGCCATGCCGCCGGCGACACCGGCGTACCGGCGAGCGAACGCGAGGCCGCGACACCGTTCGGTTGGCGCAGCGAAGCCTGCGGCTCCACGCCTTTCATGCTCGCGCACGCGGCAAGGAGGA
>DATJIS010000013.1:0-6554 GCA_035493035.1 Casimicrobiaceae bacterium | reverse complement strand
GCCGCAATCGGCGGCTAAAGGCCCAGGGCCAGTTGCGCGGCTTCGGACATGCGCGAGCGGTCCCACGGCGGATCGAGGACGAGCTGCACGTTCGCTTCGCCGACGCCTTCGAGCGCCAGCACCTTGTCGGCCACTTCGTTGGCGAGGATTTCGCCCATGCCGCAGCCGGGTGCGGTGAGCGTGAGCCGGATTTCCACCCGCATGCCGCCTTCTTCCATCGGCGCGAGATCGCAGCCGTACACCAGCCCGAGTTCCACGATGTCGACGGGGATCTCGGGGTCGAAGCAGGTCTTGAGCACTTGCTGGATGCGCGATCGCAGGTCCTGCGATTCGCCCTGCGCGGAAACGGCCGGCGTGGGCACCTCGCGCCCGATCGCGTCGGCGTCGATGCCCCTCAGGCGCACGAGCTGGCCGCCGGCCACCAAAGTGAAATTGGAACCCAGCGCCTGCGTGATGTGCGCGATGGTGCCCGCGGGCAATTCGAACGGCGTGCCGTCGGGCACGCACTCGACCTGGACGGCGCGCACGACCGTCACCGCTTCGCGATTCGCCCTCATGGCGCGATCTCCTCGGCGGGCGCATCGCTCGTCTGCACGGCGCCGTCCAGCGCATGCATCAATGCGTGCCAGCCGAGCAGCGCGCACTTGATGCGGTTCGGGTAGCGGCTGACGCCGGCCAGGCTTGCCAGCTTGCCGAGGTTCGCGCCTTCCGGCTCGGCGCGTCCCGTCAGCACGGCGCGAAAGCGCTTGTGCAGTGCGCGCACCGTTTCCAGGTCCTGCTTCATGACGGCCTCGCTCATCATCGAAGCCGACGCGATGCAGATCGCGCAGCCCTGCCCCTGGAAGCCGACATCGGCCACGCGGCCGCCCTCCACGCGCAATTGCACGCGCACGTCGTCGCCGCATTGCGGGTTGCGGCCGCGCGCCTCGTTCGTGGGCGCCTCGAGCGCGCCGAAGTGGCGCGGCGCGCGCTTGTGCTCCAGCACGACGTCCTGGTAGAGGTCGTCGATTCCGTCATTCATCGAATCATCTCCAGCGCGCGCGCCACGCCTGCGACGAGGCGTTCGACTTCCTCGTGCGTGTTGTACAGCGCGAAGGACGCACGCGTCGTCGCACCCGTGCCGAGTTGGTCCAGCAACGGTTGGGCGCAATGGTGGCCGGTGCGCACCGCGACGCCCTCGCCGTCGAGCAGCGTGCCCAGGTCGTGCGGATGCACACCTTCGCACACGAAGGACACGATGGCCGAGCGCTCGGCATGCGGCGAAAGCACGGTCACGCCGCCAAGCGCGGACAGCCCCGCCGCCGCGTGCGCGCGAAGCGAGCGCACATGCGCATCGATCGCCTCGCGGCCGATCGTGTCGATGAACGACGCGGCGGCCGCGATCCCGACGGCGCCGCCGACGTTCGGCGTTCCGCCTTCGAGCCGCGCGGGCAGTTCGGCGAACGTGGCGCCTTGCTGCGTGACCCACTCGACCATGTCACCACCCAGCCGCAGCGGCGCGAGCCGCTCGAGCGCCGCGCGCCGGCCCGCCAGCACGCCGATGCCCATCGGCCCGTACATCTTGTGCCCGGAAAAGGCGATGAAGTCGCAGGGCAGCTGCGACAGGCGCGGCACTTCATGCGCGACGGCCTGCGCCGCATCGAGCACCGTGAGCGCGCCGGCTTCGGCCGCCAGCGCGAGCAATTCCTCATAAGGCGGGCGCTCGCCGGTGGCATTGGCACACGCGGTCACCGCGAACACCAGCGTGCGCGGGCCGAGCAGCGCGGCGAGGTCGTCAGCGTGCAGCCGCCCGTCGCGATCGGGCTCGAGAATGCGCAGCTTCGCGCCGCTGCGCCGCGCCGCCGCCTGCCAGGGCAGCAGGTTGGCGTGATGCTCCAGCCCGCTCACGACGATCTCGTCGCCGGGCTGCAGGAAGGCGCGCCCTTGCGCCGCGTCCGAGAGGCCGTGCGCGACGAGGTTGAGCGACTCGGTCGTGCCTGAGGTGAACACGAGCTCGTGTGCGGCACCTGCGCCGATGAATCGCTTGAGCTCGGCGCGCGATCGCTCGAACGCATCGGTCGCGCGCTGGCTGAGCGTGTGCACGCCGCGGTGGATGTTGGCCCGGTCCGTGGACTCGAACCGGCGCATCGCCTCGATCACCGCCTCGGGCATCTGCGTCGTCGCGGCATTGTCGAGGTAGGCGAGCGGCTCGCCATGCACAGCTTGCGCGAGCGCGGGAAACGCGCCGGCCAGCACGGAGGGCTTGAGCATGTCACCCATGGCGGGCCCCTTCGGGTGTGAGGTGTTCGCGCACGGCCGCAGCGAGCGCGTCTTCGATCTGCGCCGGCAGGTCGGCGCCCCGCGAGAGCACCGAGCGCGCGAGCCCCTCGATGATCATCGCCTTCGCGGCGTCTTCGCCCAGGCCGCGCTGGCGTGCGTGGAACAGCGCGTCCTCGGGCAGCGCGCCCCAGGTCGCGCCGTGCGCCGCCTGCACGTCGTCGTGGTGGATTTCCAGGTGCGGCCGCAGCACGAGTTTCGGCTGCCCCGCGGTCGGGATGCCGACCAGCCGCTGGCGAACGTCGGCGCCGTCGCAGCGCGGTGCGATCGACGTGTACGCGTTGGCCACCATCCGCGCGCTGCCGCTGGCCAGTGCCAACACCTCGACGTCGCTGCGCGTCGCGGCCGCCGCATGTCGCGAGCGAACCTGCTGTTCGAACACCGTGGCCGCTGCGAGGTCCACTGCGCGCACGCTCGCGTCGGCGCCGCGGCCGTCGAGATCGAGGAGCGTGCGCTGCAAGTGATAGGCGGCGCCGGTCGCGATGAGGCGCTGTGCGTAGCGCGCGCCCTCGGCAAGGCGCACGTGAACATGGTGTGCAACCCGCGCACCGGCGCCCGGCCGCACGATGCGGAAGTGATCGAGTTGCGCGCGACCGCCGGCACGCACGTGCACTTGCAGGTTCTGCGTCGCTGCGCAGGCATGCGTTTCGACGAGCACGCAATGCGCGCCGGGCAGCAACTCCAGAACGAACAGCGGCGCCTCGGCCGCCTCGCAGGCGTCTCGCTCGAGCTGCAGGACAGTCGGTGTCCATGCCGGTCCGATGACGATTCTCAGGCCGTCGCGCAGCAAGGCGCGATGCGCCCACGCGAACGGCGCCGCTTCGCCATGCTCATCGGGCGAAGGCAAGCCCTCGAGAAGTTCGGCACGCTGCGCACGATCGGCCGCATCGAGCCGGCGCGCCTGCACGTTCGCGCCGGCGCCGGCCAGTCTCCACGCGCTGGTCCCCGCGCGCGCATCGCGCATCGCGTCGAGCCACACCGGTGCATCCGGCGGCGGCAGGTGGCGAAACGACTCCGCGTTGCGCGGGATCCAGCCGCGCGCGGCCAGCTCGGTGCGCGCGATGCTCGCTTCGGATCGTGCTTCGTTCATCTCAGGCCTCCGCCATTTCGGCGCGGGCCGCGTAGCCGCTGCGCCCGATCTCGTGCGCAAGCTCGAGCCCGCCGGCTTGATCGATCCGCCCTTCGCCCAGCCGCAGCACGGCGTCGGGCGCGAGCGCATCGATCATCGGCACAGAGTGCGACACGACCAGGAAAGCCGTGCCCTGTGCACGCAGCGACGCGACAAGCTCCACCGTCGCGCGCACGCCGTCGACATCCATGCCGGAGTCGATCTCGTCGAGGATCGCGAGCCGCGGCTTGAGCAGCGCGAGCTGCAGCAGCTCGTTGCGCTTGCGCTCCCCGCCGGAAAAGCCGTCGTTCACCGGCCGCCCGAGCATCGCGTCGGGCAGGCCGAGGCGTGCCGCCGCCGCGCGTGCATCGCCGAGGAAGTCGAAGGCATCCAGCGGCTCTTCGCCCTGCGATTCGCGCACCGCGTTGACCGCGCTGCGGATGAACAGGTTGTTCTTCACGCCCGGGATTTCCGGCGGCGACTGGAACGACAGGAACAGGCCCGCGCGGGCGCGCTCCTCGACGTTCATCGCGAGAAGATCGCGGCCCGCGAAGCGCACGCCGCCGCCCGTGACGGCGTAGCGCGCATGGCCCGCGAGCGCCAGACCCAGCGTGCTCTTGCCGCTGCCGTTCGCGCCCATCAGCACCACGAGCGCGCCGGCGGCAACGTCGAGCGTGACCGACGACAGCACGGTGCGCCCGCCCACCGTCACGCGCAGGTCGCGGATCTCGAGCAGTGATTCTTTTTGGGTCATGGGATTTTCCTTGCAGATCAGCCGACCGCGCCCTCGAGCGAGACGGCCAGGAGCGAGCGGGCCTCGAGCGCGAACTCCATCGGCAGTTCCTCGAGGACGGATTGGCAGAAGCCGCCGACGATCAGCGACGTGGCTTCCTGGGGATCGATGCCGCGCTGGCGGCAATAGAACAGCCGCTCTTCGGAGATGCGCGTGGTCGTCGCCTCGTGTTCGACGACGGCGTCGGCGCGCGCGGCGTCGACATAGGGGAACGTGTGCGCGCCGCAGTCGGGGCCGATCAGCAGCGAGTCGCACTGGGTGTGGTTGCGCGCGCCCTCGGCCGTCGGCGCGATGCGCACGAGGCCGCGGTAGCTGTTCTGTGCGTGTCCGGCGCTGATCCCCTTGGAGACGATGCGGCTTGTGGTGTTGCGGCCGAGGTGGATCATCTTCGTGCCGGTGTCGGCCTGCTGGAAATGGTTCGACAGCGCGATCGAATGGAACTCGCCGGCGGACTCGTCGCCTCGCAGCACGACGCTCGGGTACTTCCACGTAATGGCCGAGCCGGTCTCCACCTGTGTCCACGCGATGCGCGAGCGCTTGCCCGCGGCGAGGCCGCGCTTGGTCACGAAGTTGTAGATGCCGCCGCGGCCGCGCTCGTCGCCGGGGTACCAGTTCTGCACGGTCGAATACTTGATGGCCGCGTCGTCGTGCGCGACGAGTTCCACGACGGCGGCGTGCAACTGGTGTTCGTCGCGTTGCGGCGCGGTGCAACCTTCGAGGTAGCTCACGTGGCTGCCGGGCTCGGCGATGATCAGCGTGCGCTCGAACTGGCCGGTGTTGCGCGCGTTGATGCGGAAGTAGGACGACAGCTCCATCGGGCAGCGCACCCCTTCGGGCACGTACACGAACGAGCCGTCCGAGAACACGGCCGAGTTCAGCGCCGCGTAGAAGTTGTCGCCGGGGGGCACGACGGTGCCGAGGTAGCGCTCGATGAGCTCCGGGTGATGTTCCACCGCATGCGAGAACGAACAGAAGATCACGCCCACCTTGGCGAGCTCCTCGCGGAACGTGGTGCCGACCGAAACGCTGTCGAACACCGCGTCGACCGCGACGCCCGCGAGCCGCGCGCGCTCGTGCAGCGGCACGTTGAGCTTCTCGTAGGTTTCCAGCAGCTTGGGATCGACGTCGGCGAGGCTTTTCGGGCCGTCCTTGAGCGACTTCGGGGCGGAGTAATACGACTGCGCCTGGAAATCGACCGGCTCGATGCGCAGCTGCGCCCAGTCGGGCTGCGGCATCGCCAGCCATCGCTGGAAAGCGGCCAGGCGCCAGCGCAGCAGGAAATCGGGCTCGCGCTTTCGCCGCGAGATTTCGCGGATCACGTCCTCGTCGAGGCCGGCCGGCAGCGAGTCGGACTCGACCTCGGTGACGAAACCGTGGCGGTACGTCTGCGTGAGGGCCTGCCTCAGCGCGGCAGCCTGTTCGGATGCGGGCATTCGGGCTCCATGGCTAATAGATGCATTATGAATGCATCTTTAGGCTTGTGGGCATACCCGTCACGGCGGGTGGGTCAAAGCGGCCTCGCTGGCTGCTGGCACTGCTGCTGCTTGCCCAATGGTTCCATCGCTAGCCCGTGTTTCTCAGCCCCGCCGCAATCCCGTTGATCGAGATGTGAATGCCGCGCCGCGCACGTTCGTCGAGCTCGCCTTCGCGATGCCTGCGCACAAGCTCCACCTGCAGGTGATGCAGCGGATCGATGTACGGGAAGCGATGCCGGATCGAACGCGCAAGTGCCGCGTTGCCTGCCAGCCGCTGCCTCTCGCCCGTGATCATCGCCAGCGCTTCGATGGTGCGCTGCCACTCCGCCTCGATGATCGCGAAGATCCGCTTGCGCAGCTTCGCGTCGCCCACCAGCTCTGCATAGCGCGAGGCCAGCGCCATGTCGCTTTTGGCCAGCACCATGTCCATGTTCGACAGCAGCGCACGAAAAAACGGCCACTGCTTGTTCATCTTCTGCAAGAGGGCCAGCCGGTCCTTCTTCGATTCGATGAGGAAGTCCTGCACGGCCGAGCCGAACCCGTACCAGCCGGGCAGCGTCAAGCGGCACTGCCCCCAGCTGAAGCTCCAGGGAATCGCGCGCAAGTCTTCGATCTTCTGGCTGGACTTGCGCGATGCGGGGCGCGAGCCGATGTTCAATTCCGCGATCTCGCGAATCGGCGTGGAGCCGAAAAAGTATTCGGTAAAGCCCGGCGTCTCGTACACCAGCGCGCGGTAGGCCTTCATGCTCGCTTGCGACAGCGCCTCGGCCGTGGCGTGAAACTCCTGCGGCGCCGTCTTTGCAGGCTGAAGCAAGGTCGCCTCCAGCGTGGCAGCCACCAGCGTTTCGAGGTTGCGCCGCCC
>DATJIS010000012.1:0-9294 GCA_035493035.1 Casimicrobiaceae bacterium | reverse complement strand
CTCGGCCAGCACATCGCCCAGCGGATCGACGACGCTCGACTTGAATTCGGCAGCCGGCGCCTGCGCCGCAGATGGGGCCTGGATTGCCGTCGACACGGCTTCCGTCTGCGCACCCACGAAAGTCGGCGGCGCATAGTTCACCCCGACCTCGCGCGCCCAGTCCTTGGCGATGAGACCGGTGCCCGACAGGACCATCATCACCAGAAACACGCACACGATCGCGAGCGAGACCATCCCGACGCGGTCGGCGCGCAGCCGCCGCCAGCCGAGCGTCCAGAGGCCGGGCGAGACGGTATGCGGGATGTCGCGCGGCCCGGCGGGTGAATGCGCTCGCAGGGTTGCCAGTTCGGTGGCCATGATGGAGCTCCTTGCGCCTATTTGAGCTGGACGCGCGGATCGACGGCCTTGTAGGTCAGGTCGGCGAGCAGGTTGGTGGCGATCGTCGCGAACGCGACGTAGACGGTGATCGCCTTGATCACCGGAAAATCCGAGCGTTCGACGGCGAGGATCACCTCGCGGCCGATGCCCGGAATCGAGAAGAACCGCTCGATCAGGAATGAGCCCAGCAGGAGGCCGGGCAGCCCGGCCATGAGGTTGGTGATGATCGGGATGGACGCGTTGCGCAGCACGTGCACGAGCATCACGCGCGGCTCGCTCACGCCCTTGGCGCGCGCGGTGCGCACGTAGTCCTGGTTGATCTCGTCGAGCACGAAGGTGCGATACAGGCGCAGGTTCGGCGCGATGCTCACCACCAGGCCGATGAAGATCGGCAGCGATGCATACACGAAGAGGTTCTCGAGGAAGCTGTCGCCCCAGCCCTGCACGGGAAACCACCCGAGCTTGTAGGCGAACACGTACTGGAACACGATGATGTAGACGAGGATCGACACCGAGAGGCCGACCGTGGTGACGATCATCACCATGCGGTCGGTCAGCGAGCCGCGCACGTACGCCACGGCGAGCGCGAGCGATATGGTGATCATCAGGTCGAGGATCGTGAGCGGCACGAGCACCGTCAGCGACGGCCCGAGGCGCGTCATCAGGATGTGCGACACGCGCTCGTTGGTGCTCCAGCTCGCGCCGAAGTCGGCCGTGAGGATCTGCTTGATGAAGATCCACAGCTGGACGTAATACGGCTGGTCGACGCCGAGCTGGCGGCGGATGTTGTCGATCTGCTCCTGGTTGCTGATCTTGCCGGCCAGCACGTAGGCGGGATCGCCGCCCACCCAGTTGAACAGGAAGAAGACCAGCAGCACGACCCCGAGCATGGTCGGGAGCATCTGCCAGACGCGTCGTACGATGTAGGCGGTCATTGCGCTCGCCTCGTGGAAGTGCCCGCGCGGATCGCGCGCGGTTGGGTTGCTGTGGGAGGCATCGGGCGAGACGGCCGGAGTGCGCCGGTCACGTCGCAGGCCGCTCGCGCCCGCGGTGGGTCCTCGTGGAACCGGACTGCGGTGCGGCGGTGGCAGCTGATGCCGGGGTCACCGGTCGCCGCCGTTGTTCTCATCGTGCTGCTCCTGCCGTTCTCCTCCTCCGCTGTTCCAGCCGGGCGAACGCCCGTGCGGTGCCTGCCGCTTCGGCGCGCACATTACCGGTTTTTCGGAGCCACGTCGATGTATTGCCACTCGGCGTGCAGGATCGGGTGCTTCTTGTAGCCGAGCACCTGCGGCTGCGCGAGCATGTTGCGATACCGCGAGATGTCCAGGCGCCACGGTGCGTAGGCCTCGATGATCCTGGTCATCTCGTGATAGAGCTTGTCGCGCTCCGGCGAGTCGGGCTCGAGGCGCAGCGTCCGCTCGTAGAGCCTGTCGTACTCCGGGATGCTCGCGCAGGCGTTGTTGTTCTGGTGGATGTTCTTGCTGTAGAGCAGCTGCATGAAGTTGTCGGCGTCGGGCCAGTCGGCGATCCACGACGCGGTGCGCATCATGAGCTTACATTGCTTCTCGAGCTTGATCTGCTCGGGGAATTTCTCCTTGACGCCCTCCATGCGGATCGACACCAGCTGGAACGCCTTCTGCCACATCTCTTCCTGCTGGCGTCCCAGCGAGTCCGGCCGCGAGTAGTACTTGATCACCAGCGGCTTGCCGTCGGGCAGCGTGCGGTAGCCGTCGGCGCCCTTCTTGTAGCCGAACCGGTCGAGCAGCGCGTTGGCGCCCGCGGGATCGAACTTCACGCCGGAGCGGTACTTCGGGTCATGGCCCACCACGCCCGGCGGAATCGGGTACTGCGCCTCCACGGCCTGGCCGTTGCGGATGACGCGTATCTCCTCGTCGACGTTGTAGGCCATCGACAGCGCGCGGCGCAACGCGATCTTGTCCTTGGCGAGACCCCCCACCACGGGATCCTGCATGTTCCAGAACACGTAGGAGAGCTCGGGATCTACGAAGCGCGACAGCTTGACGCCCTTCTGCGCGAACTCGGGGCGCAGCTTGTCGCCATCCATGACGTTCGGCGCGAGCGGTCCCTCGAGGTTCATGAGGTCGATCTCGCCGTTCTGGAAAGCGAGCAGCCGCGCCTGGTCCTCCTCCATGATGTAGACCTCGACACGGCCGACCTGCGGCATCTTCTTGCCTTTCATCTCGGCGATGAGCTTCTGGTCGGCCGGCTCGTTGGACTTGAAGTCCCATGTGAAGCCGCGGTACTCCGGGTTCGCCTCGAGGACGATCTTGTTGCTGTGGATCCACTGCTTCAGCACGTACGCGCCCGTCCCGACCGGGTTCGACATGACGCGGCCCGACTCGTCGCGATACTTCTCCACGACCTCGCGCGCGAGCGCCGATGTCGGCTCGTGCGCGAGGATGTACGGCAGGTTGTAGTCGGCCTGCTTCAGCTGGATGCGCAGCGTGTAACGGTCCGGCGTCTGCAGTCCGGCGATCCTGGCGTCGTAGTCGAACTTGCCGGTCTTCTTCGCCGCTTCGGCGAGCGCGTCGAGGCCTTCGATCTTGTTCTCGACCAGCCATGCCCACGGCGAGGCGAGCTTGGGATCGATGAGGCGCTTGAGCGAATACGCGTAGTCCTCCGCGGTCAGCTCGCGCTTCTTGCCCTTGAACGCGGGATCAGGCGAGTAGTAGATGCCCTTGCGGATCTTGAAGGTGTACACCTTGCCGTCGGCGCTGACCTGCGGCATGGCTTCCGCCGTGAGAGGAACGAGGTGCGCGGGCCGCGCGAGGTAGTCGTACGTGAGCAGCGTCTCGAAGATCGCCTGCTCGATCGTTCCCGAATACAGATCCTGCGCGCCGGCGGGATCGAAGCCGGTTTCCGCGGCGGGAAACGCGTAGCGGATCACCTTGTTCATGTCCGCGGCCAGCGCAGGGAAGCCGAGCAGCGCGCCGGCCAGCAGCAGCAACCCGAGCCGGGCGCGCTGCGCAACGGTTCTCGGAGCGGCCAACGACCGACGGCGCGACGCGCCGGCGGAGTCTCGGTTGCAGTTCATTTCTTCGTCGGGTCTATGTCGAGGTACTGCCATTCCGCGTGCAGGATCGGATGCTTCTTGAAGCCGAGCACCCACGGGCGGATGAGCTGGTTGCGCAGCCGCGACACGCCGATGCGCCACGCGCCGTCGACCTCCATCTGCCGCGTCATCTCGAGATACAGGCGGCGGCGCTCCGGCGAGTCGGGCATGAGGCGCGCCTTGTCGTAGAGCGCGTCGAACGACTTCGACTGATAGCAGCCGTTGTTGCTCTGGCCGGTGTTGGGCCCGTAGAGCAGCTGCATGAAGTTGTCGCCGTCCGGGTAATCCGCCGTCCACGCCTGGCCCCACATCATGAGCTTGCAGGCCTTGGCCGCCTTCAGGTTGTCGGCGAACTTCGACACGTCGAAGACCATCTTCACCTTGATGCGCCGCATCGACGTGTCCCACAGCTCGTCGAACTGGCGGCCCAGGCTGCCGGTCTCGGTGGCCATGTGGAGCACGAGCGGCTTGCCGTCGGGCATCGTACGCCAGCCGTCGGCGCCGACCTTGTAGCCGAAGTGGTCGAGCAGCTTGTTGGCGAGCTCGGGGTCGTAGTGATCGACCGCGCGGTAGCTCGCCTCGTAGCCGACCACGCCCGGCGGAATGGGCATCTCGTCGGGCACGGCGAGGTGCTTGCGCAGCACGTCGATCTCGCTGGCCGTGTCGTACGCCATGATGATCGCGCGGCGGAGGGCGATCTTTTCCTTGGAGAAGCCGCCCACGACGGGATCGCGGAAATTGAACGTCGTGTACGTGAGGTCGGGGTCGACCGCGTTGAACATGCGGATGCCCTGCTTCTCGAGCTGCGGCAGGAGCTTGCCCGACGCGTCGAGCGCGCGCTCGCGGAAGTCCGCAGGCAGGTTGATGTAGTCGAGCTCCTTGTTCTCGAACGCGAGCCAGATCGACTGCGGCTCCTCGAGGATCGAGATCTCGACGCGCCCGACCTGCGGCATCTGCTTGCCCTTCATCTCCTTGATCAGGGCGTCGTCCCAGTCGGGCTCCGAGGCCTGGAAGTCCCAGGTGAAGCCCCGGTACGTGGGATTCGCCTCGAGGACGATCTTGGCGCCGCGCGTCCACTCCTTCAGGCGGTAAGGTCCGGTGCCCACCGGGTGCGCCATGATGTCGTCGCCGTACTTCTCGACCACCTCGTGCGCGACCGCGCAATACGAGGTGTGCGCGATCTTGAACGGAAAGTTGTAGTCGCTCTGCCGGAGCTTGATGCGCAGCGTGTAGCGGTCGACCGCCTCGAGCCCGGGTATGCGCGCCTGGTAGTCGTACTCGCCCGTCTTCTGCGCGCGCTGTCCCGATTCCTTCAGCCCGACGATGTCTTCGAGCATGAACGCGTACGGCGAGCGATTCGCGGGATCGAAGAAGCGCTTGAGGCTGAAGACGAAGTCGTCCGCGGTGAGCTCGCGCTTCTGCCCGCCGAACGCGGGATCGTCGGCGAAATAGATGCCCTTCCGCAGGTGGAAGGTGAACGTCTTGCCGTCGTCCGCGACCTCGGGCAGCGCCTCGGCCGCCATCGGCGCGAGCTTCGCGGGGCGCGCGAGATAATCGTAGGTGAGCAGGCGATCGAAGATCGCCTCGGTCACCGTTGCCGAGTAGTTGTCGCTGATCCGCACCGGATCGAAGCCGGTCTCGGCGGCCGGGAAGTAGGCGCGAATGACCTTGTTGGGATCGGCGGCCGACGCATCGGCGCAGACGGCCAGGGCTGCGCACATGCACAGCGCAGCGGCGAAGCGACGCGAGGCGGCCAGCACGATCGCAGTCCCGGTGATGAACGGGCAAGTCAAATGAAAAAAGCCGCGTACTGTACCATTTTCATGGCGCCAACCGCGGTGCTCGCGGCCCGGCGGGCGCAAGCGCCGCTCCGGCCTCCACACCCGATTCCTCCGACTCGCGAACGAGGCTCCGCGTTCCCCGATGACGGTCCCGGTCAAGCCGCCCTACTGGGACGAGGCCGTCGCGCATCTGTCCCGCGTCGACCCGGTCATGGAGCGCCTCGTCGTCGCGTATCCGGAAATCCACCTCACCCGCCGTTCCGATCCGTTCACCACCCTCGCACGCGCGATCGTCGGCCAGCAGATCTCGGTGAAGGCGGCGCAGGCGATCTGGGATCGGCTGGTCGCGGCGAGCGGCGGTTCCGGCGAGCCCGTGCGGCTCGACCCGGCGCGCATCGCGCGGATGCGGCTGCCCGCGCTCGCGAAGGTGGGTCTTTCGGCGCGCAAGGCCGAGTACGTGCGCGACCTCGCGCAGCATTTCGTCACCGGCGAGCTGGACCCGGCGCGTTGGCCGGCGCTCGACGACGAAGCGCTCATCACCGCGCTCGTCGACGTGAAAGGCATCGGGCGCTGGACCGCCGAGATGTTCCTGATCTTCCACGAGCTGCGCCCGGACGTCTTCCCGCTGGACGACATCGGCTTGCAGAAGGGCATCGCGCTGCACTACTTCGCCGGGCGTCGGCGCGCGCGGCGCACGCTCGAGCGCCTCGGCAAGCGCTGGCGTCCCTACCGCAGCGTGGCGACCTGGTACCTGTGGCGATCGCTCGATCCGATTCCCGTGGAATACTAGCGGCCATGTCCCACGACGCGCCTGCCCGGTACGACGGCCCGCTCGAGCTCGTCCGCGCGATGTCGGCGTTCGCGCTGTGCGATGCGCGCGAGGCGACGTTCACGCGCGACGGCCCGCGCGCCGACGTGGAGTATCGCGATCTCGGGCTCGCGGCGGCCACCGGCGGGCGGGTCGGCATCAAGCACGTTCGCGCAATCGCGCCGTTGCCCAAGGCGACCGGCTGGCACTGGCACGACATGAGCGCGCACTTCGTCTATGTGCTGAAGGGCTGGATCACCTTCCGTTTCGCGGGCGTGGACGGCGATGTCGTCGTGCAGGCCGGCGACGGCCTGTCGCAGCCGGCCGGCGTTGCGCACAACGTCGTCGCACGCTCGGACGATCTCGAGCTCCTCGAGCTCAACATGCCGGCGACGTACGGCACGTACGATGTTTCACATCCGAGCGAGCGCTAGCGCAGCACCCCGTCGATGAGGTGCAGCGTGCGCGTGGCGCGACCGGCGAGCTCGGGATCGTGCGTCACGATGACGAGCGCCGTGCCGATGTCGCGATTGAGGTCGAGCATGAGGTCGAACACCATGCCGGCGGTCTTGCGGTCGAGATTGCCGGTCGGCTCGTCGGCGAGCACGCAGCGCGGGTGCGTCACCAGCGCGCGCGCCAAAGCAACCCGCTGACGCTCGCCGCCCGACAGCTCACCGGGACGATGCCGCACGCGATGCGCGAGCCCCACGCGCTCGAGCATCTCGCTGGCCTGCGCGCGCGCCTCGTCGAGGGGGAGGCGGCGAATGGCGAGCGGCATGACGACGTTCTCCAGCGCGGAGAACTCGGGCAGCAGGTGGTGGAACTGGTAGATGAAGCCGAGCGCGCGGTTGCGCACGCGGCCGCGCTCGGCTTCCGACAGCGCGCCGAACGCACGTCCCTCGATGATCACGTCGCCGCTGCTCGGCCGGTCGAGGCCGCCCAGCAGATGCAGCAGCGTGCTCTTGCCCGATCCCGACGCGCCGACCACGGCGATGTGCTCGGCGGGCGCGACGTCGAGATTCACGCCCATCAGCACGGGCACGTCGAGCGGGCCCGTGCGGTACGTCTTGCACAGGTCGCGGCACGCGAGCACCGCGCCCGCGGCGGGGTCATTCATAGCGCAGGGCTTCGGCCGGATTGACCCGTGCCGCGGTCCAGCTCGGGTAGAGCGTCGCGAGGAGCGCGAGGACGAGCGCCATCAGCGCAACGGAGATGACGTCGCCCGATTGCAGGTCGGACGGCAGCTCGCTGATGTAGTAGACGCTCTTGTCGAGGAACTGGATCCCGAAGGTGCGCTCGATCGCGGGCACGACGACGTCGATGTTGAGCGCGAGCACGATGCCGGTGATCACGCCGGCGACCGTTCCCAGTATCCCGACGAGCGCGCCCTGGATCGTGAAGATGCCCATGATGGACGCCGGAGACGCGCCGAGCGTACGGAGGATCGCGATGTCGGCGCGCTTGTCGGTGACCGTCATGACCTGCGCGGACACGATGTTGAACGCGGCCACGGCGATGATCAGCGCGAGGATGAGGAACATCATGCGCTTCTCGATCGCGACCGCGCGGAAGAAGTTCGCATGCGTGCGCGTCCAGTCGGTGACCGCGGCGTCGTCCTGCAGCGTGGCGAGGAGCTCGCGGCTCACCTGCGGCGCCGCGAACAGATCGTCGAGCTTGAGACGCACCCCGCTCGGCCCTTCGAGGCGATAAAGGCGCTCGGCGTCGGCGATGTTGATGAACGCGAGGCCGCCGTCGAACTCGGCCATGCCGGCGTCGAAGATGCCCGACACGGTGAAGGTCTTGATGCGCGGCAGCGCGCCCGCCGGCGTCACAACACCCTGCGGCGTGATCGCGACCACGCTGTCGCCGACGCGAACGCCGAGCGCGCGCGCGAGGTCGACACCGAGCAGGATGTTGAAGCTGCCCGGCGTCAACGAGTCGAGCGAGCCGCGACGCATGTGGTTGCCGATGTCCTCGACGTTGCGCTCCTGCGCCGGGTCGACGCCGCGCACCAGCACGCCGCGATTGGCGTCGCCGACCGAGAGCATGGCCTGCCCCGAGACATAAGGCGCCGCGGCGACGACGCGCGGATTCTCGCGCGCCTTCCGCGCCACCGCGGCGGCGTCATGCAACGCGGGAAAGCCCTGGATCTCGACGTGCGACGCCACCGACAGGATGCGGTTGCGCAGCTCCTGCTGGAAGCCGTTCATGACCGACAGCACGACGATCAGCGCCCAGACGCCGAGCCAGATGCCGACAGCGGATACGATGGCGATGAACGAGATGAACGTGTTGCGGCCGGAGCCCCTGCGGGCACGCGTGTAGCGCAGGCCGATGGCCAGTTCGTAAGGCGACACGTGGAGTGATGATGCCGAGGTGGTCGCGCGACCGAAGGTCGTAGGCGGCCGCGCATTATCGCATGCTAGACTCGCCCGCCCGTCCGCACGGCGCGTCGTACTCGTGCGTGCGCTTCCATCCCATGCTTCTCGTCTGCCCCGGCCTCACCGCGCATGCCGACGCGTGCGCAACCCGTCCGCCGCTCGCGCGGCTCGCGTTCTACGCGGAGCCGCCTATCGTCGACGCCGACGGCATCGCGCTGCGCACGTGCCGCACGCTCGGACTGGCCGCGCAGGCGCCTCTTGCCGCGCTCACGGCCGCCGGCGTGGGCGTCGATACGCGCGACGACTACTGGCTGCTCGCCGATCCGGTGACGCTCGTCCCGGGCCGTACCGACGTCGCGCTCGAGGGTCAGGTGCGCGACCTCACCGACGAGCAGACGCACGAGCTCCTGATGGCGCTCAATGCCCATTTCGTCGACGACGGCGTGACATTCATGGCGCCGCGCCACGACCTGTGGCTCGCGCACCTCGCGGTGCCGCCGGAGATCACCACCACGCCGCTCGACCGCGCCCGCACGGGCCCGCTGGCCGAGGCGCTGCCGCGCGGCGACGACGCACCGCAGTGGCGTCGCTGGCAGGACGAGATCCAGATGCTGCTGCACAACCATCCGGTGAACGCCGCGCGCGAGTCGGCCGGAGCGTCGCCGGCCAACGCGGTGTGGTTCTGGGGCGGCGGTCGACGCGCCGATGCCGGCACGTTGCCGCTGCTCGACGTCAACGCGCCCGAGAATGCGCTCGGCGATCTCCTGCGCGGCATCTCGGTGAGCGCGCGCGCCGCCGCACCCGCGGGCGCGTCCTCGACGCGCGTGTTCGTGCACGCGCCGATCCGCGATGCGGACGACGTCGACGGCTTCA